>DASPZU010000107.1:0-52852 GCA_035636095.1 Thermoanaerobaculia bacterium
TGAGAACGCGGAAGTCGGTGAAGCCGAAGCGTGCCTTGCACTCGGCTGTTCTGAAGTAGCGAAGGTAGAACATGCACTTTCGTACCACGCCCGACCGGCCGTCCTCGTAGTCGTTCTGCTTCGTGTCCTCGACCTCCACGAAGAAATTGAAGGTGTTCGGCGCGGGGCGAGACGGATCGCTGATCCGGAGGAGCGCGTCCGGAACAAGTGTCTTTCCGTCGAGGTGCATCGCTACATCGGTCACTCGATGGTTCAGTCTCCGGCCATTCGTCGCGCACCAGCGCTCGAACGCGAGAATTGTTTCGGTGATGTCGGACGAATGGAGTGTCGTGTTTCGGCTTCTCGTTCGGTACGTCTTCGCATGCCTTGCGGCTTTCTCGGTGATGAATCCGTGCGCGAGGGCGTGCTCCCGCCCGGTCTCGGTCAGCCAGTAGAGGTTCTCTCCAACCGGCCGGCCGATCGCAGCGCTTCGCGCGGGATCGGGGCAATACGTCACTCCCACGTACCGCTTTCTGAATTCGCCGTGCGTGAGAAGAAACAGTACGCGCCGAATCTGCCGCTCGTAATTCGCTCGACGTTTCCGTTCATGCGCCTGAAGGCCGCCCGCGCGGCCGTAGAGCAGCCGGATCTGATCCGGGGCCAGGGCCTCGTAGAAGTGACTCGTCCTGAGATTCGGTTTCTCCGCGAGGAGCTGAAGGATTCGCTTGCGGTACTCGGTGGCGCGGAAGATCACGAGGCAAGCGGAAGCCGGATCGCCAGACGCTTGATCCTATTTCTCGCGATTCGGATGTAGTTGGGATTGAGTTCGATTCCGATGAAGTGCTTGCCCTGCCGGAGCGCGACCTCCGCGGTCGTACCGCTTCCCATGAAGGGGTCGAGCACGAGGCCGGGCTTCCAGCCGGCCCCGCAACCGCAGTCGGTGGATCCGAGCAATTCGCTCAGGTTGCGGACGGTGTTGTCACCACTGAAGTTTCGCGTCTTCCAGTACGTCCCCGACGTCGCGCCGATGGAGTGCTGCTTCGCCTTCGTCTTCCAGATAGGAAAGCGGGGCGTGCCGCAGGCCCTGCATACCGCCCCCGGGCATCCGGCCCGGATGGGTGTCTCGATGAGCGCCGACGGGAAGACCGCGAAGTGGGCCTCCCGGAACGGCCGAGAGGGGATCGTCCAGACCGAGCGCTTGTTCCTGCCCGCCGAGCCGCCGGCGACGAAGGCCCGCTGCGTCGGCACGGCAGAATGGTTCTCCGAGCCCCATTTGCCTGAGTATTCCTTCCGGCCGCTCCGCATCCGCGCCTGGTCGAAGGCGTTACTTGCGAACGGCTCGTGCTGTGTTTCGAAGTAGTACCTCTTGCTCTTGGTGAAAAAGAACATCTTCTCGAAATCGACGGTGAACCTGTCACGTACGGACTGCGGCATTGCGTTCGGCTTGTGCCAGATGATCTCGTTCCGAAGTATCCAGCCCCGGTCGGTCATCTCGATCGCGAAACGGGAGGGAATCTGAGCCAGGGATTTCGGGTGGCCTCTGGCCTTCCTGAGATTTCTGCTCCGCGCCTTCGCCGAAGATTTCGGGTCGTTGTTCTTGTCTCCATTTCCCTTGCCGGACCCGAAGTAGCTGTCGCCGAGGTTCACCCACAAGGTGCCTTCGTTCTTCAGGACCCGCCTCACCTCGTTGAAGACGTCGCAGAGGTTCGCGAGGTAGTCGCGGAAGTCGGGTTCAAGTCCGAGCTGACCGGCCACGCCGTAATCGCGGAGTCCCCAGTACGGCGGAGAGGTGACGCAGCAGTCCACGCTCTCATCCGGAAGCGTCCGGAGGACCGCGAGTGCGTCTCCCTTCAGGAACTCCGACCCATGCACATTGGCAGAGTGGGGCTCTGTGGCCGGTGCCGCAAGGCCCCTGTATGCAATGAGTTACGTGAGAGGAATGAGAGGCAAATTTAGTCGCTGGTCTCGGCCGACGGCCGCACTTCGTCATCGAAGTCCTGCGCGACTCGCTGCGTGGAGTTGTTGGTTTTAGCCGGTTGTGAATGAGAACTCACAGCTGTTCGTCGTGGAGCGAAGTTCGGCGAGAGCGGTAGCGGGGGCGGTAGCGTGTGGATGCGTCCAGGCGTTCCGCCCATCCAAACAACGGCCTCGTATCGCCGAAGATTCGCGAGGTCTTTTGGCTCGATCAGTCCGAGTTTGTTCTTAACTCTGTTGCCTTCGTCGGATGCGAAAAAGATCTGCGTGCCGGCTTGGTGGATGTTGGCCTCGATCCTATCCGGCACGTTTGACAGAAGCTGCGTGGCGAGGGTGAGACAAAGTTCGTACTTGCGTGCCTCAGTGAAAATCATGTTGAAGGCCGAGGTAACGTAATTCTGAAATTCGTCCGCATAGAGATAGAAAGGCGTGCGGACTCTTCGATTCATGGCGATCTGCTGAATCTTCGAGACGATGAGCGAACCAACGACCATGCCTGCTTCGCCAGGCTTCACGTTCACAAGAAGAATCTTGCTGCCCTGAACGATGTCCTCGAAGTCAATCGCTCCGACCTTCGTCCCGAGAATCTTCGACAGCACCGAGGAGGTGATGAACTTGCTCATCCTGGAGTTGATCGCGGTGACGGAGGCCTTGTATGTGGAGTTTCCCGGGAACTGCTCTCTCCAGAAGCGGACTATGCGGTCGTTCGTGACATTCGGTAGAACCACCTCTTTCCTGAAGCGGTCATTCGACAGGAACTCGTAAATGTCGAGGAAGGTGGACTGCGGATATGCGGCGAGGGCGTGGGTGGTCATGCGCAGTATCGTGTCCATGCCCTGTCCCCACTGGCCGGATTCGAAAAAGCGCTTGAATGTCACGATGACGTCTTCGGCGAGCGTGTCGGTTTCCTCTTCGTTGCGAAGATCGAAAACATCGATCGGCACCGGGGTCTCGAAGTCGAGATGCACGACGTCCCTCTGGCGCGCTTCGGGAATGTACCCAAGGACATCGCGTGCCAGATCGCCCGTTTCCACGAGGGCGACGCCTTTTCCGTTCGCGATGTCCTGACGGATCATCTGCAACATCAGCGTCGATTTGCCTGTCCCGGTCTTTCCCAGAATGAAAACGTGCCGGTTTCGTCGGGAATAAGGAACCTCGAGGCTTTCCGCGACCTGGACCCCGGTAGCCTCTCTCGGTTCATCCTTTCCTGACTGCGAGATGACCTGGATTTTCAGCGGCTCCGCGAATTGTCGAAAGTCGACATTCGGATCGGCCCGCAAGAGTTCCTTGAACTTTTCCAGGATCTCGTTGTAGCGCCTGTTTTCCTCGTCCTCGTTCTCGTTGTCCCGGATGTCCTTCCAGCGAACGATGGTCTTGCCGACAACGCTTACATTCTCCCGCGCCTGCTTGAGCGCGCGGCTACGGTGGAATTCGCGCGCGATACCGAACTCGGCGAGGACAACCGCGAGCGTAATCGAGAGTATCGCAAACATGAATCGAGTTCCCCAGGGCGGACCGAAGACCGCAACCAGAATTGCGACGAAGACCATGACGATGGCCATGTAAACGACAGAGTTGTCCTTAGGATTCACCATCACAGCTTCCATTTAGCGGGGCGAGCGATGTTCCCCGTCATCGCTCGCCCCGCTCGCCGGGAGAAACGGGATAGGAATGAATCAAGGTAGTGATGAGAGAGTACCAGTTTACCCTCCGATATAAAGCGTGTATCGATGGGAGAACGCGGAACTTGTTAAATGTCTCACTCTTCATGCGTTTGCGTTTCAGCAAGCACGTCGAGCCGTCTTTTTCTAGATGATCCAGGTTGGACTCTTGGCTGGATCATTAAGACTGCGACGAGTGGCCGTCGCAGAAGGGAACTACCTCGTGGCTACGACCGACATCCGAGTCTGCACGCGGATGGCGACGTGCCCAGGAATGATGAGCGTGCGCTTCACGATCCTCGCGCCCCGTCGTGGATTCGAAAGAATCATCACGCCAGGTTCGCGAACGAACAGCCGTCGCACGGTTTCATCGTCGAGATTCCAAAGAAACGCGATCTCCTGAACGCGATAGCTACGATTCGGATCGAGGGGGAGTGAAACTCGCTCCATCGGCACCTCCCGCGAGGCGGAAAGTGCTTCGTTCCCCACGCCCTCGTCCGAGTGGGGTCCCCGGCCACTCGGGGCGCTCAGGATTCTACGCCGGTCAGCCCGGAGGCATCACGGCGCCCACGAACTGCTCGAAGGGAATCCAGCCGTTCTCGCTGTCGGCGGAGCAGCTCGCGGCGTCGCACACATCCAAGGAATAGACCGGGTGAATCTCCCATACCGACAGGCGCGCCGGCGATGATTTCTTCCAGGTTCCGTTCGATCGGAGTCGGCAGGGCGCGTGCGCGCTATCGAAGAAGAGCTGTCCAGTGAAGCGGACCATGGTGCCCTTCAGGTTATCGAGATCGTCCGGCGTCCAGATCTCCGGCCGGAAGTGCGGGCTCATCTCGGCCGTGACCGAATTGCAGAAGTTCGACTCGTTCGGATCGGCGCCGATGACTATGTGCACGTCGTTCCACTCGTTGCCCGCGTGGCCGCAGTTCACCGCCTCGCCGTTCGAGACGTTCGAGTAGTGCGCATCCAGGATGTAGCCGGCGAAGCGCACCAGCGTTCCCTCGCCGAGCTTCTCGCCCGCGGAGTTCGTGTACAGGTCGTGGAGGACGGCGCGGTCAGCGAGATTCGTGAGGCTTCCCGGAAGATTGTCCGATTTCTTCTGCAGCGCCTTGAACGACTTGATAGTGACGAGCGCCGGCGTGCCGCTCGCGCAGAAGTTGTTCTTCGCGGCGCTCTCCAGGTGTTTAGCGTTCGTCGCTGATGGTTTCCCGTCGCGAGCACAATGATCGTCTATGTCGTGCTGGGCCTTGATCGCGTCGAGACGCGACGGCAGCGGACAGCCGGGGTCGAAAGTCTGCCCGTACGCGGCAGAGGCGGCAAAAAGAACGAGAGTGAGGCAGCGAACGGTTTTCATGACTCCTCCTCCGATATATAGGAGTGACTCGCGACCCGGTTTTCCCACCTTCTCGTTTCGAGCTGGCCTGGTTCGGAGTACCACGGGCGCGCGCTAGACTTCGCTCGTGGACATGAAAATCGGCGTTCGTCTCCTGTACTCGAAGGCCGAGAACGTCGCGCGTGACCCTGCCCTGTACTGGGATCTTCTTCGTACCACCCGCGGGACGGAAGATCCCCCCAGGCTCTTCGCGATCATCAATAACGCGGTTTTGTTCCGCGGCGTCGCCGACCCCGACGTTCATCGTGAGCTCGAAGCCGAATTCGCCTCCGATCATCTGCGTGACGTGCTGAGGGAGCATCGGAAGAAATTCGATTTCGTTCTGCTCTTCAACCGTCCTGCGCACCTTCTCAATCTCAAGTTGTTGCTGGGCGTGGAGCGCCCACCGGACGGTGAGAATCCGTTCACCCGGTTCGGCGATTTGACCCTACACGCGAACGACTACATCGAAAGTCCGGAAGAGATGTGGGAGGGAGATCCGGGCCTCCTCGGCATCCTCGCGGAGTGGGCGCCGATCTGGGAGCTCCTGAATCCCCGGCACATGTTCCAGCTCTTCGTCCGCAGTTACCTCGTCATAACGGAGCAGGTGCCGAAGCATCCGGGCATCATCGACCTCTTCGGGCAGCAGTTCGGAACGGCGCCCTCGGATGTTTCCATAGACGGGCTCAGGATGGATGACTATCTCGCGCTCGTCTTCGGCCTCTTCACCGCGGTGAGGGACGGCGTACTGAAGCAGCGAACCTGCATCATCGACATCAGGCAATTCTTCGAAAACACGATTTTGCCGCACGCTGGCATTCAGGAGTTTTTTGACCGGCGGAGTGGCGTCGTCGCTACGTTCGCCGCTGAACTGAATCTCGGTCTTGGAGATGCCGGATCGTTCAAGGCGTACGTCGAGGACGGAGCGCGCGCGATGGACATAACCGTCATCAAGCAGCGACCAATACTACGGCTGCAGGACGGCCGGTGCGCGATCCTCGATGCGCGTTTTCTCATAGAGCTTCTGTCGACGACGCTCTACTGGACGCTCTTCGATCGATTGGACAAGAAAGGTCGTGATCTCTTCTCGATTTTCTGGGGCGAGTGCTTCGAACGCTTCGTGGTTCGCGAGCTTGAATTCTTCTTCCGAGGAACGACGATTCTCCGAACCGCCATAGGAATCAGGGACGGCGAGATTGACGCGATTTTCGATTACGGCGAGTTCGTGATCCTGATCGAAATCAAGTCGGGGCTGATGGCGAAGGACCCGCGGCTCATGCGTGACCCTCAGAAGCTCCGCGACGAGATCCACAAGAAGTTCGTGGACAAGAAAGGCGTTCCGCAGCTCGTGAAGGGCGCGAAGGCGATCGTGGTCGGCGAGGTGGACGGTATCTCGAAAGACTGCCGCATCTATCCGATCCTCGTTGTCGACGAGCCGGTCCTGCAATGTCTCGCGGCGAATCGTTACGTCGACGAACAGTTTGCCGCGCAGTTTGACGGTCGTCCGCCGAATGTTCAGCCGCTCACCGTGATGATCGTGGATGAACTCGAAGAACTTCTGCCGTATGTCGTTGCAGGCGACATCGGCTGGGAGGAGTTTCTCAGTATGAGATTCGAGGAGGATGGCGTCACTCCGGACCCTGTTCACACCACGCTCGCCGCTATCGCCGGTAAGAAGGGTATAAGGTCGCGGCGCAACGACTATCTGAGCACCGAGGGTAAGCGCATCGGTAAGCTGATTCTTGACCGATACCGATTCGGAAAAACCGAGAACCCGTGAGCGTTTACCAGCTCTTCCGGACCGCTGCTTCGAGCGCGTCCTGTCTCGCCTTCACCCAGGGCGCGTAGTGCTTCTCGGTGATCCGCGAGTTCTTGTGGCCGAGTAGAAGCGCGACCTGATCCAGAGCGACACCGGAGAGAAGAAGCGAAATGGCGAAGGTGTCGCGGAACATGTGCGCGTGGCCGGTGACTCCGGCGGACGCGAAGAGGCGGCGGAGAGTTCGTTGCCAGTCGGCGACGGCGGACTTCAGCGCGCCGCGTCCCGTCCAGAAGAAATACTCGCCGTCCTGGAGTTTCACTGCTTCTTCCAGCGCCTTCACGCACTCTTCTGGGACGGGCACGAAGACAGGTACTCCGGTTTTCGCGGTGCGAAGAAAGAGCCGCCCGTCCTTGAGCGCGGATTTCTGAAGCGATACCGCGTCACCAATGCGTAGCCCCGAGTAGCGGAGAAGCAGCACGAACGCGCTCACGCGCGCGACGTTCCCCGCGCCGTAAATGCCGTTCAGGCGATAGTTCGGAATCGCCTCGCGGATCTTCGTCCACTCCTCGTCCGAGAAGGGAAGCGTAGGGCTCTGCACAACCTTGGGCCGCTGCAGTACGAGAGCGGGGTTTTTCGTGATCCAGTCGTTACGCAGGCAGAAATAGAAGAAGCCGATTACGCGCTCGAATTTCTTTGACGCGGCGAGCGGTCCGTCCTTCCAGCGTGAACGAAATTCCGCGACTGCTTCGGTGTCGAACTGCTTCAGATGCCTGAAGCCCTTGTCATGCGCGAAGCCGAGCAGTTCCTTTTCGAATATGCGGGTGAGCTTGGAGATCGTGGCCGGCCGCAAGTGCCGCGCTCGCGCATCATCGAGATACTTCGCGACCGCGCCTTCGATCGTCGGCACTTCCTTCGCTCCGACCTCGCCCTTCGCGTTCCAGGCGGTGACGAGCGCGGACGCCGCTTCCATGGACGTGAGGTTCAGCGACTTCCTTACGACCTCCCCGTTCAGCGTGCCTTGCACCCAGACCGGGCAGCGGCAGCCTGATTTGTACCTGCGCGAGCTCTTGGAGCACTTCGTCCGGGAGTGCCGACGGTAGATGGTGAGCACGACGAGAGCGATTTTAGTACAAAACAAGTACACGGAAACAGGAAAGCCAGCTAAGTAGCTGGCTTTGAAGTCGTTAGTACTGGTGGAGGCGGCGGGAGTTGAACCCGCGTCCGAAAACAGTGGCGACCCGGCTACTACATGCTTAGCTCTCGTTTGGATCTCGTTCGCGTTCTGCCCGAGAGCGGGGAACGAACGCGAACCAGCCTCGCAGTTTTCGTGATCCGCGGCGAGGCGGGCCGCGAATCCTTAGCTCACATTGATGACGCTCGTTGCGGCGGCGTGAGCAACCACCGCATTGAGCGTCGCAGGCCTAATTAGGCTGCGAGTGCGAGTTCGCTGTTGTTCGCAGCTACTCAATTGATCGGATTTACGAGTCAATCAGCTCGGCATGCAACCGTGGCCCCGACATGTTCCCGTCGAAGCCGTTGCGCCCCCAACTTGTCAATGAAAAACGCCGCCGAGGTCGGCGGCGCCCCGCAGAAATATGAAAACGGCCGCGCGACCGGCGCCATTCCGCTACGATGCACCTCATGACGGACGCCGGAAAGCTGATCCTCAGGCTCACCGTCGCCATTCTGTTGCTCTGTCACGGCATCTCGAAGCTCACCAGGGGCATCGCCTGGATGGCCGGTCCTCTCCAGGCGCATCATCTACCAACTTTCCTGAGCTATGGCGTGTTTGTGGCCGAGCTGATCGCTCCGATTTTACTGATCGTGGGGGTGCTCACCAGACCGGCGGCGTTGGTGATTGCGTTCGAGCTCTCGGTGGCAATCTATCTCGTCGTCGGCGCAAAGGCCTTTGCGATCAATCCGCAGACGGGTGCCCTGGGCGGAGAACTGCAATTCCTCTATATCTTTTCTGCGCTGGCGATCGCGTTTCTCGGCAGCGGTCGTTTTGCTCTGTCAAAAGGCAAAGACCGCTGGGATTAATGGATCAGCGCCACATCGACGCCATCGTCCGCCGAGGGCTCGAGGAGGACCTGCCCGACATCACCAGCGAGGCCATCTTTTCGGTCGATGACCGCGGCCGCGCCCGCTTTCTCGTCAAGGCGGCCGGGATCATCGCCGGCTTGCCGTTCGCCGAAGCGACATTCAAGGCCATCGACCAGTCGGCGAATTTTCAGGTCCGCGTCAAGGATGGCGATCGCGTCGAGCCGGGAACGATGGTGGCGGAAGTCTCGGCTTCCGTGATCGCTCTCCTTTCCGGCGAGCGGACGGCCTTGAATCTGCTGCAGCGCGCATCCGGAATCGCGACGGCGACGCGACGCTATGTCGACGCTGTGGCCGGAACGCACGCGAAGATCTACGACACGCGCAAAACCGCTCCCGGCCTCCGCGCGCTCGACAAGTACGCCGTCCTGTGCGGCGGCGGAGAGAACCATCGCATCGGGCTCTACGACATGTTCCTGATCAAGAACAATCACGTCGATCGGGCAGGCTCGATCACGGCCGCGGTCGAGCGCATCCGCCGCCAGGGCGCGCCGCAGAAGATCATGGTCGAAGTCCGCAGCGAGGCCGAGTTGGAGGAGGCGCTGGCGACCCATCCCGATTTCATCCTTCTCGACAACATGACGCCTCCCCAGATGCGGGCGGCAGTGCAGCGCGTGGGAGGAGCCGTACCGCTGGAGGCGTCGGGCGGCATCACCCTCGAGAACCTCCGGGAGATCGCCGAGACGGGGGTGGAGCGCATTTCGATCGGCGCGCTGACGCACTCCGTGAAGGCGCTGGACATTTCGATGCGCATCGAGGTCTGATGGCATTCCGTTTGCGGATGAGGGCGTGGTGGCCGACCAGCAGGACTTCCGGATCGCGATCGTCGATGACGACGCTGCCATTCGCAGGCTGGTCCGCCTTTTTCTGAAGCGCAGCGGCTACGACAGCATCGAGTTCTCGACCGGCAACGAAGCGCGGGAGCAGTTGCTGAAGGTTCCCTGGGATCTCGCCATCCTCGACCGGCGTCTGCCCGACATGGACGGCGTGATGCTGGCGCAGGAGCTCAAATCCAACCCCGAATTCAAGACGCGCTTCATCATCATGCTGACCGGGGAAGACGATCAGGAAGACAAAGTCGAAGGGCTGGACCTGGGCGCCGACGATTACGTGACCAAGCCGTTCCAATATCCGGAGCTGCTGGCGCGGATTCGCGCGGGCAAGCGCATCGTCGACCTGCAGAAGGAGCTCCTCGAAACGAACAAGCGCCTGGAGCTGCTGTCGATCACCGACGGCCTGACCAATCTCTTCAACCACCGCTACTTTCAGGACGAGCTGGCGCGGGCATTCGACGAGTCGGCGCGCTATGGGCGTCCGCTCTCGCTCGCGATCGTCGACCTCGATTTTTTCAAGAAGGTCAACGACAGCTATGGACACGCCGTTGGCGACGAAGTGCTCAAGGCGGTCTCGAAGATCTTCCAGGAGTCGATCCGGAGCACCGACGTCGCCGCGCGTTACGGCGGCGAGGAATTCGCGATGATGATGCCGGAGACGGAGCCGCTACATGCCATTGCGTTCGCGGAAAAGCTCCGCACGCTGGTCGAATCAACACCGATTCGGACCCAGGCCGGTCCGATCAAGGTGACGGTCAGCATCGGTGTGGCCACCGTGCCGCATCCGAACATCCACGCCGCCAAGGAGCTCATCGTGGCGGCCGATGAGGCGCTCTATCGCGCCAAGCGCGGCGGACGCAATCAGGTTCAGGTCGCCGATCGTCGAGAGGCGCGGGCCCAGCGCGCCTAAATCAGTGAAGACATTTCCCGCGATCGTTTATCGATCTCGGCGCGCAGATTGACGACGTGCTGCTGGATCCTTGCCTCCAGCCGCGAGCCATCGCCATTCGTCAACCCTTCGATGGCCTTCTCGAGCTCTGCGGCATCGGTGGAGATCCGCTCGAATCCGTAACTTCCGCCGGATCCCTTGAGCTGATGGGCCAGATACGTCATGCGTTCGAGAGCCCTGGGCGATCGCTCCACCTCCAACTGCGTCTCGATCTCGCGGACTTTGTCCAGCGCTTCGGCGAGAAACTCCTTCTTCAGAGCATCCAGCTCAGGATCCACCATCGTCGTCCCCTGCCATGGCTCTTTGCATGCGATATGCCGCGGATGCGATAGCCACACTTATCATGTTGAGCCGCATGCGGCTACCGTCGCTGACCGTCGCTCGCGCCGAGTTTTCGATCGAGGATCCGTGGGCGCTCCCTCCGAACTGCGAGCCGATTCAACTGCTGCGCTCGACCGACGGAAAACAGCCCAGGCAGGCCACCACAGTTGCGATGTATACCGATCCGCAATTTCTCAACGTCCTTTATCAGTCGCAGGATGACGAGGTGGTCGCGACATTCCTCGGCCACGACGAGCCGCTGTATCAGGAGGACGTCGTGGAAGCGTTCCTCGCGCCCGGCGACATCCGGCGCTACTACGAAATCGAGGTCAATCCCCTCGGAACAACCTTCGACGCGCGCGTCGACTCGCCAGACGGCGTTCGCGGGACGATGAAGATCGACGTCGGCTGGAACGCCGATCTCTTCGCCGCCATTCGGAGACAGCCCGATAAGACCGAAACGATCGTCCGCATTCCGTTCGCTGCACTCGACGCGCGGCGACCGGCAGCGGGAGAGGAATGGCGCGGCAATTTCTTTCGCGTCGACCGGAGCAAATGGCGCGGCGACGAATACAGCGCCTGGAGCCCGACGCTCAAGAATCCCGCCGACTTCCACGTCGCCGCCGTGTTCGGCCGTATTGTTTTTGCATAGATGCGCCGGTTTCTCGTTGCGTCAGTCATCGGGTGGAGCGCCGCGGCCGCCCTCGGCGGCGTGTGGGGAAGCCGGGGAATCGCCAGGCGATTCGTGGTGCAAGGCGACAAGGTGTTCGCGGCCGACGGGCGCGGTGCAGCAATCTACGATGTCTCTCGGCCGCCGGTCTTTCGCGTCAGCGTCGTGGAATCAAGAGCGGAAAGCCTTGACCTCGCGCTTCTCAACGATCGCGAGATTGCAGTCGCAACGCGGATCGGGATCGAGCGTTATGACAGCAATCTCAATCTGATCGCCGGCTACCCCGACGCGATCGCCACCATTCTGGCGTCCAACGGCCGCTTCCTTGGGGGCGTGACATCGGCGGGTATCGCGATCTGGGAAAACGAAACCCTCGGCATCGTCAGGCGCTTTCCGCTGATGCAGCCGGCGACCGCTCTGGCCTGGCACGGCGACACGCTGATCGCGGCGGTCCCCGGTATCGGCGTTTATTTCATCGGCGTGGAAGACTCCGATTTCGTCGCCGAGAACGCTCGCGACGTCGCGGTTGTCGGCGACACGCTGTACATCGCAGCGAGCGTCACCGGCATCGCGATCTACGACCTGAAAAGCTCGCATCCCACTTTTGTCAGTCGCACCGATGCCGGCCCGCGAGATTTCGCGCGCATCGCGGCGAGCGGCCAGCGACTCTTTGCGGCGGAGCTGCCGGACGCGATCAGCGTCTACGACCTCACGACCGGCGCGCCCGATCTTCTGACGCGGTTCAAGGAGCCGGTGCAAGTCATCGCCGCTGTTGGAACGCGGCTGTTCGTTTCCGGAACGATCTTCGATCAATTCGGGTTGCCGACCGAGACCGGCGCGCCCATCCGCATTTTCGATGGCGCGAATCTCATCGACGAGTTTCGCGATCTCGCCGGCCCCGTCTCAGGCGTCGCGACAGACGGAACACTCGCCTACGTCGTCGACCCGCCGTACTTTCGCGTGATCGATGTTTCGAACACCGCCGCGCCGCGCGAGCTGTCGTCGCTTTTGATCGACAACATCGGCGACCGCGTGAAGATACGCGGCGGTGTCGCGCTGATCTTCGGACGCGGCGACGTGCAGTTGATCGACATCAACAATCCTTATGCGCCGCGCCTGATCAGCGTCTATCACTCGCAGGGCGGGCCGCCGAGCACTGCTGCATTCGCGCGCAACACCATCTTGGAGGGCAATCCGTATTCCGGATTCCACGTGGTCGACTTCATCAACTTCGCCGATCCGAGGCAGATTGGCGGCATAAAGGGACACTACTTCGATGTCGTGGCGGACGGAGGCGACGTCGCTTACGTGAGCCTCCAGTCGAATGACCTCACCACGATCGACATCGCCGATCCGAACAACCCGCGAAGTGTCAGGAGCACGACCATCGGTCCGGTGCTCGCCGACATCGTGCCACCGACCGACCGTCATCCGGAGCTGCTGGTGGTGCAAACGCTGAGCGGCGTTCGCATCTACAACATCAATGACCCGCGCAATCCGGTCGAGCTGAGCAACACGCCCATGACTGCCATCAACACGATCGCGGCTGATGGTGACACCGCCTACGTCGCGGGGGCCGGGCTGGTGCAGGCGATGGACCTGACGAACCCGTCGCGGCCGGCGCTCACCCCGACCGCAATCCAGCCTTTTGCGCCGATGCAAATGGCTGCCACAAGAGGCAAAATCGTGGTTGCAGACCGCTACTCGCTTCGGGTTTTCGGCCCCGACACCCCGCCGCCCCCGGCACGCCCTCCCACCCGCCATCGGGCGGCGCACCGGTAGGTGCCTGGAATTCGGTGCACATTTTCTATTTTGTTATTCTCACCGCGGTCACAACGGCTTTACATTGGTCGCCGGCCAGGGAAGCCGCCTCAGCAAATGCAAATTCGGACCTCACATCTCGTCGTCGCTGCCGTGTCTCTCCTCGTCATCACCGCCCATGCGGATGACAAGAAGGCGAAGTGCACGACGCCGCCCGGCGAGTGCGAGCGCATCATCCGTCAGATGCTTTCCGGCCGCCGCTACCTGGGCGTCCAACTGCAGGAGTTGAATCCCGGCCTCTCCGTGAAGTCGGTGGTTGAAGAAGGACCCGCCGATCGCGCATATCTCCGTCCGGGCGATCGGTTCATGGCCGTCAACGGCAAGTCGACGAAAGAAGCGACGATCCAGGACTTCAAGAAGATCCTGGCGGATGCGAAGGAAACCGGCCGGCTGTGGATCATCGTGCAGCGCGAGGGGATCCTGAAGAAGATCGAATTGCGAATGGAGCCGTACACCAAAGCGCAGATTGACAAGATCGTGGCGCAACATCTTGCCGAGGCACACTCGATCGTCTCCGCGGCGCCACCGCAGCCGTGATGGACGCCGAATGCTCCGCTCAATCCGTGTCTCCATCCTCCTTCCGTTCCTGATCATCTCCATCGGGCTGGGGATGCTGGCCTGGCGTTCGTACGAGCTTTCGGCGCGGCTGGAGGATGGCGTCAACACGCTTGCGATGCAGTACGCCGGTTACGCCGCCGACATCACGGCGCGGCGCGTCGACTCCGCGGTCCGCAACGGAATCTTCGACGCCTCGGAAGAATGGCAGCAGCTCGAGCGCAAGACTCCCAATCCCGACTCCGAGATGCTTTCGCAGTGGCTCAAGAGCAACGAGTGGATCACATCGGCCATCTACGTTCCCGATTCGGATCCGACGCATTCGATCTTCGTCAGTGAGCCGCCCGACAGAGCGACAACCGCCGCCACGTTAACGCGCGAGTTTTACACCTCGAGCGGCCTGGTGCGATACACATACGATCCTGCGCGGCTGGTCGAACATGTACGGCCGGTCCTGCATCAGCAACCGCTCATGCAGCGTTCGCAGAGCGATCCTCAGGCGCAGCTCGCCATCGTGGCGACGCCATCGCGGCACGGCGAGGCGAGACTCACCGATGGATTCACGTACGTGGCTCCGCTCGCGCCGCCTCTGCAGGGCTACTCGATTCGCGCCTTCGTGCAAACAGCGTACGGAACCTCGGGATGGGAGAACGCCCGCTACTTCAGCATCTGGGTCAGCGTGGTCGCGCTGGTGCTGACGGCGCTGGGGGCGTATGTCGCGATGCGGGGCCTCAATCGTGAAGCGGAGACGATGAAGCTGCGTGGCGCGCTGATCGCGAATGTCTCGCACGAGCTGCGGACGCCGCTCTCGATGATTCGGTTGGGCGCGGAAACGTTGAAGCGGAGCTCGAAGCTCACCGAGAAGCAGCGCGCTGAGATTGAGGACGCCGTCCTTCGCGAAGTCCTGCATCTTTCGCACATGGTCGAGAACGTGCTCGACGTGGCGCGCATCCAGAATCGCAGCACCAAAGCGCTGGCGTTTACGCCGGTGCGTCCGCGCGACCTCGTCACTTCGCTGATCTCGACGTACGAATCGTGGATCAAGAGCCGCGGATTCGAGATCACCGTTCAGACCGAGGAAGCCGTGGACGAGCAACTGTGGGATCGCGACGCCGTGGAGCGTGCAGTCCTCAATCTCATCGACAACGCCGTGAAGTACTCGGGCGACATCAAATTCATCGCGGTTGCGCTGCGACAGGCGCCGGAGCACGTGGTCATCGAGGTGCGCGACCGCGGGATCGGCATCGCCTCCGCAGATTTATCACGTATTTTCGATCCATATTATCGTGCACAATTTTCCGACACGCAAACGCGCCGCGGCGCCGGCCTCGGTCTGACCCTGGTGCAGCAGATCATGGAGTCGCACGGCGGGCGGGTGGAGGTGGAATCGACGCCCGGAATCGGCTCGACATTCCGCCTTCTCTTCCCATGGCAAAGCTCGCGCGCCGCGGAACCCCTTCCGGCGTTAAACGTATTACCAGAAATCGGGAGCAGATCATGACGAAGATTCTGATCGTTGAGGATGAAGCCGGACTACGGCAGGGGCTGGAAATCAATCTCCGGCTCGAGAACTACGAAACGGTACAGGCCGGGGATGGCGAGGAAGCCATTCGCCTCTTCCACTCCGAGCAGCCCGATCTGATTCTGCTCGACCTGATGCTGCCCAAGCGCAGCGGCTTCGAAGTACTCGATCACATCCGCAAGTACTCGAAGGTGCCGGTCATCCTGCTGACGGCGCGCGGCCAGGAGACCGACAAAGTACGCGGACTTCGAGGCGGCGCGGACGACTACGTGACCAAGCCCTTCGGGCTCCAGGAACTCTTCGCGCGCATCGATGCCGTGATGCGCCGCAGCGAAGCCACCACCGCGGCCCGCGTCGTCTGCGAGGACGACCTGATCAAGCTCGATCCGTCGACCCGCGAGGCTTCAGCGCGTAATCAGCGCCTGAAACTCTCGCCCAAAGAATTCGATCTGCTGATGTACCTCTTCAAGAACAGGGAGCGCGTCGTTCCGCGCGATGAATTGCTCTCGCGCGTGTGGAACTATCGCGTCGATCTCAATCTCAACAGCCGTACCGTCGACACGCACGTCACGCGCTTGCGCCGCAAGCTGCAAAAAGCGGTGGGCACCGAGGCGGCGGTGATCGTGGCGGTGGCGAAGATTGGCTACCGTTACCTTGGTGAAGCGAGTACGGCGGCGTGAAGGATTAAGACAAAAGTTCGAAGTTCGAATTAAGAATTGAGAATGAAGAATCGCGTTCACCCGACCCCGCTTGATTTCTTAATTCTTCATTCGAACTTCGAACTTCGAACTTCGCCTCAATTGACAAATCTTTCATTGCAGCTTAGCTTGATCGTCCCAATGCCCATCTGTCGCTGTCCGCTCCATACCCCCATCGATTGAGGCGGCTTCGAAAACGCAATCATTACGGACCCGCCAGCTCGGGTCCTTTTTCTTTTTGGAGGAAAAATGCAACACGGCAAGATCTACGACAACATCACAGAGCTGATCGGCAACACTCCTATGGTCCGTCTCCACCGCGTCCTGAGCGGCGGAGCGGAAGTGATCGTCAAGCTCGAAGCGTTCAATCCGCTTTCATCGGTGAAGGACCGCATCTCGATCTCGATGGTCGCCGAAGCGGAGAAGCGCGGCGAGATCAAGCCCGGACTCAGCACGATCGTCGAAGCAACCAGCGGCAACACCGGAATCGGCCTGGCATTCGTCGCCGCCGCCAAGGGCTACAAATGCATCCTGGTCATGCCCGACACGTTTTCCGTCGAACGCCGCAAACTACTTCAGGCCCTCGGAGCGGAGCTGGTCTTGACGCCGGGGACGATGGGACTTCCGGAAGCGCTGAAAAAGGCGGAGGACATCGCCGCCAAAACGCCCGGCGGCTGGCGCTCCAAGCAGTTCGATAATCCCGACAATCCCAAGATTCATCGCGAGACAACCGCCGAGGAGATCTGGCGCGACAGCGGCGGCAAGGTCGACGCAGTCGTGGCAGGTGTCGGTACGGGCGGCACCGTCACCGGCGTCGGGCAGGTGCTGAAGAAGCGCAATCCGAAGATCAAGATCGTCGCCGTCATGCCGGTCGAAGCGCAGGTGCTCAAAGGCGGCGGCTTCACGCCGCATAAGATCCAGGGCATCGGACCAAGCTTTGTTCCCGCGATTTACGATGCGAAAGTCGTCGATGAGGTCTTCGACGTGACCTTCGATCAGGCGGTTCAGACCGCGCGCCGGCTTGCGAAAGAGGAAGGGATCTTCGTCGGGATCTCGTCGGGCGCAGTCGCTTATGCCGCGCTGCAGACCGCCAAAAACCTCGGCAAGGACAAGCGCGTGGTTGCGGTCCTTCCCGATACCGGCGAACGATATCTGTCGACGGCGCTCTTCGAATACACGGATCTGGTGAATCAGCCGGCGACGCTACCGCCGCCGCCCTCGCAGCAGCCCGTGGTCACGGTGCGTTAGCACGGGCTGAAGCCCGTCCCCGCGTCCCGTTGCCAGGCGAGAATGCCACCCTTGAGGTGCTTCGCGCGGTGATAGCCCGCACCGCGCAGCAACTCGAGGGCGTGCGCGCTTCGACTTCCAGTGCGGCAGTAGAGGACGACCTCGCGATCGCGAGGAATCGCATCGAGGCTTCGATGGAGTTGTCCCAGCGGAACGTGCTTCGCGCCTTCGAGATGTCCCTGATTCCATTCGAACGGTTCGCGGACATCGATCAGAACGACATCCTGCATCTTCGCGAGCTGCGCAGGCGTGACTTCGCCGACCTCCGCTGGATTGCAAAAGCCCTCGTAGTCGATGAGGTGGGTGATGGTGGGATGCTCGCCGCAGATCGCGCAATTTGGATCTTTCTTGAGCCGCAGCGGACGAAACTCCATGCGCAGCGCATCGAAGAGCAGCAGACGTCCGATGAGCGGCTCGCCGACGCCCGTGATCAATTTGATCGTCTCGGTGGCCTGAATCGTTCCGATCACTCCCGGAAGCACTCCCAACACACCGCCTTCAGCGCAGGACGGCACGAGATTGGGGGGCGGCGGCTCAGGATAGAGGCAGCGGTAGCAGGGGCCCTTCTTCGCGAAGAAGATCGACGCCTGGCCGTCGAACCGAAAGATCGAGCCGTAGACATTGGGCTTCCCGGTCAACACGCACGCGTCGTTGACGAGATAGCGGGTTGGAAAATTGTCCGTGCCGTCGGCGATCACATCGTAATTGCGAAAAATCTCGAGGGCGTTTTCGGAAGTGATCGCGCCGTGCGTTTCGATCTTGATCTCAGGGTTGAGATCGCGAAGGCGATCGCCGGCCGCCTCGAGTTTGGGGACGCCGACCGTCGAAGTGCCGTAGAGAATCTGGCGATGCAGATTCGTTACGTCCACTTTGTCGAAATCAGCGAGGCCGATTCTTCCCACGCCTGCCGCTGCCAGATACATCGACACGGGACTGCCCAGGCCTCCCGCCCCGATGATCAGAACGGAAGCGTTCTTGAGTCTCTGCTGCCCCTCTTCGCCGATTTCGGGGAGAACGAGGTGCCGCGCGTAGCGTTCGCGCTCAGACTGAGTAAGCATGGTTGCTGGGTTACTCGGTTGCTCGGTTTCTGGGTCTCAGCAACCTAGGAACCGAGCAACCTGGCAACTACTTCCTGAATTTTTCTCCCATCCACCCGCCCTTTGTACCGGGCCGTGGCTTCCTTCATCACTTTGCCCATGTCCTTTTTCGACTGCGCGCCGGTCGACGCAACGATCTCGCGGAGGCCCGACTCGAGCTCGGCCTCGGAAAGCTCCGGCGGCATGTAGGTTTTTAGAATCTCCAACTCGGACTTCTCTTTGGCCGCAAGCTCGGGACGATTTCCCTTGGTGAACTGCTCGATCGAGTCCTGCCGCTGCTTGATCGACTTGCGGATGACGGCCGTCGCTTCGTCGTCAGCCAGCTCGTGGCCGAGGTTGATCTGCTCGTTTTTGAGCGCCGCCTGAAGCATGCGCAGCGTCGAGGTTCGGTCGGCGCTGCGTGCTTTCATCGACTCGGTCAGGTCGGCTCTGATCTGTTCGGTGAGTTTCCCCATTGCACGTCTCCGCTCGACATTCTATTCTCGACCGCCATGGCGCTCGATCTTCAGGAAATGCTCAGCGAGACGGGCGCTCTGCTCCACGGCCATTTCCGTCTGTCCTCGGGTTTGCACAGCGGCGACTACGTTCAGTGCGCGCTGCTGCTCGAGCATCCCCGAAACGCAAAGCGCGTCGGCACCGAGCTGGCCTCGCAGGTACGGCCGATGTCGCCCGCAAAAATCGTCTCGCCCGCGCTGGGTGGCGTGATCATCGGCTACGCCGTGGCCGAGGCCCTGGACATTCCGTTCGTCTTCACGGAGCGAAAAGACGGGCAGATGACGCTGCGCCGTGGATTCCATCTCGAGCGCGATGAGCCGATCGTGATCATCGAGGATGTCGTTACGACCGGCAAGTCGACGCGCGAGACCGCCGACGCGGTCCGTGCCGCGGGCGGGCGGGTGATGGGTTTCGGCTCGATCCTGAATCGGAGTGGACGCGAGAATCCGTACGAAGGCGTGCCGTACGTCTACCTTCTCGCGATGAACCTGGAGGCTTACAGCGAGACGATCTGTCCGCATTGCGAGCACAACGTGCCGCTGCACGTCCCGGGAAGCCGCTACTCGCGATGAAGGTCGATGTCGTCGCGACTCGGGGCCGCATCGCCGAGGTCCGTGTGGACGGACGGACGGTTTTCATCCCGTACATCGTGCAGGGCAATCAGGTCAGCTTCAAGTTTGACGGCGAGACCTACACTGTCGAAATCGGCGAGAAAACCGCGCGCGCCCGCCACCGACATCGCGATCACTCGATGAGCGCGCCGATGCCGGGCGTGGTGCTGAAGATTCTCGCGTCGAAGGGTCAGCAAGTCACCAGGGGGGCTCCGCTCCTCATCCTCGAGGCCATGAAGATGGAGCATGTGATCTCCGCGCCCCGCGACGGCACGGTGGCGGCCATCAATTGCGAGGAGGGGGAATTGGTACAGCCAGGAAGCGACTTGATTGAATTGACATGAGGATTTCCGTCGACAGCGTCAAGATCGTGGAAGTGGGTCCGCGCGACGGACTGCAGAACGAGAAGGTCACGGTTCCGACGGAGGCCAAGGTCGAATACATCACGGCGCTGGCGGATGCGGGGCTAAAAGTCATCGAGGCCGGTGCGTTCGTGAGTCCGAAATGGGTTCCGCAGATGGCCGACACGGCGGAGGTTTATCGCGAAATCCCAAAGGATCCCGGCGTCGAATATCCCGTGCTGGTGCCGAACATGAAAGGCCTCGAGCGCGCGATCGAGGCGGGCGTGAAGTCGATCGCAATCTTCACCGCTGCTTCCGACACCTTCAACAAGCGCAACATCGACATGACCATCGACGAATCGTTCGCCAACTATGCGCCCGTCGCGACGCGCGCACGCGCGGAAGGAATGCGCGTTCGCGGCTACGTATCGACAGCCTTTGGTTGTCCGTACGAGGGCGACGTTGCGCCCGAAAAAGTGCTCGAAGTTTCTGCGCGACTGCTCGACCTCGGCTGCTACGAACTCTCGGTCGGCGACACGATCGGGATCGGCACCCCAATGCAGGTGCAAGGCGTGATTGGCGTTCTCCTGCAGGTGATTCCGGCGTCGAGGCTGGCGATGCACTTCCACGACACGCGCGGCACCGCGCTCGCGAACACGCTGGCGGCGCTGGAGATGGGAATCGCAACCTTCGATGCCTCGTCGGGCGGCCTGGGCGGCTGTCCTTACGCCCCGGGCGCATCCGGAAATCTGGCGACCGAAGATCTGATCTATATGCTCGATCACATGGGCATCGAGACCGGCGTCCATCTCGATCGGCTCGTGGCGGCCTCGGCTCAAGTTAGTCAATATATTGACCATCCGCTGCCGGGCCGATACCTGCAGGCCTGCATCCGCGGCGGCGTTCCATTCGCGACCAAGACGACCGCGTTACAATAAATCGTGCGTGAGCCGCGCTGGGAGGGTGGTTGGTACGTGGTTCCGTGGCAAGTCATCTTTCGCGACATCGATACCTTCGGCCACGTCAACAACGCCGTATATCTCACCTACTTCGAACATGCGCGCACGAGCATGTGGCTGGCGTTGACCGGCGGCTCGAGTTCCAAAGACGTCGGATTCATCGTCGTCCGCGCCGAGTGTGATTTTCGTCACCAGCTCGAAATGGAGCCCATCGAAATTCGTGTACGAATCGGTGACATGCGGACAACTTCCTTCGACACTTTGTACGAGATCTGGGCCGGCGGCGGCCGTCAACTTGCTGCAACGGGACGAGTTGTGGTCGTTCTCTTCGACTGGGCGAACAATCAGAAGACGGCCATCACAGACGAATTGCGGCAGAAGATGCGAATGTTTCAGTAGGTGGCGGAGTGAAGAGATGCAATCAGGGCGTGTTCTGACACATCCCGCTTTTGCGCGGCAGCGTTTCCGCGAGATCACCGGGCGGCCCGAGCCGGCGCTCGATCTGGTGGAAGCCTCGCTGGTCATTGCGCTGGAGGACGAGCCGGGAATCGACATCGATCGCTATCTCGAGCAGGTGAACGCCTGGAGCGACGCCGTCCGCGATCGCCTCGAAGGCTCCCGGCACATCGAGCGCATCGTCGACTCGATCAACAAGCTCCTCTTCGAGGAAGAAGGCTTTCACGGCCAAGACGAGGACTACTACGATCCACGCAGTGCGCTGCTCAACGCCACACTCGACACGCACGCCGGATTGCCGATCACGCTGTCGATTCTCTACATCGAAATTTCCCGACGCGTCGGCGTCGACGTCTCCGGCGTTTCACTGCCGGGAAGGTTTCTCGTCAAATTCAGCGGCGAGTTCGGCCAGCTGGTGATCGATCCCTTCGACGGCGGCCGGGTGCTTTCAACGATCGAGCTGCAGAAACTTCTCGACGGCGTTTACGGCGGCGGCGTTCGTCTGCGCGAGCATCATCTGCGTGCATTCACGTCGAAGGAGATTCTGGCGCGCGAGCTCGCGCATCTGAAATCGGCCTATCTGGCGCGACACGACCTTCCCCGCGCCGCAGCTTCCATCGACCGGCTCCTGATCCTCGACGCCAACGATCCGTATGAGCTGCACGATCGCGCAACCATCGCGGTTCAATTGCACGCTTATCAGGAAGCGATCGAATGTTTCGAGCGTTACCTCGCGGTCAAGCCGCACGCCGAAAATCTTGCGCGCGTGCGCGAGCAGATCGCATATCTTCGCGCGTGGCTCGAGCAGAACTGACGTTCTGGTAGAGTTTCACTCGTGATCACGGGGTTCAACACCGACATCAAGCACAGGGACAAGGTCTATCACATCCAGACCGAAGACAAAGGTCTGCAGAACCCCTACATCGAGAGCCTGGTCTACGTGGGCGGCGAGATTCTGGCATCGAAGAAAACTTCGTACGCCGAGCAGGCCAAGACCGGCGTCGACGAAAAGTGGATCGGCAGCCTCATGGAGCAGCAGCACCGCACCATGATCGCGGCCATCAAACGCGGTCGATTCGATACTCCGGCCGACGCCACCAACGTCGGCGTGATGCCCGGCGGTGGAAAGACAGTCGAGGTGCCGCATGACCTGGAGATCGACGACGACAAGACCCTCGATCAAGTCATCATCGATTACCTGGCCTCGGAAGCCGAAGTCGAACATCTCGAGCTGTCGCTGCTCAACACCGCCGACTTTTTCGCGGGATCGCCGGTCGAGGTGCGCGTGGCGACGAAAAGGAGTCTGTCGCAGCAGCCCATCCCTGCGGCCGCCATCGAAGTCAAGGTGATTTCGACTGTCGATCAGCCGCGCGTCATCTTCAAGGGCAAAACCGCCGCCGATGGAACATCGGTCATCCGCTGCAACATCCCGGCCTTCAGCGAGGGGACTGCCGCCATCATCATCTCGGCGCAAAGTCCGCTGGGGAATGATGAGATCAAGCAGCTGGTGAAAAGGAAGAAATAGCCACTGGCGCTCCAACTGCATAAACGCACCACGCAATGCCCCGTAATCGTTTCGCCCAATCCCTTCTGCTGATCGCCGGAATCGCGATCGTCATCTATTTGATGATCAGTCTCTACCTGCCGTCGTCGCGATGGCTGATCTTCGGGATCGACAAGCATTCAGGACGCGTCCGCATCGCCGAGCAGCGCGTCACGTATCTGCCGCCGTATCAATTCTTCCGACTCAAGTTTGAGAAGCGCGAAGGGTACGCGCAACGCGACGGACTGATTCGGATCACGTCGCAGGAGGGCATTCCGGTCACGGTAGCCTACCGATTGCGTTTCGGAATCTCGGGCGATCGAATCCCGGACCCGCGTCGCGTCGTCGACGAGGGCTGGAACGCGTGGATAACCGCCCGAGTCGGAGAAGCAATTTCGGCGGTCATGTCGCAGATTCCGATCGAGGACCTGCTCTCGCCGACGTCGCGTTTCAGCGCCCAGCGCGACCTTTTGCGGCAGACGGTCGCGCGCCATCTGGCGCAGAGCGGACTCAAAGTCACGGCATTCGAAATCGCACGGATGGATGTCGATCGCGACGCGCTACTGAAGGTGAAGCGCGCCGAGTTGCGCCGCGATTCGCGGAGCGTGCCGACGCGCGTGGCGTTGTTCGCACTCGACGGCGCAGATTGGGAGCTTCTGGAAGAGCTCGCGAACGACGGTCGCATTCCCAACATCAAAGCCCTGACCCAAGGCGGCGCCTCGGCCTCGGTGCAGACCATTCAGCCGACCGTCTCGGCGATGCTGTGGACGACAGTCGCAACCGGCTTGCAACCCGACCGTCATGGCGTGATCGATTTCACCGACTGGGCGCGTCACGTGCCGATCGACGCGTACTCCCGACGCGCGCCGGCGTTGTGGGACGTGGCCGATGCCTTCAGCCGCGAAGCGCTGGTGACCAGCTGGTGGACGGCCTGGCCTCCCTCGGCACGCAATTCGATTTTTTTCGACGAACCGCTGGAGATCGTCCCGAACGCGATTTATCCCGACTCTGTCGCCCAGCGCGCGCAGTCATTGCTGGTGCCCGCCGCTACTGTCGAGTACAACCAGGTCCGGCGCTTCCTCAACATCCTGCCTAACGAGTGGGAGCGTCAGTCATCCGCGGAGGGCGATCCGGTCAACGCTTTCCGCAGCGTGCTCGCGAAAACGTGGACCGATCACCGCGTGGCGATCAACCTCTACAACGACGAGCGGCAACGCGGACGCGATCCGCTGTTGTTGATGATTGCGTACGAAGGCACCGACGCGGTCAATCACCTCTTCGCGCCATTTCATCCTCCCTATCGAGACGGCGTGAGTCAGGACGGATATCGCAAGTACTGGCCTGCCGCAGCGAATTACTACTCCGAAGTCGATCGCCTCATCGGCGAATGGACGAATGTTTTGCCGAGGGACACCACCGTCATCATCATGTCGGCGTATGGATTTCGGTGGGGAAAGGATCGGCCAGACGCACCGCCAAAGGGTGGAACGACGCTGTCCGACCATCGCAACCCCGGCGTTTTCATCGCGTATGGTCCGCACGTAGCGCCGTCGCGCGCAACCCATGCCATGTCGATCTACGACGTTGCGCCGACAGTGCTGACGCTTCTCGGACTGCCACAGTCCACCGAGATGCCGGGAAGGCCTGCCAGCTGGATGTTTCGCGATCTGACGCCGATCACATCGGTTCGGGTGGTGAGCTATTCGGAGCTGGTGACCGACCGGCCCATCGGAACGTCTGCGCACCTCGATCCGCCGCGATATCAGCGAGGACTGCAGGTGATCGGTCACGTCAACGACCCAACGCGAGCGATGGCCTCACTGATGGAGGACCAGCCGCCCGCGGCGCAGGCGAAGCCGATCAAGCCGGAACGCTGGGGCGCCTACGCGTACTACAACAATCTCGGCGTCGATTTGCGCGCGAAGGGAAAGTTGAAGGAGGCCAGCGAAGCGTTCGAGCAGGCGGTGGAGCTGAATCCCGACCGGCCGGTGCCGTATCTCAATCTTTCGATGGCGTACTTCGACCGTCAGTTTTACAACGATGCCGATAACGTCTTCGTTCAGGCGGTACAGAAGGGACTGCCGAATCCGGAAAGCTACTTCGTCGATTATGCCGCGCTCTATCGCGAGCGGAACATGCCCGGGCATGCCATTGCGATTCTGGAGAAAGGGAAGGAGCTGTTTCCGGAGTCGTATGCCATCGCGGCGAACTTGGGATCGGCGATGGTCGAAGCAACCCGCTACAGCGAAGGCGTACCGGAGCTGGAGAGGGCGCTGGGGCTGCAGCCTTCGTCGACCGCCGTCCTGAACAACCTCGGCGTTTTCTACGCCAAGAAGAAGGATTATGCGCGGGCGCTCGACTACTGGAACCGCTCGCTTTCGATCGAGCCGCGGCAGCCGGAGATCCGGCAGGCGGCCGACGCGGCGCGGTCGCGGCTGTAATTGACAGGGTGGCGCCGGTTGCACTAGACTGAGACTCAGTCTCAATTAGTCCCATGCCGGACGTTCAGCGCGAAATCCACCGCTTCCAAAATTTCCTGGCCACCCAGGGACTCAAGCTCACCAACGAGCGCGTGGCGCTGCTCCGCGAGATCTTCTCGCAGCACTACCACTTCGAAGCCGACGAGCTGCTCTTCAAGATGAAGGAGAAGCGGCTCAAGATTTCGCGCGCCACGATTTATCGTACCCTCGAGCTTCTGGTGAAGTCCGGCATGGTCCGCCGCGTCCACCTCGGCGAAGACCACTACCACTACGAATACGTCAGCGGAAACTCCCATCACGACCACCTGATCTGCACCACCTGCGGCAGCGTCATCGAGTTTCACGATCCGATTCTCGAAGAGCGCCAGCTCGAGATCTGCGGCCGCAAGAAATTTACACCCACCTTTCACAACCTGCAGATCCTGGGGGTCTGCGACTCCTGCCGCCGCAAAGGCGAACATCCCGATGCACCCGATCGCGTGCAGATGATCGGCGCATCGGCGATGCAGCTCCGAAAGTGACCTCATGATTCCCGCCCTCATCATCGTGTTTCGCGAAGGTTTCGAAGCGTTTCTCTCCGTTGCCATCATCCTCGCCTATCTGCGCAAGACCGGACGCGACTGGCTTCGGCCCGCTGTCTATTGGGGAATCGTGGCGTCGGTGGTCGCGAGCTTTGCTCTTGGATGGGAGCTGATGCGCGTCAACCAGTCGCTGTGGGAGGGAGTCCTCGGAGTCGTGGCTGCGGTTCTGGTGGCGACTTTCGTCATCCACGTCTGGCGGACCGCGCCGCGCATGAAGCGCGACATGGAAAAGCAGCTCGAGAGTGCAGCATCGCGGAGCTCGCGCATGTGGGCGGTGGTGGCGGTTTTCGCGTTCACGCTGCTGATGGTGACGCGGGAAGGGATGGAAACCGCCCTGATGCTGATTCAAGTCCGCACCGGCCGCTTCATCCTCGGTTCATTGCTCGGGATCGGAGCAGCGGCGCTGATGTCGTGGGGTTGGGCGCATTACGGACATCGCGTCAACGTGAAGCGATTCTTCCAGGTCACCGGCCTCTTCCTTCTTCTCTTCGCACTTCAGATTGTCTTTTACGCCATTCACGAATTTTCGGAAGCCGGTGTGTTGCCGAACAGCGAGGCCATTCACACCGCCACGGAGCCCTTCTCGCCGGTCGGTGTCTACGGCAAATGGTTTTCGATTTTGATGGTCGGCATCTGCGCGGCGTGGCTGCTGGCGATGTCGATGAAGGATCGATTGGCGCGCGTGCAAGTCAAAGCGCGCGGCTGAGCTGCGGCACCTGATCGATCAAACGCTCGAGGCGACGCAAGGTCCGATCCCTGCCCAGGATCGCGGCCACATCGAAAACCGGAGGAGAGACCGAGCGGCCTGTCAACGCCAGCCGCAACGGATGGATCAGTTTCCCCGCGCCGATGTTGTGCTGCTCGGCAAGCTTTCGCAGTGCAGCCTCGGCCGTCGCAACATCGAACGGCTCGACGCTGGCGAGGACGTCGTGCAATTCGCGAAGGCGCAGCTCGAGCTCGTCGCCCTTCAGGTGCTTGCGCACGGCATTCCCCTCGAACTCGACCGCGGCATCATCCTCGAAGAAATACGACATCTGATCCGCCATTTCGCGCAGCGTTCTGGCGCGTTTCTGATGCAGCTCGATGAGCGCCAGGACCTCGTATGCCGGCGCAGTCGAGCGCAAAAACGAAACCAGGTGCGGGTAAATCTGCTCCGGTGACATCTGCATCAGATACTGCCCGTTCATCCACAGCAGCTTTTCCGAATCGAAAACCGCCGGCGCCTTGTGCACTTGTGCCAGATCGAACATCGATGCCGCCTCGGTGTTGGTGAAGATTTCGCGATCGCCCCCCGGCGACCATCCCAGCAGTGTGAGGAAATTGAAGAGCGCCTGGGGAAGAATCCCCATGTCGCGATACTCCTCCACCGACGTCGCTCCGGTACGCTTGCTCAGGCGCTTGCGATCGGCGCCGAGGATCAGGGGCAGGTGCGCGAAGACCGGCGGAGTCGCTCCGAAGGCCCGAAACAGCAGGATGTGCTTGGGCGTATTGGACAGGTGGTCATCGCCGCGTGCCACGTGCGTGATTTCCATGTCGATGTCATCGACGACCACCGATAGGTGATAGGTCGGGTGACCGTCGGATCGCAGGATGACGAAATCGTCGATCAGCTCCGCTTCGAAGTGCACATCGCCGCGAATCAGATCGTGAAAATCGATCGCGCCCGATTCGACTTTGAAGCGGATGACGCTCGGCTCGTCTGATGCGGCGATGGTGAGCGTACGACAACGTCCGGAATACCGATAGGCGACGCCGGCCCGCTCCGCGGCTTGCCTTTCGGCATCCAGCTCCTCGACGGTGCAGTAGCAGCGATAGGCGCTTCCCTTCGCCACCAGCTCTTCGGCGCGCTGTCGATAGCGGGACAAACGATCGCTTTGGTAAATCGGCCCTTCGTCCCAGCCAATCCCGAGCCACTCCAGCGAAGTGACGATCTGTTCGGCGTGGTGCTGTCGCGAGCGCTCGACGTCGGTGTCTTCGATCCGCAGGAGCATCCGGCCGCCGTAGTGCCGTGCGTGCAACAAGTTAAAGATGGCTGTTCTCGCGCCGCCGACGTGCAGATAGCCGGTCGGCGAGGGTGCAAAGCGGAGCTTCATGACGGTGGCCACAGTACAATCGATGGTCCAACTATGTCCAAATCGCGGGGCTTCACGCTGATCGAGGTCCTGGTCGCGCTTCTTGTCCTAACGATCGTGATCACAACGACCATTGCCATGTTCGTTGAGCGCCATAAGCGCTTGAAACAGGCGAACGAAACAATCCTCGCTTACCAGGCGCTGTCAAACGAAGCCGAGATCTGGCGCCGGATCGGGTTCGCACAACTCGATGCCCAGCCGCCGACATTCCAGTCCGACACCGCGATCCTCGGGCCGCTCAGACCGTTCACGTCGACGGTCAAAATCGACACTCCCCGCGCCGACGTGAAGAGCGTGACCTTTACGATCCGATGGGCGAGTGCGCAGCGCACGGCGAAATTGTCGATCGTGCGGGCGGATACCGGCGGGTCGGGATTATGGTGACGCGTCAGCGCGGCTACACGCTCCTCGAGATTGTCGTCACGCTGGCGATCTTCGGCATTTTTCTGCTGATCATCGTCGTGTTGACGGCCGACATGCGCGCGAACGAGAAGCGGTATCCGATCAACTACATGGCGCATCCGGAAGTGGGCTCGGTGATGGCGCGGCTGCGGCGAGACATCTTCGATACGAAATACTATCCCCTCAATTTTCAGACCTACGAGCAGACGCCGAGAACGTTGTTGCTTTACACGATCGATCAGTCGGGATTCGGCAAAACCGTCATCTATGACTTCCGCACGAAAGGCGAAGTGCATCGAAAGGAGTTCAACGCCTCAGATTTGACGGGCGAGTGGGTGGCGCATGGCGTGCCTGATTTTCAGTTCACGGATTACAAGTTGAATACCGGGCAGGTGGCTGCACGCATTAGCGCGACAGATGAAAACGGCAGATTGGCAATCGATGAGATCTTCGTTCCGCGACCGCACGACTGATCAGCGAGGCTACGTCCTCATCTCCGCCATCGCGCTGGCCGTGCTGTACTTCGCGCTGATGGAGCTGATGCTGATCGATTCCTCCCGCGCGCTTCGCGAGGCGCAGCGATTCCGCTCGCGCGTTGTGGCGTCGGCGCTCGCAGAGAGCGCGGCCGAGCTGGCAGCCGCGCAGATGGTCTCTCGGCCCACTGCATCGGCGAATGCATCCGACGAGCAAGGCCAGATGAACGGGAGCCTGCGGGTGGCCGGCAATCAATTCGAGCTGACCGGCCAGGGTGTGACGGCGGGAGTCGCGCCGGTGACCGCCAGCGTGCGCGTGCAGGGGCGCATCGTCGACGGCACCCACGTCGCAATCGACTACACATTTCATTCGCAATAACGGGTCACCCTGAGCGCAGCGAAGGGTCGCGCGCACGAGATCCTTCGCCGTCTGCGCGGCTCAGGATGACGTAAAATCGACGACCATGTCCGGCTATCCACGCGAGAACGAGAAGGACAAGGGTTTCTGGGACGGTGGCTCGAGGGGTCACGGCGCCAATGGCCAGTCGGGTGGAAAAGCGAGTGGCTATCCCGGAAGCCGCACGCCGACGCGACGCGGTTTTCGTGTCGACCTGGAATTCCCTGAATCCGCAGAATCACAGGAGCCGAAGCGCTGACCGAAACGCCCCAGCCCGAGGAAATCGGGGAAGCCACTCTCGTCGACGAGCATCGACGGTTCTACATGGAGCCGCGGCGCTGGCTCATCGCAGGCGTGATCGTTTTCGCGGCGCTGTGGGGCTGGCGCGAGCTGGCCGTTCGCGCACTGAAAGAAAGAATCGCGTCGCGCGATGCCGAGATCAGCCGCCTGACAGGCGAAGACGAGCGCCTCGCCGATCAAAACAAGAAGCTCAATTTCGAGATGACCGTGCTCGCAATGCCGGGGACGAAGGCGTTTACAGCGACCTCGCCCCAGGGCTCCGCACGGATCTACGTCAATCCTCAGGGGCGGGGTGTCGCGATCATCGAGAACCTTCCCTCAAACGCCTATCAACTGTCGATTCTCCGCACAGACCAGCTAAAAATGGAGACAGTCGCGACATTTGACGTTCCCCCTGCCGGTGCCAAAACGGTCTCGCTCCAGCACCTGCCTGCGGTCAATCTGATCAAGAGTTTTTCGCTTACAACCCGATGATGTTGTAGCCGCCGTCGACGTACAGAACTTCGCCGGTGATTGCCGACGACATCGGCGACAGCAGAAACAGCGCGGAATTGCCGATTTCCTCGAGCTCGACGTTTCGGCGCAGCGGCGCCTTTTCGGCATGATGCTTCAGCATTCCGGTGAAGCCCTTGATGCCGCGCGCGGCGAGAGTGTTCACGGGCCCGGCGGAGATCGCATTCACGCGAATGTTCTTGGGACCGAGGTTCGCGGCGAGGTAGCGAATGGTGGCTTCGAGTGACGCCTTCGCGACGCCCATCAGGTTGTAGCCCTCGACCGCTTTTTCCGCGCCGTAGTACGTCATGGCGAGGACAGATCCGCCACCGGCCTTTTCCATCAGCGGCAGCGCCGCGCGCGTCAATCCGACAAGTGAGTAGGCGGAGATGTCGTGCGCCAGTTTGAATCCGTCGCGGGTCGTCTTCACAAATTCATTTTCGAGATCTTCGCGCGGCGCGAAGGCAACCGAGTGAACCAAAGAATCGAGTTTGCCGAATTTCTCGCCCACGGCGCGGAAGACGGCATCGATTTCGCCATCGACGGTCACATCGCAGGGAAGCAAAACCGAACCTTCCATCCTGGTCGTCAATTCTTGGACGCTCTCCTTCAGCCGCTCGCCCTGGTAGGTGAACGCCAGCTGCATTCCTTCACGCGAGAGCGCCTGCGCGATCGCCCACGCGATGGAGCGCTTGTTCGCGACGCCGAAGATGATTCCGGTCTTTCCGTCAAGCATTCCCATGACTGACTCCTTGACGCTCGAGCTCCAGCCGCGGCCAGCGACCGAGGTCTGCGGCGGCATCGTATGTCGATTGGAGAAATTCCATGAGCGCGTCGTCCGGCGAGCGCGCGTTCCGCATCGATTCGTACGTAAGGAGGAACTCGCCGAGCGGATCGTCGTATCGCGCGTCCGCAGGTTGAACTTTCGCTTTCGCGAAACCGTCGGGTGCGGGATAGGCGTAGGCGTAAAACGTGGCGTCGTATCCCATCCCTCCCGGCCAGAAGCCGGCGCTCGACACCTCGTGCGAGTAGGCTTCGCGAACAACGGAAAGCGGAAGCGTCGGCATGGGACCGTGCTCGGGCGCGCGACGTCCGGAAAAGCGCGTCACTGCCATATCGAATCCGCCCCAGAAGAGATGGACCGGGCTGACCTTGCCGATGAACTGCGATCGAAATTGCGTCATGACCTGGCAGGTCTGCAGCAGAACGCGCCAAAAACGCGAGGCGGCATCCGCGTCGTATGACTTGTGCTGACGGTCCTCTTCAAACCGAATCGGATCCACGACCTCGGATGGCAGCGTGTTGATTTTGACCGCGATATTCAGCGCCGCCAGCGCGTCGATGATCGTGCCGTAGAAGTCGGCGACGCTCATCGGGCGTAACTCGAAGTCGCGAGTCGCGCCGTCGCTGGTCGCGATTCTCAGCCGATGCGCGATGAAGTCGAAGTCGATCTCGAACGCGTGATTGCCGTCGGGGATCGAATATGTTCCGAAACCGCGTGAGGTGATGTAGAGCGTGACGTGCCACCAGTGATTGATCGGCGGCATCTTCTCCATCCGGATTTTACCGACCACCTGCGTCCACAGATGCAGTGTCTCGCAGGTATCGCTCCAGTCGGCATAACGCAATGGCGGCCATTGCATTGAGCGCCGAACTATAGCTTGATCGCGTACTTCGCGACTTCTTCGTCCATGCGGCCGGCCATCATCAGGAATGTCATCCGATAATCGGCGGCCAGCGAATAGAACGGGTGACCGAATGTGGCGGGCTTGTTTTTCTCAACGAAGAAATGCGCGTACCACGCAAAGGCATAGCCGACCAGCGGCACCGCGATCAAAAACCAGAGGCTGATCGCGAATGCAATGCCGAGCATGACGATCGCCATCACCGAGCCGATGGCGTGAAGGACGCGGGTGCGCTCGCGCGAATGCGCGCGGACGTAATACGGCCAGAAATCAGCGAAACTTCGGATTTCCACGGAGAAGACCGGCCTAAATTTTCCCATGAAGGCGCGTGGCACTTCAATTGCTGGCTCTGGCAGGCATGCCGAGTGATTTCGAACAGGCCCTGCGTGACGTTTTCGGTGGGCTGAGCCAGTTCTCCTCAGAACAACTGAAGAAACTGCAGGCGAAGTCGCAGGAATTCGCCCGCGAGGCGCTGAAGGACGAACTGACGAAGCTGCATACCGAGATCGCCGATCTTCGGAGTCGCGTGGCAGCGCTGGAAGCGGAGCGGGCGCGCGCGGCGGCCGACAGCGTCTCGTTCTGACTCCGTCATCCTGACCCCGCCGAGCGGGGGAAGGATCTCGCCGGCGAGATTCTTCGTCGTCTACGCGGCTCAGAATGACGTCAAAAGGCGTAGCCGAGCGTGATGAACCAGGCGAACGGCTTCTCGAACTTCTGCTTGCCCGTTCCCGGCCCGCACACCCGCGACAAATCCGGCAGCACGATCGGGGTCTCGCAGCCGCTGAGTTGCCGTTTGAGCTTCCAGCCGAAATCGAAGCGCACCGGACCGACCGGCGACAAATAGCGCACGCCGGTTCCGACTCCATATCGAAGGTCGCCCAGGCTGATGGCGGTGTCGGCGAAAACGTTTCCGGCATCCGCGAAAATCGCGCCGCCGACGGTCGAGAAGATCGGGAAGCGATACTCCGCGTTGGCCACCAGCAAGCCGTTGCCGCCGATGGGCGCCACCTTGCCGTCTTCCAGAAGAATCAAGGTTGGACGGCAATTTCGGTTGTCCGGATCGAGGCAGAGGGTGCCTAACAGATCGAGCGCGTACGCGCGATGCGACGATTCGCCGCCGGCCGTGAATCGCTCGCTGAGGGGAACGATCTGTCCCAGCGGTTGAATCAATCCGACACGCCCTGACACCGCGAAGACGCTGCGCTGCGTCACCGGCAGATACCACGATCCCTGCGTGAACTCTTTGAGGAAATGCGCATCGGCGTTGAGCGCTCTAAACGCGTACTGCACCGAGGCGCTGGTGAAGAAGCCGCGATGCGGGTCGAGCGGATCGTCGCGCTTGTCCCAGAAAAATGTCGGCGTCAGGCTGGAGATGCGAATGTTGGTGATCGACCGATCGACCCCCGGCAGCAAGGCGTGCAGCGCCTGGTCGCAAACATCGCCCGGGCTTTCGATGATGCAATCGGAAATCCGATACTCGTAGCGTACCGACCATCGGGTCTGCAGGCCGACGACTTTCGAGGCTTCGACGAATGTTCCACGTTGTCGCAGATGCGAGCCGCGGCGGAGATCGTCGCTTTGAAACAGCGTCAATTGCACCGGCACCTCCCACGGACCGACGAACGGCTCGCGGTAGGTGATGAAGGCGTCCTGCCGAGAGCGATTCTGCGTCTCGATGACTTCGAGTCCGACGTAACGGCCGGTTCCGAAGAGATTGCGATGCGCAATGCTGGCCGAGCCGAGCAGCGACGCCTTGCTGATGCCGCTCTGCATCGGCGATGTGAATCCGAGCGAACCGCTGACGGTCAGGTCTTTGCCTTCTTCGACCGAGATGACGACGTTGCGATCGGAGACGGAGGTGCCGACCTGCTCCGCCTGCACATCGACGCGATTGAAGATACCGAGGCGATAGAGATTGCGCTGCGCTTGAAGAATGCCGGTGTAGCTGAACGGATCGCCTTTATCGACATCCGATTGCTTCAACACCACATTGCTGTTGGTGTAGGTGTTACCGCGCACGATCACCTGATCGACTTTGATCTCCGGGCCCTCGGCGATGACGTAGGTGACCGTCGCCGACGTTTTGTCAGCGCTCACATCTTCCCGCGGCTTCACCTGCACTTCGGTGTTTCCACGATCGCCGTAGAACGTCTGGAGCGCCACGATGTCCAGGCGCTCGAGCTGTGGATTGAGCGGAGCGCCCGGCTTGAGCTGCAGATCGGGAAGATCTTTGGTCGCGACCTGCTGATTGCCTTCCACACGCACGTCGGCGAGCAGCGTCTGCGGCCCTTCGACGATCGGAAAATCGACGGTCATCGTTCCGCCAATGTTGGTCTTCACGACCGGAGTTTCGACCTGAACCTCCGAGAATCCGTTGAGCCGGTAATACGACTCGATCGCGTCGCGGTCGGCGTTGATCTGCGCCTTGGTCACGCCGGTCGGACGGCGGAGAAGGCTTGCCAGAAACGATCGAATGCCGCCCGGGACAGAAGTCGTCACCACGCCCGCAAGTTGTTTATCGGAAATCTTCTCGTTGCCGCTGAACGTCACCGCCGTGAGCTGGTAACGCAACCCCGGATTGACGTGGAATGTGATCACCCAGGTATTGCCGACCAGCCTCTCCTCGGCATCGGCGGCGGCGTTGAAGTATCCGCGGCTCTGGTAGCTCTTGACGATCTCGTTGGACGCCGTCTCGATGGCGTCCTCGCTGTAGCCCTGATTCTTTCGAAACGGAATCAAACCCTTCACATCGCCTTTCGAAACGCCGGCCACTTCAACCTGCACGATCGGACCGGTGATGGCTCGATAGCGAAGGGCAACCTGCTTGGTGTCTTTGTTGTAGGTGTAGTTGAGGAAGCGGATGTCAGCCTTCCGATAATTGCGTCGAACGAGGAAATTGCGGATACGATCGGCATCGAGGCGCGCGTCGTTGAGTTGGAACGTTTTGCCGGGTCCGCGTCGCATTTGCCCGATCAGATCCTGGGGGGTGAACGGCGCGGCGTTGCCCTCGAGTAGCACCGTTCCGACAGTCGCGCGCGGCCCCCTGTCCACGTGCAGGACCACCGAGGCCCGGCTTTGATCTCGCGAGAAATTCGTCTCCGGGTCGACGGTCGCTTCCAGGTATCCCGAGCGATTGAGAAAACTCTGTACCGCCACTGCGCCGCGATCGACGGCGTTCAGTGAAAGGACATCGCCCACGTGGAATGTCAGCTCGCGTGTTGCGCGATCGCGATCGGCCCCATTCAGTCCATCGAACTTGATCTCCGCGACGCGATAGTTCACGAACAGCGCAAAGGTCAGCGTCACGCCGCCGTCGCTCGGCTTCGAATCGACTCGAATGTCGCGAAAATCGCCGGTGTCGAAGAGGCTCTTGATCGATGATTGAACTTCGCGCGTCGAGAGCGGCTCGCCGACACGCTGTGACACGTATTGGCCTAACACGGTCGTATCGAATTTCGAATCAGCGGTGAAGCTGATCGCCGTCACCACCGGCGCGCCGGGCGGCGGGGGGACGGGGGGGCGGGTGGCCGGGGGCTTGGAACGCTTCGGCGGCTCCATGAAGTGCGCGAAAAACGCCATGGCGTTGTTGCCCTGATTTCCCCACGTCCAATGCCCTTGGTAACGCTTGCGGAAGCGCGCATCGGTTGCGTATTCGCTCGACATCTCGTCGCGCTTGAATTCGACTGTCCATTCGGGATTGACCTGCCACTCGATCACCACGCGACGTTTTTGATCGCGGGTGTTGTAGACCAGGAACAGCCTGAAGTTTTCCGAGATGCGCTTCTCGAAGCTGACCTTCGGACCGGGATCGCCGCTGGTATCGAGGCCGCTGACATCGTAGGAAAAAGAATCGACGAACGGCAGCACGCGCGATCCGAGAAGGCGGGCTGCCGATTGAAACAACAGCGATCGTCCCGCCAGGGCGGCGTTGGTCGGTTCCTGCGTCCCGTTCTTGGTCGTGAGACCTCCCAGGCCCAGGAGCGAGAAGAGTGTCACGTCGCTGGCGGGAGGATCGGAGGTGATGCTCGGTGAAATGCGATCGATCGTGCCGGTGATGTTGACCGTTACCGTCAGCGGTCCCGACTCGATCTCCGAGATTCCGCCGCTGACGCGCGCTTCCAATGTAACGTCGAAGAATGGATCGACGCGAAACGGGTTTTGAAAACTGACCGTGCCGCGAACGATCTGGTAATCGATGTTCTGGAATCGAACCTTGCCGCCTTCGTCCAGTGTGACTTCGCCGAGAATGGCAGGATTGGCGAGCGTGCCGGTGACGTCGATGGTTCCACTGCCGGTGACGTCGGCGATGTTGTTGCGGATCGCCAGCGTGCCCTGCGCCGCGGTGAGGTGAACCGCCAGCGAGACTTTGTCTTGCCAGGAAGCCGCCACGATGGGGGTGACGGTCTTGCGCGCGAGGATGACGCCGAGGATTGCGTTGCCGAGGTCGACGTCCTTGAAATAAAGGCCGCGCGTGACGTCGATGTCGCCCTGCACGGTGATGCGGCTCGCGTCGCCGGCGATGACGAGCGGATTGAAGCTGCCCTGAACAGTGACGCCCTCGAAGTAACGAATCGCGACGTCGGTTCCCTGCAGCACCACTCGGACCCGTTGCGGCTTGTATCCCGCCAAAGTGATGGAGCCGCCGGCCGTCACGGTGCCTCCACCCAGCGTCAGTTTCAGCGAATCGATGTCGACGCGATCCTCGCGGAACCGCAGCGTGCCGGTGATGTGGTCGATGATCTGCGGGAATCCGGCGAAGCGGACCTGCGCGTCACGGAATTCTGCAGTCCCCGACAGCGTGGGCGTCGGCAACGCTCCATGGAGTCCGAGTGCGACGTTGATGTGGCCGTCGGCCCGAACGTCTTTGATGAACAGTTGCAGCAGGGCCGCTTCCAGCGTCCCTCGCACATCGAGGTTCACGCGCTTCGCTCCTCTCATCTCGACGAAGCCGGCGATGCCGAAGGTCGACGCGGTGTCTTTGAGCGCAAACTGAAAAGCATCAAAGACGAGCTGCCCGTTTCGCAATTCCACGTGCAGCGGCCGAACCGGCGTGAATTGATGCTCCGAAATCTTGACGTTGAATTCGGGGAACGTCGCGTCAATGCGCAAGGCCTCCAGCGATGAGGTGTTACCGCCGAGCTGCACATTGGCGGTCAGATTCCCACTGGCCGGGATCGACGCCGTATTCGGCGAGATCGACAACAGCTTCGCGAGATCGGGAACGCGGACAACAACCGTTCCGCTGAGCGCTCCATCCGTCGCCATCGCGCCGTTCCCTTCGATCGACATCACGTCGGCGACCGAGCCGCGCACCACCAGTTGTCCATTGTGAAGCGCGAGATGCATCGTCGGCGGCGGTGAGCCGGGCGGAAGATTCAATCCGCGCAGCGTGGCCTGATTGAGCGTGGCGTTCACTTCCAGCTCCGGCTGCTGGAAGGTCCCGCCGCCGGTCGAGGTCAGCGTGATGTTTCCGCCGAGGAGAGCCGCAACCGTAGAGAGTGCTTTCAGTTTTGAAAGGTCGATCGAGCTCGATTGGATGGAGTAGTTGAATTGATTGGTGTTGAGATTCAGCTCGGCCTCGCCGGTCGCCGTTCCTGCCGGCGCAATCACGCTGACGTTGGTGGCCTTCAACGTTCCCTTGGTGAAGGCGATATTCGCCGTCGCTTGCGTCACGGCCTCGCCGTAGATCGATCCGTTGGTGACCGTCACCGTTCCCGCGCCTTCCAGCCCGCTCTTCGGACCCTGAATCTTCAAACTGCCGGTGAGCTGGCCGGTCACGGGGAGGGTGCCGAGGTCGAGGAACTTGACGATGTCGGCAACCGGAAACGATTTTGCGTCGATGGTCAGATCAAAGACCACGTTGCCCTTGCCCGGCTGCCACTCTGTCGATCCGCTGACGTTGAGCGTAGCGCCACCGGCCTGGGTCACCGTCAACGATGCGAAGGTCACTTTGCCGGCGTCCGGTGTTCCGGTGACGACGATTCGGCCGGTTCCGAGGCCGGCCACGGCGAACTTCAGATTCACCGCCGAAACTGCGCGATCGACCGGATAGTTCGTGGCATCGACCGCGATGTCGAATCGCGGCGAAGGTCCGCGTTCGGGAAACGCGACCGTGCCGGTCAGCGAGAGGCGTCCGCCCTCACGGAAGCTGGCGCGATCGAATCGCAGCGTGCTGTGCACGCCGTCGTAGTGAAGATCGATATCGCTGTCGCCAAGAAGCACGTTGTTGTACTTCGTTGCAGTGCCGGCGATGTGCGCGACCACTCCCGGCGCTTTGATGCGACCCTGCACCGAGCCGTTGATGTCGGCCGCGCCGCCGAGACCGAGGAGCGTGTACGTCTTCTTGCCGGCGGAGTGTGCGAAGTTGTAGCCGACGCGGTCGAGCTCCGAGAAATCGTCGCTGTGGATCTTCATGGCCACATCGGTCCATGCGTCCGCGATGCGAAACTTGCCGGCGATGGCGACCTTCGACTTGTCGGTCTCCAGATCGGCGCGCCGGAATGTCACCACGCCGTTGTCGAGCGCGAAGTCGGTCGATCCGCCCACTGCAATTGGATACTTCGCGCCGGAAAACGCGGTGGCGTTCTTCGACAGCGTGGCGGTCCCTTCGCCGCCGCCTTCGAGCAGCTTGTCCTTCTTCCAGTGATAGCTGAGGCGCCCCATCGCGCCGGCGCGAAGTCCGTTGTCCTGAATCCCCCAATCGGAGAAGAGTTTTTCGACCGACACGCCGTTGTAGCGGAGGTCCGCCGACATCGGATAGGGCTCGGAGTACTGCGGCAGCGTGTAGTGCGCAGCGATCGTTCCGCCGCCGTAGCTCGCGCGCTCGACGTCGACGATGGCGCGCGTGTCGGTGATGTTCATGTTTCCGCGCGCATCAGCCAGCGCGTACACATCGGCCTTCATTCGCGACGAGATCCAGCCGCCGTTGAGCTTGAATGTCCCCTGCTTTCCGCGGAGCGCGGCATCCATTTGCACGATTCCCTCGAGCGATCGCTGCACGCGGAAGATCTGCTGAATGCGATTGAGTCCCAGCGCCGAGGTCAATCGCAGGTTGTAAACGCCGTCGGTCAGCGGATCGAGGCGGCCTTTCAGAAACACCTTCAGATCCGGTCCGCCATTGAGGGCGACGGATTGCAGCTCCAGGACGCCCGGCGCGTAACGGAACTGTCCTCGCATGTTCATGTCGAACGGTTCGTAGTCCTGAATACGAACGCGGAGCAGCGGACTGCTGCCCGTGCCGGCGTAGACGTCCTGGCCCGTCACGTCGACGGTGGAAGCGATGTTGGTGGCGCCAGCCGCGATGTTGTGTCGTCGATCGAGAAAATCGAATCCCCCCTGCGTGATGAACATCTTGTGAAGCGAGAGGTGATAGATGTCGTAGCGGCCCTTCGGTCCGGGATTCCAGTGCGGAAAGTTGTGCACAAGCTTGGAGCCGGCCGGATAGATCTCGAAGAAAAGGTGCGGCTCGACGATGTCGACGCGGTTGACCGAAATCTGACGGCCCCAAAATGAATTGACGCCGCCGGTGATCGTGATCTCTTTTACCGTCGCGAAATACGGATTCACGGCGCCCGGCGAATTCGCGACGCGCAAGTCTTTGAGGACGACCTTCGACAGATGCACGCGGTCGATGACGACGGCGCCGATGGTCACTTTGCGTCCGAGGCGCGATTCGAGTGTCGATGCAACGCGAAGCGCGACCAGATTGGCGAAGCTGGGTGTGCCGATAAAAATCCAGAAGCCGCCAGTCGTCAGGAAGAGAATGAGGAAGAAGAGAATGGCGGCGCCGATCAACCACTTGAGGCATCCCCACATCGGGCCACGCCTCTGGCGCTCTCGCGCCGATCTGTGGTGATGCTCCTCGACCGGGTCGTCGTTTACTTCCATTCGATAGGCGCAGCTGGGTGCTAACTACGAGCCAAAAGATAGAGATCGCGCAAGTTATTACCGGACGGGACGATCGTCAACGGCTCGCCCATCGCTGCGGCAACGGCAAATGAATTCGAAGCGGCGAGCTCTCGCTCCGCCATTGTGCGGTCGAAGGCCGCCGGAAGCGAAATTCTGATGCCGGAAACGCCGCTGTTGCCATCGACACCGTCCGAGCTTCCAAACAAAGCTTCGATCGCTTGGGTGGCATTGAGCGCGACGCGCACCGCCAGCTCGCTGCACCGTCCTCCTCTGCCGTCGCCGCGGATCACAACAGTCGGTTCGCCGCCGGCGACGAGCACCTGACCGCGCTCAATCCGATTCACGCGATCGAGAAGAAATGCCGCCACCTCTGCAACGTCGCCTTCGACTTGCTGCTGGCAAGACACAGCACGTGGCGCGATCGATGTGGCGGCAGCAGTCAAGGTGTCGTTGTCCGCGATCAACTTTACGGTCGAATGATCAACGCGCTTCATCGTTTCGGGACATGCGTCGTCGAACAATTTCGTGACGATCCGGTCAAATCCACCCAGGCGCTTCAGGATTTTGATCGCGTCGCGCCTGGTGGTCGGGTCGGCCAGCGTCGGGCCGGACGCGACATCAGCCAGTGCGCCCGACGAAACATCGGAGTAGATCAGGGTGACGGAGCTGCCGCGCACGCGCGCGCCGAGCCGGCCGCCTTTGATTGCCGAGAGATGTTTGCGAACGCAATTGATCTCACCGATCGACGCGCCGCTTTTGATCAGACGGTCATTGCTTTCCATGACATCGCGCTCGCCGAACCACGGCGTCAGCGGAAGTTCAACACACGCGGATCCACCGCCGGAGATCAGAAAAAGAATGTCTTCATGCGCGTCCACAAACTCGAGCAGCGCGCGCCCCGCTGCAAATGACTCCTCGGTGATGTGCGGATGTCCGCCCACGTAGGTGGAGCCCCGCCGACCTCGGCGGGGTTTTCGGTAGCCCTCCGGAATCGCGATCAACGCGTCGTCATAGTCAGGGATGCCGTCGAGCAACGCGCCGGCGCACTTGCCGATGGCCACGACGTTGCGGGGCATGTCCGGCCGCCAAACGCGTCCCACCAGGAGCTCCGGCGCACAGGCTTCCAGAGCGCCAAAGTAAATCGATTTGAGGTCGATCACCGACCAAGTATCCTTGTTTTCATGCCTCGCGACCTCCCGATCGGCAACGGGAACCTCATGATCAATTTCGATCACGAGTACAACATCCGCGACGTCTACTACCCGCACGTCGGCCAGGACAACCAGACCGCCGGCGACGTCTCGTTTTTCGGCGTCTGGTGCGACGGAAAGTTTGCCTGGATCGGCAATCCATCGTGGATCAAGACCATGGATTACGACGATGACTCGCTGGTGACGCGCGTGGTTGCGCGATCGCCGTCGTTGAGCCTCGACATGACCATCAGCGACACGGTCGACTTCGATCGCGATCTTTTTCTGCGGCGGGTCGAACTGAAGAATCTGAAGCCCACCGCGCGCTCGGTCCGGCTCTACATCCACTTCGATCCGCATCTGTGCGGCAACAATATCGGCGACACGATCTTCTTCGATCCCGAATTCAACGGACTGGTGGCCTACAAAGGACCCCGCTATGTCCTGATGAACGGATCGATGGACGATCAATTCGGATTTCAGTCGTTCGCCATCGGCGCGAAAGAACGCGACGGCTTTCAGGGCACGTGGCGGGATGCCGAGGATGGGAATCTGCAGCGCAACGCCATTGCGCAGGGATCGGTCGATGCCACCGGCATGATCGAGTACAAGCTGCAGCCATCGGCGACCCAGACGGCGTGGATCTGGTGGGCATTCGGAAAAACCTACCGCGAAGTCTCCTCCCTCGACGCGATGGTGCGCGAGCGCGGTCCAGCGTCATTCCTGCAGCGCACGCGCGACTACTGGCGGTTGTGGGCCAGGAACGACGTCGACGTCTCCAGGCTGCCACAAAACATTCAGCGCCTCTATCGGCGATCGCTGCTCATCATCCGGACGCATGTCGACAACAACGGGGCAGTCATCGCGGCCACCGACTCCGACATCGTGCAGTTCGGAAAAGACACCTACACCTACATGTGGCCGCGCGACGGCGCGATTGTGACGGTGGCCCTGCTGCAGGCGGGCTACGCCGAGATCACGCGGCGCTTCTTCGAGTTCTGCAGCAAGCTCGTGACGGCCGAGGGTTTCGTCCTCCACAAGTACAACCCGGACGGATCGGTTGGATCGTCGTGGCATCCATGGATGTCGCCGGATGGAAAGCGTCAGCTTCCGATTCAGGAAGACGAAACGGCCTTGATCCTTTGGGCACTGTGGACGCATTTCGAAAAGTTCCACGACGTGGAATTCATCAAACCGTTGTACAAGCCCATGGTCAAAACGATCGGCGACTTCCTGGCGCGCTATCGCGAAACGCACACGCGATTGCCGGCCCCCTCGTACGACTTGTGGGAAGAGCGGCGGGGAATTGCGGCCTTCACCGTCGCCGCCGTTTGGGCCGGCCTGACTGCCGCCGCGCGTTTCACCGACGCATTCGGCGAGCCCTCGCTGGCCGAGAAATACCGCCGCGCTGCGGCCGAGATTCGCGAAGCGACCGAACGCGTGATGTTCGACGCGAAACTGGGCCGGTTCGTGCGCATGGTCAACGTCTCGCGCGAAGGTGAGACTGCCTTCGATACCACCATCGACTCCTCTATCGCCGGCCTGTGGATCTTCGGGATGTTCGAAGCCGGCGATCCGAAGATCGTCTCGACCATGGAACAGGTCGTCGGCCGACTGACCGTGAAGACCCCCATCGGCGGCATCGCGCGTTACGAAAACGATTACTACTTTCAGGTTTCGAAAGATTTGCCCAACGTGGCAGGAAATCCCTGGATCCTCTGCACGCTTTCGTGCGCGCTCTGGTACGCCCGGCGAGCGCAAACCACCGACGATCTCAAAAAGGCAATCGAGATCCTGCAGTGGGCAACCGAGCGGGCATTGCCGAGTGGCGTCCTGCCGGAGCAGGTCGATCCGTATACCGGCAAACCGCTGTCGGTCGCTCCGCTGACCTGGAGTCATGCGTCCTTCGTTCTGGCAGTCCATGAGGTTGCGCAGCGCCTCAACACATTCGCACCAGCGAGCGAGCGCGCCGCGCAGGAGGTCCGCGTTTGAGACCCATGCGGCTGCGCACGCGGGTCCTGCTTCTGACAGCTGCGTTCGCGATGACGCTGTTCGCGATTACGTTCAGTCTTGCGTCACGCGACCTGCTGTGGGCCGGTCTGGCGGTGGCGTGGATCGTGGCGATGTGCAGCTTCGCGGCAGTGCAGATCACGCTGCGAAGAGTGGTGCGGCCGCTGGAGGATCTTTCGCGCGCCGCCGAAAAAATCGCAGAGGGCGATCTCGACGCTCGCGCTCCGGTCAGCGGCGACCTCGAGATCGCGAAGCTCGGAACGGCGTTCAATCACATGGCCGACAAGCTCCGCGCGCACGCACGGACGGACGATCTCACCGATCTTCCAAATTTCCGTGCCTTTCGCGAGCGCATCGACGCTGAAATCGCGCGCGCCATCCGCTACCCGGAGCAGTTCGGAGTTCTGGTGCTCGACCTCGATCGTTTCAAGCTCTACAACGATCGTCACGGGCATCTGGCGGGCAATGACGCGCTGCAGCGCGTGGCCCGTGCGTTGCGGATCGCGGTCCGCATGGTCGATTTTCCGGCGCGCTACGGCGGCGAAGAGTTCGCGGTCATCGTGCCGCAGATCGAGCCGCAAGCGCTGGCCACCATCGCAGAGCGCGTGCGCGCGTCGGTCGAATCACTCCCCGCTCCCGCCAACGGCGAAGCGGTGACCATCAGCATCGGCGGCGCGATGTTCCCCAGCGACGGAAAGACAGTCGACGAGCTCTTTCACTCGGCCGACGAGCGGCTGTATCAGGCCAAGCGCGCCGGACGCAATCGCGCCATCACGCCTGCTGCTCCAGCTCGGCGATCAGCCGATCGACAGTCCGCGTGAGCGCGGCCATCTCGCGCTCGGGCAGATCGCGCCCCAGCCGCCCGCGCCATTCCTGATAGGCAGGGCGGAGCTTCTCGACCAGCGCCCGGCCGCGACGCGTCAGCTGCACGCGCGACGAGCGCAGGTCCTTCGGATCGTCGTGGCGCTCGGCCAGGCCGAGCTGCTCGAGACGGACCATCATGCCGGTCATGTTCTGTTTGGAGACCATCATCTTTCGAGCGATCGAGGCCGGCGTCATCGACGTTTCCGACTCCGCCAGCATCGACAGGATCGACCACTGCTGCGGCGTGACCCTGGCGCGCTCGAAGATCGGCCCGAGCCGGCGCGTCAGCAGATTGGCGAGCTGAATCACGCCGGACACCAGGTCTCGCTCGGCATCAGGCATACGGTCAATGTATTGACGAATGTGAGCAGTGTCAAATGGGGCGGAAGAAGAAGTTCGAAGTTCTCACCTGACGGTTGACAGAGCGCGGAAGATCGCCTTGCCGGCGAAAATCGCGGCGTCGCCCAGCTCCTCCTCGATGCGAAGGAGCTGATTGTATTTGGACACGCGATCGCTTCGCGACGCCGATCCCGTCTTGATCTGACCGGCGTTCGTCGCGACGGCCAGATCGGCGATCGTCGAATCCTCCGTCTCGCCCGATCGATGCGAAACGACCGTGCGATATCCGGCGCGTTTGGCCATCTCGATGGTCTCGAATGTCTCGGTCAGCGTGCCGATCTGATTGACCTTGACCAGAATCGCGTTCGCGATTCCGCGTTCGATCCCTTTCGCGAGGATCGAGGTGTTGGTGACGAAGATGTCGTCGCCGACGATCTGCGTCTGTGCTCCCATGGCCCTGGTCCACGCCTCCCACCCCTCCCAGTCGCCCTCCGCCAGGCCGTCTTCAATCGAGATTATTGGGTATTTTCGTCTAATATTATCGTAATAATTAATCATGTCGGCGCTGGAGCGCCTCTTCTCCTCGAATGCGTACTGCCCGCTCGAGAAAAACTCGGAGGCCGCGGCGTCCATGCCCAGGAAGATTTGCTCGCCCGCTTTGTAGCCGGCCTTGTCGATGGCGGTCAGGATCAGATCGAGCGCTTCGGCGTTCGATTGCAGATCGGGCGCGAATCCGCCTTCGTCGCCCACGGCCGTGGTCAGCTTCTTGTCATCCAGGATCTTCTTGAGCGCGTGAAAGGTCTCGACACCGGCGCGCAGCGCATCCGAAAAGGTCTGGAAGCCGGCCGGGATCACCATGAATTCCTGGATGTCGAGATTGTTGCTGGCGTGCGCGCCGCCATTGATCACGTTCATCATCGGAACCGGCAGCGTTCGCGCGCCGGGACCGCCGAGGTATTCGAAGAGCGGCATGCTGGCAGCTTCCGCGCCCGCCCGCGCAACCGCGAGGGAAACAGCGAGCATGGCGTTGGCGCCCAGGCGCGATTTGTTCTCCGTGCCGTCGATCTGTTTCATGACCAGATCGATCATGGCCTGCTCGCGCGCGTCCATCCCTTCGACTTCGCCCGCGATGGCCTCGTTCACGTTTTGCACGGCTTGCAGCACACCCTTTCCGCCGTAGCGTTTCTTGTCGCCGTCGCGGAGCTCGAGCGCCTCGCGCGAACCGGTCGACGCGCCGGAGGGGACCGCGGCCCGGCCGAGGGCGCCGGAGTCGAGATGGCAGTCGACTTCGATCGTCGGATTGCCGCGGGAATCGAGGATTTCCCGCGCGAAGAGCTCGACGATCTTGAACATGGCGCGCGCATTGTACACGGCTGAATCCGGCATGCCGCCGAGCCAAAAGAAACCGACGATCACAGTTCTTTACGACGCGCAGGAGAGAAGCGTTCGCAAGGAAGAACTGGCGGAAGGTAAAAAAGTTCCGGAGCTGGTCAGCACACAAATCGAAAAGGTGCTGACCAAACGCGGCTACTCGGTGAAGCTGCTGGCGGCCGAAGCGCCGATCAAAAAGCTGGTGCGACAACTGGAAGACGACGACTCCGACCTCATCTTCAACATTTGCGAATCCCTCGGCGGCGCGCCCGATGAAGAGCGACGGATCGCGGCTGTTCTGGAGCTGCTGGAAAAGCGATTTACCGGATCGGGTTCGCTGGCGCTGACGCTGGCGACTGACAAATCACTCGCCAAGAAGCTGTTCGACTTTCACAAAGTGAACCCGCCCGACTTCGTCATCATCGCGCCCGGACGGGTCGAGGGAAATCCGAGCCTGACCGCATTCCCGATGATCGTGAAGCCGACCGCCATGGACGCCTCGATCGGCATCGACGCCAAATCGGTCGTGCACAGCGTGGAAGAGTTGATGGAGCGCGTGCAATACATTCACAACGAATTTCACAATCCGGCGCTGGTCGAGCAATACATCGAAGGCCGTGAGATCTACGTTTCGATGATCGGAAATCCGCCACAGGTGTTGCCCCCGATCGAGTGGGACCTTTCCAAGCTGCCGCCCGACCTCCCTCGCATCGCCGGAACCGAGGCCAAGTGGGAGCACGATTTCAAGGAGGCGCGCGAATTCGTTCCTGAGGACGTAACCCGCAACGCAGAGGTCATGCAGCGCATTCATGAGGTCGCGATGAACGCCTGGAACGCGCTGCTCATCCGCGATTACGCGCGCGTCGACATGCGCCTGCCTGACGACGGAACGCCGTACGTGATCGAAGTGAATCCAAATCCCTGGCTCGACAGCCGCGCGGAATTCACCATGGCGGCGCGAAAGGCAAAGCCGGAGATGTCGCACGGCGACGTGATCGAGCGTATTGTCGAGCTCGCGATGGCGCATCCCATTCGCGAGCGGAGCGCGATATAGACGACCACTACCGCACTGTTCGAGCGCGCGTCGAATGCACGCACAAAATCGAACGCTCCGAATTCCTCGGAATCGCGTTTCCGGTGGCGCGGGAAGAGGAATTCTTCGCGGAGCTCGATGCGATCTCTAAACACCACTTCGACGCCACCCATCATTGCTGGGCCTTTCGGCTGTTCCAAAGCGGGCGTGCGCGATCCTCCGACGCCGGCGAGCCATCCGGCACCGCCGGGCGGCCGATTCTCTCCGCAATCGGCGATCTCTTCGATGTCGGGGTGGTCGTGGCCCGATGGTTTGGCGGCGTGAAGCTGGGAACGGGCGGACTTTCGCGCGCCTACCGCGATACCGCGGCCGAGACATTGAGGCATGCAGAAATTGTTGATCGCTATGTGTACGATCGCGTACGCGTCATCGTGCCGTTCGATCGCCTGTCGGCGGCCTATCGTCTCGTCGATCCGCCGTCGGTCATTCTGATCGGAGAGGATTTCGGCGAACAGAACACCTTCGCGTTCGACGTCCGGCGCTCGCTTCGCGACGCATTCATCCGCGCCGCCACCGGGCGCAAGCTCACTCCTCGGTGACCGTCGTGCGCGCGATGCGGTCGCCGGTGCGCGGCCGGCCCGCGACGACCAGAGCGACCTCGAGCAAATTCCAGATCGGAATGATGAGCGGCAGATTGCGCAGAACCGACCGGCCATATCCGCAGCCCTCCCCCTGTGGCGTCAGCAGGCGCAGACCGAGCATCTGTTTGCCGAGCGACCGGCCACGGTAGCCGTCACGCAGCAGCATTCCGACCACCAGAACCGCCACCGCCACCCCCCAGACAATCGTGATCCCGCGCACGGCTCCGCCCAGCCAGGCCAGAAGGTAGCTGATGACTGAAGCCGGCAGAATCAACAGGATGGCGATGGACAGCGCATCCACAAGGAAGGCCGCCACGCGCAAAAGGGTCGTCTGGGACGCGTTCATGAAACTCTGTGCCTGCAGTATCGTAAGACGGTGAGCGGACCTATGAACCCTCGCATTCGATTTGTCTATTCGCTCCTGGCGGTCAGTTCCTTGGCTGCCTGCGTGCCGCTGGAACATCACACGGCGCGGTTCGAGAACAAGTGGCCGGCCACGAAAATCACACGACTCGATGTCCATGAGGTCAACGGAACGATCGCCGTCGACGGCAATTCGCCCGGCGAGATCAGTATGGTCGCGGTCGTTCACGCGCGCGGGGTGAATCCGGATCCGAAAAGGGACTACCAGGGCTACTTCGTAACAGAGCTCGACGGTGACACGCTGACAATTCGGACGATGCACGAGCACGGAATTCATTTCGGATGGGGACGCGATGTCCGCGTCGATTATGAGCTGCGCGTTCCGCCCAGCGTGGCACTGAAGCTCGTCACCGTGAACGGCCGGATCGAGACGCGAGCGATCGCGGGCGAGACCGCAGCCACAACGATCAACGGCGAAGTCGACATCGAAGCGACGGGATCGAACGAAGTCGCTGCCAGGACCGTCAACGGACGGGTGCAGGCAAAGTTCCTGAATGACTTCCACGGCGCACGACTGGGGACCGTGAACGGCCGCGTCATTGCCATCCTGCCGCCGAGCGCGTCGTTCACCGGCGATTTTTCGCAGGTCAACGGCGATTTCGAAGCGGCGTTCCCGCTCAACATCCACTCACATCCGGGCAGCCGCCGCGTTTCAGGCGATGTAAATGGCGGGCGCTACGCGCTGAAGATTTCGACGGTCAACGGCGACATCAAGGTCGACAACGGCGCGCCGCCGACCCCACCCCTGCCGCCCGCGCCACCCCCGCCCACCCCGGCATCGACGCCGCGAACGTAACGCTATACTCGCCGCAATGGCGAGACGCCTCGCGGCGGTCGCGTTTTTCATCCTCGTCGCGGGCGCAGCAATCGGTCCGATCCGCAGCTACGACTTTTTCTGGCACCTGGCGACCGGCCGGTGGATCGTCGAGCATGGCGCCCTTCCCGTCTACGACCCATTGACGCTGGCCGCGGCGCACGTTCCGTGGATCAACGGCGAATGGCTGTGGGAAGTGGTGACCTTTGGAGTCGAGTCGCGCGCCGGATTGCGCGGTGTGTCGTATGTCAACGCGCTTTTCGTCGGCGCGATCTTCGCGATCGCGTTCTGGTTCAGCGCATCCGACATCGGCGGTGCTCTTCTGATCTCCGCGGTCGCATTCCTGGGCGCTTCAGATCGACTCGGCGTGCGTCCCGCGGCCGCGGCGGCTTTGTTGATCGTCTGCGCGCTGGCATTGCTGCAATCGCGATTGACGTTGCCGCGCCTTGCGATTGCCTACGCGATTCTGACAATCATCTGGATCAACACCCATCCGTCGGCGCTGCTCGCGCCAATTCTGGCTGCGGCGACGCTGCTCATCGACACTCGAAGGTGGATTGTCGTCGCTGCAAGCGCGGTCGCTTTGCTCATCAATCCGTTCGGATGGCGCGCGATCGCCGCGCCACTCGAGTTGACGAAGCTCGTCAGCAGCGGCGAATTCGTCAACGCCGAGTGGCTGCCGAGCTCGCCATCGCTTTTCCCGTTGCTGTATCTGACAACGGCAATCACGCTCGTGCTTTTTCTCGTCGCGCGAAAAGATCTGTGGCGATTCGTAATCTTCGTGTTGTTGGCCGGACTCGCGATCCAGCACGTTCGCAATCAGAGTCTGTACTTCGCCGCGTTGCCGCTGCTGCTGATCACGCCGCGGCTGACGCGAAACGCCAGCATCGTCTGCGCCGTCGCCGCGATTCTCCCGATCGGCTGGGCTTACGCACATTCCGATCATGCCGCCGGCGTCGATGCCGAGCGCTTCCCGCTGCGCGCGGTCGCGCACCTGCGGCTCCCCGGCAACATCTACAATGTCGACCAGTTCGGCGGCTACCTCGAGTGGGTTTTCTATCCGCAGCGGCGCGTTTTGACCGACGGCCGCAACGAGCTGTTTCGCGACTTCATCGCTCTCGATGCCCAGGCGCGCCGCGACAGCCGCGTTTGGCACGCTCTGTTGCAGAAGTACCGTATCGATCTCGCCGTCGACGAATACCAGAGCCAGCACATCGAGGTGGTCGATGTCGCGAGCGGCACCCGGCGCTCGCTGCCGGCCTCGCTGGTGCGGTACCGGCGCCGCGACTGGGCGCTCATCGCGTTCGACGATGCCGCGATGGTCTTCGCGCGCCGAGCGGCGTTTTCACCACCAGTGCTGGCGAATCTCGAATATCGCTATCTCGTGCCGGACGATCCACGGATCGGCTATCTCAACGATGACATCCGCAACCGCGCACGTGCGGAAGTCGAGAGAGCAAAGCGGGAGTTTGGAAATATCGCGGTGGTGCAGAGACTGGAGGAAGGAACGCGTTAGTTGACGACGTCGCAGTCGTCGGGGCTCAGCGGAACTTCTGTCGGCCAGCGTTGCGCGAGGACGCGCTCGAAGTGCGGCCGGATGACGCGTTCGTAACGCTCTTCGAAGTGCGGATGTAAATCGAGGATCGCCTTGCGCGCGCACTGCACCAGGCATCGCGCCTCGCGGCAGGTGACCGTCATGTCGGCGCTGATGAGGTTGTGGGTCAGCTCGACGATCATGCGAATCCGGCGCAGTCGGCGGCGCTCGACAAAGCCTGAGCGCACCTCCAGATTAGGTTCGGCTGCGGATTTCGACATGTTGGTCAGGTCGGGAAACGCGGGTCACTGAGGACACATTCCATCACGCGTGTTCCCGATCACCGTCGGCCCAAATCTCGTCCGCGACCGCGTCCTCGACTCGGGATTCGTAATAGCGGATGGCCGCTTTTCCCACGGCTCGCACGGACATGAAATTGAGCGCGCCACCCGAGAGCGCCCCGACGAATGGGACCACTTTCGCGAGCCGCTCCCGCATGAAACGCGTTCCAATTTTCTCGGCCACAATCCCACCCTCGGCGGTCGCCGATTCGAGGACGGTCGCGATTCCCTGTTTTCCAAGTCCGACGCCCGATGCGTACGCCAGGCACGCCATCGCTTCGCCGAATCGCTCGCGGTGCGACGGCTCGTGCCCGTAGATCGTCGCGATGCCGACGATGAGCCGGAACTGCTGGAAAATCAGATACGCCAGATCGGCGCCCAGACTACCGAGCGCCAGCAGGCCGCTGGGGAGCCCGGTAACTGCTCCGGCGGCGGCACAGCGAATGGCAGTCCGGCGCACCAGCGTCTTGGCCTGATCGGCGCGTTCGAAATCGGGACTGGTCGACTTGAGCGCGCTGACATCGCGACGAATCTTCTCCGTGTCGATCTCTTCAAAGAGAGAGCGAAAGACCTCCTCGAGCAGCGAGTCAGCTCGCCTTTTCAGTTGACGGATTTTTCCCATCGCTCTTCGAATCGGTTTTCGACTCGCTCTTCTTTTCGGAAGTCTCTGTTTTCTTCGTTGCGTAGTCGGTTTTGTAGAAGCCTGAGCCCTTGAACTGGATGGCCGGCGACGAAATCAGCTTGCGCATCTTCGCGCCGCATTTCGGGCAATGCGTGTAGGACGAATCCGACATTTTCTGCAGGATTTCCACCCGCTCCTGACACTGCGCGCACTGGTATTCGTACAACGGCATGCTCTAACGAACAGCGGACGGCGGAGCGCGATTCCGCTCAGCGCGATGCCGACTGGATGAGGGGAACCAGCTTGGCGTGAGAGTTCTCTTCGGCCGCGAACAGCGTGCCGTCGCGGAAGTAGACGCCGGCGACGCCGCGGTCGTTGGTCCGGTAGTACCACGCCTCGATCGTGCAATCGGGACGTTTCGTGCGCGCCGTCCATCCCGGGACCGGTTTGCCGAGGAGGTGGGCGACGTCGTGCTGCGACATGCCTTTTTCGAGCGCGAGCAATTTCTGCCGCGACACGGTGAGCCGGTCGAGCGACGCCGCCAGCCCGCGGAGCGCCTCGTCGTTGCGCGGGTCGTTCGCAAGAACCGCGCGGTAGAAACGAATCGCATCCTGATGCCTGCCGAAAGACGCCAGCTCATGCGCGAAATCGAGTTGCACGCGGCGATAGACGTCGCGCGCTCGCGAGTGTTCCGGATTGCGCGCCACGAAGGCAGCCAGCGAATCGGCGTAGATCTGCCTGGTGAGCTGCGTCGAATTCGGTGCGACAGCCGCCTTCTTGCGGCTCAGGACGCGAAGCCACTCGGATGCGTGATCGGGAGCGTCATTCGCGCCGCACGATGCGCCGAACAGCGCGAGGATGATCAACAGTCGCCGCACTGCACCACAAAGTAGCACATCATGACTGCGTTATAATCGCGACGGCCTTGCCTGCAAGCGTCAAGCTACAGAACTGGGAGGATTTATGGCGGTGAGGAGCGACGACGTCGCGACCTCGATCGAGTCGCACGTTCGCGAAACGCTCGAGAAACTCGTGGGCGAAATGCGCTCCTCCGTCGACGACATTCGCGAAGCCGTCGATCAACAACTGAAGGCCGCCGTTCAGAGCATCCAGGCGGACGTCAGCTCCGTCACCTTTCTCCCCCACATCAAGAAGACGATCGCCGATCTCGAGAACAGCCTCAAGCCGAAAGAGGCTCCTTCCAAGGCGGATGTTTCGCGCGTCAAGAAGGCGATCCAGTCGGTCGAGCAGGGCAAGTCACAAGTCGACGTTCTCAACGCACTGCTCGAGCAATCGGTGCAGTTCGGGTCGCGCGCGGCTCTCTTGATCCTTCGCGGCGAAACATTCAGCGGATGGAAAGGAATGGGCTTCTCGGCGCACGGCGGCAATGACGAAAACGTCAAGCGCTTCAACGCTGCGCCGGGTCTGATTCCGGAGCTCGATCGCGTTCTGAAGTACGAGCACGTCATCGTCTGGGACGGCAACAACCTTTCGACCCGCCTGGGCGTCAGCGGATCGGTGAGGGCCATTCTGGTTCCGATGGTGATCAAGGACAAAGTCGCCGCCGCGGTCTACGTCGACGTCACGCAACAAGACCTCGCCAAGTTTGATCCGGGCTCACTCGAGCTTCTCGTTTTTTCAACCGGGCTGCTGATCGATACGATCGCGATTCGCAAGAAGATCCCCTCGCCGAGTTTGTCCGAGGCCGGCGAAAGCAGCGGAAGTTTCGTCGCACCGCCGCAGCCGAAGGCGGCCGAGACGACGGTGGCCTTCTCCCAGGAGTTGCCGCCCCTCATGCCGACCCCCACCCCCCCCCC
>DASPZU010000108.1:0-7819 GCA_035636095.1 Thermoanaerobaculia bacterium
GTTGCTGCGTCAGGCGTTAGCCCATTGCGCAAAATTCCCCACTGCTGCCTCCCGTAGGAGTCTGGACCGTGTCTCAGTTCCAGTGTGGCCGATCACCCTCTCAGGCCGGCTACCGATCGTCGCCTTGGTAGGCCATTACCCCACCAACTAGCTAATCGGACGCGGACCCCTCCAATGGCGAGAGCCCTTGCGAGCCCCCTTTGACCTCTCGGTATCATGCGGTATTAGCCCGAGTTTCCCCGGGTTATCCCCCACCTCTGGGCAGGTTATCCACGCGTTACTCACCCGTCCGCCGCTCGACTGACCCTTGCGGGCCGCCTCGCTCGACTTGCATGTGTAAGGCACGCCGCCAGCGTTCATTCTGAGCCAGGATCAAACTCTCCAGTTGAACTCTGCAGCCTTTCGACTGCGATAACTTTGAGTCTGATTTCTGACATCAGTCTGGACGACTGATGGTTTTTGTTATTCGGTTCGTAATTGGATACGAACTGTCTTTTGAGATCGCTGCACACATCGCTGTGCACAGCCGATTCTCGAAAGGAATCACGTTGTTTGTCTGTCTATCCTATTCAGTTGTCAAGGAACTGGCGTCCGCGAAAGGGCGGCTAGATTGCCAGACCCTCCCGGCCGTGTCAAGCGAAATATCTCCTGACATGAGAAGAAATTGCGTTCAACTCGGATGGCTTTTTTCGGCTGGAAAGAACGCTGGACGCCGCGAAATGGTTACAACTTCGACGAATCACTGCTTATTTCCAACCTGACCTTTGCCGCTCGGGACCCAACACAACGCCTCTCCCCCGCCCCCTATTCCACGCTTTTTGCCCAAACTCTTATGCACTCGGCGCTTAGCAGGCCGAACTGCTACCCGAAAGCGGTGTCGAAAGCCGGGTTGGTCAGCCTTTTTGCGGCCGCGCTCGCCGTTCGCCTCATCCTGATCGCCACCAGCTTCGGCTCGACCGACGCCCTCCTCCTCATGGCCTATACCCATCTCGCCGAGCGCCACGGCATCGGCCCAGCCTATCAATATGCTCCTTATCTGAACCACCCGCCCCTCTCCGGCGCCATCATGAACGCGGCGGATCGGCTCGGTTCCGCAGTCGGGCTCGAGTTTTCCGACGCCTTCCGGCTGCTACAGACGCTTGCCGACTGCGCAACCGCGGCACTTCTGTGCAGGCTCGGCAAAAGCAAGGAAGCCGCCGCGTTTTTCTTCGTGTCGCCGGCCGCAATCTTCCTGTCAGGTTTTCACTGCACCGCGGATCCCACAATGATGGCTCTGCTCGTCGCATCGGTATGGACAACATCCGGTGCGCTGTTCGGGCTGGCGTCAGGGATCAAGATCGCGCCGCTGCCATTAGCGCCGTTTTTTCTCATAAGCCTGGATTGGCGACGTCGCATTTTATTCGTGTTGACCTCCCTTACCGCATTAGTCCTCATCTTCGTTCCGGCCGTGCTGACGGGCGGGACCGCCGTGTTACGCAATGTCTTCCAATATCCGGGCAGTGGCTATGAGTGGGGCTTCTGCGGCCTGGGTTTTCTTACGCATAGTCGCGCCTGGGCAGAGCTCTATGCGCATTATGGCCGCTATATCGTCATTGTGGCCTTGGCGTGTCTATTTGTTTTCTACTGGAAGCGCCCCAAGCCCCCGGCCACAATGATTGCGGTGGCGCTGTCGGTCTTTCTTTTTGCGACGTACACCATCTGGGCACGCGAGTTTCCGTGGTGGTTCGCGAATGCTGCCGCACCTGACGTGAATCGCCGATTGATCGCTCTACTGGCGGTCCCGCTCTGGGCGCTCTACGGCGTTGCGATCGTCGTTGCGCTGCGAGGTCAGCCGTCGGGCCAGCTCGCTCCTGAGCAGCTTGCCGAGGGATGAGCGGGGGATGGAGGGGACGAGGTGACTATCGCGGATGCGCTCGAAGGGCAGAACGGATTCGTTGAACTTCCGGATCACGTCTTCGGCGTCGCTGGTAGAAGCGAGGTGAATGACGTTGCCGAGCCGCTCGTCCACGACTGCAACAATCGCGGCGTCGACAGAGCCTCGCACGCTTTCAAGGACCCGGTCGAGACGCGCGAGATCGACCGACTCGCCGCCGATTTTGATGAAGTCTCCCTGACGTCCATACACGTGCAAAGTGCGCCCATCGACCTGACCCACATCGTCGGTGAGAAACCAGCCGCTGACCTTCGGATCGACGACGCCAGCATCGGTGATGTAGGCCGTAAACAGCGAGGGCCCACGAAATGCCAGACGTCCATGATCCTGCTCGCGCGCCTCGATATGCGACAAGAGGACATCGCAGACCGCGATGGTCGAACTGCACTCGGACATGCCGTAGCTCGGCAGAACCGGCCAGCCTAACGCGCGCGCTTTCTCATTGAGGTCATCGTGCAGTGAGCCCCCGCCGACCAGGATCGCGCGCATTCGCGATGGCGGCTCGAGGCCGGCGTTGACGAGATCGTGAACCTGCGCCGGCACCAACGACGCCAACGTCGCCTCGGTCGTCGCAAACACCTGAGGAACCCACGACATCGAAATGACCCGCGCTCCGCTCAGATGTGCACGGGCGTAAATGCCGAGACCTCCGACGTGAAACGTCGGAAGGGAGCACCACCAGACGTCATTTCCGGTGGCCTCGAGACGCTCATTGACGGCCGCCGCCGAAGCGAGAACCGCCTCTTTCGATAATGCGACCAGCTTCAATCCGCCGCTGCTGCCGGAGGTCGCGATGATGATGTGACCGGGCAGCCGCGCCGAGCGCCCGCGTCGCTCGAGTTTTTCCTGGTCGTTCAGCGGCATGCGCGGATTGAGAAGAACGTGGGTGCGATTGCCCGACCACTCGATCATGCCAGCTTCTTCCAGGGCAGACGCTCGAGCAGCGCGTCAAATCCGATTCCCGTGCCCTGCGGAGGGAGGAGACGCGCGCCGTCGCTGCGGATCATTTCGATGAAGTCATTGCGCTCGTAAAGCACGTGCGTGAATAAACCACATCGCGGGCTGACGCGCTGCGCATTTTTGGCCGCGACGTACGCCGCGCCGAACTGGCCAACCGGGTGATCTCTGTACGACGTGATCACGATTTCCTTCTGCGTCTGCGGCATTTCCTGAATGGCCGGTTTCACCACCAGAACATCAATGCCTTCTTCAGCCTGAAAACGATCGAGCGCTAATCGCAGGTGTGTCTGTTCGCGAAGCGCGCCCCACGTTGCTCCATCATACGCACATGGATCCTCGACGAAATCAATTCGATCCAGCGGCAGACCTTCTGCAATCATCAGAAACTCCTCCGGACGCAGCCGGGCATTGAAGTCGATGCGCAGCCGGACGCGATCGGGAATCCGATCGATGCTCTTCAGTTTCGCGGTATCGAACTGCGGAGGCGGATCGCTTCCCGGCCAATGACTAAGCGGAATGTGCAGGCCGGCAAACAGACTGATGCCGCGTTCGCGCGCCGCGCCGTCGATCTTCGCGAGCTCGAGCGAGCGTTTTGTGAGAGGGGTAGTCTCCCCGCGAAGGAGCAGATCGAGCTGCGTCTCGAGCGGCGCATCGCCCAGCTCGGGCCACGGATGCACGTCCGCGAAGCCGCTGCCGACGCGAATCAGTGCGCCGCGGCGACGGTCGCTGAGCGCATATGGCCAGTGCCAAATCACAGGAGCGCTCCGATGACGAAGAGAATGCCGAAGACCCACTGCAGCGCGCCGGCCATGGCAAGACAACCATTGAGCTCAGCTCCTTTCGCTCGCCATACGCATCGCAAAACGAGGGCTGCAAGCGGCAGCGCAATGAGCGGATACCAGTTGACGGCCGCGATGGCGATGAACGGAGCGAGCACACCGAATACGATCTCGAATCGCCCAAATTTTTCGCCAAAGCGAACGGCCAGAGTCATCTTGCTGCTGGTGCGGTCGCTGTTCACGTCGCGCAGATTGTTGATCGCCAGCAGAGCGACGGCCAGGCAACCGACCGCGAAGCCTGCCACGATCGCGCGTCCATCCATCGTCAACCGCTGTACATAGTACGAGCCGCCGACAGCGACGAATCCGAAAAAAACCAGGACAAACAATTCGCCGAGGCCGTGGTAGGCGAGCGGATAGGGACCGCCGGTATACGCGTAGGCAGCTACAATCGATGCCACGCCGATGATGACGAGCGGCCATCCGGCGCGCATGATCAAAGGGATGCCGCAAATCGCAGCAATCACGAAGCAGACCATCGCGCCGATCAGCACTGTCTTTGCGCTCAACAAGCCCGCTTGTGTCACGCGCAATGGTCCGAGTCGATCGGCGGCGTCGGCGCCGCGCTTGAAGTCGAGCGCGTCGTTGACGAGATTCGTTCCGATCTGAATGAAGATCGCGCCAAACAGCGCGCAGCCGAACGCGACCCAATCAACGAATTGCGCCAGCGCTGTGCCCACCAGCACCGGCACGATCGACGCCGAAAGCGTTTTGGGCCGCGCTGCGAGAATCCAGGCCTTCACGGAAACCGCGGAAACTTTTTGAAGTCCGGCTTTCGCTTCTCGACGTAGGCGTTGCGCCCCTCCTGTCCTTCTTCCGACATGTAAAAGAGGAGGGTGGCGTTGCCGGCGAAATCGAGGAGACCGATTTGCCCGTCGCAGTCGGCGTTCATGGCCGCCTTGAGACATCGCAGCGCCATCGGTGAAAGCTCCAGCATCTCGCGGCACCACTCGAGCGTCTCTTTTTCCAGCTTCGCAAGCGGCACGACAGCGTTGACGAGTCCCATTTCGAGCGCTTGCTTGGCGTCGTACTGCCGGCATAGAAACCAGATCTCGCGCGCCTTCTTCTGCCCCACGATGCGCGCGAGGTACGCCGATCCGAGTCCGCCGTCGAACGACCCCACGCGCGGTCCGGTCTGCCCAAAGCGGGCGTTCTCGGCGGCGATCGTCAAATCGCAGACGACGTGCAGCACGTGTCCGCCGCCGACCGCGTAACCGGCGACCATGGCGACCACCGGCTTGGGCAGGCTGCGAATCTGTTTCTGAACGTCGAGGATGTTGAGACGCGGAACGCCCTTCGAATCGACATAGCCAGCCCTTCCGCGCACGCGCTGATCGCCGCCGGAGCAGAACGCCTCCGGGCCTTCGCCGGTGAGAATGACGACGCCGATCTCGCCGTCATCGCGGGCGAGGTCGAAGGCCTCCTTCAGCTCACTGACGGTCTGGGGGCGAAAGGCGTTGCGCACTTCCGGACGATTGATGGTGATCTTGGCGATGCCGTCCTTCGTCCGCTCGTATTTGATGTCTTTGAACTCGCGAATGCTGGTCCACATGGCGCGAGATTGTATGCTCCTGTCGTGCGTCCATCGGTCGACGTCTACAAATTCGGCGGCGCGGCGGTCGGCAATGCCGAGGCGCTTCGGGTCGCGGCGGAACACGTGCGGGCCGCGCCGGCGCGTGTGGTGGTGATCGTGTCGGCGATGCAGGGTGTGACCGATCTACTGCTCGATGCCTCGCGCGCTGCGCTGGCCGGTGATCGCATCGCGTACGAGTTCGCAGCGGAGCAATTCGCGGTGCGACATCGCGAGGTCGTGGCGGCGCTGATGCCCGATGACCGGCGCCTCGACGCCGAGATCGAAAAAGTGACGACCGAGCTGCGATCGATGTGCGACAGCATTTCCGTGCTCCACGAACTGACGTCGCGCGCCGCCGACGCACTGGTCGCCCGCGGGGAGCGTCTCATCGCGCGCATCTTCGCGGAATTCGTCGGCGCGCAGTACGTCGACGCCACCGATCTCATCTTCACCGAGCGACGCCTCGGAAGTCTGTGGCCGAATTTTCGGAGATGTGAGCGCGCGGCCGCCAGGATCGACGGCGACGTGGTGGTGATTCCGGGTTACATCGCCAGCGGACCCGACCACGAAGTGGTGACGCTGGGCCGGGGCGGATCGGATTTCTCGGCCGCGATTGTGGCGCGCAGCCTCAACGCGAAATCGGTCACATTGTGGAAGGAAGTCGACGGCCTCATGACCGCCGATCCGAAAAGTGTTCCGAATGCGCGGCTGCTGAGCGAAGTGCATTATCGCGAGGCGGCCGAGCTGGCGTTCTACGGCGCGAAAGTGCTGCACCCGCGCACGATGATCCCGCTCGTCGATCGCGGCATCCCGCTGTTCGTGCGCAACACATTCCGTCCCCAGTCGAGCGGAACGCGCATCGCCGGCGACGTGAAGCCCGGCGCCTATCCTGTGAAAGCGCTGGCCGCCATTCATCGTCAGGCGCTGATCGCAATCGAAGGAAAAGGAATGATCGGTGTTCCCGGCGTGGCCGGCCGCGCCTTCACCGCGCTGGCGCAAGCCGGACATTCGGTCTCGATGATCAGCCAGGCCTCGAGCGAGTCGAGCATCTGCTTCGTGGTGCCGGACATCGAAGCCGATCACGCCGTCAAGGCTCTGCAGGCGGCCTTCGAATCCGAGCGCCGCATGAAGCTGATCGATCGGATTCATGCCGAGAAACACATCGCATTAATTGCTGTGGTTGGACTGGGCATGCGCGGACGACCGGGCATCGCGGCGCGCACGTTTTCGGCGCTCAGCGGCAGGAAGGTCAACGTCGTCGCGATCGCGCAGGGATCGTCGGAGCTCAACATCACCATCGCGGTCACAGAAAGCGATGCCACGACGGCGCTGGTGGCGTTGCACAACGAATTTCAGCTCGACAAGATCCGTCCCCTTGCCGACATCTCCGGTCGCGAATCGAAGCTCACGCTCCTCGGATTCGGCCAGATCGGACGTGCGCTGGCGGCGCAACTGGTGGCGCAGGAAGAGCCGCTGCGCGCGAAGGCCGGCGCCGATCTGAAAGTGATCGCCATCGCCGATCGCAGCGGCATCAAGGTCGAGGAGTCGGGATTTTCGGCGGCCGCGCTGCAGAAGCTGGCGGCCCACAAAGCCTCCGGCGGCCGGCTTTTCGATCGCTCGTCGCCGCTGACGCTGAAACAAGTGCAGGCCATGATGCGCGAGGAGCTGTGGCTCCTGCCGTCGCATCGTCCGATCCTGGTCGATTTGACCTCGGAGGAAACAGCGCCGCTGCTGCAAGAAGCGCTGGAGCGCGGATTTCACATCGTGCTCGCGAACAAAAAGCCGCTGGCGGTCCCGCAGATCGAGTACGACCGGCTCTTTCAAACTGCCAGCGATCGCGGACTTTCGATTCGGTACGAGGCCACCGCCGGCGCAGGCCTGCCGGTGCTGGACACGCTCGCGAAACTTCAGGAAGCGGGCGATCGCGTCGAAAAAATCGTCGGCTGTTTTTCGGGAACGCTGGGATATCTGATGACGTCGCTGGAAGACGGCCGCCGATTTTCGGAGGCCGTGCACGAAGCGTGGAAGCGCGGATACACCGAGCCCGATCCGCGCGACGATCTCTCCGGCACGGACGTGGCGCGCAAGGCCCTCATCCTGGCGCGAAGCCTGGGCATGCGCGTGGAGCTGGCCGACATCGCGCTCGAGCCGCTGTTTGGTCCGAAGGTCGACGATCCCGATCCGGCGACTTTCGTCGGCAAACTGGCGTCACTCGACAACGATTTCGCGCGGCGCGCCTCCGCGGCGCGCGATGAAAAATCCGTCTTGCGTTTCGTCGCGACCATCGATCGCGAGGGCATTCGCGTCGGAACGAGCGCAGTTCCCGAATCGTCGCCCATGGGACGGTTGCGAGGAACCGATAATCAAGTCGCGATCTATTCGAAACGCTACAAGACAAATCCGCTGGTGGTGACCGGACCGGGGGCGGGAGCGGACGTCACGGCAGCGGGCGTGCTCAACGACATCATCGCCATCACGACTGAAGAGCGGCGGGAGCGCGCGCGATGAGTCGCG
>DASPZU010000109.1:0-13141 GCA_035636095.1 Thermoanaerobaculia bacterium
CGGTGGCGTGGCCGATGGACATGGCCAGCGAGGTTTTGCCGACGCCCGGAGGTCCGACGAAGCAGAGGATTGTTCCTTTCGGTCCCTTCACCAGTTGACGGACCGCCAGGAATTCGAGGATGCGCTCCTTGATCTTCTCCAGGCCGTAGTGGTCCTCATTGAGGATCTTTTCGGCCGCGTCGATGTCTTTGATCTCCTTGGACGCCTTCTTCCACGGAACGGAGACCAGCCACTCGATGTAGTTGCGCGAGACCGTCGCTTCCGCCGAGACTCCCGGCATCGCTTCCAGGCGCTTGAGCTCCTGGATGGCCTTCTCCTTGGTTTCCTTGGGCATGCCCGCTTCTTCGATCTTCTGGCGGAGCTCCTCGATCTCATCGGAGCGATCGTCCTTGCGACCCAGCTCGTGGTGGATGGCCTTGATCTTCTCGTTGAGGTAGTACTCCTTCTGCGCGCGCTCCATCTGCTTTTTGACTTTGGAGTTGATGCGCTTGTCGATGTTGATCTTTTCGATCTCGATCTCCAGGAAGTCCTGCAGTTTCTGCAGCCGCTCGTACGGCGAAATGGTCTCCAGGAGCTGCTGCTTCTCCTGGGTGGTGATCAGGATGTGCGAGGCCAGTGTGTCGGCGAAGCGATCGGGATCGTCGAGCTTGAGGGTGGACATCACGCCTTCGAAGGCCAGATGATGCGACATCTTGGCGTACTGCTCGAAGATCTCCACCAGCTTCTGCATGTACTGCGAGACTTCCGACGTCAGCGCGACCTTGGTATCGATCTCGCGCACGAACACCGTCATGTAGCCCCCGGCCTCTTCGGAGTTGACGATTTCCGCGCGGGTGAGGCCTTCCACCATGACCTTGACGTTCTGGTTGGGGAGCTTGAGGTTCTGCACCACCGTCGCGATCACGCCGACGGTGTAGATCTCCTGCATGTTGGGATCGTCAACCTTCGGATCGCGCTGCGTGGCCAGGAAGATCCTTTTTTCGGATGTCGACAGCGTCGCTTCCAGCGCCTGGATGGAGGCGCGCCGGCCCACCACGAATGGCGCCATCATCGATGGGAAGACCACCATGTCGCGCAACGGCACCAGGGGAAGTTGGATTGTTTGATCGGACATTGAACTCTCTATCTCTCTAACAACGGCCCATTCCCCACCTGCGGGGTTACTGGGTTGCTCGGTTGCTGCGTGTGACCCGCAGCAACTGAGTAACCCAGCAACTCAGCAACTCCTTCCCTACCCTGCCTTTCGATAGAGGGTGATCGGCTGACTCCGGTTATCGACCACCTCGCGAGTGATCACGCACTCGCTGATGGCGTCCTGCGACGGGATCGTGTACATGATCTCGAGCATCAGCTCTTCGATGATGATCTTGAGCCCGCGCGCGCCGACGTTCCGCTTCAGAGCCTCTCCCGCGATCGCTTCCAAAGCGTCATCGGTGAACTTCAGCGTCACATTCTCGAAGCCCATGATGGTCTGGTACTGACGGACCAGCGAATTCTTCGGCTCCTTGAGGATCTCGATGAGCGCGCCTTTGTCCAGCTCGTTGAGCGTCGCGACCACCGGCAGCCGTCCGACGAACTCGGGAATCAGCCCGAATTTGATGAGATCCTCCGGATGCACCTGCGCCAGGAGCTCCCCGGTCCGCTTGTCGCGCTTGGACGCGATCTTCGCGCCGAAGCCCATCGACGTCGCCGACAGTCGGCGCTCGATGACATTCTCAAGGCCGACGAATGCTCCACCGCACATGAACAGAATGTTGGTGGTATCGATCTGGATGAACTCCTGATGGGGATGCTTGCGTCCGCCCTGCGGCGGAACGTTGGCAACGGTTCCTTCGAGAATCTTCAGCAGCGCCTGCTGCACGCCTTCGCCTGAGACATCGCGGGTGATGGACGGGTTGTCGCCCTTGCGGCAGATTTTGTCGACCTCATCGATGTAGACGATGCCGCGCTGGGTCTTCTCTTTGTCGTTCCCGGCGGCCTGGTAAAGCTTGAGGATGATGTTCTCGACATCCTCGCCGACGTAACCGGCCTCGGTGAGCGTGGTGGCGTCGACGATGGTGAACGGGACCGACAGCATGCGCGCGAGCGTCTGCGCCAGCAGGGTCTTGCCGGTGCCGGTCGGCCCGATCAGCAGGATGTTCGACTTCTGCAGCTCGACGTCCTGCCGCGAATTGCGACTGTGGTAATCGATGCGCTTGTAGTGGTTATAGACCGCGACAGCCAGCTTCTTCTTGGCGCGCTCCTGTCCGATGACGTAGAGATCGAGGAACTCTTTGATCTCCTTCGGTTTCGGCAGCGCTCCCGAGCCTTCCAGGGTGCCCGGCTCGTCCTTTCGATCCTCAGCGATGATGTCGAGGCAGATGTCCACGCACTCGTCACAGATGTAGACCGTCGGTCCGGCGATCAACTTCTTGACGTCGCGCTGCGACTTGTTGCAGAAGCTACAACGCAGGACGTCGCCGCTGTTCCCCTTCTTCGACATTCGCCTTGGGCCCTCGTTTTGTTGCGGTCTTCAGATTCTTCTACGCGACTCCAACACTGTCAAGAAGCTGCCTGTTCCACTCTGGTCACTCGCGCTTCGCAATCACTTGATCCACCAACCCATACGTCACGGCATCGCCGGCCTGCAGGATGTAATCGCGATCGGTATCGCGATCGATCTTGTCCACAGCCTGACCGGTGTGGTTTGACAGAATCTCGTTCATCCGCTGCCGCATCCGCATGATGTCCTTGGCGTGGATGTCGATCTCGGTCGCCTGTCCGCTGAGGCCTCCGCCCATGATCAGCGGCTGATGAATGACGACGCGCGAATTGGGAAGACAGTAACGCTTCCCCTTTTTGCCGGCGGCCAGCAGCACCGCCGCCATCGAAGCCGCCTGTCCGATGCAGATCGTCTGAATGTCGGGCTTGACGTACTGCATGGTGTCGTAAATGGCGAGGCCGGCGGTGATCGATCCGCCCGGCGAGTTGATGTAGAGCGAGATGTCTTTTTCGGGATTCTCAGCTTCGAGAAACAGAAGCTGCGCGATGATCAGATTCGAAACCGTGTCGTCGATGGGTTGACCAAGGAAGATGACGTTGTCTTTGAGGAGACGGGAGTAGATGTCGTAGGCCCGTTCGCCTCGACTGGTCTGCTCCACAACCATGGGAATGAGGACCATGGAGGAAGTGTAGAGGACTCTTTTCGCGGTGAAACCTAGCCGGATGGGGAGGTAGCGAAGTCTCGAGGTCTCGGAGTCTCGCGGTGCGGCACTGCGAGACCTCGAGACCGCGCTACTTCGTGACGGCGTTCTTCAACACCAGCGCCAGCGCCTTCTCCTGCGCCAGCGACGCACGCAGCGCTTCATAGCCACCATCGTGCCGGAGCCGATGCTTGACCTCGGCAACGTCCCGGCCGCTCTCGTTGGCGGCGCGCCGAATCTCGGCATCGACTTCGACGTCGCTGACCTCGACGTTTTCCTTTTTCGCGATGGCCTCCAGAATCAGCGAACGCTTCACGCGCTTGACCGCTTCCGGACGGAAGTCATCAGCGACCTTGTTCCAGTCGAGATCCGCTTTCTCGACATCGACTCCCTGCGATGCCAGGAAACGCGCGTAGTTCTGCAGCGATTTCCCGAGCTCTTCTTCGACCAGCGCATCGGGAACTTCGAAGTCGTGAATGCCGAGGAGATGCTCGCCGATCTGATTCTGCTTGACGCGCAGGGCATCGAACTCGCGATGCTTGCGGATGTCGGCGGCGATGGTCTCGCGCATCTGCTGCACCGATTCCCATCCCCCCACGCTCTTGGCGAATTCGTCGCTGACTTCCGGTTTCTCCTGAACGCGAATTTCCTTCAGCGTCACTTCGTGATGAATGCTCTTTCCGCGAAACTTCTCGTTCGACGCATCCTGGCCGTAGCTCTTGTGGAACGATCCGCTCTCACCCGGCCTCTTCCCGCGCAGAAGGTCGTGCAATTCCGGCATGGGAGTCTCTTCACCCAGCCGGAAATGTCCCGTCCGCGTTTCACTGTCGAGGCCTTCGCCGCCGGTGGTCATGTCGATCACGGCAATGTCGTCGTTCTGAAGGCCCCGATCGTTCTCGACGCGATACGCGCTGGCCTGATCGCGCAGGCGCTCGATCATCTTGTCGACGTCGTCATCGGAGACTTCGATCTTGGGGTCGTCGATCTCGATGCCGCGATACTCGCGAAGCTCGATGTGCGGCTTGACCTCGAATTGCGCTTTGTACTTGACCGGCGCGCCCTCGATGAACGGATCGATGTGCTGGAGTTGTGGATCGCCGACCGGCTCGACGCCCTTTTCGGAGATCGCGTCGCGGAAGCTGCGCGACAGCAGACGGGTCATCACTTCGTCCTGGATCTCCTTGGCGAAGCGCGTCCGAACCACGCTGGGCGGAACCTTGCCCGGACGAAAGCCCGGCAGCTTCGCCTGGCGCGTGAACTCGGTGGTCACACGCTTGGCTTCGTTGGAGATCAGATCGGCGGGGATCTCGACCTCCACTGATTTCTTGACGGAGGAAAGATCTTCGTAATTTAGAAGCATAGAAACTTCAAATTTCGAATGAAAAATTAAGAATGAACGAAGGATGCCAACGGCCTTTCTTAATTTTTCATTTGCAATTTAAAATTCTTAATTTCGGGGCTGGTGCGAAAGGGGGGACTCGAACCCCCACGGCTTTGGGCCACTGGATCCTAAGTCCAGCGCGTCTGCCAATTCCGCCACTTTCGCATAAAACCAGTTGTCGGTTGTCAGTTCTCGGTTGTCAGTCCGCAAGTTTCGACCGATTCCCGACAACTGACAACCGACCACCGACAACTCGATCTTTTTGGTGCCCCCACCAGGACTCGAACCTGGAACCAACAGATTAAGAGTCTGCTGCTCTACCAATTGAGCTATGGAGGCGCCGGGAGCCTGTTAACTGTTGCAGGGCAACAACTATTTCGGGCTAGGCAGCCGCGGATTCTAGCAACATTCTCTTGGCGCGGCGGATGTAGTCGCCTCCCGAAATGAGCGTGGCCAGCAGTGCAATCCCGAACATCAGCTCAGCGAACGAGAGGAGCCGCGGTACGAATGCGTTGGCACCGATCACGGCGCCGAGGGTGACGGCCTGAAGAACGGTCGAGATTTTGCCGGCCGTCGATGGCGGAAACTTATTCACCCGCACGCGTGTGTACAGCAGATACGCGAACATCATGATCAGAAAATCGCGGACGAAGACCGCGAAGGTCAGCCATCCCGGGATGCGGACCATCGGCAGATTGGGCGCCAATGTGTAGTAGAGGTAGCCGAAGACGAGCATGATCTTGTCGGCGGCCGGATCGAGGATGGCACCGAGGCGCGAACGCTGATTGAGCCGCCGCGCGATCAGGCCGTCGAAGATGTCGGTGACCGCGGCCGTGACGAACAGAATAAGCGCGGCCAGGAACATCCCGCGGAAGGACGCGAACAAAAACACCGGGATCAGGATCAGGCGCAGGAGCGTGAGGAGATTTGGGATGGTCAGCATTGGTTGCTCAGTAACCCAGCAACCTTCAGCAACCGAGCAACCTATAACTCCGCGCGAAATTGATCGAGCGCGCTCTTGCGGAGATAGATTGTCTTTCCCTCCGAGAGCAGCAGGTTCTGCCGCATCAGATCATGGATCAGGCGGGAGACCGTTTCGCGGGATGTGCCGATCATGTTGGCGATCGATTGATGCGTCGGCCGGGTGACGGCCACATATCCGTTATCGAGAGGCTTGCCGCTTTGCGCTGCCAAATCGAGGAAGAACCGCGCCAGCCGTCCATAGACGTCCATGGTCGCCAGCGATTCGATGCGATTCGAGGCGCTGCGCAGGCGTTTCGACAATTCGGCAAGCACTTTCCTGGCGATTGAGAAGTTTTCCTGGAGAATCTGCAGAAAATCATTACGCCAGATCGTCACGACTTCCAGCGGCTCGGTGGCGATGACGGTCGCCGAACGCGGCGCATCATCGAGCAGCGACATCTCACCGAAAAATTCTCCCGCCCCCATCATGGAGAGGATGATCTCCTTCCCTTCCGGCGAGATCATGGTGACCTTGACCTGTCCCTCCTTGATCAGGCAGAAGATGTCGCCGCTCTCGTCGGCGTGAAAAACGACATCGTCTTTGGCGTAACGGCGGACTTTTGCCACCGCCGCGATGGAGGAAAGCTCGCGGTCGTCGAGCTCCGCGAAGAGGTCGAACTTCCTGAAAAAAGAGGGATGTAGCACGTTGACATAATCGTATCATTGCGCCCGCTATGAGAACTGCCATTACCGCCCTGCTCCTCGTCACCGCGACAGCGCTGGCTGCGGAATCTCCCGACCTGACCATGCAGACCCGCATCCGGCAGGAAGAGTTCCGCAACTCCAAGGCCATGGAGATCGCCTCCGGTCTGATGGACTTCGTGGGCGCGCGCCTCACCGGATCGCCGAACATGAAGCGCGCCAACGAGTGGACGCGCGACAAACTGACCGAATTCGGCCTCTCCAACGCGCACCTCGAGCCGTGGGCTCCTTTCGGAAAGGGTTGGAGCTACGAGTACGTCTCGATGCGGATGACCTCGCCAGACACGGTGCAGCTCTCGGTGCTGCCGCGCGCCTGGACTCCATCGACGAACGGAATCATTCGCGGCGTGCCGGTCAAGGTGAAGATGGAGACGAAGGAAGACCTCGAAAAAAACAAAGGCAAGCTGGCCGGAAAATTCGTTCTCCTCGGCGACGCGCCTGACCTGAAGCCGCACGAGAAAACGCAATTCGTGCGCTACGACGACAAGTCCCTGGCCGACGTCGGTCAATATCAGATTCCCACCCGGCCACCGGTAACCCGCGAAGAAGCGGTGCGTCGCCGGGCATTCTTCAAGGCACTGCTGCCATTTCTGGCAGAGGAAAAACCGCTGGCGGTGATTGTCCCGGGCACCGGCGACTACGGCAACTATCACGTTCAGGGGGCGGGCACCTATCGCGAGGCCGAGCAATATCCGGTTCCTTCGGTCGTGCTCTCCGACGAGCAATACGGCCGGCTGGCTCGACTCCTCGATTCGGGAAAGACGCCGGAGCTCGAGCTGGAGGTGCGCGCGCACACGGTCGACAAAGCCGAAGTCTTCAACACCATCGCGGAGCTTCCCGGGACCGACAAGAAAAACGAGATCGTGATGCTGGGAGCGCATCTCGATTCGTGGCACGGCGGAACGGGAGCGACCGACAACGGTGCCGGAAGCGTGGTGGCCATGGAAGTGATGCGCGTTCTCAAAGCAATCGGAGTTCCGCCGCGAAGAACGATCCGCGTCGCGCTGTGGAGCGGCGAAGAAGAAGGACTCCTCGGATCGCGCGCGTACGTCTCCGAACATTTCGGATCGCGGCCCGAACCCTCGCCGGAAGAGCGCGATCTGCCGTCGGCGTTCCGCCGCAACCTCGGTCCGCTCACCCTCAAGCCCGAGCACGCGAAACTGGCTGGGTACTTCAATCTCGACAACGGCAGCGGAAAAATCCGCGGAGTCTACGCCCAGGAAAACGCCGCCGTCGTTCCGATCTTTCAGTCGTGGCTCGAGTCCCTCAAAGACCTCGGCGCAACGACAGTCACGATGCGAAATACCGGCGGGACGGATCATCTGTCCTTCGATGCCGTCGGCCTGCCGGGATTTCAGTTCATTCAGGATCCTCTCGATTACTCGGAACGCACGCATCACACCAACTACGACGTCTACGAAAGGCTCCAACGCGACGATTTGATGCAGGCGGTGGTGGTCATGGCCACTTTCGTCTGGGAAGCCGCTAACCGGCCGGAGATGCTGCCGCGAAAGCCGCTGACCAAAGCAGACATGGAGGGAACCGCGACGCCTACGCCCGCGCCGGTGCCGCGCTAGGGCAAATGAAGTTCGAAGTTCGACCTTCGCTGCAAGACCTACCGCCAAAATAGGCGCGCGCGCGCGACGGTCCAGGCAATCCGCAGCGTGTCTTTGAGCGGTCCGCGCTGTGACAAATGAAGTTCGAACTTCGACTTTAGTTGAAAAGACCTACCGCCAAAATAGGCGCGCGCGCGTGACGGTCCAGGCAATCCGCAGCGTGTCTTTGAGCGGCTTGTAATGGCTGGTGGAGATCCCGTCGACGAAGCCGAGGTCGATGGGGATGGTGATGACTCGAAAGCCGCCCACGCCGGCGCGCACGATCACTTCGCTCTCCAGATCGAAGCCTTCCGTGCGCAGGCGAACGTTGCGCAGAAGATTGGCGGAGTAGAGCCGAAAGCCGCTCTGCGAATCGGTGATGCCGGTCTTGGAAGCTTTTGCGATCGACCAGGCCGAAAATCGATTGGCGAGGCGGCGGCGCGGCAGCATCTCGCCGAAGAGATGGGCCCGTCCGCCGATGATCAGATCGGCTTTCGTCTCTTCGCGGCTCCGCAGAAACTTCGGAATTTCGCGCGGAAGATGCTGGCCGTCGGCATCGAGAGTCACGACGACGTCGTATCCCTGCTGGAGCGCGTAGGCAAATCCGGTTTTGAGGGCGCCACCTTTTCCACGATTGTGCGGATGATCGACCACGATTGCGCCCGATTCCCGCGCGACCGCGGCGGTCTGGTCGCGTGATCCGTCATTGACGACCACGACATCGTCGATGATTTTCTTCGTCGCGGCCACCACATCGCCGACGGTTTTGGCGGCATTGAATGCCGGGATCAGCACCACGGCACGCTCGGTCATGAAGCCTCACGCGAGAGGACGGCGCAGACGATGCCGCCGCCTGCCGAAACCGAGTTGACCAGGATGTGGCGCAGCTCGCGCCTGGATTGCGCGCGGGTGGGCGAGATCATCGCGTCGTCGTGTTCCGAGAATCCGGCCGAGGCGTGCAGCCTCTGATCGCGGAGCGCCAGCGATGCCGCGATGAGCTGCAGCGCGCCGCCGGCGGCGTATTCGCCGAAGCAGCCCTTGGTGGCGACGACAGGCGGCACTTCCCGAAAAAGCGATTGGATCGCGCGCGACTCGAGCTGATCCGCGCTCTTTGTGGCGTTGGCCGATGAATAAATAGCATCGATATTATGTAATGATAATTCTGAATCTTCTACGGCAGCTCGCATGGCATTCGCCACCGCGTCGACGCCGGACCCCCAATCCGAGATGGTGGCGGTGGTGTCGCGTGCGATCCCGAAGCCCGACACGAAGGCGTAGGGCTGTTTTCGCGGTGAAGCCTCCGCGATCAGAACCGCCCCTCCTTCGCCCACGACCATCCCGTTGCGCCGGCGATCGAAAGGGCGTGCGCACTCGTCGATGCCGCCGTTCTGGTGCGCGAGCGCGCCGACGCGATCGAGGACGGCGAAGACGATCTCGCTGACCTCGTCGACTCCACCGACGATTGCAGCCGGCAGGACGCCTTTTGCGATTTGCGAACAGGCGTACATGAGCGCGGCCAGCGCCGACGACTCCCGTTGCGTGACGGTGATGTTGAATCCGCGAAGCCCGAATTCGATGCCGACATGGCTTCCGGGCGCATTGGCGACCGACTCCGCGAAAAGTTGTGGCGGGGCCAGCGCCGCCCCTTTCTCAACGTACTCCTGCATGTAATCGACGGAGGTTTGCACGGGGCCGAACGCGCTCCCCATCGCGACGCCGGCGGCGGTTGTCAACTCGCTGCCCCGATCGTTCATGGCCAGGCGGGCCGACGCGACGCCGAATCGAGACAGATTGTTCATGCGCCGCAGTTTCATCGGCGCGATGAAATCGCGCGGCACGAAATCGCGCACCACCGCCGCTGAGTGTGCGGTCAGGCCCCCGGTATCGAAGCGATCGATTTTCGTCGCTGCCGTCTGGCCGCGGTCTAACAAGTCGGAGAAGGCCTCGACGCCGATGGCGCCCGGCGCGATCACGCCGATTCCGGTGATCGCGATGCGCGTCATCGCCCCCCACCCGCCGCTTCGCGGCACCTTTGATGAGATCCTTCGCCCCGCTTGCGGGGAGAAGGTGGCCGAAGGCCGGATGAGGGGCCCTCCACTCACGCCCTCCTGAAAAGCAGCGATACGTTGCTTCCGCCGAAGCCGAAGGTATTCGACAGCGCGTGTTGCATGCGCATGGGCCGGGGGGTGTGCGGGATGTAGTCGAGGGGGCAGTCCTCAGCCGCCGATTCGAGGCGAAGGGTCGGGGGCGCGATCTGATTCGCGAGCGCGAGAACGGTGATCACCGCCTCCACCGCGCCCGACGCGCCTAACGTGTGACCGAAATACGATTTGCTGGACGAAACCGGAACGCCCCTCCCGACCGCCGCGATGATGGCCTTCGTTTCGGAAGAATCATTGAGCAGCGTCCCCGTGCCGTGGGCGTTGATGTAGTCGATGGCCTCGGCCGTCGATCGCGCATCGCACAGCGCCCCGCGCATAGCGGCCTCCGCCCCCCGCCCTTCTTCGTGCGGCGCTGTGGGATGATGCGCGTCGCACGTCGCGCCGTAGCCGCACAGCTCCGCGATGATGTGCGCGCCGCGGGCGGTGGCGTCGTCCCAGCGCTCGAGCACGAGATACGCGGCCCCTTCACCGAGCGTGATTCCCTTGCGCCGCGATGAAAAAGGAGCGCAGGCTTCGCAATCGACGGCCTGCAGCACGTTGAATCCGCTGTAGGTCAGACGGCAGAGCGCATCGGTTCCGCCGGCGATGGCGGCGTCCACGTGTCGCGCGCGAAGATAGTCGGCCGCCATTCCGATGGCAGCGCCGGCCGACGCGCAGGCCGTGGCATTCGAGACCACTCCGCCGCCGAGGTTGAAGGCACGCGCGACGGCGTCGCTGGGTCCGGAGGTCGGCTGTTGCAAAACCAGCGACGCGGGCGCGCGACGACGTCCGCGCAGCAGCCTGGTGAAGTAGTAGTCCTCCCCTTCCACCAGTCCACCGGTCGAAGTGCCGGTCGACACGATGGCGCGATCGACAGGCACTCCATCCGCCTGTTCGATCGCTTCCGCCGCGGCGATCACCGCGAGCTTGTCGCTGCGCGACATCCGCTTGGCAGCCCGCCGGTCGACGGGCATCATCGCGTCGATGTTCTGGTCGACTTCCGCCGCCAGATCGGTCGGAAAGGTCTCGCCCGGAAATCGCGTCAGCTTGCGGATTCCGGCGCGCGACTCCGCAACCGCCTTCCAGACTTCCTCTTTGTTGCGGCCGATCGAGCAGAGGATTCCGGCGCCGGTGACTGCGATACGGACGTTCGGATCAGGTTTGCGCAAGGTAAAAACGGCCCCGGCAGCATTGTAGTCCGTCCATCGCGCCCGTTCCGGTGAACCGATACGTTCCGCCGAACTGCGCGTCCAGCGTCACGGTGAACGTGATGACATCGCCCGGCTCGATGGCGCGATCGATGACGCAATCATCGATGCCGGTCAGAAATCCGTGCGCCTCTCGGAACACCAGTCCACCTGCCAGCTGCGCCATGGCCTCGGCAACCATGATCTCGATGGGCGCGTCGTCGTTGGCGGTGCACAGAAAAGCGCCCTCGATCGTCGTTGCGTCGATCTGCCGCGCCGACGAGGCCGCGCGAAAGGGGATTTGGTGGGGTAATTGTGAAAGCCAACTCATCGAAGTCCTGAGTTCTGAGTCCTGAGTCCTGAGATCCAACCCACTCAGGACTCAGAACTCAGGACTCAGCACTCCTTAGGCCTGCGGCTGCTGCTCCGCCGTCCGTTGTTCGACGAAATCGGCCAGCGCCGCGATGGTCCGGAAGTTCTCGCGCGCCGATGTTTCGCTCTTCACGCGAATGCCGAACTCGCTTTCGAGCATGACCACGATCTCCAGCGCGTCGATGGAGTCGAGGCCCAGGCCGCCGGCGAACAGCAGGTCGTTATCGCCGATGTCCTCGGGCGCCATGTCCTCGAATTTCAAGCGTTCGATCAGCAGCTCTTTCAGTTTTCGTCTGAGATCTGTCATCAGGTAGTCCTGAGTCCCGAGTCCTGAGTGCTGAGTCCTGAGACCGGACCAACCCACTCAGGACTCAGGACCCAGAACTCAGGACTTTTTTTTCATTTTACACAGATGCGGCGGCATTCAAGCGTTCCCAATGGATCCGCGGCGCGATCATGCCGTTCCGCCGCTGGATGCGGATGAGCATGAAAAACAGCTCCAGGCGCATCAGATCGGCAAAGCTCTTCGTGAAAATGTTGCCCGCCAGCACGCCCACGATGGCCTGCAGGAGGCCGAAATGCGGCTGTGGCTGCATGAAGACCTCCAGAAATTCGCGGCGGTAGAAATTCTCGATAAAACGCGAATAGCGCTGCAGCGCGCGGTTGATCGCTCGTTCGTACTTTCGCAACAGCCGCATGCTGCCGCCTCGCAGCCGCAGCTCGACCGCGTCGGCCGCGACGTCGGCCCCTTTCATGGCCAGAAACACTCCCGTCGAAAAAATAGGATCGATGAAGCCGGCCGCGTCGCCGACCAGCGCGAAGTTCGGCCCGATCATTCGCTTCATGGCGTAGGAGAAGTCTTTTCTGGCGTAGACCTGCGTGACGCGCTCCGCGTTTTTCATGCGCTCGGCCGTCCACGGCGTCTCGCAGATCGTTTTCTCGAGCAATTGCTCGGGCTGAAGACCGCATTGCAGGAAGTGATCGCGCTCCACCACCAGGCCGACGCTCATGATGTCGGCCGTGACCGGGATGAGCCAGAACCACGCGTCGCGCAGAACGACGATGATGGTGTTGCCGGCGTCGCGGCCCTCGGGTCGCGGGACGTTGCGATAGTGCGCGAAGAAAGCGACTTTCTTGAGCGCCTCGATCTCCGACCTTCCGCCGTATTGCTGACCGACGATCGAGCCGTGTCCGCTGGCATCGATGACGAATCGGGCATCGAGATTTTCTCCGTTCGTCAATTGCACGACGGCGCGTTTGGGATCGTCGAGCTGTACTGAGGCGACCGATGTTTCTTCACGGACTTCAACGCCCTGCTCGGTGGCATTGCGCAAGAGGACGTGGTCGAATTCGGAACGGCGGACCTGAAACGTTCGGTGGTACTGGGGTGGCAGATTGCGATCGAAGCGAAAGGTGTATCCGATCGTACCGTCGCCCGTCACGAATTCCGCGCCATATTTCGGATGGAATTCCCCCACCTCCAGCTTGGGCGTGACGCCGAGGCGATCGAGGAGCTCGTTGTTGTAAGGGAGGAGCGACTCGCCGATCTGAAAGCGGG
>DASPZU010000110.1:0-8799 GCA_035636095.1 Thermoanaerobaculia bacterium
GCCAGCAGTGCCGCGAACACGAGCCAGGCCAGCACGGTCACGCGAATCAGGTAGAACCGCTGCTCCCGGTTCAATGCCGCATAGACGAAAAGCAGCGTGAAGTTGATGAAGAAGGAGCCGAGGATCGGCGTGTTCGTGAAGGCGGCCACGGCGACGGTGGTCAGCGTCGAGACGAGGTAGAAGTTGACGAAATGAAATGTTCCCCACTCCTCCTCGACACTCGTGCCCATCAAGCTCAAAAGAACGAGGTTGACGAAGAGCGTCACGACCGCTGGCATGGGCAGAAGGCCGGCGAACTGATAGGTAAAGGCGCGCCAGATCTCGCCGACTGCCACGGCGTGGCGATCGAACGCGAAGAGGCGCGTGAATTTGTCAGGATCCTGATGCTGCAACAGGAAGAAGGCGATATTCAGAAAGAGCAGGATGTAAATCGATCGAAGGTTCTCTCCGCGGCTTCGGAACATGATTCAGCGTACGACGACATTATCCATCGCCTCGAAGCGCAGGGTCTGCCCATTTGCCAAACCGTGACGTGACGCCACGCCGGCCCCCACTTCCAGCACGTAGCGGGCGTTGGCGTCGGGGGGCACGCTCGGGCACGGATCGGCCTTGCAGGGCTGGACGTTGGAGGCGACGTGCGCGATCCGCTTCTGGTCGTCGACCCAGATGATGTCGAGCGGAATCAATGTGTTTTTCATCCAGAACGGATAGTTGCCGCTCTGCGGAAAGAAAAAAAGCATCCCGCGGTCGGCGGGCAATGTGTCGCGATACATGAGGCCCTGCTGCCGCGTGGCGTCGTCCGACGCCATCTCGACGTGCACGACGTAGCCATCAGGGAAAACGACATGTGGGCCGGCGGGGGTGGGCGGTTGGGTTGGGGCGGCGGGGTTCACGCCGCAGGTGAGGAGTAGCGCTGCGGCGGCGGCGAACAAATCACTTCTCATTCTCCACCTCGACGATGTCCTCCTGCTTCCCTTCGCGCGGGATGAGGTCGTATTTCTTGGCGTAGTAGCGGAACGACCGGAACGACATGCGCAGCAGCTCGGCCGCCTGCGTCTGTACGCCGCCGGTGCGCTCGAGCGCCTTCATCATGAAGATCTTTCCGATGGCCTCGAGGTGGTCCTGCAATGAGATGCCATCGGGTGGCAGATCGAAGGTCACATCGGGAATGCTCCCCCCCAGCAGCACGGCCTCGGGAAGCGATTTCGTGGTCAGGACGTCCGAGGTCTCGAGCGCGATCATCCGCTCGATGACGTTCTCCAACTCCCGCACGTTTCCGGGCCAGTGATACTTCTCGATGGCGCGCATGGCATCGGTTGAGATCCTCTTCTGCGGGACGCCGAGGTTTGCGCAGTACTTGGAAACGAAGTGCTCCACCAGCAGCGGAATGTCTTCTTTGCGCTGCCGCAGCGCGGGCAGTGCGATCGGAATGACGTTGATGCGATAGAAAAGATCTTCGCGAAATGTTCCGTTCTTGATGGACTCGGACAGATCGCGGTTGGTGGCCGCGATCACGCGCACATCGACTTGCGTCTCGGTGTTCGATCCGACTTTGCGCAGGATGCGGTCCTGCAGCACGCGCAGGAGCTTGATCTGCATGGCGGTCGAGGTTTCGCCGATCTCGTCGAGAAAAATCGTGCCGCGATCGGCTTCCTGAAACAGTCCGCGTTTTTCGCGAATGGCGCCGGTGAACGCGCCGCGCTCGTGACCGAACAGCTCCGATTCGAGCAGATTCTCGGGCAGGGCGCCGCAGTTGATCGACACGAACTTTCCGCGCCGGCCGGAGTTGTAGTGAATCGCCCGCGCGATCAGCTCTTTTCCCGTTCCGGATTCGCCCGAGATCAACACCGTCGAGGTCGTCCGGGCGATGCGCTGCACGATCGTGAAAATCTCCTGCATGCGCGTGCTGCGGCCGATGATATTGGCGAAGGTGAATTTTTCTTCCAGGGCGGTGCGGAGATGGAGGTTCTCGTCTTCCAGCTCTTTCCGCTCCACGGCTTTGCGGACGATGATCTTCAGCTCTTCGATGTCGAAGGGCTTGGCGATGTAGTCGAACGCGCCCGCTTTGAGCGCCTCGACCGCCGACTTGGTCGATGTGTGGGCGGTGATCATGATGACCGCGATGGACGGGTTCTGGGCCTTGGTCTCGCGGAGCAGCTCGAGGCCCGAGCCGTCGGGGAGCATCAGGTCGCACAGAACGAGGTCGGGCTCGTTCTTCTGCAGCGCCGCGCGTCCATCGGCGAGGGTGGCAGCGGTTTCGACGCGGCAACCATCCTCTTCGAAAACGGTGCTCAGGAGGTCGCGGAGCGAGGCCTCGTCATCGACGATCAGCAGGTCCACTTGCGTCGTCGATTATCTCGCATTCGAGAAGCGCGAGGAGGTCGCGCAGCCGCTGGGCATCGACGTATTCCGTTGACACTTCACGGAATAGCCGCTCGATGCCGGCGCGATAACGACGCGCGAGGTTCGGCGGCGCTGGGAGGCCTGCGCGTCGAAGACGGCGCACCAGCGCTGCCGAAGCAGAGTCGCGCGTGAGGTGGGGCGGAAGGGCGAGGAGGCTGGCCGGCCGGCTGAGAGCCGGCCCTACGTGCAGCAGCCGTCGTCGCGAGCGATTTTTCGCGGCCACAGTCTCGATGATCCGCGTCCGGCGCGACTGCGGGATGAAGTAGATCGCCTGCACCACGCCGCGGGTCTGGCCGATGCGCCACGCGCGTCCGTTGCGCTGATCGAGCTTCACCGGATTCCACGGGATGTCGTAGTGGACGACCACGCCCGCGCGCTGCAGGTTCAATCCTTCCGCGGCCAGGTCGGTGCACACCAGAGTGTCGATTCGGCCCCGCCGAAACCGGTCCAGGGCGTCGATCGGCTGCACGGCTCGCGATGTCACGATGCCGGCGCTGGGAATCGCGCTGTGAAGATCACGAGCCGTCGCCACCGCGCTGGTGAAGATCAACATCGGCTCGGAGATTCGCATCGCGACGAGCATCTCGCGCTTGCGTTTGGGCGCGGATGCGGCTGCCTTTGCCAGAGCGTCGAGCCGTCGCATCTCCTCTCGAATCTCACCGGCATCGATGCGCCCTTCCAGGGGCGCGAAGACATCCCAGAACAAGACCTCCTGAAATGCGTCGCGATCCTCTTCGTGGCCGAACGCACGCCGATAGTCGCGTTTGTGGAGGGTGCGGCCGCTGCGGAGGCAATCGAGCGCACGCTCGTAGAATCGCGTTTGCCGCCCAATCGATTCGAGCAGTGCCGCTTCGCTGGATTCGAGTCGTCGCCACAGGATTCGCCGCAGCAGCGCGTGATGGTTTCCGATCAGCGGGAATTGCAATGCCTCGATGCCGCCGGCATCGAGAAGAGGATGGCGGATCACCCTTCGCTCGACGCTGCCGAATCGCAGCTCCTCGGGAAGAATGTCGCGATCGCGACGAATCACCAGTTCCGAAATGATCGTGCCAATGGTGGTTGCGTCGCGCGCGCGAAATGCGTCTTCGATCGATGCCACACCTTGCCTGCGAAGAGCGTCATCGGCAGCGATCAGCGCCACCAGCGAGAAGAGATCGTCGGCAGAATTGCAGATCGGCGTGGCAGTGACCAGGAGCAGCTTCGCGCCGATCGATCGCAATGCCAGCGCCTGGTAGCGCTGCGTGCCGCTGTTTCGAAACGCGTGCGCTTCGTCGACGATCAAGAGCCGGTGTTGACCAGGTTGCGCCACGAAGCGGTCGCCCAACAGTGAATCATGCGTGAGGACGCGGGCAGTGACCCCGAAGTCGACCAGCGTTTCGTTCCATTGATCCACCAGTGAGGCGGGGACGATCACCTCGATTGTGCCGTGCGTCCGGGAGGCAACGGCGGCAGCCACAAACGATTTTCCGAGCCCTACTTCGTCCGCGAGAATCGCACCGCGGTAGTGGTCGAAAAGCGTGAGGATGCGATCGACGCCGTCGCGCTGATGCGGCGCGAGATCAATCATCGATCGTTTTGCCGAGACGCCGGGCCAGGAATTCGGAGAGGCGGGCTTCTTCCGCGACTGTGACGCCGTACGCCTTCGCAATCGGCGTTGAGAGCGCGTTCACCGGAAGAGGAATGCGCGCGATCGTCCGGCCGAAATAGCGATAGTGAAAATCTTTCGCGCGCTCGGCAGTCATCACTGCCAGCGCATTCACGATCGTCGAGTTGAGCGCGGACACGATGGCGCTGGCCTCGTCGCGCGAGGTCGCCTCCAGCGCGTAGAGCGTTTGATTCGGCACGAGCGGAACGCGGTGCCCGCTCACCATTTCATGCTCGCCTAACACCGCCGCGCAGATGCCGCGCGAGACATCCTTCCACACGACTTTGAGGCCCATGTGCTCCGGACGCAGATACGCGAGCTGGAGATCATCGGGATCGATGCCGCGCGCTTTCGCGAGCCGCTCCAGCCATCGGGGAATCCGGTCCCATCCGCCGCGCGGCGGCCACAGCATCCACGACGCGCCGTTGATGCGGCATGGCGTCACATCGCGTCCGCGAACGCAGCGCGCGACGTAGCGGAGCGGAACGCGAAGACCATCGCGCGTTTCGACCGAGTCGCCATTGATCTTCGCGACATCGAGAAAAAAACTTCCGTTGTCGCCGCTCTTGACGCCCATCACCGGACGTCTGCCGAGAGTTTCTAAAAGTGGTGGATTATCGCGATAGATCCGCGCGACCATCTCGAGCAAGTCGGGCGGCAGCAGCGACCATTCCGATCCTGCGACCGACAGGGCCTGCTGCGGAATCGCGTACTCCTCCCCGTTGGCGTTGACGCGCACGGTGCGGCGCGAACGCCGCTTTGCGATGGTGATGCCGAGGGGGAAGGTGTCGGCGTCGAAGAGGCGGCGGGCGCGATCGGTCCAATCGTCGAGCGCGACGATGTCCATCGACTCCGCCGCGCGACGCAGCGGCGCGGCATAGGCGGCGTTCATCATTTTGGCCGGCATGAGCAGCGAGACGGTCCCGGCCGGTGATGCCAGCGCCAGCGCTCGCTCGAAGAAAACGATGGAGAGATCGGGCTGGTGAAATGCAGCGTTGCGCCCGGCCGCGCGAAAGAGGCGATAGCGATCGGCGTACATCCGCTTCGCGCGCACGTCGATGCGGCTGTTGCGGACCCAGGGCGGATTGCCGATCACGACGTCGAAGCCGCCCCGGGCCATCACGTGCGCGAAGTGGATGTCGTACGAAAAGAAATCGAGCTGGCCGTCTTCGGCGCGATCGAGAAGCTGGCGCGATTCACCGATGCGCGCGTGCAGCTCGCGGCATCGTGCCAGGTTGGTCGGACGCACGCGGCCGAACAGATCGCGTTGCGGCGTCGCGACCTGCTGCAGCTCGCGTTCGTCGATCTCGATCGATTTGTTCAGAAGCTCTGCCGCCATGCGCTGATCGTTCGCACGCATCATGCGTGCGAGCGCCGGACGATCTTTCTGCGGCGCGCTGCGATAGCGCGCAATGAGATCCGACTGCGCGCGCAACGCTGTCATCCATTCGCGATAGACGTCTCCTCGACCGTCGCCCAGAAAATCGGTCGGGCTGAGGAGCGAGTTGCCCTGCAGAATGTTGCGATCGAGATTCGGAAGGGGCGGGATGTCTTCGATGGGCACATCGCGCTTCGAGACGATCGCCAGCCACAGGCGTAATTCGCACAGTCGAACGGCTTCCGGCTTCAGATCGACTCCGAAAAGCGAACGCTCGACAATCGTCTGCCGGTCGACTTGATTTTTGAGCATCCTCTCGATGGTGTGCAATGCCGACAGCAGGAACGCGCCCGAACCGCATGCCGGATCGAGGATGGTGATCGACTCGAGCCGCTGCACATCATCGCCGCACCATTCGGCGATGGCACGCTCGGTGAGGGCATCGACGATGACTTTGGGCGTGTAGAAGCTTCCGCTGGCCGCGCGCTCATCCTCGGCCATGAGCGACTCGAAGACCTTTCCGAGCATCTCGGGATCGATGTGTGAGCCGCCGGAGTCGACCTCGTCGATGCTGAAGGCGAAGCGCTCGAAGACGTTCTCGATCACGCCTTGCATCAGATCGTTGGGCAGATTGAGATTGGCATGACGGCTCTCGAAAGGCGATGGCTCGAACAATCCGCCGTTGAGATATGGGATGTTGCCTAACAATCGCGACGGCAAATGCCGGTCGCGAATGGGCGTGTTCAGGCAGCCGAAGAACAGCGGTGCCAGGACCGACTCGTAGAAATTGTGTCCGCTCTGCAGCGCCGCTTCGAGCCGATCGACGAGAAACCGCCGCTCGCCGTTGAGCCATCCCTTGTGCTGGATGAAGTAGAGGAAGAGCAGTCGCGACAGGATCAGGAGCGCTTGCGCCGACGTGGCATCGCTCGACTCTTTCGTAGATTGAGTTCGAAGCAGCGCGTCGAGCTGGTGGACTGCGGAGCGGAATCGCTCGAAGAATTGCCGCGTCAGCGTTTCGCGATCGAGCGCCCGATCGAAAAGACGCGCGTGATCGGCATCGCCCGAAGCCGCCAGCAGATTGAGACGATCGATCGCGTGCGGCGACGGATTGTGCAGGTCGATGTCGAGCCGCCGCAGCTCGCGATGTTGTGAAAGATCGTAGACGGCGAGACGATCGCCGCCCGACGCGATCAGCACCGGCTTGCGCAGAACGTTGTAGGCCTGGAGAGAACGGAGAAAGTGAAGCGCGGCATCGTGCGCCGGCATCGCGTCGAGCACATAGCAATCGAGAGTTTCCGTTCGGGTGGCGAGATGCAGCGTTGCGCTGTCATCCCACTCGATCTCGATCCCCGCGCCTCGCCATTCGCTGGCCACGATCGGGACCGGCTCGACCGGATATCCGAGGTCCTGGAGCAGGCCGAAGACCTCGCACTCGCGGATGCGCGCCGCGCTGATCACCAGTACACTCCGATCCGCGCATGACGATTCGCTGGGCGTATTGGAAGCGGGTGCTGGCCGGCGCGATCTTCGGCCTGTACATCGCGCACCTGCTGTACTTCCTCAATCCGCAGGTGGACATCACGCCGGGCCGGCTGGCGATCGTGACCATCGTCTATGGCTTGATCTGCGGCCTTCTGTTCGGTACGGCGTTGTGGGTCTTGCGCATTCTTCGCGTGAAGCTCTTCGGCAAGCCGGAGAACGGCGCGTATCGCGCGCACGGATTCGGATATGTCGTGCTGGCAGCCTTCATCGCGGCCGCGCTCTACTGGATGCACCTCTACGTTTTTCGAATTGGGTACCTCCCTATCGGCGCAGTGCGCGTTTTGTCGAAAGCGACGAATCTGATCACGGCGACCGCGTTCGCGCTGTTGCTGCTGTGGGTGGTCGAGCGCAACGCCGATCGCCGCCGCTCGCGCGTCATCTTTCTGGTCGGCGTGGTGTTGATCGCGATCTCGTCGTTCTTTCTCTATCAGCGCCGCGACAGCTACCGCACCGAGAAGCAGAGTGTGGTGGTCGCCGATGTCGGAACGGTGGCCGGGCAGCGGCCCATCATCGTGGTTGCCATCCGCAATCTTCCCTACGACTGGATTCTCACGTTGAGCGGCGAGGGCAGCCTGCCATTTTTCGACCAGGCGCGCAGCCGCGGTTACTTCACGCGGCTCGAGCCGTTTCCTGCCACCGATCAGCAGGCGCTGTGGGCCTCGATCGCGACCGGGAAACTCCCGTTTCGGCACGGAGTGACCGGGCGGTTCGCCTATCGGACATCGCTCAACAGCCGCGATCCCGCGGAGCGATTTCTCATTCTTCCGAGCGGAGTCGGATTTCGGATCTGGGGGCTGATCCCTCCGGTGGACCGCATCGCTCCGCAATTGCCTTCCGGCGACGTGCTTCCTTTCTGGACCCTCTTCGAGAGGGTCGGCCTTCACGCCACCGTCATCGACTGGCCCTCGGCCGGCAAGCAACAGCGTCCGCTGCCCATGGTGGCGCCGCGAGCCCTGCAGCGATTCAACGGCGCCGGCCGGGCGCGCGATCGGATCGTGAGGGGACTGACCGCCGATCTGTCGACCGCCGTGGCGATTCGAGCGGCGGCTTCGAATCGAGATCTGACACTGGTGGTCGGCGCGCTGAATGGATTCGAAGAAGCGCAGCGCGCCATTCACATCTTCACAAACGATCTCCCGCCTCGGTCGACCATGAAAGGCGAAGTTCTTCGCGCCTACACCGAACAGATCGATGCCACGCTCGCCTCGATTGCGCGACAATTTCCGGATCACCTCATGGTCGTTGTCGCGCCGTCGGGACCGGTCGCTCCCGCGCTGGCCACCACGCCCTACGCCATGCTGCGCGACTGGATTTCGAATGAAGATCCCGGCGCCGACGACGGATTCGTTCTGATCAGCGGCTCGGGCATCGCCCATCCGCAGAAACCATCGCCGGCCGCGCCGGAGGACGTCGTTCCGACCTTGCTCTATGCCGCCGGACTTCCGATCGGACGTGACATGGACGGGCGCGTATTGACGGATGCATTCACGGACGAGCTTTTGCGCCGCAACGCGCTGTCGCTCGTGCAAACCTATGAGGCCAAACAGCTGGTGGTGCGTCGTGGCGGTGCGTGAATTCATCGCATCTCCTCAAATGGGGCCGCCGCGGCGGCGGCCCCGGCAGGTCGGCCGTCAGTTGGCCGTGTTGAGGCGGGACTTGGAAGCCTTCGAGGAGCGAGGCTTGCGGGGCGAACGCATATTAAAAGTCCGCTCCTTCCTGCTACCTTGGAATCGCCAAAGACCAAAGGCACGAAAGGAGCGGCTGCCATGAAAGATCAGGCGATTCAGTATCTCGCTTTCGATGTACACCAGGCAACGATCGTTGCCACTCA
>DASPZU010000111.1:0-23099 GCA_035636095.1 Thermoanaerobaculia bacterium
GTGCGGCCATTCCGTCGCGCCGTTTCCGATCGCAACTCGGATGCCGTATCGATTGCGAAGCTTTGTGTGCGACACGAAAAGCCGTCCCGAAGCATTCATGCGCTCGAGGAGTTCGGCCGTCACCCTCTCGGATGCGGCCTCATCGATTTGGCCGTTCGCTCGAACAACTCTCCGAAAGACGACCACGCTGAACGACTGCGGCGCGAGCAGCTCGATATCGCTGCGTTTGGTCAGCTCCAAGGCCAGCCGTTCCGCAAACGCCACATGGTCGCGTATGACCGAGCGGATGCGGTCGATCCCATAGTGCTCCATCACCATCCATAGCTTGAGCGCGCGAAATCGCCGGCCTAACTGCAGACCATAGTCCATGTAGTTCACTTCGGCGCTGTCGGTCGTCTTCAGGTACTCCGGAATCAGCGAAAACGTGTGTCGCAACATGTCGGGCTTGCGGGTGTAGAGGACGCTGCAATCGATGGGCGTGAAGAACCACTTGTGCGGATTCACGACGATGGAGTCGGCGGATTCGATGCCGTTCCACAGCCATCGGAATGACGGCTCGACGGTCGCGGAGCCGGCGTAGGCCGCGTCGACGTGCAGCCACATTTTCTCGCGCGCAGCAATCGTGGCAATCTCGGGAAGTGGATCGACCGACGCGATCGAGGTCGTGCCGAGGGTTGCCGTGACGGCACACGGCAGCGCGCCGGTGGCGCGATCGCGTTCGATGGCAGCGTCGAGCGCGTCGGGACGCATCCGAAATTTTTCGTCGCTCTCGATCAGCTCGATCCCGCTGCCGCCAAATCCGAGGGCCAGCGCCCCTTTTTCGATCGAGGAATGGGCGTGCTCGGAGCAGTAGACCTTCAGCGGCGGAAGATCACGCCCCGTCATTCCTTTGCCACGAATGTCGAGGCCGAGCGCCTCCCGCGCGGCCGCCAGAGCGAGAAACGAATTGATCGAGGCCGTGTCATTGATGATGCCGAACAATCCGGCCGGCAATCCCAGCGACTTCCGCAGCCACTCCAGCGTCACCGTTTCGAGCTCGGTCACCGACGGCGATGTCTTCCAGATCATGCCGTTCAGGTTCAGCGCGGCCATGAGCAGCTCGGCCAGGATGCCGGCCTGCGATCCGGTGATCGCGAAGTACGCGAAAAACGCCGGATGATTCCAGTGCGTGACGCCGGGAAGGATCTTCGATTCGAACTCCGCCAGCAGCGCATCGTAAGTGCGGCCACCCTTGGGCATGGCCGGGAATTGCGACGCGATCTGTCCCGGCTTGACGTTCGATAGCACGCGCTGGTTGTCCACGCCGTCGAGATAATCGGCGATCCAGTCGATCAGCCGGTGGCCGGCCTCGCGAAACTCACGACTCGACGGGTCGAGCTTCGGCACGCGGCGAGTCTTTCATTGCCGCGGCGGTCTTCGCAAGAGTCAGGAAGACGACGTACGTGATCGGAATCGCGATCTGGTCGGTGAGCCGCGGCCACGAGGTGGCCACATGCCAGCGCGCATCGTGCGGGGTCGCGAAGTACGAACCGATGTAGAAAACGAGCTGGATGACGGTCGCCAGCAGCACGAAAGCCTCGCGCCGGCGAGCGACCGACGGCACGATCAGCAAGCCCATGAGAATGCTTCCCCAGAACCAGGGCTCGTAGAGATGTCCGGCAAGGTAGATGAGAATTTCGCCTGCGAATCGGAGACGGTAGAGGACGCGGCCGATCGCGGAGCCGCTCGCGATGTCGGTGGGCAGGTAATGCGTCGCGCGAAGAACCAGCCACGGCACGGCCATCGCGAAGGCCGGCCAGAGACGCACCAACGCGCGTGGCCGCACCATGAGGAGCGCGATCGTCGCCGAGACAAGCAGCGCCAGTCCCTCGTTTTTCGTGCTGGCGGCCAGCCCGAGGAGAATCGCGCCGTGTCGCCAGGCGGCCGGATCGTCCATCTGCAGTGCCCGGCGAGTGAAAAGCAGTCCCGCCACTCCGAACGCAATCACAGGTCCTTCGGCTAATCCGGGATAGCGACTTGCCGCCAGGCCCGTGACCGTCAACGTGACGAGCGCCGCCGGCACGACCGAGCTTTCCTCCGCCGCCAGTCCGCGAATGATCAACAAAAGAGCCGCGGCCCAGGCGACGGAGAGAAGTCCGAGCCAGCGATCGCTCCACCCGCCGTTGAGCAGCGCTGCGAAATCGAAGTTCAATGGAACCAGCAAGGGGTAATCGGGATGGACGAAGGCATTCCAGGGATTCTCGAGAAATTTCCAGTCGATGCCGCCATGGCCGAGAAACACCTTGGCCTTGAGTCCCCAGATCGCCCAGAAATCCCATTCCCACAACGGCGCCGCCGTAGCAAAGAGAGTGAACCCGACCATCGCGAGAGCGGTCGGGATATCGAGCCAGTGGAATTGGGGTGGCCGGTTGCCGGTGGCCGGTGGCCGGAGCGTGCGCGCCAGCACGATCAAAATCATGAGCAGCGGCACACAGACCGTCACCAGGCCCCAGCGAATGTGCAGAATCGTCAAAACGAACATCACCGCAAACACGGCGCCGCTGCCGTAGAGAAACCCGAGGCCGAGGAGCGTGGGGCCGCCTGAGCGTGGATCGATCGCGAGCGCGACGGCCAGGCCTAACACGATCATCGAGAGAATCGCGACGATGACGGCGGTCATACTTGAAGGCAGAAGGCAGAAGGCAAAAGGCAGAAGGAACCTGCCGCCGTTGTGATTTCGACCTCTGCCTTCTGCTTTCTGCCTTCTGCCTTGGTTCTCATCTCAGTGCCGCAGGAGCACGCCTCCCTCCCCCCTCCACACCACCTCCCCCATCCGCGGATGCGGCGGCCGGCGCCAGACCATCACGTATCGCGAGCCGTAAAAATTTTCCATGTGCGCGTGATCGTCGGCATCGAGCAGCGGAAGCACGCGCCGTCCGGTGAGGAAGTAGCTGGCGCGGTAGTAGGCATAGGAGTAGCCGTCATCCCATTTCATCGTTGGAATGATGACCGTGATGGTGTCGCCCTCCTGCGTGCGCTCACGGACCTGCTGCAGGAAGCGCGGGAATCGCAGCCAGTCGCCCGGCATCTGTGTCTCGGGCCAGCGATAGAGGATCGCGCTCAGCGGCCGGCGGCTCGCGAACGGCAACTGCAACAGTTGCGGCTCGAGGCGGAGAGCGACGATGGCGAGGAGGCAGAGGAGTGCCGCCATGCGGCGCGGTTGCACGAAATCGAGATTAGCAGACTAGGAGGCGCCGCGGCCGAGCAGGACGGCCGGAATCGTTCGAAGAAGAATCTTCAGATCGAGCGAGGGCGACCAGTTGTCGATGTACTGCAGATCCATCCGCATCCATCGATCGAAATCGATGTTGTTCCGGCCGTTGACCTGCCACAGACAAGTGAGTCCCGGCTTCATCGACAGGCGGCGTCGCTGCCAGCGGTGATACGAGCGCACTTCCTCCGGAATGGGCGGACGCGGTCCGACCAGGCTCATGTCGCCTTTGAGCACGTTCCACAGCTGCGGCAATTCATCGAGCGAGAACCGGCGCAGGATTCTGCCCACCCACGTCACGCGCGGATCGGCTTTCACTTTGAACACCGGGCCTGTCATTTCGTTGAGATGACTCACTTCGCCGAGACGCTCGTGCGCGTCGGCGATCATCGTGCGGAATTTGTAGAGCGTGAACGTGCGGCCGTTGAGACCGATGCGCTGCTGCTTGAAGACCACCGAGCCGGGCGAGGTGATCTTGATCGCGATGGCCGCCAGAACGATCACCGGCGCCGACAGCGCCAGCAGCCCCAACGAGACGCCGACGTCGAGCAGCCGCTTGGCCGCCAGCTGAGTCTCGTTCGACGGCGTGGTGGTGAAGGTCAGGAACGGAATTCCCTCCAGCTCTTCGACTTCGATCCGCGCCAGGCGGTTCTCGAAGAAGTTCATGGCAACCCGCACGCGGATTCCGAGCTCCTCGCATAGCAGGAAAATCTGCTTCATCTCGTCGAGTTTCTTGCGCGTGACCGCGAACACGATCTCATCCACCACCTCCGGGAACTCGCCCTTTTCGAGCAGCGTGCGGATCTCGGGAACCGTCCCGCAGACGCGATAACGTCCCCACCCGTTGGGCAGCCGGTGTCCGTCGGAGACGAATCCGAGGATCTTGTAGCCCCAGTATTTGTGCTCTTCGACCAGACGCGCGACATCGATGGCCCGACGTCCCGTCCCCACGATCAGCACGGTGCGGTAGTTGAGTCCCTTGGCGCGAACGTACCGGGCCATCACGCGCAGCGCGATTTTTTCCAGGACCAGCAGCAGCGCGGACAGACCCGCGAAGATCACGAACCACGCCCGCGATAGCTGTCGGAGCGGCAACAAAAAGGCCAGAGTGGCGAGGAGAACGTTGCCGACCGCCACCACGCGAAAGACCGTGAAGACTTCCCGTCGAAGCGGAACGGTGCGATGGCTGTGGTAGCTGTGATAGCTGAACAGAAGTACCGACCAGATGATCAGCACCACCGGATAGATCTTGAGGTATTCCTGCAGCGGAAAGAGGCCGGTCGGGAATCGCTCCGGAGCAAAGATCGGCAGCAGCAGGTCTCGAATGAAGAATGCCGCAAAGAAGGCAATCGAGGTCAGACAGAGGTCGACCCCGTAGACGATCCGTGCGATCAGCCGCCACTTCTGCTTAAGCATTCAATCTTTCGAATCGAATGTACTTCAAAACGCTGCCTTTGCGATATACGGAGCCCACTAGCCGACCGTCTAGCGGGAGAGCTCGCCAAGCAGGTTCTCGTATGATTTGGTGACCTCGTCCCATCGATAACGACTGCCGGCGCGATCTCTGGCCCGCCTCCGCAAACCCTCCACTTCGGTCGTTCCGCCGAGGCATTCGCGAAGCATGCCTGATAGATTCTCGACCGGGCGAAGCTGGAAATAACGCACAGCGTCGCCGCCGACTTCCCGATTCTCCGGCGTGTCGTGCGCCAGGACGAGTCCGCCCGATGCCATCGCTTCAATCATCGCCGGATGCGTCCCTCCCACCTCAGTGGCCTGAATGTAGATTAGCGCATTGCGCTGCAAAGTCTGATAGTCGGCACCGTAGATCGCGCCCGGAAAACGGACGCGATCGCTGGCATGCCTCTGTAAATTTCGCACGAGCTCCTTCGCATACATTCCTTCGCCCACCATGACCAGTGGAGCGCCGCCCACGACTTTTTCGTACGCCTCCACCACCTCCAGCGGATTGTTCTCCGGCTCGAAGCGGCTGACGTAAAGGATGTAGTTGCGGGGGCTCACGCCCAGCCGCTGGAGAACGTCGGTATCGCGCTCGTCGGGAAAATCGGACCCATACGGGATCACGGTCGCGTCCGCGCTGTAGCGCTCGCGATAGTAGTCGGCGATGACCTGTGCATCGGCGACGATCCGATCGGCAAACAGGACCGACAGCGACTCGCCCACGCCGTAGACCATGCGCCCGAGGAGGTTCCATTTGCGGCGACGTCGCTCGATTCCGTCGACGTTGATCGCGACGGGGATCCGCGCTGCGCGCAGAATCGGCAGAACGAATGCGTTGGCCGCGTTGCAGACGAGGACAACATCAAAATGCCGGCGCAGCGCATCGATTGCCGAAAGCAGAGCGTGGCTGACCGTTTCGAAGTATTTGTGGCGAATGGCGAGGAGCACGATGCGGTCGATGCCGTTCCACTGCCCCTCACCCGGTCCCGCTCGGCGGGACCGGGTGAGGGGCGCTCTGCAATAGACCGAGACCGAGTGGCCCCGTTCAACCAGCCGCACCCCCAGCTCGGCGGCGAAGGTCTCGAATCCGCCGTAGCGCGGGGGCACGCCGCGCGTGCCGAGGATGCCGATTTTCAACGAAACCACTCCGCGAGCTGGCGGTCAGGGACGCGACGCCGCTTTTGCACTTCTCTTCGTTTTTCGAGAATACGGCGACGATTGCCCCAAAGCCATTGAAGGGCGGGGAGCGAGCTGCGTTCGATCGTCAGCGCCGCGGCCACAACCATCAAATCGCGCGTGAGCTCGAAGGGTGCGTTCCGGATGGCAAGATAGACGCCTTCGTTCTTGAGCCGCAGAAGAAATCGATTCTTCACCGAGTGCATGTTGATTTCGGGCGGCAGCGAATGTCGCCGCTCCGGCGTGACGCTTCGGACGTGATAGGCGATCGCGTCCGGCACGACCATGGCGCGCCATCCGAAGAGCCGCGCACGCCAGGCGAGGTCGGCGTCCTCGCGGTACGCGAAGAAGTCTTCATCAAAACATTCATTATTAATAGTTATATCAATCATACACGATTTGCGGTAGACGCCGGCTGCGCCTGAAACTCCAAAGACCTGGTTGTCGGGTTGTCGGTTTGTCGGGTTGTCGATGTCGAGGTGCCGCCCACTGCGCGTCATCCGGATGCCCATCGAATCGATGACATCGGTCGGTTCGATGTCGACGCCGCGCGCGCGCATCAGTTTTCCGGTCGCGGCACCGAATTTCTCGCCGGCCTCACCGAACGCCTCGACGATGCGCGCAAGATACTCAGGGGTCAGGAAGGCGTCGGGATTGCACAGTGCGACGAAATCGCCGCTCGCGATCCGGATGGCCTGATTTGCCGCGACCGCGAATCCGAGATTTGTGGCGTTGATGATCTGGCGACACCGCGGAAATACCTCGCCCACGCGTTTGGCCGAATCATCAGCGGAGGCGTTGTCGACACTGATCAACTCGATGTCGGGGTGGGTCTGGCGCGCGATGCCATCGAGACAGCGGCGCAGATAGGGAGCGCTGTTCCAGGTGATCAGGACGACGGTGACGCGTCGTCCCATCGTTCCAACGCTCTTTTCAAGACTCCCATGTACGCTTCAAACGCTGCCGCGCGTCCCACTTCGCGATGCGCGATGCCGAGGAGGGCGGCGGGAAGGCGGAGGATCATGCCGAGCATGATGAACCATCGCAGCATCTCCGCTTTGAGCGGGGTGAACCACTTGCGGGCGTAACGCCACATATTGCGATACCAGAGCTCAATGAACCGGGCGAACGGAACATTCTCGAGACTTGCGCCTCCAAAATGTTTTGCCTGGGCCGCCGGCACGATCCAGATTTCCTTGCCCGCTGCCGCCAGACGCCGGCAGTAATCGACATCCTCGAACCAGGCCGGCGAAAATTGTTCGTCGAGCGGACCGATCTCGTCGAACACTTCGCGACGCAGCAGAAGCGCCGCCGCGGCCGGTTGATCGACGGGACGCGGCTGCGTCAGATCGAGGTCGCGGCAGCGGTAGGACGCCGTGATCGGATTCGACGGCCACATTTTGTTGAGCGCCAGCAAATCGGCCACGAAGGTCGGCAGCGTTGGAAACCGGCGGATCTGAAAATCGCGCTGCGAGTCGCCCCGCTCGTCCGCCAGCAGCGGCGCCACCGCCGCAACCGCAGGATGCGACCGCAGAAAATCGACCAGCGACGTCACCGACCGCGGCCCGAGCTCGCAATCGGGATTGAGGAGAAAAACGAACGGCCCGCGTGCCGCCCCGATGGCGCGATTGATCGCGCCTGCAAAACCGTCATTGCGCTGCGATGCGATGAGCCGCACGTCGTCATGGACGAGTTGCAAGGTACGGTCTTGAGAAGAGTTGTCGTAGAGGATCGTTTCATACGCCACGCCGGCGCAAGCGGCCGGAATCGATCGCAGGCAGCGCTCGATCCAGCGCTGGCTGTTCCAGGTCACGATCAGGATCGACAGCTCCGGTTCGGGAGCTGCCACCGGCGCCGCGCGCTCCGAACTGATCTCTACGATTGCCATCGATTCAACGCCTCGACCAGCGGCCGGACGACAACCGGCCACGCAAACCGCGGACGGATGCGTTCGAGGTTAGATACGCAGGTCGAGTGAAAAGCGTCGTCAGTGAGTAGCTTTTTGATGGCAGCGGCAACCGCGGCGACGTCGCCGGGAGGGACGACAATTCCCAATCCCTCCCCCGCCACCAGTTCGGCCGCAAATCCTTCCTGCGATGCGATGACCGGAGTCGCTGCGCCAATGGCGTCAAATAGACGTGTCCGGATTGCATAACGCGCCTCCGCCGTCGAGCGGTGGAGCATCATAGCGATTTTGCTCCGGCGCAGCCACGAGAACCGCTCGCGATACGGCACCCACTCCGGATTGGCCGTGACGTACGGCCGACCGGCAGCGACGAGCGCATCGAAACGGCTGTCGCGACGCCGGTCGGCGAGCGCCGGATTCGGTCGCGATCGGCCCAGAAACAGCATGCGGCAATCGATCCCTTCGCGATTCACTCTCACCACCGCATCGACTGCCGTTCGCGGATCGAGCCACTCCCACGTCCCGCCGCCCCAGATGATGAGGTTTTCCCGATCGTCGCCGAGGTCGGCGGCGCTCCACTCGGCGGCATCCGTTCCGAACGGGACTTCGATCATCGGCCGATTCGGATAGAGCTCGCGCTGATGCGGCGTCGCGATGATGAACAGATCCCCTTCCGACAAGGCGCGCCGGAGGCGAATCTGCTCGGCGAAAAAATGCAATCGCTGCCGCAGCGACGGATGCCGTCCGTACATTTCGCGCAGCTCGAGCAGAACCGGATCGAAGAGGTCGTAGATGATCCGCTGGCCCTTTTTCATCCGATGAAAACCGCGCGCCGGCTGACCGATGAGCACCGAAGCGCTGCGCATGGCGTCGCGCGACCACGAGCCGTGCGCCATCAACTGCGTCGGAAAATGTTTCTTCAGCTCTTCGGCCAGATGCCAGGCGCGAATGCCCGGACCGGCCATCCGCTCGCCGACCACGTCGGGCGTAGCAATCACAACCGAGAACACAATCCCTCAATGATGCCGCGCACGCTCGATTGCCCTTTGGCGAGGAGCTCGAGATCTTCGATCAACAGCGCGGAGATTCTTCCGACGCCACGGTGCAGACGCGCGACAAAGTAGCGATTGCGGGTTCGCAAACGTTTTGCGGCTGCGCCGAGGATCGAGGCCGACGCCGATCCGCGGTGGGTGGCTTTGTCGATCGGAAGGACCGCGGTGCGCAAGCCGGCGTCGTGAAGTCGCGCGCACAATTCCACATCCTCGTAGTAGGCGAAGAACCTCGGATCGAAAACGCGATCGCCAAGCGCGGCACGACGATAGAGCGTCGCGGTCGCCGAGACTCCCCACGGTTGTGGCAGCGCGCTGCCCATGGGAAGGCCATAGCCGATCTGGCGAAATGTGCCGTCGTTGACGTCGATGCCGGCTCCGTCGATGGTCCTGGCATCGCGGCGAAGGATGGTCTGCACCGCGGCCAGCTTCGGATCGTCATCGAGTGCCTCCCTGGTGACATCCATCCAATCGCGATCGAGAACAACGTCGTTGTTGATCAGCGCCACATAGGCGGCGGTGGTGTGCCGATAGGCTTCGTTCACGCCGGCCGCGAAGCCGATGTTCTGCTCGCTGCGAATGACGCGTGCGCCGTCGATGCGAATCGGCGCCGGCGATCCGTTGTCGAAGACGATGATCGTGCCTGCGCCGGCGATCGACCGCACACAATCGCGCAGCATCTCGCCTCCCCCGGTCGCGTCGAGCACGATGACATCGACGTCACTCATGATCCATGCGATCGAGAGTCACGGTGCCGGCCAGACACCGGAGCTCGATGCGTCCGGTTCGCGGGACGTTCACTTGAACCGCTCCGTAGCCGCGAGTGGCCGGCAGAAGATAGGCATCGCGTCCGATCTGAATCATCGAGCTCGCTCCGGCGGAGTATTGAAGCCGCGAGGTACCGGCGCGCGCCAGAAAGCTCAGCGTGTCTCCCGGCTTCACGATCCAACCCCCGCGATACGCGAAACGCTGCACCTGGAATTCCGGCGGATACAGCTCGCCGCCGCGATGGATCACATGCGCATCTTCGAATTCGATGCGGTCGCCGGCACGCCGCCCGAACACGAACCCGAGCGCGATGAGGATCGGGAGCAGCCAGGTCAGTCGAAAACGTGATGATATAAGAATAACAATTATCGCAACAATTGATGCCACTATCGCGGCAAGATTGAGTCGAATGAAGCTCGGAAAGAGGCGCGAGAAGTCGCTGTGCCAGATTGCCGAAAGCGTCTCGCCAACGGCGTTTTCGCCGTTCTGAATGTGAAAAAGGCGCCACGGATACGCCATGCCGTGCGCTACCAGCGCGAGCGTCCACGCGGCGCAGGCCGTGATCGCCTGCGATGAGATGCGGTCCCACAAAGCGGCCGTGCCGAGCCCGAGGAGGGGGACGAGGAAGACGATGTAGCGGAGCGGCGGCGACCAGCCCCCGTGCCATTCGAGTCGAGGGACGAGGTAGAGCAGATAAAGCGCGCTGGAGCTGACTCCCAGTCGAAACGCGGGCGGCATGGTGCGCCACCGCGTCAGCGCGATGACGCCGAAGATGTAGATCGGTGCCTGAAAAAGAAGGCCGGCCGCGCCATCCAGCAACAGACCGAACAGCCCTCGCGCCATCGCCGCCGGCGATCCCGGGACCAGCTCGGCCCAGCGGTGCACGTTGCCTGATGTGAACGCGACCATCGCGGTCGGGAGCGCCAGAATGGCGATCGCGATCGCGGCGTGCCATCGGCGCCGAAACGCGCGCACGATGAGAATCACGGCCACCAGCCCGAAACGGAGCTTGAGCAGTACCAAGGCCAGGAGTGCCGGCATCCAGCGCGTCGCGCGCTGCTGCCGGATCCCTCGAATCGCTTCGACGAAACAGAATGCCGCCGGCACTTCCGGCCAGATTCGAGCGGCATAGAAAACCATCGGCGGCCCGAGCGCGAGGAAGGGAAACATCGCGCGCGTGGTCGCGTCGCCGATTCCTTCATCCTCGAACAATCGAATGGTCGATCGCGCCAGCAGCGCTCCGAAAACGGCGATCACCGCGATCGCGCCCGGAAGTCTGCCCATCAGATAGCCGGGGATCATCAGCACAGCCAGGAAAGGCTCGTGCCGCGAATACTGCTGGCCATGGCGCCCGACCGGATCGCCGAGCTGCGGGCCGAGGTCCGTGCGGCCGGTGGCCGAATGGCGCAGGTCGCGATACTGATTCGACAGATCGAGATCGCGATCGCGGACCATCGATTCGGTCTCCAGCAGGTAGTACGGCTCGTCGCCATCGATCGGCGTTCGCAGCATGAGCAGAATCGCGACGGCGTAAAACAGCGCCGCCACAATCGCGGCGCGATTCGCGCTCCACCGCACGTCGATCGGATCGCTGAGCGCCACCAGCGCAAAGAACGCCGCCGTGACGCAGACGCCGAACGTCACCACTGCCAGGTACGGGTCGATTTGGATTTGAAAGGGACGAATGAACAGCGCCAGCGCGCCTAACAACATCCATGCGCCCAGGAAGATCGCGAACCAGCGGCGCAGCGCGTCGCCGCGAAGGAGGAGAAAAGGCGATGCGATCGATACGGCGATGAAGAGCGCCAGCGTCATTCGAACTCGACCGCTTCGATCTGCAATTTCGTGCCGGGCGGGAGGTCGGGGGCGGCGGTGACGCGCAGCGCCCCGGCCGGTGTCGCGAAGCGAATCCGCCCCGCGGTGTGCAGCCAGGCCGCCGCGCCGAAGTCGTGGATGTCGGCCAGGGGCGTGCGGGGCGGGCGGTTGCGCGATGAAAAGAAATGTTCGCGCCGCATGAAGCCGAAGTCCGCGACATCTCCGATCGCAATCGTTCGGTTGTCCACCGATCCCATGATCCGCCCGGGCGGCAATGCCGCCGCGTTCGCGCCGGTGGCCGTGATGGTCACATTGTGCGGTACATCCATCGTGAACGCTCGCCCGTGAGGGAGCGCCACCCACACCGGCCGCGAGCTCGGCGAGGCAGGTTCGGCGAACAAAATCGCCGGAAATGCGCGCGCCAGAATTCCGCTCCACGGCCACAGCGCGAAAAGCGCGATGGCGGCGGCGTAGGCCGGAGCGTTGAGAAGCCTGCGCTCGTCCCACAACAACGCCACCATCGTGACAACACATAATATCATTACTGAATAACGTGCATAATAAGCGAAGACTGCCAGTGCGCCCGCCATGGCAAGCCGCGGAATCGGAAGCAGCAGCAGGACTGCCACGACAAACGGGAAGAGAAGCATCTTGGCAGGAAAAATCGGAGTGACCAGCGCGATGCCGAGTGTAGGTGCGGGTTTCAGCCCAACCGCTGTCACCAGCACCACCGCGCCGATCATGACGATCAGCTCGCGCCACACCATTGCTGGCGAGAAGGGAATCCATCGCAGCAGCAAGACGCCGGCGATCGTCAACGTCACCGCCGCATGCAACGTTTGCGGGGCGATTGCGAGCGCAAACGCGAATGCCGCCGCCGCGATCACGCCGTACCCGAGGAGCCGGGTGTGCTCATGGGCGAGGAAAATTGCCGGCGCAAAGAGCAGGAGGGTCGCAATCTGAAAAAGCGCCGGAAATCGTTCTGCGACCAAGCCGCAAATCGAGATGAGGAGGACGAACAAGGGCAGCGCGCGATCGATTGGCGTGGCCGCCGGTGCGATGAAGTAACTGGCGATCGCCGCCACGATCGCAAAGGCAAGCCACTCCCTGACCGCGCTACCGCGCAACCTCGCAACCGCGGGGGTGACGCGCCCAATCGGCATCGAAGCCTTCAATCGTGTCGGGAGTCAGTTGCGCGCTGAAGATGACGCGCGCGTCTCCCGTGAGTTGTACGTTGCCAAGCTCGCTGCCGTCACGCGCAAAGTTCACCCTGAGAGTGATGCCGCTGCGCGTCAGCACAGAAACCGGAGAAGTGACCTTGCCAAAAAACGCCGCCGTGGCCACCGACGCCACCATCCCCGAACCGCAGGACAGCGTCTCGGCCTCGACGCCGCGCTCGTATGTCCGCACCTCGATCGCATGTTCGTCTCGCACGACCACGAAATTCACATTGGCGCCGTGATCGGGCTCGAGCTCGGGATGCAGGCGGATCGCACGGCCTAACGGCACGATGTCCTGCGACCACAGATCCCCATTTTCAAAAACGACGTAATGCGGCACTCCCATGACGATCGAGCTTCCTCGCACGACTCTCTCGTTCACGCGAAGCGGCCGCTCGGCACGAAAGCCGTGCGGCGAGGGAAGCGAGAGCGTCACAACGCCGTCGCCAACCTCCGCTCCCACCTGGCCGACATCGGTATCGATGGTCATCTTTTTCGGCGCGATACCGCTCAGCACGGCAAATCGGGCCGCGCACCGCGTGCCGTTGGCGCAGAACTCACCGCCCGAGCCGTCATTGTTGTAGTAGCGCATCCGAAAATCGGCCCGTGGGGAGGGCTCGATGAGGATGAGCCCGTCTGCGCCCACCGAAAGGTGGGCCGTGCAAATCTTTTTCGTCAGCGCGACGGCGTCCCCGACCCGCCCTTTGCGGTTGTCGATGACGACGAAATCGTTCCCGCCGCCCGCCATTTTCGTGAACTCCAGCGGATCTTGTTTCGTCGCTTGCATTTGCCGTCCGGCAGCCATCGGAATTTTCGCCTCGGGCCGCGGTTTGAAACCGCCCGGTCCGTATTCTCGCACGCAACCCTCGTGCACCGTAACGCGGGAGCCTGCTGGACCGTCAATACGTGAGAGTCTCCGGAGGAATGCCTTGAAGCTTCTCGCTCCCAGCGTCGCCTTGGCCGCTCTCTTTGCGGCCTCCATGGCGGCCCAACAAACCGAACTGCCGAAGCTCACTGAGACCATTGACATCCGCGTCATCAACGTTGATGTGGTCGTCACCGACAAGAAGGGCAAACCGATCACGGGCCTGACCAGGGACGACTTCGAGCTTTTCGAGAACGGCGTTCCGAAGGCCATCAGCAACTTTTACGAAGTCGAGGGCCCGAAGGCACTCAACATCGCGATTGCGCCGACGCAGGGCCCGGCAGCAGCAGCCGCAGCAAAGGAAGAGATCCCCGAAAATCTCCGCCGCCGCGTCATCTTCTACATCGACAACCTTTCGCTCATGCCCTTCAACCGCAACCGCGTGTTCAAGGAGATGAAGGACTTTGCGAAAAACGTGCTGCGTCCGGGCGATGAGGCCATGATCGCGACCTTCAATCGCAGCATGAAAATCCGGATGCCGTTTACGCGCGATGCGTCTGCCATCCAGTCGACGCTCGACACCATCGCCGGCGAGTCCGCCATGGGCGTTTCCAACAAGAGCGAATCGCGCGATGTCCAGAAGCGCATTCAGGACGCCGACAATTACGACGAAGCGCTGGCCACCGCGCGGACGTACGCTGAATCGGTCAACCACGATCTGCGCCAAAGCGTCGACTCTCTCACCGGCCTGATGACCACGCTGGCTGGCGTGGAGGGCAAGAAGATCCTCGTCCTGACCACGGAAGGCTTTCAGATGCAGCCTGGGCGCGAGATGTTCTATCTGATCGATGAAGTCGGGCGCTCAAAAGGGTGGCAGGCGGGATCGACGCTTCTGGAGGGGATGAGCTACGACGCCGCCTCACAAATCCAGAGCGTCGCGAAGACAGCCAACGCCAACGGCATCACGATGTACGCCATCCACGCCGGCGGCCTCGGCGCCGCGAACGAGGGGATGCTGGCGGAGATGGATCGACCGACTCCGTACGCCGTCACGCAGGCGGCCGTCAGTAACTCTACGGAGTCATTGCAGCTCATGGCCGAGATGACCGGCGGCCTCGCTTCGATCAACACCAACAACTTCGGGCAGGCCTTCCGCAACATCCAGCGCGATCTCGAGTCGTACTACTCCATCGGCTATCGCGCCGGCACGCAGCGAGTCGATCGCCAACGCAATCTGGATGTGCGCGTCAAGAACAGGAACTACATCGTCCGCAACCGTCAGACGTTCGTCGAGAAGTCGACATTCGCGGAGATGAACGACCGCGTGATCGCGAATCTCCTGTACAAGACCAAGGCCAACGAGCTGAACATCCTCGTGAAGGTGGGCTCACCGGTCCGCGCCGAGGATCTGTTCAAAGTTCCTGTCGAGATTCAGATTCCGATGGAGAGCCTGACACTGCTTCAGCAGGGCGAGAGCTACATGGGCGGTTTCTCCGTTTACGTGGCGGTGGCCAACAAAGACGGCGATATGTCGGACGTGGCGCGGCAGTCCCATCAGATCCGCGTTCCGTCATCGGATTACGGAAAAATCAAGGGCAAGTACTACACCTACTCGCTCGACCTGTTGATGGAACCAGGTCCCGGCAAGATCTCGGTCGGCGTTGTCGATGACGTATCGAACACCACTGGCTTCGATCGCGTGCCGGTGATCGCGGCGGACTTGAGATAGTGCGCTTGCGCGCGTTGTCGGTTGTCGGTTCTCGGTTGTCGACAACTGACAACTGACAACCGACAACTTCGATGCGCCTCCTTTTCACGCTTCAATACCTCGGCACGCGTTACGCCGGATGGCAGCGCCAGGCCAACGCACTGGCGGTGCAGCAAGTCGTGGAAGAGGCGCTCGGAAAGATGTTTGGCGCGGCCATCCACGTCGAAGGCGCCGGCCGTACCGACTCCGGCGTTCACGCGCGGGGTCAGCGGGCGCATGCGGATGTTCCCTTCGAGATCGGCGAGCGCGGACTCATCCCGGGCCTGAACGATCTTCTGCCGCACGACATCCGGGTCACGGCGGTCGCAAAAGTTGCCGACGACTTCCACTGCCGTTTCGTGGCCAAGACGAAGTCGTATGTCTATCAGATCTGGAACGGTTCGGTCGCCGATGTCTTCGCCTTCGAGACGCACGCACACGTCTGGCAGCGACTCGACGAGAATCTGATGCACGACACCGCACAGTGCCTGCGCGGAAAACACGATTTCCGCGCCTTCACGGTGATTTCGCCGGAGGTGTCGTCGACCTGCCGCGCCATCGAGGCCATCGATGTCGTTCGCGAGCACGAGGTCGTCCGCATCCTCGTCAGCGCTGACGGCTTTCTCCGGTACATGGTTCGCAGGATCGCAGGATCGCTGATCGAGATCGGACGTGGGAAATTGGAGCCGGCGGCCCTGCAGCGCGCGCTGGAGCCGACATTCAAAGAAGCGCGCTGGACGGCGCCGGCAAAAGGTTTGATGCTTTGGGACATTGCGTACTAACATCGGAGACTCGATGATCGATTTGAGCAAGCTGGCGGAGCCGGGATCTCTCGAAGAGACGCTCCTCGAGAAGATCGACTTCAGCCGGCTGCCACGACACATTGCGGTCATCATGGATGGCAACGGCCGGTGGGCACGCGCGCGCAATCTTCCGCGGGTGGAGGGTCATCGCGCCGGCATCGCGTCGGTGCGCGAGATCGTCGAAACCGCGGCCCGGCTCGAGCTTCATGTGATCACGCTTTATGCGTTTTCGGTGGAGAACTGGAAGCGTCCGCGCTACGAAGTCGCGACGCTGATGATGCTGCTCAAGGAATATCTGCGCAAAGAGCTGGCGACGCTGATGGAAAACAACATCCGCTTCGTCCCCATCGGCCGCATCGAAGGACTCGATCCGACCGTGCAGCGCGAGCTGCGATATGCCGAGAACGAAACCGCAAAGAACACCGGCCTTCGCTTCCAGATTGCGCTCAACTACGGCGGCCGCGCCGAGATCGTCGACACCTGCAATCGCATCATGGCTCTCTTGCGCGAGCGCGAGATGAGCGACGCCGTCATCGACGAGCAGTTCTTCGGCGATCATCTCTACACCGCCAACATCGACGATCCCGATCTGTTGATTCGCACCAGCGGCGAGCTGCGCGTCTCGAATTTCCTGTTGTGGCAGATCGCGTACGCCGAGATCCACGTGACCAAGGTGCTCTGGCCCGATTTCCGCCGCCGGCACCTCTTCGAAGCGATCATCGATTTTCAGTCGCGCGAGCGCCGCTACGGCGGCGTGGACGAGTCCGACGCCGAGATGTTCATCGAAGCGGACCGTTCGTCGTAATAGGGTTGCCGGTTGCCAGTTCCCAGTTCCCAGCGCGATACCGGCAACCGGAAACCGGAAACCGGCAACCTCAAATGAAATACACACGCGAGCTCACCGCCGCGGTGCTCTCGCCGATTGCCATCTACATCATCGGCTGGTCGCACGCCTATGTCTTCGACGTCACTATCGCGCTCATCGCGTGCGGCGCGCTCTACGAATTCCTCATGCTGGGACGCCGCAAGGGCTACTCCGTTCCGATCGTGCTGTGCATTCTGGTGATGCTGTTCATCATCGCGGCCTTCGTGCTCGAGCCGATCTCGGTGGAGATGGGAGTCTTCCTCACCTTGCTGGTCGTCCCCGCGTCATTCGTCTTCAGTCGAGGCGCGCTGGAAGAGGCCTTGCCCTCCAGTGCCATCGCGGTCATGGCAACGTTGTACGTCGGGATGTTAGGCGGAGTGCTGATCCGCTTGCGGAACGACTTCGCAGACTCTCAGAAAACGGGCCCCAAGCTGGTTTTTTTTCTGGTGCTGGTGGTCTGGCTCGGCGACGCGGGGGCGTACTACGTCGGCAAGCAATTCGGAAAACATCTGTTGTCTCCCAGGATCAGCCCGAAGAAGACGGTCGAGGGATTGATTGGCGGCATTGCGGTATCGGTGCTGACGGCGGTCGTCATTCACTTCACCTTCTTCAGGGCCTTTCCCCTGCTTCACGCCATCATCGCGGGAATCCTCCTGTCGGTCACGGGCGTGATCGGCGATCTGGCGGAGTCGATGTGGAAGCGCTCGGCGGCGGTGAAGGACTCCGGGACGCTTTTCCCAGGGCACGGCGGCTTACTGGATCGCTTCGATTCGGTCTTCTACACCGCGCCCATCCTCTACGTTTACTGGGTTCTGATCCAAAACGGCTTCAGCAGCCTTAGGATCATGTCTGCATGAAGCGCGTGGCCATCCTGGGCAGCACCGGCTCGGTCGGACGAAACACGCTGGAGGTCGTCGATGCCTTTCGCGACGAGCTGACGGTGGTCGGCCTTGCTGCCGGATCGAACATCGATCTGCTGGCACAGCAGGTGGCGCAATATCGACCGGAGCTCGTTTCGGTTCGCGAGGCTCGCGACGTCGAGCGGCTGAGGAGTCTCGTTCACGGACAGGTCGACATCGTGCACGGCGCCGCGGGCGCATGCGCGGTGGCATCGCTCGGTAGCGCCGACGTCGTCATCGCCGCCATCGTGGGGGCAGCGGGTATTCCGCCCGTGCATGCGGCGCTGCAAGCAGGCAAGCGCGTCGGCATCGCGAACAAAGAAGTGCTGGTGGCCGCCGGCGACGTGATGACCAAGACCGCGCGTGCAAACGGCGGCGAGATCCTGCCGGTCGACTCGGAGCACAACGCCGTGCATCAGGCACTCCGCTGCGGCGATCGCAAGGAAGTGCTGCGGATCATCCTGACGGCCTCGGGGGGACCGTTTCTCAAGCGCGATCTTTCGACGTTCGGCGAGGTTACGGTCGAAGCCGCGCTGGCGCATCCGACCTGGCGCATGGGCAACAAGATCTCGATCGACTCCGCGACCATGATGAACAAAGGTCTGGAAGTCATCGAGGCGCATCATCTCTTCGCGATGCCCCCCGATCGCATCGACATCCTCATTCATCCGCAGTCGATCGTGCACTCGATGGTCGAGTACGTCGACGGCTCGATCATGGCGCAGCTATCGACGACCGATATGAAGTTCCCCATTCAGTACGCGCTGCTCTATCCCGACCGGGTGACCGCGCCGTTCGCCCGTCTCGACCTCGCCAAGATTCGCACGCTCGAATTCCTGCCTGTCGATCCGCACCGTTTCCCGGCCGTCGAACTCGCATACCAGGCATGCCGCAGCGGCGGCTCGATGCCGGCGGTGCTCAATGCTGCCAACGAGATCGCGGTGGAACGCTTCCTGGCCGGAGAACTTTCCTTTACGTCAATCGTCGAAATCGTGACCCGCGTGCTGGAAAAACATTCTCGTGACGTCAGCGTAATCTCCTCAGTCGACGATGCTTTGCACTGGGACAGGTGGGCCAGGAACGAAGCGCGCGGAATTGATGTTGCACTGACCCGCAAGCCATGATCGCGTCCAACGTCGCCACCAATCTCTTCGCCTTCGTCCTGGTCCTCGGATTCCTCATCTTCACTCACGAGGCGGGGCACTTTCTCGTTGCCAAATTGTTTCGAGTGCGCGTGCTGGTCTTCTCGTTCGGCTTCGGACAGCGCCTGTTCGGATTCCGGAAAGGGGAGACCGATTACCGCGTCTCGCTCATTCCCCTCGGCGGTTACGTCCGCATGGCCGGAGACACCCCCGAGGATGGGCGGACGGGCGACCCGGACGAGTTTCTGTCGAAGCCGAAGTGGCAGCGCTTCCTGATCCTCTTCGCGGGACCGTTCATGAATCTGCTGATCGCGCTAGCGTTCATCGCCATCATCAGCATGGCCGGCACGGAATCGCTGATCGTGAAGCCGATGATCGGCGAGGTCAGCCCGGGCAAACCGGCGGCACGAGCGGGACTGCAGGTCGGCGATCGCATCGTCGCGGTCAACGGAGACGCCATCAACAACTGGGACGATCTCCGAATGGCCATCAGCCTGCACGCCGCGACGCCGCTGCGCGTCGAGTACGTTCGAAACGGCGTCCGCCACGCCACGACCATGACGCCCGATCGCGAGAACAGCGAATACGGACCGGTGGGGCGGGCGGGGATTCGTCCGTGGATTGATGCCGCCGTCGGCCGCGTGCGACCGAATTCTCCGGCCGCGCTGGCGGGCATGCGACCTGGCGATGTGATCGTCGCCGCCAATGGGCGTCCGGTCACGCAGCTGGCGCAACTCGATGAAGTCTTCAATCAGGTGAAAGGGGCTCCCATCGCGCTCGATGTCGTCCGCGCTGGACAGCGGATCCGGCTGCTGCTGCCGGCCGTGAAATCGGAAGCACAGGATCCCTATCGCGGCTTCCTCCCGCCGACTGAGATCCACAAGCTATCGCTGATTCCAGCGCTGCGCGACAGCTTCGATCAGAACCTGAAGATGCTCAAGTACGCCTTCATCACCCTGGGACGCCTCGTGCGCGGTGAAGCGAGCGTGAAGGAATTCAGCGGTCCGATCTCCATCGCGCGCATTTCCGGCGAGATGTTTCGCCGCGGCTGGATGGAGGTCGTGGCGCTGATGGCCATGATCTCGCTGCAGCTCGGCATCATGAACCTGCTGCCGATCCCGGTCCTGGACGGCGGCCACATCATGATCCTGCTGGTCGAGGGCGCGGTGGGACACGATCTATCGCTTCGGGTCAAGGAGCGCGTGCAGCAGGTCGGCTTCGCGCTGCTGGCGGCGTTGATGATCGTCGTGCTGTACAACGACGTCATCACGAACGTTCTGCTCTTGAAAAAGGGATGATGCGTCATCCTGAGCGGCGGCGAAGGATCTCTTGAGCGAGATGCTTCGACGCTCAGCATGACGCGGCGCCCGCGATCTCCTTCTGCAGTTTCTTGACCTCCTTCGCCAGGAAGTCGTAGTCCATGTCGAAATATGCGTAAAAATCGTCATCAATTTTCTTGTAGCGGAACTTCGAGTCGGCGATCCACTCCCAGATTTTCGGAGAGCGTCCGTCGATGTCGACCAAGCCGTATTCGCGGGCCAGCTCGGCGGAGTTGAAGACCCGTCCGGATTTCTTCATCACTTTCGGATCGGCGGCCAGCGCCGCGATTGCGCGCCCGACGTAGTACGGGGTCTCCGACTCGGCGAATTCCGGCCGCCGCTTGATGGCGTCGCGCCAGTTCGACTCCTGGACGTGCAGTGTTTCGAGGACGGCCTCCGATCGCAAAAATCCAGGCGTGATCGCAACGCACGCGATGTTCTTCTTTCGCAGCTCGTTCGCGAAATCCATGGCAAGCCGAATGGCCGTCGTCTTGGTGAGGTCGTAGTACAGATTGCCGCGATAGTAAAACCCGTCGCCATCGGTGATCTCGACGATCAACCCCTTCTTATTCGCGAGCATCAGCGGGACGGCGTAGTGCGCGTTCACGATGTGCGAGTAGATCGCCGCCTTCAGAATCTCGAGCCCGACCTCCAGCGAGATGTCCCAGGCGCGCTTCCACTGATACAGCGCATCGCCGTTGATGTTGTTGACGAGGATGTCGAGACGGCCCTGCTCGCGCTTGACGCGATCGAAAAGTTTCTCGACGTCGTCCGGTTTGGTGTGATCGACGCGCACAGCGATACCAACGGCACCGCGCTCGCTCACCATCTCTGCGGTTTCATCGATGGTCTCCGGACGCTTCTTGGTGACCAGATTGCCCCGCGTGCTTCGCGCCGTGCAATAGACCGTAGCGCCGGCTTCGCCGAGCATGCACGCGATTCCCCGTCCCGCGCCGCGCGCCGATCCCGCCACCACTGCCACCTGCCCTTCTAGCGTTTTCATGAAGACAATGTGGATTCCAATTCATGACATCATGTGTCATATTTTGGTTGCTAGGTTGTTACTCAGCAACCACGCGACCTAGCAACCCAGCAACTCAGCAATGCGAGCCGACCGCTTACTCTCGATCCTTCTGCAACTTCAGCTTCACAGCCGTCTCACCAGCCGCGAGCTCGCCAGGCGACTCCAGGTCTCGGAGCGCACCATTCACCGTGACATGGAATCGCTCGGATCGGCGGGCGTCCCGGTCGTCGCGGAGCGCGGGGTGGGCGGGGGGTGGAGCTTGATGGAGGGCTACCGCACCAATCTGACAGGGCTCAGCGATTCCGAACTCCAAGCGCTGTTTGTGGCGCGGCCGGCGAAGCTGCTTGCGGATCTGAAGCTCGTCCTTCCCAAGTTGAATCTCCGCAACGCGGAGCTCGCGCGTCAGCGCATCTACATCGACGTCAGCGGATGGAGTCGCAGCAACGATCAGGTCCCGCATCTTCCGCTTCTGCAGGACGCGGTTTGGCGCGACCGAAAAGTGCGCATCCTCTACGGCGATGACTGCCCCTCTGAGCGCGTTCTCGATCCCCTCGGTCTGGTCGCGAAGGGCAGCGTCTGGTATCTGGTCGCGCAAATCGACAGCACGATTCGCAGCTACCGCGTTTCGCGCGTTCACGAGGCGACCATCCTCGACGAGCCGTTTGTGCGACCTGCGGATTTCGATCTCGAGCGATTCTGGGAAGAGTCATCGACGCGGTTCAAAGATCGCCTGCCGCGCTTCAATGTCGTCATTCGCGCGGCGCCTCCAGTGATCGACTGGCTTCGGAGAATGATTCGCTTTGGCGCGATCGACGAAGTCGCCGGCGATGTCGCGCACTTGCACTTCGATGCCGAAGAGGTCGCGCGGGCGGTGCTGCTGGGGGTGGGCGATCAAGTGGAGGTCATCGAGCCGCAGTCGTTGCGCGAGTCGATCGTCACTACAGCGCGACGTATCGCGACTGCAGCCTCGTGAAGCGCGCGATGGTGTTGAAGTCGCGATCGGAATGGAGAACTTCTGCATCGTTTCGCAGAGCGCAAGCAGCAATCAGGCAATCCATCGGTGACCGGATCGAGACCCCGACGGCGCGGCCGGTTCGATAAATGCCCGCGGCCTCTTCGAAGACTGCCAGCGACATCGGCGATTCAAATATCGTGACCGACAAGAGAACCGATCGGGTGCTTTTGTACAGAGACCCTTCGCGTATCCCTTGGAGAACCTCCTGAATAACGGGAGGGCAGACCGCGATTTCAGAAAACGTGACGTATTGCGCGAGAAAGCCGGCTTTCCGCAACTCCGCGATCCACACCGAGGTGTCAACGAGGACCACGCCGTGATTTCCGTCGCCGATTCTTCCGGGGAAGAGCCGGGGCATCGCGAATCAGAAGTCCTTCGGAATCCTCAGGGAAATCGAATTCACGTCCTCGGCGCATCTCTTCTAAATCGCCTTCCCAGGCATTGCTGCCGCCGATGATCTTCATGCCCTCCTCGAAGGTCACTCGGCGTATCAGGTCCTCCAGCGCCCGATTGATTGTGGCGGAGTAGGTTTTCTCACCGCTTTTGCGGTGCGCCTCCTCCAACAACTTCTCGTCCAGGACGACGTTTGTGCGCCTCATACACACAATTTGTGTGTATTGTGCGCAGAAGTCAAGACCGCAGCATGTAGAGCCGAAGCAGATCGAGCGCAGAATTCGTCGCGAACCATTTGAACAGCGCGCGCGTCGTCGGCCAGAAAAGCTTGCGGTACTGGTAGCGATCGGCGTCCGCGACTGCGATGTGCAGCGTGCCGACCGGT
>DASPZU010000112.1:0-28153 GCA_035636095.1 Thermoanaerobaculia bacterium
GTCTACGCCTTCGGATGTGACAGCGGTGATTCTGATTGCGCCGAGACCCGCCTGATGAAGGTACTCAGCGACAAAATCGGACGACCGAATCCCGCTTTGCTTCGGAATCGTTATAACCGTCGTCGTTGCGTTCCCGCCGACCCGAGGTAACCAATCAATCACCACAGTCGAGTCATGATTCGCTAAATTCACGACTGTGATATCCGAACGGAAGAACGTGCCGTTGACACCCGGTGTACTTCCGGCCACGGGAACCAGAAGCTGGTTGCCAGCTTGCAGCGGAATTACGACGCTGCTCGCCCGCGGTTGCGCGGCGAAAACAGCTGTTGTGCACAAAAAGACGGGAATAAACGGTGATGATTTCATGGACGGCTCCTAAGCCAGGTTCGGGCGATTAGTAGTGACGGCGGCGATGGACGGCCGCATGGACGTGGGGATTGCGCGGTCCCCCCAAAATGCGTAGCAAGGCGCAAACAGGACGACCGAGGCGATCTTTAAACGTACGGAGTTCGACTTTGTTGAAACGGGCACGATGTCGTCGCCTAACTTGTTATTGAGCCCCGCCCACTCTTCCAACGAACACGTCACGGAGACGGATAACGGGCGAAAGGCTACCGATGAGAAGGATCGTAACACGTCAGATACGAAGAGGTTGCGGCAGGTCGGCGGTTATCACGGCTGCTGATCCGTCACCTCGCGACGCCGAAACAGTCTCCGCCACGCCCAGTGTGTCCAGTGGGCTTCGCAATCCCTACCGCAGACGGGTCCCTCAGGGTAGCTTGGACATAGGGCTTCTCGGTGCGGATGCTGTAGTGCCGCGTCCGGAGCACCGCGCGCATGCGGTCGAGAGGTTTCACTCGTTTCATCGCTGATGCCGAGGCTCCCTCGGAGCGAGAGCGTTGTCAAACGCTCTACACCGAGTAGCGCAACATGGATCACGTCAAAGAAGTAGAGGGCGATGGCTCGAACGCCAACTGCAAACGATCGATCGGTCCGCCCACCGCGAACAACACAATCGTGCCGAGAATGGGCAGCAAACCGGCCACGATGAGGATCGGCGTGTACGAGTGAAAGTGGTCGACGACAAATCCGGTGGTCAGCGTGAAGAGGATCGCTCCCACACCGGCGCCCACGCCGCCGAGTCCCGCTACCGACGCCACCGCCTTCGCAGGAAAAAAATCGCTCGGCAGCGTCTGCACGTTGTTGATCCAGCTTTGAAATCCAAATAGCACCACTGCGATGAATGCCAATGCGGCCATGGCAGTGTGCGCCATCGCGGCGAGAATCCCCGCCGACATCAGCAGCGCGCCGCCGACGATGACGGTTTTTCGAGCCCTGTTGGCACTCCATCCTCTTCCGATCAAGTAACCGGAGAGCCAGCCCCCGATGAGGCTCCCGGCATCGGCGGCAACGTAGGGCAGCCACGCGAAGAGTCCGATCTGCTTGAGGCTGAAACCGCGCACAGTGTAGAGATAGAGCGGAAGCCAGGTGATGTAAAGCCACCAGACCGGATCGGTCAAAAACCGTGAGAGTACGATCGCCCATACTTGGCGATGCTCGAGCAGCGAAGCCCACGAAATGCGCGCGCCTTCTCCTGTATCGGTGCGGTCCTGCCGAATCAACGCGTACTCCTCAGGTGTCATGGCGCGATGCCGCTCGGGGGTCTCGTACATCAGGAGCCACAAGACGAGCCAGCCGAATCCGAGGCTGCCGGTGACCAGGAAGGCGGTCTGCCATCCGAAGCGCAATTGCAGCCAGACAATCAGAGGTGGTGCGGCAATCGATCCGATGGCCACGCCGCTGTTGAAGATCCCCATCGCGAAAGCACGCTGGCGGGCGGGGAACCATTCCGCAATGACCTTTGCGGCGCCGGGCCAATTGCCGGCCTCCCCCAGCCCCAGGATGAAACGAAAGCAGCTCAGACTCCCCAGTCCGCGCGCGAACGCGTGAGCCATGGCGGCCGATGACCACACCAGAATCGAAATCGTGAATCCGCGACGCGTGCCGATGTGGTCATAGAGTTTGCCGGAGAATCCCTGGCTTGCGGTGTAGGCAACCAGGAACCATGTATTGATGGTGGCGAACTGCAGGTTGGTTAGGCCGAGTTGGGCAACAATGACAGGTGCCAGCACGGCCACCGTCAGGCGGTCGATGAAATTGATCATCGTGGCCAGGAAGACGAGCCCGATGATCCACCAACGCAGCCCTCGCATCAGTGCGCGAAGAAGACCTTCACCGTCTTGATCTCATACGGTCCGGTCGGGATCACGACCTCGCGTCCGTCCGCTTCCAATGTAAGCGCGCCTTCCTGTTTTTCCATCAGATTCGTCTCGAATGCGCGGGTTGCCTTGTCCGGGAGCTGCACCCGCACTGCGCTCTTCCGCCCCGCAAATTCGTAGAAGCGGAGGATCAATGCATCGTCGTCTTCTGCCTTCTTGACGACGGTGAGAATGGCATTGTCGTTTGCGATTCCGGCAAAGGAGTGTCTTGCCGGCAGCGGACCGCCGTGCGCGCTGGTGGTGAAGGGAATCAGTGGATAGTTCAATGCATAACCCTGCCCCATGGTGCCGCCTGTTTCCCAATCGCCCTTGTGGGGATAGAGGGCATAGCGAAACTCATGGAAGCCCTGATCGGTGCAGCACTCGCCGTTCGCACCGGGGTAAGTGGCCGCGCGGAGCAGCGACAGCCTGATGACGTTTCCTTTGGCATCGTATCCATACTTACTGGCATTGAGCAGGCTCAGACCGTGACCATCGTCGGATAGATCGCCCCAACGCAGTGCCGGGACTTCGAACTTCGCTTTTTCGGCGGGAGTGTCTCGCGTGGTTGGACGCTGAATCGTGCCGTATGGGATCTCGAATGTCGCGACCTTCGTGTGCACGTCGACCGGAAATCCGACCTTGAGCAGGATGTGCTGCTCGTGCCAATCCGCCTGCATGTCGACGTCGACCCGCGGGACCCCGGCGTTCACGCTGATGTCCTGCACGAAAGTCGAGCTCTGGAACTTGTGCGTCACCCGCACCACCGCCCGCACCGGCCCGCTCTCCACGACCTTCACTTCCTGCGGCTGCTTCAGATCCCAGAACTGCTCGTCGAACTTGATCTCCCACGCGTCTTGCTTCGGCGGCTTGTCGACGAAAGTCTGCAGAAGGTTGCCGCAACCTCCGGAAGCGACACTTTCCTTCCCATCTGCTTTGTTCACGAGACTGGTGATGCAGCCGGAATGAGGATCGATCGCCACGCGGAGGAATTCGTTTTCCAGCGTCGTGCCGACAACCTTCAGCGTGGTGGGAACAGCGCGCGCATTCTTTGCCGGGACCAGGTGGATGACTTCGTATCCGAGGGGCGGCACACGCGGCACTAAGACACGCAGCTTGACGCGATCGTCCTCGGTAGTGATGACCTGGAAGAGCAATGGCTTCCCGGCTGAATCGTGCACCTCGACACGCCCGGCTGCTGTTGGGAACCGCGCTTCCACGACCACCGGCTCGGTCCTCTCCCATGAGAGCGGATTGAAGACGACGACAGCAGCGCCACTTCCGGCCGTTTTAGCCCGAGCCGCGAGGTCAGCCAATGCTTCGTGAAGAATCTTGTCGCCCTCCAGGCCAACTTCTCTCAGATTGCGGGCAGCGTCGAGATAATTCACCTCGATGCCGGAGCCGGGCATGATGTCGTGGAAGTGATCGAAGAGCACCTTCTTCCAGGAACTCTCGAGGACTTTGTGCGGATAGGAACGCCCGCCGAGAAATGAAAATGACGCGAATTTCTCAGCGTCCTGCAGCAACTGCTCGCTCTCGCGGATCTGCTTCTTGGTCTCCGACTGCGTCGTATAGCAGCCGCGGTGGTATTCGAGATAAAGCTCATCGTTCCAGACCGGCGGCTTCACTTCCCCCGAATCCACGCTCTTTTGGAGATCACTGAAGAATGCGTGGGGAGTACTGAAAGAAATCGGCGGGAATGTCACCGACGGATCCTGAAGTCGAACGACCTCGTCGAGCATGGTGCGGGTCGGGCCGCCGCCGTGGTCGCCGACGCCGTATAGATGCATCAGCTCCGGGAACCGCGTCGCCGGCGCATAGTCGGCCAGGTCTTTGGCGATCCCGACCGGATCGATGCCGTTGTCGTAGCGGTGAGGAAAGTACGTGAGAACGCGACTGCCGTCCGGCGCCTGCCACCAAAAGAGTTTGTAGGGAAAAACGGTGGTCTCGTTCCACGACATCTTCTGGGTGACGAAGTAATCGAAGCCCGACTTCTTGTAGATCTGCGGCAGTTGCCAGTTGTATCCGAACGAGTCGGGATTCCATCCGATGTTGATGTCGACCCCGAATTTCTGTTTGAAGTACCGTGTGCCGACCAGAAGCTGCCGAACCAGACCTTCGCCATCTGGCATGTTGAGGTCGGGCTCCACCCACATTCCCCCCACCATTTCCCAGCGGCCTTCTTTGACGCGGCTCTGGATCTGGCGGAAGAGATCGGGGTACTTCTCTTCCAGCCACTCGAAGGTCTGCGCGCTCGATTGCGTGTACGTGAAGCGGGGATATTCACGCATCAATTGCAGCGCCGTCGAGTACGTGTCGCGGACCACTTCCACGGTCTCGGTCCACGGCCAGAGCCACGCCATGTCGATGTGCGAGTTGCCCACGGCGAGAATAGAGAACTGTCGCATCCATTCATGCAGTAGTTGCAAGTCGCGCCTGGCGCGATCCTCCGACGACACGAAAGCCAGTTGATCGCCGCGATCCAGCGCGGCGAAATCGATTGCATGCACCGCGCTGTCGAGTTGCTTCTGCCGCTCCGGATTCGGAAAGCCGGCCAGCAGTGCCTCCGTGGATACGATTTCGGTTCGCAAACTTCCAGGATCCCCTTCCGGATAATGGATCGACAGTCGTGCGTCCGAGAGCCGGCTGGTGTTGATGGCGACCAAGACCTTTCCCGCGAGCGGGATCGGCTGCACCAGGCGTCCGTTTCCCTGCGCGACCAGCGAGCCGTTCACGAAAACTCGCGACATGCCGGATAGACGAAGCACCAGATCGACGCGCGCGCCGCCAGTCTCTTTGCCGCCGGCTTTCGGTGGGATCTCAATCCAGCGGCGATACCATCCCGGCGCGTTCGCGGCCGTCAGCGCAACGGAAGTCCAGTTCGCGTCATCGAGCGCCGGATCTTCGGGATGCGGGAGATCCGCGGCGTGATAACGCCACTCCGGCAGAGGAACGGAGGACATCGCCTCCAGACGGTTCAGTGCGGTCCGATATCGGCTGGCGGCTGGTGGGATTTGCGCAGATGTAGCGACGGCCACCAGAAGGCAGAAGGCAGGAGGCAGAAGGCAGAAGGCAGGAGGCAGAAGGCACGCGGGGAGCCGAATCACTTCTGCCTTCTGCCCTCTGCCTTCTGCCTTCATCATCAGAACCAGTAACGAATCCCAACCTGCGCCTGTCGCGGGAAGTTGATCTGATTCGGAGTGATCTTCCCGAACTGCGCTGACGTAATCGTGGTATTGGGCCCGCCATAAACCCGCTTATTGAGCAAGTTGAACACTTCGAAGCGGAGCTGCACCGTCCCGATGCCAGCCGGCGTGTTCTTGAACAGCGACAGTGCCGAATTCGTGATCGACGGGTCACGGACGTCGTGCATTCGGAAGCCGGCCACGCGGAATGCATTGGGTGGCAGCGTATCCCAGGCATAACTGCCGTCGGGATGCGGATTGCTCTTGGTGCTGTTGTCGAACCACTGGTCGCGACTTCGATGAGATAGCCCGGCCGTCGGCTGCCGCAGAATCCCATTGGGCATTGCGGTTGGCGTCCCCGATTCCCACTCGTACAACAGATTGAACTGCCAACCTCCGATGATCGCGGCGACAAGGCCTCTGGTATTGCCGCCGATCGCTCGTCCCGGTCCGAACGGCAGGTTGTAGAGAGCAGTGAGCGCGATGTGGTGGGTGCGGTCGATGCTCGCGAGGTCCTTGAACGGTTTGTCGTCATAACCATTGTTCAAATAGTCGATGGCGTCGTATGTTCGCGACCAGGTGTAGCTCAAGGTGGACGTCAGACCGTGTGAGAGACGCTTATTCGCAACGATTTCGAATCCCTTGTAGCTGGACCATCCATTGTTATCGAGCGTCTCCGTGATGCCGATGAATTGCTGATAAGGACGCAGCAACTGGCCGCGGCTGACTGTGGCGGTATTCAAGGATGTTCCGGGGACGAGTCCGGCGAACGGATTCGTCACCGCCGTTGACAAGTACGAAGCGTTGCCGCCCATCGATTCGATTGCCTTGATCCGTTCCGCATAAGGCACTTCGTTCAGCAGCGTGCCATTCGCAGTCGGCAACTTGTAGACGTGATTGCCGACGTAGGCAAAATCGAGCGAGGCATTCCACGGGAGCTCCACATTGAATCCGGCCATCCATTGATCGGAGTAGGGAACCTCAAAATTCGGATTCATGAAGGAAATGCTCGTGCCGATGCCGGTTGCCAGTCCCTGCGCGCCGTTGGCAGCCGGCACGAAGCCCTCGGGATAGGGCTTGTCGAATGTATTGAATGGAACGCCGGTTTGGACTGAGGAGATGAACGAGGTCCTCTGGCTGAAGCCGTTCTGAATCAGGCCCTCGATGTTCGATCCGTTCCCGCCGCCGCCGGTCAAGGCGAGATACGAGCGTCCGGCGTTCGCGCGGCCGACGATCCGATTCGAGAGTTGATAGGTGAAGTTCAGTCGCGGCTGGAAGTTGTTCCAATCCCCTTTATAGGGCGAATGTTTGTTGCTGTTGATCCCGGGGTATAGCAGTCCTCCGCGGAGCTGCAGGCCGGAGACCTGCAGCGGACTCGGCGTCGAGGCGTCGAAGCCGACCACGAGCTGATTGTTCCGTTCCGTGACAGGAGGCTGATAGTCCCAGCGAAGCCCAAGACCGAGGCTCATTCTCGGGTTGATTTTCCAATCATCCTGGACGAAGAGACCGTAGTAGCGATATTGCCGCACGCTCGCCGCGGTGATGTCCACAAGGGTATTAGCACCATCCGGGAATCCCAGCAGGAATGACGCGAACGCATTTCCCGATGTCGCGTCGGCCTGTTGCGGGTCCCGACGTGTGAATCCGCCGCTGAAGTCAAACCGGCCGTTCTCCTCGTTTTGATCCTTTCGCGTCAGCCGGTACTGCCGAGCCTCGGTGCCTGCCTTGAGAAAATGCTGCCCCAACGCTTTCGACACCGAGCTCTGGCCTCCGTAGATTTCATTCTTCGTGTCGCGGAACGGGCGGCCGAACATCTCCTGATATCCGGTCCAACTGATGTGCGGATACCACGGTTCCGAGGTCACCTGATAGGCCGTCTTGAACGGAAGAGGAGACTCTACGGGACCGAACTGCTTGGCGTGCGGCTCGTCGAATCGATCGTAGGAGACGCGAGTATCGATCAGGGCGCTGGAACCGAGTGTGATCACGTCGTCGAGCGCGCCGAGGTTGCTGATCCGCTTGGTTGGCCAATTGTCGCTTCGGAGTGCGGGACCGGGTGGGAGCGAATTTTCGCTGCGACGCTCGCTTCCCCAATTGCCGCTGTTGGTGAAGTAGACGCGGTGATCGTCGGTGAAGGAGTGATCGACGCGCGTCAGGTACGACTTGTAGCGGTAATAGCCGAGGCCCGGCGAGTTGACGAAGTTGTTCGCGCCGGCGATGTCGCCTGACGCGGTTGCGCGGGGGATGTACTGCAAGAGCGCTTTGGCGACGGCACTGAATCGCTCCGGGCAGATGACGTTCATCACGCCGTTGCACGAAATCGGATCGCGGATGAAGCGTCCCGCCCGGTTGGGATCGGGGCGCGTGGTCAAGGGATCGAAGATGGTGATCTGCTGTCCGGCGCCGTTGAGCGTTCCCCTGAAGTCACCGGCCCGTTGCAGGTCGGTTGGAACGGTGACCGTGTTCGGAAACGGGATGTTTTCATAGAAGGCCTGGTAGCCGACCATGTAAAACGTTCGGTCGCGCCGAATCGGCCCGCTCAGCATTCCTTCATTGTCGTAATACTTATGGCCGCTGATGGTCGTGCCGCTGTTGATGTTCTGAATGCTCTTTGAATCGAGCGAAGTGCCGCGATACATCAGCGTGTTCGAAAAGCGCATTTCGTTGGCGCCCGACTTCAATGTCAGATTCACGACGCCGCCGCTCGTCCGACCGTAGGAAGCATCGGTACTGGCGGTCTGCACCTTCAGCTCTTCGATGGCGTCGACCGGCGGAGCGTAGGACCAGCTTCCCGTCCCCGAGATGGGGGCACCGCTGATCAGAAACTCGTTTGCGCCGGTGCGGCTGCCGTGAATCGAGTAGCTCGAGCCCTGCCCGACGTCCCAGGCGCGCGTTCCGGAGGAGCCGGTGGCGCCGAAGGTGGTGGTATTGAATGTCACGCCCGGAGTGAGTTGCAAAAGCTGGTAGACCTGCCGCCCATTGAGAGGAAGCTCGGAAATCTTTTTGTTGTCCACTGTCTGCGAGAGAGTCGACTCATTCGTCTCCACCGCGCTGAGCGAGGCAGAGACCGTAATCGCTTCCGCGACTGCGCCCAGCGCCAGCGTGACGTTGATGGTCCCGGTCTCCGCGGTGCGCAACACGATCCCTTCGCGGATGAAGGTGCTGAAACCCTCGAGCGCGGCGGTGAGGCGGTAGCGGCCGGGCTGAAGTTTGCTGATGGTGAAACCGCCGTGCGAATCCGTCGTGGTCTGACTCGACAGCTTCGTATCGACGTTTTCGGCCCTGACGGTTACGCCTGGCACGGCGCCCTTCTGTGCGTCGGTCACCGTTCCGGTCAGCGACGCGAAGATCTCCTGCGCCTCGACTCTCGAGCACGGCCACACCAGAATCGCGAAGAAGACCGCGGCGAGGACGATTCGGTAGTGCTTCATTTTCCCCTCCAATCGTCAAAAGGCGGCAGCTGAGTTGTTGTCCGGCGGGGAGAGGCTAATGCGAATTAGCAATGAACGCAAGCCGCAGCACTACTTTCGCTCGATGATGTCGATCTCGCTGTAGAAGGTGTTGCCGAACACGTCATCGCTCTCGGTCTCGAAGACGTCGAACAGCAGGTAACGGTAGTGCCCCAGCGATCCTGTCGAGTCGGTGATGCTGACGCCGTATTGACCGCCGCGATTGCGGTCCGGCCTTGTATCGACGAAGGCGATCTTCTTCCAGCCGCAGGCAGTCGGATCGATCTTCGTTCCTGGCGATTCGTTGAATCCCGTGGCTGTGCCGTCGCTGGCGTACACATAGTAAAGCTGCGGTGCGCGCCGGCCCCGGTGCCATGAATAGCTATTGATCTGCGCGACGTCGATCACGCCCCGGAGATCGATGAGGATGCGGCCGCCCCAGGTGTCGGCTTTGAAGAAGAGACTCGCGCCGGGATCATCCTCGGTCGACGGCAATGCTCCGTCGTCGAGCACCGCCAGCCCGCCGCTGTTGTTGTCGATGGTCCCGGCAACCAACGTAACCTTCGCGCGCGATGCGGCATCGTCCTTCGACGGCGAAGGGACGCGCGCGAACTTGAACTCCCGCGACGACGAGGAATTGCCGTTGTGATCGATGGTGATCGTCACCTCGGCAGTGACTAGGGAGGCGCTGCATACAAGAATCGCGACAAAGAGTGTCTTCATGATTGTCCTCGCGAAGCGCGATATCGATCGGCAGCCACGGCCAGAACGATAACCACGCCAATGATGATCTCCTGCACGTAATTTGGCCATCCCATCTGTTGACAACCGTTGCGCAGAAACGCCATGACCAGCGCGCCGATCATCGCGCCGCCCACGCTCCCTTCGCCGCCGCTCAGACTTCCGCCGCCGATGACGACAGCGGCGATGATGTCGAGCTCGACGCCGACCGCGACGGTCGGATCGCCCTGTCGCAGGCGCGACATCTGCGTCACGCCCGCCAGACCGAAGAACAAGCCGGCAAAGCTGTAGATGGCGAGCTTCAGCCGGTCGGTCTGGATTCCGCATGCCCGCGCCGCCGCTTCATTCGATCCGAGAGCGAAGATGCGGCGCCCGAAAACTGAATTGCGAAGAATGAATGTCATCGCGACCGCCAGCGCGACCGTGAGCCACACCCCCGGCGCGAAGAGCATCCATGCCCGTGCCGGGAATGTCACGGCCAGCTCATTGATCCAGGTCGGCGGCGCGTTGACGGTCTGCTGATCGGCGACCCATTTCGCCGCTCCGCGTGCGACGCCGAGCATGCCGAGAGTGGCAATGAACGGAACGACGCGAAGGATGGTGATCGTCAGTCCGTTCAACAGCCCGACCAGCGCGCCGGTCACGATCGCCGCGATTGCTGCAGCCACCGGCGAGTAGCCGGCCCGCAGGGTGACCGCGGTGATGACGCTGGTCAAGGCGATGGTCGATCCGACGGAGAGGTCGATGCCTCCGCCGATCATGATGGTGGCCATGCCCAACGCTCCGATGGCCACGATGACGGTCTGCGCCAGCACGACGCGAAGATTGGCTGCCGAAAGGTAGCGATCGGGCGCGCCGGTGAGAATGGCAAACAACACGATCACGAATGCCAGGCCGGCTAGTGGCGCGACGATCGCCGCCAGTCGAGTGAGGCGTACGCGATTCATGCGGCGCCGATCGCCACTTCCATGATTGTGTCGGGAGTCCACTCGGCGGCGTCGCGTGCCGGTGAGAGGCGTCCGCGGCTCATCACCGCGATGCGGTCGCATAGTCCGAGAATCTCCGGCAGATAAGAGCTCACCATCAGAATCGCTTTCCCTTCGCGCGCCAGCCTGACGATCTCGCGGTAGATTTCACTCTTGCTCCCGATGTCGATCCCGCGCGCAGGCTCGTCGAGGAGAAGCACGTCGGCATCGTGATGTAGCAGACGGCCGAAAACGACCTTTTGCTGGTTGCCGCCAGAGAGGCGTTTCACCGCTGTCCACGCACCCGCTGCCCGGATGCGAAGCTGCTCCATGATTCGGGCGGCCTGGCTGGCCTGCCGCGTGCGGCTTAGCCACCCGTGACGTGAGCACAACGAGAGGCGGCTGATCGTCATGTTGTCGGCGATCGACAGCGGAAGCGCGAGTCCTTCCCCTTTCCGGTCTTCGCTGACATAGCCCAATACGATTCCCTCCCGAGTCGTGATCCGCCCTGCTGTGGCACGCTCCAGACCGAAGAGAGCGCGCACCAGGTCGGTGCGTCCTGAGCCGACCAGTCCTGCGATGCCGAGAATCTCTCCGCGACGCAGCTCGAATGTCGCGGAACGAAGCCGCGGAGGCGACGCGAGATCGCGGACCTCGAGGACGATCTCGCCCGGCGTGGGCTGGCCTCGTGACGGAAAGATGTTTTCGATCTCGCGACCGATCATCGCGGCGATCAGATCACCGTCCGAGACATCGCGAAGCTCGCCGCTGCGCACGCTCTTCCCATCGCGCAAGACGGTGTAGCGGTCGGCGATCTCTCGCACCTCTTCGAGAAAGTGACTGACGTAGACGACGGCGATCCCGCGATCGCGAAGTTGCGCGATCAGGCGAAAGAGCCGTTCGACATTCACGCGTTCGAGGCTGCTGGTCGGCTCGTCCATCAGGATGAGTCGAGCGTCCCAGGCCAGAGCGCGGCAGATCTCCACGACCTGCTGATCGGCGATTGCCAGAGCACCCGTGCGCGCTCGCGGATCGATCTCGCTGCGCCCGAATTCGCTCAGAAGAGAGGACGCCCGCTCGATGAGCCGATCCCGGTCCAGCCACAGCGACGATCCCTCCGCGCCCAGGAGCATGTTCTCGGCAACCGAGAGGTGCGGACACAGCGCGAGCTCCTGATGGATGTGTGCGATTCCGCGTCGGCGCGCATCGGCCGGAGACGCCGGCGCATACGGCTGACCATCGAGCAGGATCTCACCCGCATCATTCGCGAAAAGCCCGGACAGAATGTTGAGAAGGGTGCTCTTTCCGGCGCCGTTCTCGCCGATCAGCGCATGGACCTCGCCGGCCCGGACCTCGAGATCAACGCCGTCCAGCGCGATGGTGGCGCCGAAGCGCTTTCGAATTCCTGTGAGTTGCAGGAATGGCATCCGTCACTTCAGATACTTGTCGAGCGGCGGATGCAGAAGCTCCTGCGATGGCGGCGTATCGAGATTTGCCGGCGTGATGAGCGTGACGCCGGTATCGACTCTCTTGGCCACGTTCTTTCCGAGAAGGTGGTCGACCAGCGTCTGGACACCGAGCTCGCCCATGCGAAACGGATTCTGCACGACGATCCCCTGGAGTTTCCCTTCATGCATCGCCTTCACGAACATGTCGCTGGTATCGAAACCGACAAAGCGAACCTTCCCCGCTTTTCCGGCGTCTTCGAGCGCGAGGAGCGCTCCCGCCGTCGAGGACTCGTTCGGCGTAAACACACCGTCGATCTCGTGGCCGTACCGATTCAGCAGGTTCTCCATCGCCGTCTTGGCCGTATCGCGGGTCGCCCCGGCGTACTGATTCGATGAAATCAATTGGATCCTCGGATGCCTGGCGATCGCTTCGACGAATCCCTTTTCGCGCTGCTCGGTGCTGAACACACCCTCCTGGTAACGCAATAGCAGCACTTTCCCCTTGCCGCCTAACAGACGGCTCATCTCTTCGGCGGCCAGCTCGCCGCCGTGATGATTGTCGCTGGCGACGAAGCTGAGCGGATCTTTCGATTCGAGTGCGGAGTCGATCACCACGGTGGGGATACCGGCTCGCGTGGCTTCCTCGACGGGGCGAACGAGCGCGTTCTTGTCGAACGGCGCCAGCACGATCCCATTCACATGCTGCGTGAGAAACCCCTCCACGACCTGCACCTGCTGCTCACGGTCATCCTCGCGAAGCGGCCCTTTCCAGATGATGTTGACGTTGACGTGTTGTGCGGCGAGGTCGCGAGACGCTTTGACTGCTCCGGCATGAATGCTCTTCCAGAACTCGTGCGTCGACCCCTGCGGGATCACGGCGATGGTGAAAGATTTCGTCGCGTTGGAAGGGGTGGCAGCCGGCGTTTCTTTCTTCGCACAACTGACCGTCACGTAGAGCGCGAGCGTGACGATCACAATCCGTTTCATTTGTTTACCTCTCCAGCGTGTCGTAGAGCGGTCGGACAGGTCGAATCTGTGCGCCTTCATTCGACATCGTGATGGCCAGAATGCGGATCTTATCGTCGTCGGGGAGGATCAGCTCTGACGCACCAGCCGATAAATCGACGGCATACGAGAAAAGATACGAATAGGCATAGGCCTCATTCGCTCCGTCGGCGGTGTGGCGATGCGACGCAAACCAGGCCAGCGGCGCGCGTTTCATGAATCCAGGTACCAAGGTGGCAAACTCGGTCACGGTTCGAGTCCGCGGCGGCGCATTCAGCGGCGCATCGGGGCGAGGCGGAAGCTGCTCGACCCGAGTCTGCCAGGTGCGCGCATCCCACTGGGCGATTCGGCCGGTCCAATCGTGAATTGTCAGATCGACTGGTTTGCCGTCAATGCGAATCGTCGCCTTCCGATCGCCATCCGCGGAAGCGGCCAGTATGTAGAGTCGACCGAATTTGCCTTTGGGAAGTGCGATGGTCTGGCCGCGCGCGGTCACTGCACCTGGCACTACCTTATATCGAATGCCTCCATACGCCAGCTCGTTCGGAAGCATCTCCTCCGGCAAACTGCGTCCCTGGCCATCGAACCCTTTTGGGTCTTTCACTCCGTCACGCGTGGCGACGATGCCATCGGTCGACAGTGTGACGGCTTGCCACTCCGGAACGGCAATGGTGACCTTCGCCGGAGCGAGCTTCACGGCGAAGGACCGGATCTGAAATGGAGCGAGTGACGTCACCAGCGCGTTGCGGATCGCGGCGCTCGAGATCGGCATCTCCTGCCCATCAACCTCGCGCGCTGAAGCAATCGGCGAGGCGAATGCGATTTGAACGTCATTGGCCGCGTTGCCATCGAGCTCGACGATGCGGAGGATCACGTCGTCGGAATCTTCCGCCTTTTTCAGCGCCAGGATTCGCACGCGCCGATTGTTCACGCGCAGCAGCGAGAATGTCTTTCCGAGCGGACCGTCGTGTTTCGCGGCGGTAAACGCGATCAACGGCTGATCGAGACGCATGGCCTGCCAGTCCGTCTGTTCATTCCGCCGGTCGCGCGCGTGTGCGGCGAGGCCGTATGTAAATTCGTGATGCCCCCAATCCTGCGACGTCTGATCGCTGTAGGAGCGGCCGTTGCCGGAACCGAGGCCGGGGGTGTAGAGGAGGGTGAGGCGGAGTGTGGCGTCATCAGGTTTGTCGGACCCGTATTTTGCGCCGGTGAGAACGGTCAGGCCGTATGCGCCATCCTTGTCGGTCAGATCGATCCACTGGTGCGTCGGCACCTCGAACTGTGCCGGCTCGTTGTTGCCGCGCTCGATTGTTCCGACTTCCCAGTTGTACGTTGCTTTCGCGTTGGACGCGGTGAGTGGAAAGGTCGCTTTCAACGCCGCCGCGGGCGTCCGCCAGTCGATTGCATTCCCGATCTCGATTCGATTGCCTGCTTCGCCCGCCGCGAGCGAGATCGTCTGCACGAATCGCGAATCTTCGGCTTGACGCGTGACTTCGAGCGCGGCGCGCGCCGGGCCTCGCTCGAGCACGCGGATTGTTGCCGGTCCGGCGACATAGCCGCGCGGCGGCGCTTTCTGATCCTCCCAATCCATGTTCCATGCGGGCCAGTCGTGCGGCTTCTCGGTCTGCAGCGCGAGGCGGATGGGCGCGGAGAGCAACTCTTTCCGCAGCTTCTTATCGAGGATGCTCGCGATGTCGCCGTTGCCGTCGATCCCGATCCGATAGCGCGCGTTCTCGAGTGCGCTCTCACTGACTTTCAATGCGCTCGAAGCGGGAGCATCGGCCCGTCGAACGTCGTAAACGGCATAACCAACCGACGGAACGCGAGCAAGGAAAATCACTTTTTCGCCGGAGACCTGCGACGCAACTTCTTTCGCATCCGGCCCGAACACGCGCGCCGCTTTCAAACCTGGAACCGAAGCTTCGACGACGTCCTCGCGCTCGACGTTGAGCGGGTTGTAGACGATCACGGGAATTCCGTGGCCACGTGTGTCGAGGCCCGAAATCACCGCTTCACTCGCGCTGGTGAGGGCGGTCGCGAACTGATTCATGGCGATGGCATCGTCATTCCACGAATACTCATACGACTTGGGAGTCGCCGTCCCCGCGGCAATATCGTGGAACTGTCCGCCCATCACCAATGTCCAGGCGTCGTTCAAGCGCTGTTGCGGATATGCGCGCGCGCCGAGCCACATGGCCGCGATGGAAGCTTTTTCGGCCGCATCCGCCAGCAACTCGTTGGCGTGGTTCCAACGCTTCTGATAGGCCTCGGACGTGAGCGATCCGGCAGAGTGATTCGTCAATTCGAGTTCACCGCGATACCGCGGTAACTTCGAGATCGGATTCGACTGGAGATCGAGGAACATCTGTTCGGCGGTCGCTGAGATCACCCGCAGCGGAGCGTTGGTCTTCGTCGCCATCCCCTCGGCCAGTGCCACCGATGACTCGCTCGGCGATCCGCCGGTGTCACCGGTGCCGTAATAGTGATAGTCGGTGAAGAGTCCACTGACCTGGCCGTTGCGTTCGACGCGCTTCGGCCAGTCGACGTAATTCCTTGATGGGTTCGACGGATCGCTCGTTGTCAGGTCATAGCGAATGTCGCCGCTGTAGTTACCCGGATTCAGTGCGGCGATGACGGTTCGGCTGTCCGTCCCTTCCCAGATTCCCACGTTGAACGGAGTGCCGCGCGGTGTTGCTTCCGGTGAGCCTTCGCCGCCGACGGGTGCGTTCGAGCCCCAGGTCAGCTTCTGCGTCGAGAAGCCCTTGATTCCGGCGTGCGCCAGGAGGCTCGGGAGTGATGCCGGAAACCCGAAGCAGTCCGGCAGCATGTATTCGGCGCTTGCGCGTCCGAGCTCGCGACGAAAGAAACGGTTGCCGTACAGGATCTGCCGAAGGATCGACTCGGCCGAAGGCGAGTTGACATCGCTCTCCTCCATCGAAGATCCGGCCGGAAACCAGCGGCCCGCGCGCACGTACGCCCGCAATCGCTCGTAGTCGGCCGGGTAGTACTCCTTGATCATCCGATAGCGATTGGCGCCGCTGAAGTTGAAGACGTAGTGCGGATACTTCTCGAAGAGCCTGAAGTTCTCGTTCATCGTCTTGGGCAGGAATTCGTTGATGGTCTGCGGATACTCCCAGCGCCACTGGGTGTCGAGATGGGCGTAGCCGACGATATAGAGCGTCGGTTCCCTGGTGAGATCCGGACCGTCGCCGCGCGCGGCGAGCGCGAACGATGCGAACAACAGGAACAGAAGGCGATCGAGTCGCATTGAGAGCACCTCGGATGAATCGAAAACGCGTGTCCCGGATCGTTAGAAAAAGTAGCGGAGGCCCACCTGTCCCTGCCGCGGGAAATTGATCTGATTCTGCGAGATCTTGCCGAAGTTCGGATCGGTGATCGTCGTGGTCGGCCCGCCGTAGATTCGCTTGTTCAATGGATTGAAGACCTCGAAACGAAGCTGCAGCGTTCCGATACCGGCCCGTGTGTTCTTGAAGAGCGAAAATGCCGTGTTCAGAATCGACGGCTCGCGCACGTCCGGCATACGGAATCGCGCGACGCGGAATGCGTTAGGCGGCAGGGTGTCCCAGGCGTATGTCCCATCGGGACGCGGATTGCTCTTGGTACTGTTGTCGAACCAGCGGTCGCGGGTGCGGTTCGAGATCTTCGCGCTGTTTTGCCGCAGGATGCCGTTCGGCATCGTTACCGGCGTTCCGGACTCCCACTCATACAGCACGTTGAACTGCCAGCCGCCGATGACGTTCGCAACCCAACCGGTCGTATTGCCGCCGATCGGGCGGCCGGGACCGAACGGCAGGTTGTAGAGGGCGGTCACGGCGACGTGATGGGTGCGGTCGATGCTCGACAGATCTTCGAACGGCTTCGCTTCGAATCCGTTGTTCAGATAGTTGATGGCATCGAGCTGTCGCGACCACGTGTAACTCAGCGTCGCCGTCAGCCCCGCCGTCAATCGCTTATTGGCCGACATTTCGAACGCCTTATATCGGGCCCATCCCTTGTTGTCGAGCGTCTGGGTAATCCCCTGGAACTGCGCATAGGGGCGCAAGAGTTGGCTGCGGGCGATCGTGGTTGTGTTCAGAGCAGTGCCGGGCGCTGAGCCCGCGAATGGATTGGGAACCGTCGTCGAGAGATACGACGGATCGGCAATCCCTTTGAGACGGTCGGCCATTGAGATCTCATTGATGGCCGTACCCGACTGGGTCGGCAGTTTGTAGCTCTTGTTTTGGACGTACGCGAGATTCAAGCCGGTGTTCCACGGCAATTCGATATTGAATCCCGCCATCCACTGATCGTTGTAGGGCACTTCGAAATTGGGATTCATGAACGAAATGCCGGTCCCGATGCCGGTGCCCAGACCCTTGGCGCCATTGTCGGGCTGCACAAAGCCTTCCGGATACGGGTTGCTAAACGTATTGAAAGGAATTCCCGTCTGGACGCTCGTCACCATGAACGTGCTCTGGCTGTAGCCGTTTTGAATGAGGCTTTCGATGATCGATCCGTTGCCGCCGCCTCCGCTCAATGCAAAGTACGTTCGGCCGGCGCTGGCGCGCGCGGCAACGCGGCTGGTGAGCTGATACGCAGCGTTGATGCGCGGCTGGAAGTTGTTGTAGTCGCCCTTGTACGGCGTGGTCCTGTTCGAGTTGACATGCGGATAGAGGAGTCCACCGCGAAGAGTGTATCCCTCGACCTGCAGCGGGCTCGGAGTGGTGTTGTCGAAGCCGACGACCAGTTGATCGTTCGCCTCGCGAACGGGCGGCTGATAATCCCATCGCAGACCGGCGCCGATCGACAGCCGCGGACCGATGGTCCAGTCGTCCTGTACGAACAGGCCGTAATACCCGTACTTGCGAACGCTCGAGGCATTGATGTTGACCAAGGTGTTCGGTCCGTCGGGGAAGCCGAGCAGGAACGAGGCGAAAGGACTTCCGGATGTGCTGTCGGCCGTCTGCGGGTCGCGGCGCGTGAACGCGCCGTTGAAGTCGTACCGGCCATTGGCCTCATTCAAATCGAAGCGCGTCAGGCGGTATTTGCGGAGATCGACGCCCGCTTTGACGAAGTGACCGCCCAGAGCTTTCGAGAACGTGCTCTGTCCGGAATAGATCTGATTCTTCGTCTCGCGCGCCGGACGACCGAACAACTCTGTATAGAGCGAGGTGAACGTCAGGTGCGGGAACCATGGGTCGCTGGTGACCTGATAAGCCCCCTGGAACGGAAGCTTGATGTCTCCCAATGGACCAAACTGCTTCGGGTGCGGCTCATCGAATACGTCGTAGGAGATTCGCGTGTTGAGCAGCATGTCCGAGCTGAGGGTCATGACATGATCGCCAGTCGCCAGATGGCTGATTCGCTTCGTCGGCCAATTGTCGCTGCGCAGAGCGGGTCCGGGCGGAAGTGAATTCTCGCTGCGCCGCTCATTTCCCCAGTTCCCGCTGTTTGTGAAGTACACGCGATTGCTGTCGTTGAAGGCGTGATCGACGCGAAGCAGATACGACTTATAGCGGTAGTAGCCGAGGTTCGGGGATGCGATGAGGTTGTTCGAACCGGTGATCGTGCCGGCCGTGTTCGCGACAGGAATGTATTGCAGCAGCGCCCTGGACACCGCGTTGATGCGGTCGGGGCAGATCACGTTGACGACGCCATTGCAGGAAATCGGGTCGCGAATGAAGCGTCCCGCTCTCGAGGGATCAGCACGGGTCGTCAAGGGATCAAAGATCGTGATCTGCTGTCCTGCACCGTTGAGCGTTCCGCGGAAGTCTCCTGCCCGCTGCAGGTCGGTTGGCACGGTGGCGGCGTTAGGGAACGGGATGTTTTCGTAGAAGCCCTGATACCCCACCATGAAGAAGGTCTTGTCGCGGCTGACCGGCCCGCTGAGCATTCCTTCGGCGTCGTAATACTTGTGACCGTTGATCGTTGTCCCGGTGTTGATGTTCTGAATGGTCTTGGAATCGAGCGAGGTTCCGCGATACATGAGGGTATTCGAGAAGCGGAAGTCGTTGGTTCCCGCTTTGAGTGTGAGGTTGACTACGCCGCCGCTGGTACGGCCATACGACGCGTCCGTGCTGGCGCTCTGCACCTTGAATTCTTCAATGGCGTCGACGGGCGGAGCGTAGGACCAGCCACCCGTTCCCGAGGTCGCTGCGCCGTCGATGAGGAATTCGTTGTTGCCGGTGCGGCTGCCATGAATGCTGATGTTGCCGGTCACATCCCACGCTCGAGTCCCCGAAAAGCCGGTCGCCCCGAAGGTCGTCTGTGTGAAGAGTGTGCCGGGGGTCATCTGCAACAGCATGTAGACCTGGCGGCCGTTGAGCGGCAGCTCGGCCACGCGCTTGTTGTCCATGGTCTGCGCGAGGGTCGACTCGTTCGATTCGACGGCGCTGACTGAGGCCGACACGGTGATCGCTTCGGAGAGGGCGCCAGGCGTCATCTGAATATTGATGCGCGCGCTCTCGGCGGTCCTCAGCACCAGGTCCTGACGGACATAGGTGTTGAATCCCGAGAGCGCCGCTGTAATTCGGTAGCGGCCGGGCGGCAATTTCGAAACGGTGTAACTGCCGTGCGAGTCGGTGACCGCCATGGTCGATCCATTCGTACCGACGTTCGTAGCGGTGACGGTGACGCCGGGCAGCAATGCGCCGTCGGAACCGGAGACGGTTCCGGTCACCGAGGCGAAGATTTCCTGCGCCGCGAGCCGCTGGTAGGGCAGGACAGCGAACAACAGTGCCGTGAGAGCGAGAATGACGAACTGACGGTGGGCGATTCGTCCGAAGATCATGCTTTCCTCCGCAAAGTCGGCGCAGCAATGCTGTTTGAGGATAGACAAGCTAATACGATTTAGCAGTCAGCGCAAGGGGCAGGTATACTTCCGTCGTCATGTCCGTCCGCATGAAAGACATCGCTTCCACGCTGGGGGTGTCGCAGACCACCGTCTCGCACGTCCTGCGCGGCCGCGACGGCGAATTCCGCATCGGAGCGGAGACCGCCCGCCGGATCCGTGAGGCGGCGCGACGCCTGAATTATCAGCCCAGCGCCATCGCTCAAAGCCTCAAAGACCACCGCGCTTACTCGCTCGCCCTCGCGGTCGGCGATCTTGCCAATCCCTTCTGGGCCGGTCTGGCGGTCGCGGCCCAGCAGGAAGCGGAACGTCACGGCTATACCGTGGTGGTCTGTCACACTGCGGAAGCGCTGGAGCAGGAACATCGCCTCCTGCAGATGCTTCGGCAGAAGCGCGTCGACGGGCTCATTCTCTCTCCAGCCCACCTGAAACCGCGCCATCTCGCGGCGCTCCACGAAGAGAGGCGCCCTTTTGTGCTCGTGGACCGCACCATCGATGGCCTCGACGTTCCTTCGGTCGTCACCGACAGCGTCGCCGGATTGCGTCTGGCCGTCGATCACCTTGCCAGCAAAGGGCACACACACATCGGCTACCTCGGCGGGCCGACCCACATCTCGACATTTCGCGACCGGCTGCTCGGATATCGGCGGGCGCTGGAAAGGCATCGGCTCGAACCGGGACCGTACGCCGTGTCGGGATCCGACCCGGAGGCTGCGCACAAAGCTGCGAAGCGTCTGCTCCGCCGGCGGCCGACGCCAACGGCCGTCATCGCCGCCAACTTCTGGCTCACCGTCGGCGTTCTTCGCGCCGCGCGGGACGATGTGGTGGTCGTCGGGTTCGACGACATGTACCTGGCTGACCTCCTGCGCCGCCCGGTGACCACGGTCGCGCAGCCGCTCGACGAGCTGGGAAAGCAAGCGGTTCGCCTTCTTCTGGAAGAAATCGAAAAGCCGGGCCATCGGCGACACATCGTGCTCTCGCCGCGGCTGATCGTGCGCTGAGATTCACTTCTGCCGGCACGCTAGAACGTAGAGCCGACTCTCAGTCGGCTCCCTCGCCGTGCTAAGAGTCGGCGCTACGTCGATCTCGCGTACGGTTCCAGCATGCTTTCGGAGGCGGCCGAGCAACTCGGGCGGAAGATACGCGAGCACAGTGCCGAGCACTTCGTCCACTATGCGCCAATGGCGCCGATCTGCGCCGAGGCTTAGCTTACTGTTTGGACTCTGACATCCGCATCTCGCCCAAGGAGTTGCTGGAAGGCGGATCGTACCGCTAACTCGTGGGTGACATCCTGCCCCGCGAAGGCCGTCAGCGACTCATGAAACGCGCGGATTGCTTTTGCCGTAGGTTTGATTTCAGTCATGCGAGGCCCGTTCCACGCATTCTCCGAATGAACTAGGATCGCTGTCAACGCAATTCAGGAAGTCGCGGTGATCACTGGCCCAGAATTGAGTAGCGTCGCGCGCGTCAGTGCCAGGATCGCTGGCAGGTCTTTAGTCCGGCTCCCGTCGAGCGATTCCGAGGCGGTCGCAGACAATGAGAATCGGAACCGGAGTAAGCAAGATTGCAACTCGAACAAGAGTGTTCGAATAAGTCTTCTCGTTGGCTGCGATCGCGATGATGAGAGCCGACTGGAGTATCGCGATAACGCCGCTTAGACTTGCCGCGGGTAAAAATCTGCGGGCGATACCGACCAGTTTCACGGTTCGACGCTGGAACGCAAGCGCAAACGACAAGCCGTAGTTAAAGACGGTGCCAATGATCGCGATCATGCACCCGACTTCTACGAAGTTCGTTTCGGCCGCCGCACGCCGTTCGACGATCCAACTTGCGAATACGAGCGCTTCACCTATCGCGCTCACCGCAGCTAGAGCGACCCGGCGAGCCCCCCTCACCGGCAGCTTTGTCTCCGCAGCGGCTCCGGATCATTAATCCGGCCCAAGAGTGAAAATTCCGCGACAAACGTCCCGCCAAGCGCCCCCACGTTCAAGATCGCGATCTCAAGGTAAGTCGCGGCTGCTCCGTAACCGGGGGAGTCGAGGCCGGCGTACACGTCCGATTGACCCCAAGAAAGCATTGTTGACAGGAACATCGATAGGAGAACCAAAATGAAAGCAGCTCTTTTCTCACAAATTGTGTACCGACCACCGCCGAACAATACCGCGTAAGCGTTGTAAGCTGTGGATACTGCCAAGCCTGTCGCCATCAAAATGCTCCTTGTAATTGGCGCATTAAGATAGCCAGAAATTGCGCTGACCGTAACGATGCCACCTACATACCGCATCGTTCGGTCAAACTCGTCAGTCGACCAGACATCGTTTTCAGTTAGCGCGTACACGATCGCTTCTGCGATTCCATACACGGCCGCCGACATCATCACTATCGCGGAGAACGCAGCTACAAATCCGTAACCTGGCGCATTTGGAAACGGGATAACCGACTCATGCCCAGCCGGATCGGTGAGTCCGGTTGGGCGGTTGAGCACGTATACGTATAGATGCAGTGAAGGCGATGCCAGTTCATCCCCTCGGTGGCTGTCCTGTTGTGCAAATCGTCCATACGAGGTGTCGTACATCCGGCTCCGGTATTGCATCATCGCCCCAACGGACAGCTCTCGTCCGGTGAACGCGTAGCGAGAGAAGTGCTCGGCATTGGTGTCTTGCACCGTTTGCGTCATCTGTCCGAAGGCCCGGTAGCTCCGCCGCGAGCTCGTAACCCCGCTTTCGTTGGTCACCGCGGTCACCGAGCCCAGCGCGTCGTGGTGGTAGTAGTAGGTGTGGTTGGTGTTCTTGTGCTCGCCCAGCACCTCGTCCACGCCCGGCCCCAACACGCGATAGATCGTGTAGCCGGCGGCATCGTAGATCGCATTGCCGCGCAGGTCATACAGTAGCTTCGAGTCGCCATACGACTGCGTCGCGTTGTTCATCCGCACCCGCGTCCCGTCCGGGCCCCACACGCTGGTCTCGTTGCCGTCTGGCCCCGCGATACTGGTCACTCTGTTCTGACCGTCGTACACCAGAGTCGTCGTCCCGCGCACGGTGGTCTTCGAGGTCGCGCTTCCGTTACCGTCATAGACGAAGGTGTCATTGCCGGCACTCAGGAGCTGATTGGCCACGTCGTAGCTGTACTGGATCGTGGTTCCCGACTCATCGCTGCGCGTCAGCCGGTTGCCCGCCGGGTCGTACGTGAAGCTCTCCCGCGATCCGTCCCCGTATCGCGCCTCGGACAGCCGATACGTGTTGTCGTAGCTGTAGCTCTCGGCCTTTCCATTGATGTCCGTCTTCGAGATCCGATTGCCCACCGCGTCGTACTGATAGCTCCACCCGTCGATCACATCCGCCAGTGCGTTTTTGGTGGCGATGGCTGTGATGCGGTACGCGTTGTCGTACGCATAGCTGGTCGCCACACCGTTTGGATACAGCAGACTCGTCCGCCGGTCCATCGGGTCATATGCGAAGCGGAAGGTGCCGAAGGCCGGATCGCTGATCGTGCTCAGGCGGTTCTTCGCGTCGTAGCTGTAGGTGGTGACTCCGCTCGCAGCAGGGGTGGTCATCTTCAGCATGTTCCCGGCCGCGTCGTAGTCGTAGAGCACTGCTAAATTGTACGTGCTATTTGTGACGGACTTAATGCGGTTCAGCGCGTCGTACGTGTAGCTCAGCGACGCGCCGGCGTTGCTGGCCGTGATCCGCCGTCCCAGCGTGTCGTAGGTGAAGGCGTCCGCCCCGCCCGGATAGCTCACGCTGGTCAGTCGCCGGATGTTGTAGCCGTACGTCGTCACCTGCCCCTTGCCGTCGGTCCTGGTCTTGAGGTTGCCGAGCGGATCGTAGGTAAAGCTCGCCGTACGGCCTAACGGGTCCTTCTCCTCGATCAGTCGATTGAGCGGATCGTACTTGAAGTTCCAGACGTGGCCGTTGGCGTCCTTCTGCGTCAGCTTGTTGCCGTTCTTGTCGTACGTGTAGTTGGTGACTGCGCCACGACTCGCTGCCGAGGAGCTCGCGGATGCCCTGGGTGGCCTGGCCGGTGTCGCTTCCTCCGGCGAATCCTCCGGAAATCGAATAGGTGGCCGCGCCGGTCAGCGGGTCTTCGAGGAAGTAGCCGGTGCCCGACCAGCGGTTGAGCGTGATGGGATTCGGCGCCAGCTTGGCGATGCGGCCCTGGGCGATCGCCCCGCGGATTTCATTCTCGACATCCGATGACAGGTTTGCCGCGGCCAGCACCGAGTCGACGTTCCCGGAATTCACCGTCAGGAGCTGCTGTCCGGCGATGCGCGCCAGCAGCATTTTTTGGTAGAAGATCGAGCGCGTAGTACTTTATTGTTTGGACCACCGTTTAATCGGAATGCCGATGAGTTGCTCGACTTGCTTGGCTTCCGTCTCCCCATCCACTCCAAGAGCGAAAGTTGCCGATCCAAATAGTCGTGCTTTCCAACTGGTGTCGTTGCTCGTCACTTTTAGTGTACTGAGATACAGTCGGCCCGCCATTGTCTGACGCGGAAACCAAATTGTCGGGCCTAGCAAATATCGGAAGCCGACTTCATTGTCGCGCGCTAAGAGACTTGATGGAGCGTAGAAATATCCTATGAAAGCACCGATCAGACCAAGGAAGCCTAAAAACATCAAAAGAATACCGTCGGTTTCCCAGTAACGAACCGCGGAACGAAACGCAATGATCGCGATGAAGGTCGAAACAACTGTTATGCCGCCGGACAGCGCAGCAGATGAAAGTACTTTTTGAAAGCGAGCTTCCACGATCAATACCCGTAGGTGCAAGTCAGTTCGAAAGTCCACGAATCAGCCGCAGCAACGTGGTAGCCCAGGCCTCCGCCGAACGTCACGGTCGCGAAGATGACGTCGCGCCAGAACATTAATGAAAAACCAACGCCAGGACCAGCTGCCAGTGCAAAGTCGAAGCCGGCAAATTCTTCTTCGATGTATGTCGCATCAGGAGCGTTGCCGACAAGCCCGAACTGAGCGCCAGCCGACAAGTCCAGTGTCGGCGTTCCGGCGAGGAATGTCACCGTAAATCCTTGACATCGGATTGGCGACCCAACGCACTTGTAGCTTCCCCAGCTGAGCTCAATACCGACACCTGCATAAGACATGACTGCAAAACCCAGGTAAATCCAGTTCCCTCCCGGGCATTGCGCTGCTGTGCTGGGAAAATACCCCATCGGGTCAGTGAGCAATGTCGGTCGATTCCACGCATAAGTGAAACGATGAAGAGTAACTGGAGAGCTCTGCACACCAGGTTCAAGGTCTTCTTGCAAAAGGCGCCCGGCAGCCGTGTCATACGACCGACTCCTGTACTGCATCATCGTCCCGACACTCAGCTCCCGCCCCGTGAAGGCGTAGCGCGAGAAGTGCTCGGCGTTGGTGTCTTGCACCGTTTGCGTCATCTGGCCGAAGGCCCGGTAGCTGCGCCGCGAGCTCGTCACGCCCGTCTCGTTCGTCACTGCGGTGACCGACCCCAGCGCGTCGTGGTGGTAGTAGTAGGTATGGTTGGTGTTCTTGTGCTCGGCCAGCACCTCATCCACTCCCGGCCCGAACACCCGGTAGATCGTGTAGCCGGCTGCATCGTAGATCGCGTTTCCCCGGAGGTCATACAGGAGCTTCGAGTCGCCGTAACTCCACTGCTGATTGTTCATCCGCACCCGCGTCCCGTCCGCTCCCCACGTGCTCGTCTCCGACCCCTCCGGCCCCGAGATGCTCGTCACCCGGTTCTGCCCGTCGTAGACCAGGGTCGTCGTGCCGCGAAGCGTCGTCTTCGAGGTCACGCTCCCGTTGCCGTCGTAGACGAACGCGTCGCTGCCGGCACTCAGAAGCTGATTCGCGACGTCGTAGCTGTACTGGATCGTCGTCCCTGATTCATCGCTGCGCGCCATGCGATTGCCCACCGGATCGTACGTGAACGCCTCTCTCGATCCATCCGCGTACCGCGCCTCGGCCAGTCGATAGGTGTTGTCGTAGGCGTAGCTCTCCAACTTCCGGTCCATATCGGTCTTCGAGATTCGGTTGCCCACCGCGTCGTACTGATAGCTCCACGCGTCGATCACATCCCCCTGCCCGCTCTTCGTCGCGATGGCCGTGATGCGATACGCGTTGTCGTAGGCGTAGCTGGTGGTCACTCCGTTTGGATAGAGAAGCGAGGTCCGCCGGTCCAGGGCGTCGTAGCCGAAGCGGAACGCCCCGAACTTGTTGTCGCTCATCGTAGTGAGGCGGTTCCTGGCGTCGTAGCTGTACGTCGTCACCCCACCTGCCGAGGGCGTGCTCAGCTTCGCGATGTTCCCCGCCCCGTCGTAGTCGTAGAGCACCGATAAATTGTACGTGGTGTTTGTGACGGATTTAATGCGGTTCAGCGCGTCGTACGCGTACGTGAAGGCCACGCTGGCGTTCGACATCGTGGCGCGCCGGCCGAGGGTGTCGTAGGTGATGGTGTCCGAGCCGCCGGGATACGCGACGTTGGTCAGTCGCCGGATGTTGTACGTGTACGTCGTGACCTGACCCTTGCCGTCGGTCTTCGTTTTCAGATTGCCCAGTGCGTCGTGGGTGTACGTGTTCGTGCGAGTCAGCGGATCCTTTTCTTCGATCAGGCGATTGAGCGCGTCGTATCGGAAGGTCCAGGTGTGGCCGTTCGCGTCCTTCTGCGTGAGCTTGTTCCCGTTCTTGTCATACGTGTAGTTCGTCACCGCGCCACTCGCCTCGGTCACGTTCAGCAGGCGTCCCGCTTCGTCGTAGCCGAATGCGGTCGGATTGCCGTTCGCGTCGGTCTCGTGGGTCTTGAGTCCCGCCTTGTCGAACTGCGTGAAACTCGAGTGCCCGAGCGAGTCGGTGACCGAGGCCACGCGGCCCATTGCGTCGAACTCCTGGTGGATGTGATTGCCGTTCGGATCGGTCAGATCGCAGAACGATCCTCCCCCGCCCCCGCACGTCGAGCAGAAGGCGCTGCCTCCGATGGCCGCGCAGTATGCGTAGGTCCACACTCCGCCGGTGGCGTCGGTCATCTTCGTCACGCGCCCGGAGTTGTCGTACTCGTATTTCGTGACGTTGCCGCGCGCATCGGTTCGCGTGAGCACGTCGCCGGCCGGGCCGTATGCCGTTCTGCTGACATTCCCGAGCGGATCGGTCACCGACAGCATCCGCCCCTCGGCGTCGTAGCTGTAGGTCGTCGTTCCGCGCGGCGTGGTGACGCTCTTGCGCCGCCCGGCGTCGTCGTAGGCAAACGTGGTGGTGTTGGTGTACGGATCGGCCATCGTCAGGATGCGATCCTTGCCGTCGTAGGTCAGCTTCGTTTCGTTCTGATTGGGATCCTTGATCGACGTGATCCGGCCAAGCGGATCGGAGAGCATGGTGGTGGTGTTGTTGGCGGCATCGGTGCGCGTGGCAAGAGTCCCGTTGTCGTTCCAGGTCATCGAAGTCGGCGCGTTGTTGGGATCGGTGGTGGTCAGGAGTTGTCCCCGACTGTCGTATGTGTTGGTCGTGGTCTCGGTCACCCCGCCGACGCTTCGCGAGGAAGTCAGGAGATTGCCGGCGGAGTCGTAGTTGTTCGACGTCACGGCTCCCACCGCATCGGTCGAGACCAGCGGGCGCGCGTTGGCGTCGTAGGTGGTGGTCATCACGCCGTTGTCGGGATTAGTCTGCTTGGTGGTGTTGCCCTGCGGGTCGTACTCGTAGCTCGTCGCGTTCCCGCGAGAGTCGAGCGTCTGGGTACGATTGTTGTCGAGATCGAACGACGCCTTGACCACATTGCCGGCCGGATCGGCTTCCATGGTCGCGCGCCCGCTGTCATCGAATTCGATGAGGCGATCGCCGCCGCGGCGGTCGGTGATCACGCTCTGCCGCCCGGCGATGTCGTAATGGAAGAACTCGTCGGCGCCGCTCGCATCGACGTGATGCATCAGGCGATGGTCGGCGTCGTAGTCGTAGCTCTGCGTGTTGCCGAGCGGATCAGCGAACGGGGTCATGTTGTGAGCCAGGCCGTAGGTCGTCGCCCAGATCTTGCCGGCGGTGTCGGTCACCGAGGTCAGGTCGTCGCCGGTGTAGGCATAGACGACGTTGCGCCCGGCAAGGTCGGTGACCGTCGTGATCTTTCCAGCCGTGTACGCGAACGTGAGCACCGTGCGTCCGCCGGCATCGCCGATGGTGGTGATGTTGCCGGACGGGTCGCGATTGATCGTCACGGCGTTGCCGTTGAGGTCCTGCTGCGAGACCAGCAGGCCGCGCGCGTCGAATGTGAATTGCATTCCATCCTTGAAG
>DASPZU010000113.1:0-25154 GCA_035636095.1 Thermoanaerobaculia bacterium
GTGAACACCATCGTGTTGACGAGCCCGATGCGGCGCGCGATCGCGGCCGCCGCCAAAGCCGACACGCCCGCGAGAAGATTCGCACCGAAGAAAATTGCGCCGATCACCGCCGGACTCACTCCGAACCGGCGGAAAAACCAATACGCGACGATGCTCTGCACCACCAGCCCGCCCGCGAAGGAGTCGAGCGCGAAAAGGGCGGAAAGGCGCGCGACCACGCCGCGAGATCGACGCACGCCAAACGAAGTCGTGGAGGCGGCTTCCACAACGGGCGAGAGCTTGACAAAAATCGCCCCCAGAACGAGGCCGAGGAGCGCGTAGGTGACCACGGCCGAGCGATAGCTGGACGCCGTACTCAGAACACCACCGCACAGCGCGCCGACGGCCGTCGCGAACGAGCCGGCGAGGTTGTACCAGGCGAAGACCGCCGTGCGATCGCGCACTGTTTCGGTCTGCGCCAGCGCGACCTGTTCGATCGCGAGAAAGGGTCCGACTTCATTGCCGCTCGGGCTGATGACGCCGATCGTCGCCGCGATCACCAGCAACGTGAAGTCGCGCGTGAACGCGAACACGATGCCGGCACCGATCATCAGCACCGCGCCGGCGATCAGCGTCCGGCGCCTGCCGATGAAGTCGGCACGGGTAGTGAGATAGAGCGACACCAGAACGTCGCCGATCAGCGTGAGCGTGAGCAGCCAGCCGATGCGATTCGGATCGAGTCCGATGGATGCCAGATAGAGCACCAGCACCACCGAGAGAAAGCCGTACGCGAAAAGGCGAACGATGCGCGCCGCGAAAAGAAGACGTGTATCGTTCACGGCCAAGAGTCTAAATGCGATACGTTGCGCTGGCTGCCATCGTCGCGTCCCTGACCCTCTGCCTCTCTCTCGAGTTGATCGCGAAGGCCAAGATCGATCAGCGCAACGCGATCATCGAACAGAAACGCCGCGAATTGCAGCCGGTGGCCGCCATGGCCGCCGCGGTCGAGGCTTATTCCAAGACGAAGGATGAACTGCAGCGCCGGATCGATCTGATCAATCAGTTGAAACAAAGTCAGCTCGGTCCCGTGCGCGCGATGCAGATATTGACAGAGCTGGACACATCATCGGTCGACTCCATCGCCATCGATCGCGACTCGATGACGATCAACGCCCGTGGTGAGGTCTGCACGGTGAAGTTCTGATGCGAGTCCTGGCCGTTCTGGCTGCCATGATCGTTCCGCTGGCCGTTTACCTTCCCATTTATCAGGAACGAGAAAGGGCTGTCGAACGCGCCGATGAGCAGATCCGGAAGCTCGAAACGCGCATTGAGCAGGCGCACGCGGCTCAGCAAAAGCTGTCGCAATTTCACGAGGAAGTTGCGCGCTTGAACCTGGAAATCACCAAGCTGCGAAACATCCTCCCGCCCGAGCCTGCGCTCGAGCAGGTCCGCAACACAATCGATTCCGCTGCCAAAGATTCAGGAGTCGCAATGGAGCGATTTCAGCCGAAAAACATCATCAAGCACGAATACGTCGAAGTTCCGATCGATACCTCCGCCGTCGGAGCGCTCCATGATCTGGAGACCTTCTTCGGACACCTCGCCAACAAGAGCCGGATCATCAACGTCACCGACGTCACTTTGACGAAGCAGTCGAATGGGCAGTGGCGATCGAAGTTCCTGATGACGACTTTTGCGCTGCCGTGATGCGGTGCTTCGACGGAAGCGGTCCCGACGGCAGCGCCGGCTCCAGATGCAGCAAGTGCCCGTCGAAGAGCCACTTCCGATTCGGACACATCGACGCAAAGACCGCCGGATTCGGCGACCTCTTCAACGCCGCGATTCTTTCCGACCCTTCGAAATCGATCGCCAGGCGGCTGGCGCGGACGGCCAGCGTCGCGGCGTGCGCCGCCGAGTCGGAGTTGATGGGATTCGGCACTGGCGAAGTGTCATCCGGCTCCTTGGGCGGCTGAAAAACGCATCGATCGAAATTGCGCGTCACGAGCGAATTCCGCAGCTCGTCCGACGATCGCACGATGGCGCACAACCGGGCGTAGGGTCGCACCAGGATGTCGAGCAGCGCGTTATTTCGCTTGGGAGCGAATGACGACGTCGCAACAACATGGCGCATCGTCCAGGCCTCAGCCTCGCGCGCGTCGATCAATCGCTCGCGGGCATCGAATCGCGGCAGCGGAGTCGCGTCGCCGGGAAGTTTTCGGACAACTCCGAGCTGCGTGTTGGTGGCCGCCATGGCGCTGACGACCGCCAGGACCTCCGGACGCGTCCGCAACGATGCCGTCAGGCGGTACGCGAGCTCGACGTACTTCCGCGCGGAGTCGAAATCGTTTTTTCGGGTGCTCTCCAATGCATCGAGAAGAATGATCCTGTGGAGATTGTAGTAGCGCACCGAACCCGGCCTCTCCAGCGCTTCGAGATCGATTTCCCATTGCGGAGCATCGTTGGTCTGCAGGAAATGCTCGAGGCCATCGATGTCATAGCGATGTTCGACGATGTAATGCTCCCCATTCGCCGGCCGCTCCTCGACCGCATCGTCTCCTCGGGCGAGCTGCGCGCTGACGTATGCGATCACCGAGCTGCGAACACGATCAAAATCGCCGCCTAACAACTTGCCGGCGAACTGATCGACGCCGCGCGCCGTGGCATTCGCCGGCGAACGCTGAAAACGCTGCGCGATCGGAGCGCGCGCGCCCAGCCGCGTCTTCCACGCCCGATCGACGCGCTTCTCGAGAACGTTGTCGACGGTGATGAGGATGCCGAACCACAGCAGCGGCAACGCGATCACGCCGATCGGAATCCACAACCACCACCGCCGGATCGGCGCGATCACCGCTGCCATCACGACTGCCCACATCAGGCTGTTCAGCGCGATGAGAGGGTAAAAGGAAACATGCTTCACAAACGGGAAGAGCGGCGTGAGCACGAGAACGCTGGCGCTGTAGCCGAAGCTCTCCCAGGTCGGATGATCGACGGGCGTGTCGTACTTCGCCCACACGAAAAGAACGACGACTGCGATCGCGAAGTGAACGATCGCGATCGCAGCCGCGAGAACGAGGAAGCGCTTCACCCCTCACCCTAGCCCTCTCCCCGCAAGCGGGGAGAGGGAACTGCTTTGCGCGAGAACCCTCGCCCCGCGAAGCGGGGAGAGGGTGGTCCCGCGGAGCGGGACCGGGTGAGGGGCGCTCAAGATCAGAACGTGTAGCTGACTCTCGTGTACACAAACCGTCCGTTCATCCCGAAGGGCGAATTCCTCGGATACCGGAACGCGCCTGCGCTGCCTACTTGCTCCGAGCCATTGGCAGTGCCAGCCAAGAGATTCTCGCCCGGGAACTTATCGAACAGGTTTTCGGCGCCGATCGCGAATGTGTACTTCGACCAGCGGTACGAGGCCTCCAGATCGGCTAGCCACGCCGCCGGATAAACCTGATCGTCCTTGACGGCGTTGTTGATGCTGCAAAAGTCGCCGTAACGGCTCTCCCGCGCGGTGATGTTCACCGGTCCCTGGCTGTAACTCTCCATCAGACGGGCGTTATCGCGCGGCTGCCCGCAGGTCACCGTTCGCGTCTGCAGATGATCGAACAGAACAGCGCCGAGACCGGTGAGCTGCGGAGGCGTCGGCTCGAGTCTGACGATCTTCGTCTTGTTGTTGCTGTACGCCGCCGAGAGATCGATGCGACCGTTGAACAGCGGCCGTTGATGGTTGACGACCAGATCGTAGCCATTCGTGCGCGTGTCGATGGCGTTGGTGAAGAACCGCGCGCCGTTGGCTCCCAGCGGGCGAATGATCGGCTGCACCTGCGTCTGCGTGAAATTGCCCGACAAAACGATGCGGTGCTTGATGTCGATGCGGAAGAAGTCGGCGGTCAACTCCAGGTTCGACATCGGCTGCCACACCACGCCGCCGCTGTAGTTGCGCGAGGTCTCGGGACGCAACGGCTTCGCGCCCAGCGCGACGGCAATTGCGCTGTTGACGGGTGCCGTCCAGATTTGAAATCCGACAACGTTGCCGGCGTCATCTCGCAGGAAGTTCGTCGAGACCGCCGAGAACCATGACTGGCCGAGGGACGGCGCACGGAAACCGGTGCTGGCCGCAGCTCGGAAGATGAGCGGCTTCGCCGGCGAGTAACGCAGTGTCAGCTTGCCATTGGTCGTGTTGCCGAAATCGCTGAAGTCTTCAAAACGACCCGCGATGCCAACGCGAAGCTGCTGCAGAACGTCACCCTCGGTATCGATGTAGACCGCTTTGCTGTTGCGCGTCACATTGACGGCATTGTCCGGGCGGAAGCCGGGGAAGACCTGCGATCCTACCGGAGCGCGTGCGGTGCCGAATTGGTTGAGGGAGCCGCCGTCGAAGTAGGAGGCCAGTTCGCCCGCCATCTCCTGCCAGCCCTCACGGCGATATTCCGCCCCGGCGGCCACATTGATCGGTCCTGCCAGTCCGATGTTGAACCCCTTCGAAATGTCGAGGTTGGCGGTGTACAGACGATCGGCGAGCGATCCGGCGTAGAACGACGTCTGGTTGGGCGGGATGTTCGGGCCGAGCGACGTGTTCAGCGAATGGGTGACGTGAAAGTCGAATTTGTTGCGGCCGTAACCGGCAGCGGCATCGTAGAACCATTTGGCCAGCTCGCCGCGCACGCCGGCATTCAACGACTGATCGGAGATGCGCGGCTCGATCAGCGGCAGAAATCCGAGGGGATAGATCTGGGGCCAGTTATCGACCTGAAGGGCACGACGATAATTTCCGCCGTGAGATCCGTGGCGAAGGTCGTAGGTGCCGAACGCGTAGGCGATCTGCTTGCCGTCGTCGCTGATCGGAACGTTGAGATTGACGAGGCCGAGAATGTCGCGCTCGTAGGAATCGCCCCAGTGGACGCTGGGCTGCGGAACGGCATTGTTTCCGGCGTCGCCGGCCTTGATCTGATCGCGCGGATCGGCGAGAGCGCGATTGGTTTCATAACGGTCGCGATACTCGACGGTGCCGAACAGCGCGCCGCGCGCGACTTTCCAGCCACCGCTGAGGTTCGTATCGATCATCTGGCCGTCGGAATGCGTCGTCGATCCACCCTTCACTTCGAGCTTCAGCGGCGAAGCGTCGGATTTTAGAACCAGATTCAGAACGCCGGCGATGGCGTCGGACCCGTACTGCGCCGCCGCTCCGTCGCGGAGAATCTCCACGCTGTCGATCGCCGATGCCGGGAGTGTGTTCAGATCCGCACCTTGCGATCCGCGCCCAACAGTGTTGTTCACGTTCACGAGCGCGCTGGCGTGACGACGCTTGCCGTTGACCATGACCAGGACCTGATCGGGACCGAGTCCGCGAAGAGTCGCCGGACGCACGCTGTCGGTGCCGTCGGCCACGCTGGGCCGCGGGAAGTTGAATGACGGCGCGACCTTCTCGATGATCTGATTGGTCTCGCTGGAGGGAGAGATCTCGATCTGCTCGCGCGGGATGATGTCGACCGGCACGGCCTTCTCCTGCTCGGCGTTGATCGCGCGCGAGCCCACCGTGATCTCCTGCCCGAAAGAAGCGCGCAGAACAAAATCCTGCGTGACGTTGCCGCTGGTGTCGATCGTTGCGGAGCGCGTCGTGAAGCCCTGCAGCGATGCGGTGATCTTCGCTCCACCGCGGCGACTGGCCGGCAAGGTCAGCGAGTATCTCCCATCGGCATCGGTGATGGCCGTCAATCCGAGCTCGTCGATCGCAACGGTGACACCCGGAAGCGGCGTGTTTTCACCCTGCAGCGTGACGCGGCCGCGAACGGTCTGCGCGGCGAGCGGAAGCGCGAAGAAGAATGCGAGTATCACGACACAGCGAAGCTTCTGCATGTGTCCCCCTTTCGCTTTGGACTTGGGCGCGAGTATATCGCTACTCGACGGCGCCGGTCGGATAGACGGCCACTTCCATGCGTACGCCGCGCATGCGCAGAACCCCCACGGCGCGATCGGCGAAGGCGGCGTCGTAGGCCGTGCATCCGTCGCAATGCAACCGCATCGCTCTGCCGGTGTGCAGGCTCCAGACAATCGCGTCGCCGTTGGAATCGATCAGCGCGACGCGCCAACGACTGCCGTTCGAAGCGCGACGCGCACGGCCCGGAATCATTCCGGCGGCATGAATGGCATGGTCGTCTGCAGTTGCCACGTAAGTGGAAGATGGATCGTGACCGACAATTTACGCACGCACCGGCGGCCAGGAGTGCCCACCATCACACTACATCGAGTAGAAGAACTCCTCCCGCACGATCTTCCCGTTCTTCACGGTGTAGAGACCGACCTCTTCCATCTGAAAGCGCTTCCCTTTTTGCGGGCCGGCTTTGGGGGTCACGTCAAATTTAAACTTGACTGCGAAGCGGTCCTTGTGTGGAAACGGCCCTTCGACCGACGCGGAGTGGACCTCGTTGTTTTCATACGACCACTGATTCTTGCCGCGGATCTTGGCGATGCCTTTCATCTCGGCAGGCATGTCCGGGCCGCCGGTCGGCTCGAGGCTGACGATGTTCTTGCTGTAAAGCGAGTCGATGGCCTCGAGGTTTTTCCCCTTGGCGCACAGGCTTACGAGTTTGTCCCCGACTTCTTTCGTGTTCATAAGGCCTCCAGGCGGGAAATCAAATCAGATTCGGCAGCCGCCGGCGGTAAAAAAACGGGGTCAGGTCTGACCCCACTACGCTGGCTGCAGCGCTCCCTCTTCCAACCACCGCGCCACCAGCCGGCGGACGCGATACGCGTCGGCGCCGATCTGACCTTCCCACTCGCCGATGCGGCCGCCGGTCGAGGCCTTCAGCCATACCTCGCGCACAACCGCGGGATCCGTCTCCTCGGGATCGGGTGAGGGGCGAACCTCGGTCGGTTTCAGAACCAGGTCGTCGGGGGCAACCGCGCTGATCTGCTTCAGCTCGTCATGTCGGCGGATTCCTTCCAATAGCAGAGGCATGATCGTCTGCGGCTCGATCTTGACCTTCACGCTGAAAACAGGCTGAGGAACGAACGCGAATGTGCCGACGATCGGACGCTCGAGGAGTTGGTAGACGGCGTCCGCTCCGCGCAGCGAGCCCGCCTGGGCATCGCCGAACTTTCCTTCGACGAAGAGAATCTTCCCGGTCGTCTGTCCTCCGAGTTTGCTGCTGAGCGTCACGATGCCGGTTGCGCCGTTGTCTGAGAGCGACTGCATCAGCGACGGAAGCCCGAAGAACTGCAGATCGCCAGTGAGCGATGCCGTCGAACCGTCGGGCGCAGCAGGAACCTGTTTGCCGGCATCCCTCTGATTCTGCAATGCCGCTGCCGCGACCTTGCCGATTGCTTCCTCCGGAAATTTCTCTGCGATCTCTGCGAAGAGCGATTCCACCGCTTCCGAACGCGTACTCGATAGTGCCTCGATCAGCCGCACCGGAGGTGGCTGGGTGAGCTTGGGCAAAACTTTGCCGAGGATTTTTTTGGGGAGGTCCTCGCGGATGGCGTTGATGATCACGTCTACGGTCGCCTCATCGAACGCAAGATCGTGTTGGGCGAGCGACGCCAGCCGCCCGCGCGTGTCGCCCAGGATCGGATTGGCCTTCATGCCGTGACGGGCGATCGTGAGCAGAGCTGCCGGGCTGGCGATGCGTGCCAGCGCAGCGATGATCCTGTCGAGCAGCTTCTGCATCTCGTCGACCGGGTAGAGGGAGGTGTCCTTCTTCACCAGAATGGCTTCGAACTCGGCCAGTCGCAGAATGAGCAACTTGACGGAATCGCCGGTCTTGATCTGTCCCAGCGGCACGATGGCTTCTTTGATGACGTAGATCGATTGTCCGCGCGCCGACGCGCGGGTGAGGAGCTCCATCTCGATGTCCACCGGCGTTTCGGGTTCTCGCGGAATCCTGTGCAACAGATAGATGACGTTGCGCAGGTAGTAGGTGTCGGCCTCCTCCGGCGCGCGATTGAGCTCCGCGTCGAGCTCGGGGATGGCCTTCTCCCTCGCTTCGGTGCCGTACGCTTCCAGGAGTCCGAGCAGCGAGCGGCGGCGATCAGGACGCTGTTCCCCGCGCAGGTCCTGGTAGAGCGTTTCGATTTTCAGCGTGGGGAAGAACGACAGTGCCTTGGGGAGCAGCGCGCGCTTCGATTTGTTCTCGCTGTATTTCCGGATCTCCTCGAAGCTGAGCGCTTCCGCCGCCTCGGTGAAAACGCGTTCGACGGTCGAGGGATCGATCTTTTTCTCCGCGACCACGGACTCGGTCAGCTCGAGCATGGAGATGGCGGCCGACAACATCCCGTTGTTGAACTGCTCGACCGCGCTCATCACCAATTCGCGAAATCGCTTCGTCCCCTCGTTCGGGTCGTTGGTGAGCGTCAGGATCTTGTGCATGGCCTCGATCGGCGCCGGCGCCTTCACCTTTGCGTCCGAAGGAAGGACGATGTCCCACGAGGGCACCCCCTTCGCCAGAACGTGGAGAAGACTGGCGGGATCGGCGTCGCCGGTGTAGGGCTTGAGATTCTCGATGTATTCGCGCAGCTCGGCATCGGATGTCGAGGACGCGGCGGCCATCGCGAGGAGCTCAGCCGCCGGCTGGAATTGTGGAGTCTCTTCGGCTGGCGTCGCTCCCTCAGGAGCTGCCTTCATCGCGGGCGAAGACGGCCGGAGAGTTTTTGCGAGGCGGTCGATCACCAGCCCGAGGCGGCGGGCGCTGCGCTGGACGATGTCGGTCAGCGGTCCTATGGGCTGCGGCTGCGGCTTCTTGGCAGGCGTTCGCCCCACGTCGACGACTCCTTGTGTCGATGACGCCAGGAGGTCAGCCGAATCGCGCAGTGCGATCAGATTCCTCCGCAGCACATCGCGCTCCTCGGCGGGACAGGCCTCCATCGCCAGCGGAAAGACGCTGTTCAGATAGCGTTCAACGGCGGCGCGCTCAACGAGCTTGAGCGAGGCGAAGAGGTAGATCTTCTTGAGCGCGTGGAACAGAAAATCGGACATCGAGGCATCCTGGAGACGTCCCTGCTCGACGGCCCACGCGTGCACCTGCTTCATCATTAATTGTGGGGGCTGTTCCATGAGCGTCTGGACGGCGTCCGACGCATTGAGAGGCGGAATCTGATCCAGCAGGTACCGCTGGAACTCCATCAGAGCGGTTTGGACGTCCTCACTCAAAAGTGAGAGTTATTGTACGGCCTAACCCTTCAAAGCCATCAGCACCCGTGAGGGAACCATGGGCAGGCGGTACATCCGCACGCCCACCGCGTCGAAGACCGCGTTGGCGATCACTGCCCCCATCGGAACGATCGCCGGCTCTCCCCCGCCCTGGGGCGCGAGGTCGTCATTCGAGATCAGGATCGTCTCGATTTTCGGCACCATGGAAAAGCGCGGCAGCGTGTAGGTGGCGAAATTCTGATCGAGGACCTCCCCACCCTTGAAATTCAGCTCCTCGGTCAGCACGTAGCCGAGGCCCATGGTGATGCAGCCTTCCATCTGCATTTTCGCGCCGTCGGGATTGATGACGATGCCCATGTCCTGCGCTGCCACCACGCGTTTGACCTTGATCTCGCCGCTCTTGCGATCGACTGCCACCTCGGCCGCCATCGCGCACCACGTTCCCGCATCCATAGATACTGCGATGGCACGGCCCTGCCCCGACGGCCCGGCCCCTGCCTTCCATCCGAACGCGTCGGCAGCCCTCTGAAGGACGCGACGTCCACGCGCGTCGGACATGTTGCGGAGCCGAAACTCGAGCGGATCGATCTTGGCCGCCGCGGCCATGATGTCGATATGCGACTCGCGCGCGAAGACATTGGTCCCCGCGCCCGGCGCGCGCCACGGTCCCGTGCCGAAGGGATGCAGATTGGTCGAGCTGCGCGCCATCAGCGTCTGAATCTTCGCGCCCGGCACGTCGTACAGGACCTCGGAAGAACGCCCGCCGCTCGCCCAGGTCGTGTAGTCCCACTGCGTGATCTTGCCTTTGTCGTCGATCGACGACGCGACCTTCACCACCGCCGCAGGGCCGAAAGTGTCGTAGAAAAATTCCTCGGCGCGCGTCCAGGTCACCATCACCGGCTTTCCAGTGATCTGGGCCAGCCTGGCTGCCTCGATCGCCTGCTGCGCGCGGCTCTTGCCGCCGAATCCGCCGCCGACGAACGGCGTGATCACGCGCACTTTCGATTCATCGAGGCCGAGTGCTTGCGCGATCTGAGAACGAATCTGAAATGGCCCCTGCGTGCCGACCCAGGCGGTCAGCTTGCCATCCTTCAGCTCCGCGACCGCGGTGTGTGTCTCCATGGGCGCATGCGCGAGATAGCCGGTGCGAAATGTCGACTCGAATTGACCCTTGACTTCGGGACCAGCCACGTTCTTCAAGAAATATTCGCCGACCGATTCGGTATCGAACGCCGCCGCCGGTTTTTCCCACTCGGCCTTGACCGACTGTAGCGCTGAGTTAGCCACTTCCGGATCGGCGTGAAGCACAGCCACCAGATCGCCGTTCTCGACCACCATCACGCCCGCCATGGCCTTCGCTTTCGAAGTGTCGACCGACTTGCGCGTCGCGCCGTGCATCGGCGGACGCAGCAGGCGCGCGTGGAGCATGCCCGGACGGCGCAGGTCTCCGGCGTACACCGCGCGGCCGGTGACTTTATCTTTTCCGTCGAGCCGCTTGGTCGGCTTGCCGATGACCTTGAATTCCTTGACCGAGCGGAGGACGGCCTTCTCGTCGACGAGGCGCGAGATCTCTTTCCCTTTCGCGAGCTCTCCGTAGGTGACCTTGCGTTTGCCGTCCGTGACGACGCCGTTTGCAACGGTGAGCTGATCGGTCCCCAGTTTCTGCGACGCCAATTTCATCAGCACCGTGCGAGCTTCTGCCGCCGCAGCACGAACGGCGGGACCGAAGAAACGCGTCGACTGCGAGCCGTGCGTGCCGCCGTCCCACGGGCAGAGGTCGGTGTCGCCCATGACCATGGTGATCGAATCGACCGACACGCCCAGCTCCTCGGCCGCCATCTGCGCCAGCGAGGTGTGCACGCCCTGCCCCATCTCGATCTTGCCGGAGAAGAGCGTGACGCGCCCATTCTCATCGATGCGGAGGTAGGCGTTGGGATCGGCGGGATAATCGCGGCGCTGGCCTAACACGACCGAGGGCTGCACGATCAGCACGACGATGCCGCCGCCGAGGAGTTTGCAGAATGTGCGGCGGTCGAGGCCCTCGCGAATGAGATCCCTCGCCCCGCTTGCGGGGAGAGGGTGCCGCGAAGCGGCGGGTGAGGGGCGCTTCATTTTGCACCCCCATTCGCCGCCGCCTCCTGAATGGCCGCCATGATTCTTTGATGCGCGCCGCAGCGGCAGAGATTGCCATCCATCTCCTCCACGATCGCGTCGCGCGAGGGATGCGGCTTCTGCTGCAGCAGCGACCAGGCGTTCATGATCATCCCCGACGTGCAGAACCCGCACTGGAATCCGCCCTGATCGATGAAGGCCTGCTGCAGCGGATGCAGCTTGCCATCGCGCTCCAGCCCTTCGATCGTTACGACGTTCTTCTCCTGCACGTCCGCGAGACGGGTCTGGCATGAGCGCATGGCCTGGCCGTCGACGGCCACCGTGCACGCGCCGCAGATTCCCATCCCGCAGCCGAACTTCGTGCCGGTCAGGTCGAGATCGCCGCGCAGGACCCACAACAGCAGGCGCTGGTCGTCGGTGTCCATCCTGACCGGACGACCGTTGACTCGGAATCGTATGTTGCGTTGCATGAGGGAAATCCTATCGCAGCCAGCGACAGATGGTATCTTGTTGTGGAAAGTCCGCCGCTTCCATCATGTGCGACATGGATGCTGCTTGAGGAGAGTCCATGTCGAATGTCGCACAACAGCCTGTCGTCGTGCCCACGAATCGCCTGTTGTCGCAGCTTCCGGTGCACGAGCGCAACGCCATCCATCGCGGATCGGAGATGCTCTTCTGCAACGTCGGAGACGTCCTCCTGCGCGCGCAGACGCACAGCAGCTACGTCTTCTTTCCCGTCGAAGCGGTCGTGTCGGTGGTCAGAACGTTGCACGAAGAGCGATCGGTCGAGCTGGGACTGATCGGCAATGAAGGCATGATCGGCCTGGACGTGATCATGGAGGCCAGGACGCAGACCGACGACACGGTTGTGCAGAGCGGCGGCTCCGCGCTGCGCATGCCGGCCGACGATCTTGTGAAGCAGTTTCACGGCGGCGGCGCCCTGCAGAAGCATCTCCTCCGCTTCACGCACGCCTTCCTGGGCCAGGTGGCACAGAACGCCGTCTGCAACCGATTCCATCCGCTCTCCCAGAGGATGGCGAAATGGCTCTTGATGATCCACGATCGGACCGGCGTGCCCGAGATTGAGAGCACGCCGCGCCTCATCGCCATCGCGCTGGGAGCGCGCGAACGCGAGATCGAGGAGGCGATCGCCGAGCTTGCGTCAAATGCGGGGATTCAGCAGCGCCGCAAGTCGATCGCCATCGTACGCGACCGGCTCGAGCTCAGCGCCTGCGAGTGCTACGAGACGCTTCGCGAATCGTACGGACGCGCGCTGGCGGGCTGAGCTTTACTCGGGCCGTACCAGGCTCGCCCAGGGCATCTTGCGGACGCGCACCACGGTGGCGTCGATTTCGTGTTGCGTGGCTTTCGGTCCCAGCGTGCGCAGGATGTAGTCGACTTCGATGGAAACCAGCCGCTGCCCGTTCAGCACGCGCAGCGCCGTCTTTCGCAGCGTCGTCTCCGAAACGGGAAGGCTCGCTTCGCGCAGAGCTCGCGTCATGGCCTCGGCCTTTTGGGCTGCGACTCATTGACCTTCAGAACACGGCCGCCGACTTCCTTCCCATTGAGTCCGGCGATGGCCGCCTTGGCATGCTCGTCGTTGGGATATTCGACGAAACCGAAGCCGCGCGGCTCGCCGGTGACGCGGTCCTTGACCAGATTGACGCTGTTCGTCGCGCCGAACGGCGCAACCAGCTTGTTGAAGTCGGCCTCACTCATTTCCTTGGAAAGATTTCCGATGTAAACCTTCATGTGCAGCTCCTTCATTTGGAATGGTAAATCAAAATGCGTCTCTCACGCATTCCAGCTCATGCTCCGGCGGCCGTCTCCGCCGCCGACATCCGATGCGGCGGCAGAAAGTCTTCCCACTGTCGAACGGTATCGGCCGGCAGAACGAACTCGAACTTCTGACTGAAGCAGCGAAGTCGAAGAACGGTGCCGTCTCCGACTGACTGCCCGGTCGACAGCTCGTCGTCGTACTCGACTTCGTGGATCCATTGCCGCTCCAGCGAGGCCTGCATGTCGGAATTTTCGTAGAAGAAGGCAGCGTCGGTCAGCGCCAGCGCAACCGGCATGTGCCGGCTGCCGTCGACGAACTCGCCTCGGCTCACCAGTCGCGAAGTATCGCGACGCCGATCGGTGAAGAGTTGCAGGCTGTCGGATGACGTCCTTTTCCAGAGCATCCACGCAAGAATCGCGATGACCGGAATGCTCAGAAGAATCACGATTGGCCACATGGGGGCCACTCTCTTTCTTTACGCCGTTGATCTGCGTTGGCGCCGGGCGCCAAGAGGGCGTGGGCGGCGGGATCGGCGGTTGGGGGGCGAAGCTTGCGCGAGGCGCAGGCGCGTCAGCGTCATGACATCGTCGGTGAGAAGCACGATTTTCTCGAGGATGGCCTCCACGCGACTGAGGAACTCGGGCTCCATGCCGGTGAGGCGATCGATCAGCGGCTTGAGATATCCGATGTGGCCGAGGTCGTTGGGGAGAAGATTTCCCGGTTTTTCTCCGAGGACCTCGACGATGCGGACGAAGTCGTCGACGTTGAGCCGGCGCTGCTCGGTTTCCACGCGCGCCAGTTGTGCCGGAGAAATCCCGGCCTTCCTGGCAACGTCTGCCTGCGCGCGCCCTTTGGCTTCGCGCAATTTCCGCAGCATCTGACCATACATGATGCAAGCATCATGTGCCGGCATTGCCAATTTGTCAACATGTTAAAAAATATTGCCTAGTTGACAATTAGGAAATCCGGTGTAAAGTGGAGCAACCATTACCAAATCCGCAGAATCCCTATCCGCGCCCATCGTCTCCTCCCTCGGCCCCGAACCATGGAAAGCCCCATGGTGGAAAGCCGCAAAGGGAGACCGGAGCACGTTTCTCTACCTGCTGGCCATCCATATTCTGGCAGTGGTCGGGGTGATCTTCTTTCCGGTGCCGGGGTGGAAGGTCGCGGCGATCGCATTCGCTTTCGCGTGGCTCGGCGGCATGGGCATCACCATCGGATATCACCGGTCGCTGGCGCATGTCGCGCTGCGATTGCATCCCGTGGTCCGGCACGCACTCATCTTCTTCGCCATGTTCAACGGATCGGGCGCTCCCGATTCCTGGACCGCGAATCACCGGCAGCATCACGCGAAAGTCGAGACGCCGGAGGACATCTCCAGCCCGTCCATCGGCGGATTCTGGTGGTCGCATCTCCGATGGCTGTGGCAGGCCGGCAATGTCCCGCTCAGCCGATGGTGTCCCGATCTCGACAAGCCGGAATATCGATTCTGGAATCGCATGCAGATCCCGATTCTGGCGGTGTCGCTTTTCTGCGGAGCTCCGTTCGGGCCGGCCGCATTTTTCTGGCTCGGGCCGATGCGGCTGGCTGCATCGCTTCACATTCAGTGCTTCGTCAACAGCATCGCGCACATGCGTCCCGATCGCCGCGAAGGTGAAGACTCATCGCAGAACATCGCGTGGCTCGGAATCCTGCATCTCTTCCAGGGAGAGAACTGGCACGGCAATCATCACGCCAAGCCGTGGTCCGCGCGCCTGGGCTGGAAGTTGTGGCAGATCGACTTCGGCTGGTACGCCATCGTCGTGCTCGAGCTCCTGGGATTAGCCGCGAAAGTCCGCCGGCCGGATTTCTAATGTTCGACGAGGTCCGCGTTTACGACGGCATCGCCGAGCGGACAGGAACGGTGGTCGATCACGAGACTGTACGCGGCAGCAAACTCGTTTGCTACACCATCAGCGAGCTGACGCGAAGAGTGCGCCGCGACGGCGACGGCACGTTCTATCTGGCGGCCGAGGCCTGGCCGGAGAATACGGAGCGGATCGATCTCAACACCAAGTGGACCCCGATGGGATAGAAGTGCTGAGTCCTGAGTGCTGAGTCCTGAGTGGCCGACGGGACTCACGACTCAGGACTCAGGACTTTTGCTTAAAACTCCGGTCCTCCGCCGTGCACCATCTCGATCACCTCGCCGATCTCCTTCTTGATATTGCGAAGGTCGGCCAATAGATGGATCGCCTTACTGATTGCCTCCGAATAGTCGCGCCAAATCTCCATGTGAATGTAGACCAGGCTGACCCGAGTCGTGGCGGTGATCCGCAATAGATACTGACCGTTGGTCTCGAGATAGTCGAGACGGCTGGCGGCCTGATAGCTGTACCAGACCGCACGGAAGGCTGTCGGTGCATTGCGCATGGCCTGGACCAATTCGTAGAAGCCGTATCCGGTCTTCAGAAGACTCTGCACTGCCTCGACCTGGCCGACGACTTTCTCTCCCCAGTCGATCATCTTCGAGCCGGTGACGATCAGGCGATTGCCGCTCTCGATGAGCTTGATGGCCGCCGCGAAGCACTGGTCCGAGGCGCAGAACGTCAGCATGTCGAAGCCGAAGTTGCGCATCTGGAAGCCGGGCCGGTAGAAGACGTCGACGCCCTTGTAGAGGATGTAGCCCTTCAACAGCGTCGGGAAAATACGCGCGATCACACTCGCGATTTCGATCGCGGTTTCCTGCTCGATCAGCGTGAAGTGCCCGCTCGGATCGCGGCCGTTGATCGGATTGTTGTGGGCGTAGGTGTACTTGTGCAGCGTGAGCGGCTCGAACGGAGTGCCGCCGAACGAGTCCTGTGAGATGAAGCGTCCGGTGGCCGGGTCGTAGTAGCGCGCGCGCAGATAGTAGAAGCCGACGTTGGCGTCGAACTGCTCGCCGGCGTAAAGGTAATCATTCTGCGTCGATCCGGTCTGGTTCGTCAGGCCGCCGAAGGCGTCGAAGTCGTACGTATCGGTCACGTTCTGCAGAGCATCGGTGAGCTGGCGCGTGCTCATCTGGCCGTCGAAGAGGTAGAACCTCTGGGCCGTGCCGCGCTGCATGGAGAGCAGATCGTCGCCGTAGGTGTACGCAGCCCGCACGGCATTGGCAGCGTCGAGCTCGACCAGCACGCGGGCGTGCTCCGCGACGGTGTCGACGAGGTACTTCGTCACGTCGGTGCCGTTGACCGTCTTCTTCATCCGGATACCGGCGGCGTCGTATTCGTAGTCGATGATCGCCGGTCCGGTCGAGCGCTTCAGCCGGCCCGCGAGATCGTAGATAAAGTTGGTCGTACCGGTGGCGCTGTTTCGCGCGGTGTTGCTGCCGTTCGCGTCATACGTGTAGGTCGACCCGGCGTCGGAGAGCAGACGATCGTTGTTGTCGTACGTGAAGGTGCCGACAATGCCGTTGTGTTGCTCGGTCAAGCGATTTCCGACCTTGTCGTAAGTCCACGTGGTGGAGCTCGTGCCGTGTGCCGGTTCGGCGATCGACTCGCCGGTGAGGCGATAGACAGCGTCGTACGTCCAATCGATCGCGCGGCCGGACGTTTCGACCACGCGGGTGCGGTTGCCCGCCGCCCCGAGCGTGTAAGTGAAGCCTGAAAGCACAGTGCCGTCGCCACGCTTGTTGAGAAGCTGCGTGAGCCGGTTGAGACGATCGTAGGTGTAGGTCGTCACCGTGCCGTTCGCTCCGCGGACTTGAGTGCGGTTGCCCGCCGGGTCGTAGGCGTACGCCGTGGCACCTCCGACCGGCGAGGTGACAGTCGCCAGCCGGTTCACCGCATCGTAGGTGTACGTGGTCGGGGCGACCGGCGTGGTCACGGTGAGCCGATTTCCATTCGCGTCCCAGCTGTAGGAGATCGTCCCTGTTCCCGGTTGCGTCACCGTCAGCTCGCGATCGAGCGCGTCGTAGGTATACGTCGTCGATCCGCGCGGCTGCGTGATCGTGGAAGGCTTGCCGCTGGCAGTGTAGGCGAAGGAGAAGCTGGTCCCGTCGGCAAAGCTCTTCTGCGTCAGGCGGTTGAGCGTGTCCCAGGTGTTGTTGGTTGTCGAACCGTTGAAGTCCGTCCTGGCAAGGACGTTGCCCACGGCGTCATACGATTTGGTCTCGAACTGACCGAGCGGAAGGGTGCGGCGGACGAGCCGGCCGCGCTTGTCATACGCGAAGGAGGTCTTCCTTCCCTCCGCGTCGGTCTGCGAGATGCGGCTGCCGACCTCGTCATAGGCGAAGGCCGTGATTTCGCTCAGCGCATCGGTGACCTTGACGAGCTGCCCGTTGCAGTCGTACTCGAAGCGCGTGACCGCTCCCGCCTGATCGGTCTCGGAAGTCTTGCGGCCGAGTGCGTCGTACGCAATGCTCTTTGATGTTCCGTCGGCGAAGGTGGTCTTGACCAGACGATTCAGGGCGTCGTAGGTGAAGGTGGTGGTGTTGTTGTTCGGATCGGTGGTGGTGAGCTTGTTCCCCACCGCGTCAAAGGTGAACTTCGTGATCGCGCCGGTCGCATCGGTGATGGAGGTGTTGTGCCCCGCGTCGTCGTAGGCATACGTGGTCTTGTTGCCCCGCCCGTCGGTGCTCTCGATCAGACGTCCCGCCGCGTCGTACTTGCTGAAAGTGACCGAGCCATCGGGCTTGACGATGGAGGTGATCCGTCCGAGCTTGTCATAGACGATCGTGGTGACGCGCCCAGCGCGATCGGTCGTCGACGTCCGTCGCCCCTCTGCGTCGTACCCGATCGACTCGGTCAAGCCGTCGGGATACGTCGTGACGGTCGGATCTCCCGCGGCGTTGTACTGGTAGCCGGTCCGACGGCCTAACTCATCGATGTGCTGCGTGTGCATTCCGACGCCGTCGTAGCTGTCCTGCACGAACGAGCCATCGGGGTAAGTCGTCTTGATGGGCCGGTTCTCATGATCGTACTGATACGAAGTGGTCAGCGTTTCCGTGCCCGACGATGTGGTGCGCGTTCGCGTTTGGGTCAGACGATTGCCGCTCCCATCGTACGTATGCGAGGTCGCATTTCCTCGGCCGTCGATCTGACGCGTCAGGTTACCGCTGATGTCGTATTCGAACTGCGTCGTGCAACCGGTGGCGTTGCTCTCGCTCAGGCGCAAACCGCGCGAGTCGATGACGTAGGTCGTGACGTTGTGCAGCGCGTCTTCCTGCCGCGTGAGGTTGCCGTTGGCGTCGTAGGCGAAGGTGGTCAGATTTCCAAGCTCGTCGGTGGAGCTCAAACGGCGACCGGTGGCATCAAACGTTTCGCTCTTCACTTTGCCGAGCGGATCGGTGGTACTGGTCACATTACCGTTGGCGTCGTAGGTAAAGGTCGTGGTATGCCCGAGCGGGTCGGTCTCGGTCAGTCGGTTGCCGGCGGCGTCGAAGGTGTAGTGAGTCACGCCGCCCAGCGCGTCGGTCTTCTGCACGACATTGCCGTTGACGTCGTAGTCGTAAACCGTGGGATTGCCGAGGCGATCGGTCACGATCTCCTGGTTGGCGGCAATGCTGTGCGTGTAGTTGATGACGTTGCCGTCGGAGTCGATGGTTCGCACCAGCCGTCCGGTGGAGTCGTATTCGTTGCGGACCGGCATCCGGCCATTCGGATCGAGAATGTTGAGAAGACCGTGGGCGCCATCGTAGGTGTAGGTGCTGATGGCGTGTTCGCGGTCCTCGAACGTGATCAGGTCGCCGCGGGTGTCGTAGCTGTAGACCAGCGCATTGCCTGCCGGATCGGTGATTCGCGTGATCCGGCCCGACCCGTCGCGGATGAATGCGATGCTCTTGCCGCTGGAGTGCGTGATGCCGCCGGCATTGACAGTGAGAGTGTTGCCGGACGGATCAGTCATGCGCTGCAGCCCTGCCTGCTGATCGACCACGTAGATGAATCCCTCGCGCGTGGTCAGCGTAAAGACAGTCGGATTGAACGGCTCGAGGTCGAGAGTATCCAGCTCGATCTGGCCCGGAATCGACCCGGTAACGACGAAGAACGGATCGGCAACGGTCAACTTCGCGCCCGAGACGACCGCCGTCGTCTGCACCTGCTCGAATACCACGTTGCCTGCAGTGATCGATTGCACTTGCTGGCAGTCGGGACTGCTCTTCGCCTGGAACTTGTAGACCCTGCCGTCGGGGAATGTGATGGAGACGACGTGCGCCTTGCGGCGCTCGATGCAGTACTTGGGCAGGAATCCGCTGGTGAGCGTTTCCTCCCAGTTCTTGCCGAGGATGTCGCTCTTCTGCATGCGGACGTTCTTCAACGAAAGATTCCAGCCCACGCCGAAATCGCCGACGCGCTTGTCGCGGCTGTCGTAAATGCGATCGACCTGAATCGGCAGACCGGCGACCGGCGTGTTGAGATCATGGAAGGTAAGGGTGAAGGCTCCGATCTTCATGCTGCGTGATACGACCAGCGAAGAAAGCGCCGATGCTGTCTGATTCGAAGCGTCGGTCGCGCTCAGGCGCAGCGAGTAGATTCCGTTGAGCAGAATCGTCGGATCGAACCTGCCCAGAATGCCGCTGGCCGGCGCTGTGCCGGTAGAGAGCGTCGTCCAGTTGTTGGCCGATCCATCGCCGTTCTGCAGCGCGTATTCGAGTCGCCACGCGCCTTTGTCGACCGAACCGGTGACGTCCACCGGCGCGGTGACGTCAGCGCCGTCGGGCGGGGCTGTGATCGCGACCGCCGGCGGCAGTGTCGGCTCGAAGACGTGGATGACTGCGTCATCGCTCACCGTGGAGAGCGTGTCGTTGGCCGTCAGGCGCACGGTGTAATCGCCGGCGCTGCTGAAGGACGCCGTGGTCGCGGCGACATTCGGATTGGTGAATGTGACCGTGCCCGGTCCGCTCACCTTGCTCCACGCGATCGTCAGCGTGCCGACACCGTCATCGGCGACGCTCCCGTTGAGCGGCGCCAGGTTCGGAAGCGTGATGGTCACGTCGGGTCCGGCATTGACGACCGGCGGCCGGTTGACCACGACCGTCACGTCGTCGCTGCTGTTGAGCAGCGAGTCGCTGGCCGTCAATCGAATGCCATACGTGCCGCTGGCGCTGAAGCCGGCCGATGTGGTGAGTGCGGTCGGACTCGAGAAACTGACCGTGCCCGGCCCGGAGAACTTCGACCACGAAACGGTCAGCGTTCCGTTAGGCCGTCCATCGTCGGTTGCCGTGCCCGAAAGCGTTGCGATGTTCGTCGTGACAGTCTGGTCTGCGCCGGCATTGACCACCGGAGCCTGGTTTCCAGGATTGACGACGATCTTGACCTCGTCGTTCGTGGTGAGTTGCGTATCGCTCGCCGTGAGCCGGAGGTTGTAGGTTCCATCGACGCTGAAGGTCGCAGTCGTCGAGAGCTTGGTTGGATCGGCAAAGTTGACGGTCCCCGGCCCGCTGACTTTCACCCAGGTGACAGCCAATCCGCCGCCGACAGGGACGCCGTCGTCGGTCGCCGTTCCGGTGAGGATCGCCGCGCTCGGCGCCGTGATGGTCTGATCGGGTCCGGCGTTGACGACCGGCGGCGAATTTCCAGCGATGGCGTTGACCACGGTGATCGTCACGTCATCACTGCCGACCAACTGTGTGTCAATCGCGTTGGCGCGCAGCACGTACGTTCCCGGTTGGCTGAAGCGCGCCGTGGTCTCGGGCTTGCCCTGAACGCTGAACAACACGCCCGTGGGTCCGCTGATCATTTGCCAGCTTGTGCTCGGCAGCGTTCCCAATGGCAGCCCGTCATCCGTGACGGTGGCGATGAGGACAGCCGCGTTGGTGATCACGACGGTCTGGTCCGGTCCTGCGTCGACAGTCGGCGCTCTGTTCGTGCCGCGCTGAATGAAGACGACATTCGAGTAACCGGTCATGCCGGTGAATGACGCCGTCGCCTGCAGCGCATCGCCGCCGCTGTTGTTGCCGGTGTAGGTAAAAGTCGCCGTTCCGGTGGTGTCGGTCTGCGCGCTGAGCTGCCGCGCATTCGGACCGGTAACCGTCAGAGTCACAGCCAGGAAGGGCACCGGCTGTCCGGAGGCATCCGATGCAATCCCGTTGACCGTGACCGGAACGCCGAGATTCTGGATCGGGAACGTGTTAGGCGTCATCGTCAACGTGCCGGTCGGCGGAAGCGGCTTCGTCACGCCGTTGACGACCGTGCTCATCGTCATCACGAGAGCGTCGCCGCGGCCGTCGGCGTAATCGAGCTCGAATGGATACGTGCCCGCCACCGGGAAATTGACGACCACGCTGTTCGTGACGGGCGCAGTGGCAATGTTGACCGCCGCCACCACCTGAAGATTGGTGAACGCCGTCCGCAGGTTGCCGGGAGGATTCGTGAGCGGACCGCTGATGCGCGTTGCGCCGTTGCCGATGCCGAGGATGTAACCGTCGTCGTTGAAGGTGCTGAAGGTCACCGCACCCGCCGTGCCGACGATGATCGAGCCGGTGAACACCGCGCTGAAGTTGGCCACGTTGCGCAGTCCGGCCTGCTCGCCGTTGCCCTGCGCGAGGATCGTTCCGGTGAAGTTGCCGTTGATGTCGGTTGTAACGTCGGTGAACGGACGTGCATTGACGCCGACATTCGATCCGGGGATCGCTGACGGCGGGGCGTTGAAGTTGATGGCCGGGAAATTCTGACTCCACACAGGAGTCGCGGTGATCGGGGTATTGAATGTGCCGGTTCCGTCGGCGACAAAGAATCGGCCGAAGACCGTCGTCGTCGACACCGATTGCACCGGCGAGACCCAGCCCACCGTGGACGTGTTAGAGACCACAGGGAATCCGTTGATCGTCGCCGACGCCTGGATGGTGTCGGTCCCGTTCACAGTTCCGGTGTAGCTGAACGAAGCCTTGCCGGCCGAGTCGGTGGTCGCCGACCCGCTCCGCGCGTTCGGACCCATGACCGTGAATTGAATCGAGACGCCCGCCGCCGGAGCGCCGCCATTGGCCAGCGTCGCCTGGAACGTCTGCGCCGTGTTCGTGACCAGCGGCCCAGCAAAGGCGGGCGTGAGGATGAGCGACGGCCCGGGCAGGACAGTGATGGTCACATCGTCCGCGGATCCGAACAACGAGTCGTTCGCGCTCAGCCGCAACACGTACGTGCCGGGGACTGTGAACGAAACAGAAGTTGCCAGCGCCGTCGGATTGCTGAAGCTCGCCACGCCCGGGCCGCTCAACTGCGTCCACGCAAATGTGAGCTGCCCACCGACCGGCTTGCCGTCATCGGTGACCTGACCCTGAAGCAGCGCGGAAGCAGGAAGCGTGATGGTCTGATCCGCTCCCGCATTGACAGACGGCGGGAGATTATCCGGGCTGACGCTGACGATGACGTCATCGCTGCCGGTTAGCTCTCCGTCGCTGACGGTCAGCCGAAGGACGTACGTGCCCGACGTGCTGAACGAAGCTGTCGTTGACGCCTGGTTCGCAGGTGTGAAGGTGACGGTCCCCGGTCCGATGAATTTGGACCACGAGTACGTAAGCACTCGGCCGCGCGGGAACGCATCGTCGGTCGCGCTGCCGGTGAGCGAAGCGGTCGCCGGCAGGCGGATCGATTGATCCGCTCCTGCGTTGGCGACCGGCGGTTGGTTGCTCGGATCCACTGTGATCGACACGTCATCGAAGCCGGTGAGCTGCGTGTCGCTGGCGGTGAGCCGCAGGACGTAGTCGCCGGCCGTGAAGAAGGTCGCGATCGTGGTGAGACTGGTCGGACTGCCAAAGGCCACATCGCCCGGTCCGCTAAATTTGCTCCACACAACCGTGACCGGCGCTCCAGGCGGCCGGCCGTCATCGGTGACCGTGCCGGTCAGGTTCACCGTCGCGCCCGGCGGCGTGATGTTCGCGATGCCGGTCGGCGCGAATGTGACGTGCTCAAACTGCGGAACCTGAGTGAGCAGTGTCTTGACAAACTGCGTTCCGTCCCAGCGGACGTCGTAGAGCAGTCCGGGAGACTCCTGCGTGACGAGCAGGTCGCCAACCAGGTTGCGCCATCCGGAGGCGCTGGCGCCGATCAGCGTGCTTTCGCCGAAGTCGACGCCGAAGAAATTCTCATTGGCCGGGATGAGGTCGAGATCCTCTGGTCGGATGCCGAGGCCGAAAGGCGCGGCAACGCCTTGTGTATCCACGGTGTAGAAGAGCACCTGATCCTCGGCGCCAATCAGAATCTTGCCCGCCCACGGTCCCCACTTGGCCGGGTTGCTGGGAATCGTGATCAGCCCCTCCAGATGCGTGTTGATCTGCGCCAGCCACGTCGCCACGCCGGCCGAGTTGACTCGGTACACGCCGCCGCTGGTGGTGACGGCGATCAGGTCGCCGTTCCACACGCCGGTGCGGTCGACGTACAGGCTTCCACGCATGAGGCCCGGGTCCGTAACTCCGTTCCTCTTCAAAACGACCCAGGGATTCTGGAACGACGATCCGTCGGGCGCGATCTTGACGATGACTCCCGGCACACCCGATCCGGTGAAGGCGGTACCCGGTGCGAATCCGCCCAGGCTCTGGCCGCCGCCGTCATCTTTGGCAGTAGCGACCTTCAGCTCTTCGGTCAGGCCCTGGACTTGCGAGAAGCGCGTTCGCGAACCGTCGCCCGCAACCAGCTCCAGGTTGTAGGGCAATCCGCTCGAGTAGTTGACGGACATCAACACTTTGTTCGAGAACTGGTGATAGTCGATGCCGATCGGACTGTTGAAACCGGTCGCGATCTTGCGAAACGTCGGTTGCGTATCGAACTGAATGGCCGGAAGTGCGGTGATCTTGTCAGGTCCTGCATTGACCACCGGCGCCAGATTCTTCGGCTTCACGTGCGTTGTGGCCTGGACGGAAAGGTCCGCATACAGATTCGACCGCGCGTCCGTCCAGCGCAGCAAAGCGCTGGCGGTGAGGTCGGCCTCCGGCTGCGTGTCGGGAGGCGTGAAGCTCAGCGTCAGATTGGCCGAGCCGCCGGCGGGAATGACGCTGCTGGCCGGATGCTGCACGCTGCTGTTAGGCAGCGTGACGGCGAGATCGAACGATTGCGCCGCCGCGTGTCCGCTGTTCGTCAATGTGATCGAATACGTGATCGGATCGCCCGACAGCGAGTTCGCGGGCGCGGTCATCGTCATCGCGAGGATCGGAACCACTTCCAGCGTCGATGTCTGCTGCGAAACCGGGCCGTAGTCTCCCCAGTTGAGCGTCGCGGAAACATTCAGGACCTTGTTGTCGAAGGTTGCCAGGCGCTGCTGATATGCAGCCTCGGATTCGCCGGTGGCGCGCACGGGGATGGTCGGAACGGTGAATGCGGTCGCGTTGACCTGCGCCGACGCGCCGCCGTCGATTGTCAGCGGCGGCAGCGCTCCGACCGTGCCGTCGGGCTGTTGCACGCGGAGGAGGACGTTGGATGCCTGGCCGCTGCCGATGTTCTGAATCGTGTAGGCCGGCGTGAATGTCTCGTTGGGAAGCATCGACGCCGGAAGCGGCGCAGCAGTCAGCACCAGAATCGGCACGCGCTCGGTCGCTTCCGCTTGCGCCGTGATCGGGCCGTACGTATTGGCGTTCCCGTCCAGCCAGGTCAGCGAGCCGCTGAACGTCAGCTTCTTGTTGTCGAAGGTTGCCAGACGCGCGCGATAGACAGCATCTGTTTCGCCCGCTCCCTTCGCTGCGATCGCGGGAATGGTGAAGCTCGCGGTCAACGTCGTCGACGCGCCCGCCCCAAGTCCTTGCACGGCCAGAGGCGTCGTCATTCCATCCGGAAGAGTCACAGTCAACTGACCCGATTGCGACGCCGCTGAGCCGACGTTCTGGATCGTGAACGAGGCCGTGACGGTTTGACCTGGAGCGGCCGAATCGGGGAGCGCGGCCGCGCTGATGGTGAGCGTCGCGAGCCGCTCGGTGGTCTCTGATTGCGCCGAGATCGCGCCGTACGCATTCGCGTTCCCGTCCAGCCACGTGAGCGAGCCGGTGAACGTCAGCTTCTTGTTGTCGAAGGTTGCCAGACGCGCGCGATAGGCGGTATCGGTTTCGCCCGCTGCCTTCGCCGCGACTGCCGGAACGGTGTAGCTCGCCGTCAACGTCGTCGACGCCCCCGCCCCCAGACCCGGGACGACGAGTGGCGTCCTTGTCCCATCCGGAAGAGTCACGGTCAACTGACCCGATTGGGAGGCTGTCGCGCTGCTGTTCTGAAT
>DASPZU010000114.1:0-29954 GCA_035636095.1 Thermoanaerobaculia bacterium
GGCGGCGGAGATGCTGGTCGCGACCGGATTTCAACTGGTGGTGGTAGACCTTCCGCCGGCTGAGAGCCGGCGCTACGGCCGCGTGCCCGACGCGGCGTGGGTGCGCCTGGCGCGCGCCGCCGAAGCGCACGGCAGCGCGCTGCTGGTCTCCGCCCCCTATCCGATCACCGGGACGACGTCCGAGGCGATGGTGCGGGCGGAGGCGGCGAGAGGGAAATGGAATGGGGGATTGCTGATCGGAATCGACACGACGATGCGATTGGAAAAGCATCGGCGCAAACGGCCGGGCCAGCATGCACGGCTGGCATTCGAGGTCGCGGAGCGCGCATGACGCGCCTGGCGTGCTTCTTCGTTCCGATGTTTCCGCTGGCGGCCCGGCTGCGCAGCGAGCCGGAGCTGCTGCAGGAAGCAGTGGCCATCGTCGAAGGAAACGGCAACAACGCGCACGTCGTGTCCGCGACACGGCGCGCGCGCAAGAAAGGAATCGGCAGCGGAATGTCGCTGGCGCAGGCGCGATCGATCGTGCCGAAGCTCATCGCGCGCGGACGCGATGCCGCCTGCGAGCAGACGGCGCAGGAGGCGCTGCTGGAAGTCGGCGAGACATTCTCGCCGCGCGTCGAGGATGCCAACGACGGCCTGGTGTTCGTCGACATCCACGGCACCGAACGGCATTTCCCGAATGAAGAGGAGCTCGCGAAATCGGCGATCCGGGCCTTGGATGCCATCGCGCTTCCCGCGCGCGTCGGCATCGCGGCCTGCAAACTCGCATCGCGCGTGGCGGCGGAGCTGCCGCAGACGCCCACCATCGTTCCTCACGGTGAAGAAGCGAAATTTCTGGCGCCGTTGCCGCTGGCACGACTCTCTCCCGAGCTGGAAGCGGCTGCGATGCTGCAGCGCTTCGGTCTGACTTCGATCGGCGATCTGGCCCGCCTCCCCGAATCCGAAATCGCCAGCCGCCTCGGCGAAATGGGAAGGGAATTGCATTTCGCCGCTCGCGGCGTCGATCCGCGGCCGCTCATCCCACGCGCGCTGCCGCCTGAATTTCGGGAAGGGATGGAGCTGGAGTGGCCGCTGGTCGCGCTCGAGCCATTCATCTTCATCGCCAATGCTGCGCTGGACCGACTGTCGAAAAGAATGGAAGTGCAGGGCTTCGCATGCAAACGGATCGAGCTGACGCTCACGCTCGAGCCCGACGGCTACGACGCGCGCGGAATCGATCTTCCCGCGCCCACGCGTGACGTCAAGACCATTCTGACCCTGATCCGGCTCGATCTGGAGAAGCGCGCGCCCGGCGCGCCCGTGATCGGATTCACATTGGTGGCGCATCCCGACCGGCCCCGTCGTGCACAGCTCTCGCTCTTTGGTCCGGAGGCACTGTCGCCGGAAAAACTGGCCACGACGATCGCGCGCCTGATCTCGATGTTAGGCCAGGAACGCGTCGGCATGCCGGTGACTGTCGACGGCTACCTGCCCGAGCGCCACGCCGTCGGCGATTTCGCTCCCCCACCCCCGCCCGACACGCGCCGCACCCCGCCCCGCGCACGCGGCCTGCTCGCCGGACGCACTTTTCGCCCCCCCATCCCGGTGGAGGTCATCACCGACGGCGACAAGATCGCCTCGCTGCGCGGGGAGAACATCGAGGGGAGCGTGCGCGTCTGCTCGGGGCCATGGCGTATCGAAGAAGGATGGTGGCGCGACGCGCCGGCCCAGCGCGAGTACTGGGACGTGGAGCTGTGGGAAGGAGGAATCTACCGTTTGTATCAGGCGGCTTCGAGCAGCGATTGGTTTGTGGATGCCAGGTTTGGGGTGTAGCCACGGGCTGTAGAAGAAATTTCGAATTTCAAATTTCAAATGAAAAATTAAAAGCATGAAAAAGAAGATTGATATCTACGACCGCGCATTCCAATTCGCTTGCCATGTCTTGAAGATGGATCAGAAACTATCGCGAAATCGTCGTGTGAATCGCAACGCGATGAATCAGCTCGTCAGTGCTGCTTCATCAGTTGGTTCAAACTTAGAAGAAGCCAGAGCCGGTCAAAGCAAAGCGGACTTTCACGCGAAACTTCGCATCGCGTTGAAAGAAGCACGCGAATCGCAGTACTGGCTTCGTTTGATAGCGGCGACCGAAGTCATCGCGCCTTCGCGAATTAATCCTCTCATTCAAGAGTCCGGAGAAATTGTTGGAATCCTGACAACGATCGCAAGAAAACCAAATCCTCGAAATCCCGACCTTTCTTAATTTTTCATTTGAAATTTGAAATTTGAAATTTCATGCCCCCCAAGCCGCCGATTCCGCCGCTCTCGTGCGAATACGATCACCTGGAGTTCGTCCCCAAACAATTCGGCGGCACACAAAGTGAAGACAAGCCCGAGAAAGCGCCCAGGAGGCCCAAGAAGCCAAATCGCCCCTACGCCGAATTGCGCGCCGCCAGCGCCTTCTCGTTTCTCGACGGCGCTTCGCTGCCCGAGGATCTCGTCTACCAGGCCGCCCAGAAGGATCTGCCCGCCATGGCGCTGGTCGACACCAACGGCGTCTATGGCGCGCCGCGCTTCTACACCGCCGCGAAAAAGGCGGGCGTTCGCGCGCTGGTAGGAGCGGAGCTGGTGTTGGAGTCTCGTGGTCTCGCGGTCTCGGGGTCTCGGGGTGGGCGGGACCACGAGACCACGCAACCCCGAGACCGCGCAACTCTGTTAGTCGAAAATCGCGATGGCTACAAGAACCTTTGCAAATTAATCACCGCCGGCGCGGCGGGGAGGGAGAAAGGCAAAGCGCGCTTCACGTGGGAGCTGATCGAACAGTACGGCGCGGGACTGCACTGCCTCACGCGGGCCGATGATGCGACCATCGAGAGAATCAGCGGCATCTTCCAGGGGCGTACACACGTCGAGCTGCAGCGCCACTCGGTCCGCGAAGAAGAGCATCAAAATCAACGGCTCATCGCCTTAGCGCGACGGTTGAGACTTCCGCTCGTCGCGACCAACGGCGTCCGCTACGCGCGTCCGGAAGACAAGCCGCTGCACGACGTCCTGACCTGCGTCCGAGAAGGTCAACATGTCGACAAAGCCGGCAAGCTCCTCGGCATCAATCGCGAGCGGCACGTCAAGAGCGCGGATGAAATGCGCTTGCTCTTCAACGATCTGCCCGAAGCGATCGACAACGCCTGGGAGCTCTCCCAGCGTCTCGACTTCACCCTCGCAAACCTCGGCTATCAGTTCCCGCAGTATCCGCTGCCCAGCGGCGAAACGGACATGTCGTTCCTCCGAAAGATGACGTGGAACGGCGCACGTGCCCGTTTCCGGCCGCTGACCGCCAGGGCGCAGGCACAGATCGAAAAAGAGCTCGCGATGATCGAGAAGCTCGATCTGGCCGGCTACTTCCTCATCGTGTGGGACATCGTCCAATTCTGCCTGCGCGAAAAGATCATGGTGCAGGGCCGGGGATCGGCCGCCAACAGCGCGGTGTGTTATGCGCTGTCGATCACGGCCGTCGATCCCGTGAAGATGGAGCTGCTCTTCGAGCGATTTCTATCCGAGGAGCGGGGCGAGTGGCCGGACATCGATCTCGATCTGCCGTCCGGCGATCAGCGCGAGAAAGCAATCCAGCACGTCTACAAAACCTACGGCGTGCACGGCGCCGCGATGACGGCCAACGTCATCACCTATCGCGACCGCTCCGCGGCCCGCGAAGTCGGCAAAGCTCTCGGCTTCTCGCTGGAGCAGGCGGACAAACTCTCCAAGGTCGTGGGCACCTGGAATTTCGGCGAGATCAAAGAGCGCGTCGACTCCATGCCGGCCCATCTCGCGGCGGCCGGATTTGATCCCGTGGATTTGAGAGTGCAGCACTTCATGCGGCTGCAACTCCAGATTCAAAATCTGCCGCGACATCTCGGCCAGCATTCCGGTGGCATGGTGATGGCGCGCGGACGCCTCGACGAAGTCGTGCCGCTCGAGCCGGCGTCGATGCCCGGCCGCGTCGTGATCCAGTGGGACAAAGACGACTGCGCCGACCTCGGCATCATCAAAGTCGATCTGCTGGGCCTGGGCATGCTGCAGGCGATCGAGGAAGCAATCCCGCTCATCCGGGAGAAAGAGAACATCGACGTCGATCTCGCCCATCTGCCCCAGAACGATCCGGTGGTCTACAAGATGCTCAACGAAGCCGACACCGTGGGCATGTTCCAGGTGGAGAGCCGGGCGCAGATGTCCTCGCTGCCGCGCCACGCACCGAAGTGTTTCTACGACATCGTGGTGCAGGTCGCGATCATCCGCCCCGGCCCCATCGTCGGCGGCATGATCAAGCCCTTCTTCGATCGGCGCCAGGGACGCGCACCCGTCGAGTATCCGCACCCCTGCCTCGAGCCCATCCTCAAGCGGACGCTGGGCGTGCCGCTTTTTCAGGAGCAACTGTTGCGCATCGCGATGGTGGCCGCGAATTTCACCGGCGGCGAGGCGGAGGAGCTCCGCCGCGCGATGGGATTCAAGCGATCGATGGAGCGGATGCAGGACATCGAAAAACGATTGCGCGCCGGAATGACAAAGAACGCCATCGATCAAAAGGCACAGGACCAGATCGTCAAGTCGATCACATCGTTCGCGCTGTACGGATTTCCCGAATCGCACGCCGCCAGCTTCGCGCTGATCGCGTACGCCAGCGCGTACATCAAAGCGCGACATCCGGCGGCGTTCTACATTTCGCTGCTCAACGCCTGGCCGATGGGCTTCTATCACCCGGCCACGCTGATCAAGGATGCGCAGCGGCACGACGTGACCGTGCTGCCGGTCGACGTCAATCACTCCGGATGGAACTGCCGGTGGGAAAACGGCGCGGTGCGCATGGGATTGCGATATGTCAAAGGATTGCGCGAGACGAGCGGAAAGCCGATCGAGAGCGGACAGCCGTTCTCGTCGACCGACGACCTCGCGCGACGCTGCAAGCTTCGCGACGATCAGCTCACCAAGCTCGCCTACGCCGGCGCGCTCGGATCCCTCGGATTGCGACGCCGTGCTGCGCTGTGGCAGGCCGCCGAGGCGGCGCGCGATGCCGGTGAGCTGTTCAGTGGAGCGCCGCCGACCTCGGCGGCGTCACCTCTCCCCGAAATGTCCGCCGGCGAGGAGACTCTCGCCGATTACGACAGCATGCAGCTCACCACCGGGCCACATTTGATCCAACATTTTCGTGAACAATTAAAACGCGACAACGTCGTTTCAGCCCGCGACCTGAAACGCATTCCCAACGGCCGTCGCGTCGCGACCGCCGGCGCCGTGGTTGTCCGGCAGCGTCCCGGAACTGCCAAAGGGTTTGTATTTCTCACATTGGAAGATGAGACCGGAATGTCACAGGCGATCGTCCATCCCAATCTGTTCAGCGAGCAGCGCACTCTCATCGTCAGCTCGCCCGGCCTCATCGTGGAAGGCATTCTTCAAAACACCGATGGCCAATGTTCCGTAAAAGCAGAAAGATTCTGGCCGCTGGAAGGAATGGGAGACGTTGCCAGCCACGACTTTCACTGAGCGTACAATCACTCCAAGACGACGGGCTGGACTCGTCGAAGGAGCTACTGTGAAGTTTCGTCTTTCTATCGCCCTCCTCATTGCCCTATTTCCCGTGCTGGCCTCGGCGCTGACGCCCGGGACTGCAAAAGGCACGATCACATTCAACGGCAAACCGAAAAAGCTGACCTACGCCTATGCCTGGAAGGAAGAGGATCACTTCACAAAGGGCGTGATCAACACGGTCGTGCTCTTGAGCGACGCAAAGCTCGACGACAAGACCATGGCCGATCGCTCGTCACGCACCGACGCCGCGCGCGCCGGGAAGTTCACCGGCGTGCTCGTGAACATCGGGCCGAAGGGAAACATCGACAGCGGCACGTTTTACACCGCTGCCGAAGACGGCTACTTCGACGCCTCCGGCATGCACAAGTGGGAAAAGAAAACGCTGACGAATGCCAAGGTCGAAGGGAAGCTCTCCGCTCCACACGGCACGTTTTTCAAGACCAGCTACGAATACTCGGCAACTTTCGAGGCCCCCATCGGGCCTGCGCCGAAAAAGTGATGCGCGACTGAGGTCTACAATTAACCCATGACCACGAACCCGCTCGTGCCGGTCCCGGCGGCCGGGCCGGTCGTTCAACCGACCACGCCACCCCGCCCTCGCCGCCCTTCCAACGAGGAGATCGCGGCCTGGGTCCTGATCGGCGGTCTGGTCATCTATATCCTGATGATGCACGTGGTGGCGGCGCTGGTGGGGGGGCTTGCTCTCTATCTGATCCTCGACCGTCTGGCACAGGCATTCTCGAAACGGATTCCCGGAACGGCGGCGCGTCCGCTGGCGGTCATCCTGGTGGCCCTGGTTGGCGGCGGCATCATCATCGGCAGCGTCGCGCTTTCGATCTCGTTCATGCGGCATCATGTCGACCGCCTCCCCGCCATGATGACGCAGATGGCCGACATTCTTCAGTCGACGCGCGCCTGGCTGGGCGATTCGGGACAACAACTGATCCCTGAAGTTCTCACCGATGCCGAGAACATCAAAGCAGCGGCTGTCGACTGGCTGAAGAGACACGCCGATACGCTCAAGATTGCCGGCGGCACATTCGGCATCGGCCTGATCCACCTCATCATGGGGATGCTGCTGGCGCTCCTGGTCTTCTTCCGGCACGTCACGCACCACGATTACGCACCGCGAGGAGCGCTGGCGGATGCTCTGACCGAAAAGGTGGACCGGTTCACGAGGTCGTTTTCGCAGATCGCCACCGCACAGATCAAGATCTCCGCCGCCAACACGCTTCTGACGGCACTCTATCTGTTCGTCCTGCTGCCCCTGTTCGGCAAACATCTGCCGTTCTCGACGACCATTGTGATCGTGACGTTCGTGTGCGGACTGATTCCGATCCTCGGAAATCTGATTTCCAATACTGTCATCGTGATTCTTTCGCTCGGGATTTCCTTCGGGACGGCCATCGCTTCCCTGGCGTTCCTGGTCGTCATCCACAAGCTTGAGTATTTGATCAACTCCCGCATCGTCGGCGGCGAGACCGACTCCCAGGCGTGGGAAATTCTTCTGGCGATTCTCGTCGGCGAGACGGCATTCGGCGTCGCCGGCGTCGTCATGGCGCCGATCGTTTACGCGTTCGTGAAACGCGAGCTGCGCGAGCGCGGGCTGGTCTGACATCGTCATCCTGAGCCGCGAAGACGGCGAAGGATCTCAGCGCACGAGATCCGCGGGGTCAGGATGACGTGTCTACGACGTCACTTCTTCGGCTCGAGAATGATCTCGCGCGCGACGCGGCCGCCGACGACATCACGCATGGCAGCGCGGTCTCGGTAGCCCTGCTCGATCTTCTGATCGCCGCCGAAGAGTTTCTGGCCTAACGCGTCCTGTTTCGCCTGATTGGCCTCCATCGTGGCCAGGTCCTTGTACTCGACCATCAGCATGACGTCCCAATCGGCGCCGGTGTGCGATTCGGTGGTCAGAACTTTGTACGACAGGATCATCCCATCCTGTTTGGCGGCTTCCTGTTCGCGCTTCCAGTCGGTGGTCAGATAGGTCAGGTAGGCGTTGCCCATTCCTGCATGGGTGTGGATGAAGGTGATCTCCCACACCGAACCGTTGCGGTAAGGACGCGAAGGAATTTGAGTGTAGGCGGCAAGAGCGATGACGAGGACGAGGCAAACCGATAGGACGAGCCGTTTTGTCATGACTTTCCTCCTTCTTCGACGCGATCGATCTTGGCAGCCAGCACGAAGTCGCTTCGCGTTAACCCGTCGATCTGGTGCGTCCAGATCGTGACACGGACTTTACCCCAGGCCAGATAGATATCGGGATGATGCCCCTGCTTTTCGGCGATCGCGCCGATGCTGTTCGTAAAGGCAAGCGCCTCCGCAAAATCCTTGAAGCGGAATTCCTTCTCGAGGTGATGTTCGCTGACCACGCGCCACTTGGAGCCGAGGTCGATTTGAAGCCTGGAGAGTTCAGGGCCTTGCAGCGGCGGATCGCCCCCGCGGCAGGGCAGGCATTTCTCTGCTGCGAGTGAATACGGCGCGAGCTGCTGCTCAGTCACGCGATGGCGGAAGACCTCTTTGCCATCAATGTAGATGACGGGGACATCGTTGGTGAACCGCTTCTTCAGATCGGGATCGCCATCGATGTCGATCTCTTTTGGCGTCAGGCCGGCGGCGCGGATGGCCTGTTTCGCTTCATCGCACAGCGGACAATCGTGGCGGGTATAGAGGGTGACTTCCATCCGATAGACTCTACTGCAGTGGGGGTCAATCTCGATCTGAGCGGCAAAGTCGCGCTGGTGACGGGCGCGTCGCGCGGCATCGGCCGCGAGACCGCCATTCATCTGGCCCGCGCCGGAGCGCGGGTCGGCGTCAACTATCACCGCAGCAGCAGCGAGGCGGTCGATGTCGTTCGCGAAATCGGCGAGGCAAAGGCTGTCGCCCTTCACGCCGATGTCGCGGACGCCGCGCAGACGGAGTCGATGATCAACGCGCTGATCGATCGCTTCGAACGAATCGACATCCTCGTGAACAATGCCGCGACCTTCGACATGAATCCGTTCGACCGCCACGATTACGCGGCCTGGCAACAGGGGTGGCGCACGACGTTCGATCTCAACGTGTTCGGCGCCGCGAATGCCGCCTACCTGGCGATGCGCTGGATGCGAAAGAACGGCGGTGGCAAGATCATCAACGTGGCGTCGCGCGCCGCTTTTCGGGGCGAGACTGAATTTGCCGACTACGGCGCCTCCAAGGCCGCGCTCGTCAATTTGACGCGCTCGATTGCGCGCGCGTGCGCCAGGGACAACATCATCGCAACCTGCGTGGCCCCCGGCTTCATCGAGACGGAAATGGCGCGCTCGGAGCTGGAAGCGCATCGCGAAGAGATCGAGCGGCAGATTCCGCTGGGCCGGGTCGGAAGCGTCGGCGATGTGGCGGCAGTGATTGTGTTTCTAGCGTCATCGATGGCTGACTACCTCAACGGTGTCACCATCGACATCAACGGCGGCTCCTGGTTCCATTGATGCATAGCACATCATTAGCTGTGCAGGCCCGTGCGCCCGGAGGCGCAGGTGAACGACGAAACCCGAAGCGTTCTCATCGTTGACGACGATGAGTCCATCCGTGTGATGGTTGAGCGCGTCTTGCGACGCGAGAAATATGACGTCGATTCCGCTCGCGACGGCTTCGAAGCGATCGAGAGGATCGCTAAGAACAATTACAGCGTGATTCTTCTCGATCTGATGATGCCGGGTCTGGACGGACTGGGCGTACTCGATTACCTCGAGGAGCATCGTCCCGAGCTCGGAGGCTCGGTCATCATCATGTCGGCAAATTTGCCTGCCGCCGCCGACGCCCACCGCCTGCGAAAAGTCGCGCGCATTTTGCCGAAGCCGTTCGATCTCAACGATCTGATCGCGCAAATCCGCGGCTCAGATATTGCTCCTTGAATGCGTATGAGCATGTCGGCCCTGTTTGGCATTTTGGTCATCGTCTCCGCCGCGGTCGCGCTCGCTTTGTTGCTCGCCTACCTGCCCATGCGTCTGCTTTTGGCGCAGATGGCCAAAGCCGTGGCCGCTCCCATTCGCGAGTTCATCCAGAGACAACGCGACCGGCGCGAAATGTCACGGCCGACCCCGGACCGTCGAAAGGCATAGCGCTCAGCCCTTTTTTCCGAGAGCCTGCTCGATCACGGCATCGACCGCGGTAGTCTCGCTCGGCATCACCGCTCCGACCTTCCTCCACGCGATGCGGCCGTCGCGTCCAATGAGAACCGACGTCGGCAGGACCGTGGTGCGGAGGACATTGGCGACGCGACCCTCGGGGTCGAGCGCGATGGGATAGCTGATCTTGTTTTCTTCGATGAATTTCCTTATCTCGACGTCGCCGCCGCCTTCGTCAACGCTGACACCGACGACCTTGAAGCCGCGCGCACTGTATTTTTCATGCAGCGCCTGCAACTCGGGAGTTTCGAATCGACACGGCTGACACCACGTCGCCCATACGTTCAGCAGGACAACGTTGCCTTTCTCGGCTGCCACCTCGAAGGGTTTGCCGTCCAGCAGTTTCGCGGCGTAGGACGGCATCGGGTCGCCGACCTCGGCGCTTGCCTGCGCCGGCGGGTTGAATCCTGCTTTCGGCTTCGGCGAGGATCGCGGAGCTTCGCGGCTGCATGCCGCCGCCGCGAACAGCACCAAGACCGCCAGCGCTCTACTCTTCGGTCTCTTCCTCGGGCTTCTTGCCACGCGCGATGACCTCCGGCTCCATCGGCACCGCCTCGGCAGGCGCAGCTTCCGGCGCCACAGGCACTTCTTCAGCGCGCAGATGCGTCACGCCGACCACGACGCGATCGGGGTCATCCAGAATCTTGACTCCCTCCGGCGCGGTCAGATCGGAAATTCGGAAATATTCGTGCATGCCGAGGTTCGAGATGTCGACGTCGACCTTGTCGGGAATCGCGTTGGGAAGACACTCGACATGAAGATCGCGGACCTGGAAATCGAGCAGACCGCCTTCCTTCACGCCAATGGGCGTACCGTTGATGTGAACGGGCACGGTGGTGCGGACGACCTCGTTCATCACGATGCGGATGAAGTCGATGTGCGTCATCTTGCGGCTGATCGGATCGATCTGGATTTCTTTGATCATGGCGTGGCGCTGCTGATCGGTCCCCGACATCTTGAGCAGAAAGATCGAGCGGACTCCGTGCTCGCTCTTCTGAATGAGGTCGGTGACTGCCTTGCGATCGACCATGATGGGAACGGTCTCGCGATGCCCGCCATAGACGACCGCCGGGACCTTGCCCTGCTGCCGAAGTCGTCGCGATGCACCCTTCCCCGCTTCCTCCCGGCGCAAGACCTCGAGTGTTAGCTCAGCCATGACAGACTCCTTGTGACTTTGGTACGACGAGAGTCGCTAAACCCAGCGGATTCAGCAAAATTCCCGGTTTTTCACATCTCGAAAAGCGAGCTGACCGAGTCCTCGCTATGGATCCGCTTGATGGCCTCGGCCAGCAGCTCGCCGATGGAGAGCGTCTTGAGCTTCGGGCACTCCTGCTCCTTGTCGATGGTGGGCATGCTGTTGGTGGCGATGACGCGCTCGAGCGGTGAGTTATTGATGCGCTGCACAGCCGGTCCGGAGAGCACCGCATGCGTACAGGACGCCGAAATGGAGCGAGCTCCCTGCGCCATCAGCGCTTCGGTCGTATGGATGAGAGTGCCGGCGGTGTCGATGATGTCATCGACCACGAAGACGTTGCGCCCCTCCACATCGCCGATGATGTGCATCACTTCGGTCTGATTGGCCGCGACACGGCGCTTGTCGATAATGGCCAGCGTCGCGCCGAGACGCTTGGCGTAGGCCCGGGCGCGCTCGACGCCTCCGGCATCCGGCGACACGATGGTGAGATCGGACATCTCCAGATCCCGCAAATATCGAACGATGACCGGGTTCGCGAAAAGGTGATCAACAGGGATGTTGAAGAAGCCCTGGATCTGCGAGGCGTGGAGATCGAGCGTGAGCACGCGATCGGCGCCGGCGGCACTGATCAAATCGGCGCAGAGTTTCGAGGTGATCGGAACGCGCGGCTTGTCTTTTCGATCCTGACGCGCGTAACCGTAGTATGGAATGACAGCCGTGATGCGGCGAGCCGAGGAGCGCTTGAATGCATCGAGCATGATGAGCAGCTCCATCAGGTTGTCGTTCACCGGCGGTGAGGTCGGTTGAATGATGAACACGTCGGCGCCGCGCACGTTCTCGTCGATCTGCACGTAGTTCTCGCCGTCCGAAAAGCTGTACAGCGAAACGCGTCCCGGCTCGATTTCCAGCTTGCAACAGATTTCCTGCGCCAGCGTCGGGTGTGAGCGGCCGGTGAAAACTTTCAGAGGACCGTACAAAGCGGCGAGATTATATCGGTTCGTGAGACGCCGCCGATCTGACGACCGGCTGGCCGTTCACGACCTCGAATAAGAAGGAGACATCGAAGAACGTCTTCAGCGTTCGCTGCGCGGACAAAATGCGAAAGTCGGGCTTGCCATCCCCGTCGGAATCCGGACCGGGACGGAACTTCCGAATGCGAGGCGGCTGACACCGCCAGCGCATCAGCGTCGTCTCGACTGCTTTTTCGAATGTTGCTCGATACGGATCATCCGTCGAGTTCGCGACCGGACTCGGAACGACACTCAGCGCGTTTCCTCTCTCGTCAAACATCACGCGAACCGCCACGGTGTGGGGCGTGAGATGCAGCGGGACGAGTTCCGGTGGGTAGATTGGCGGCGGATTCTCGGGACGGAGGCGCGGTGCGACGAAGTCCTCATCAGGACCGAGCTGCACCGTCGGCGCATTCGGATCGGCGACGAGTTTCGCCGAGACCTCGCCGCTGGCGGGAGAAATGATGGCGACATCACGAGGCTGGATCGCCTGCGGCCGGCTGCTGCAGGCTACAAAAATGATGAAAATCCATCGCGCGCGTGTCATTGCGTGAGCGGCTTCCCATCAGCACACATCGGGCACTCCCCAGGGGGCCAGAGATTGTTTGGCAACCGAATGAGACTTTCGAGCGGAATGTGGTTTGCCGCCGCGAATTCGACGAAGGCGTTACCAAGAACGGCCAGCGACGCGACCACCGCTGTCTCCGCGCCACACTCGATGAGATCTGAAAGCGTGCCGCGGACCGCAGAGCCGGCGCTGATGACGTCATTCACGATCGCCACGCGCCGTCCGCGAAGTTCGTCGCGCAATGTCTGCGGAATTCGATAAGTCACCGGGTACAACGTGTCGACCTTCTGGCCGTCGAATCTTTCCGCGTACGTGAAGGTCGTCTGCAAACGCGATGCGACCATCAGCGCGATGAACGCGCCTTCGACCAGCGGACCGCAGACGGCCTCGATGGCGTACGGTTTCAATCGATCCGCGAGCTCATGCGCCAGCTTCGTTACCGGCTCCGGTCGAAGGCAAAGTCGCTCGAGATCAATCCAGGTGTCGCTGTGGTGACCCGATTCGTAACGAAAGTGGCCCTTCCGGACCGGAAGGAGATCGAAGGGTCGCATCTCTACTTGGTGTAGTGCTGCGCGCCCTGCAGATGCAGCGAAACGTACGGTTCGTTTCCAACAACCCAACTGTCGTGCGGTATAGGTGGAATGTAGAAGACACATCCCGGCCGCAACTCGATCTGTGTTCCGTCCGAATATTGGGCTACAGCGCGTCCCGATAAGACTATGCCGAGGTGCTCGACGTTGCAGAGGGGCTTTTTGGCCGTCGGAGCAACGTCGACAGACCATTTCCATCCCGGCTGATACGTTGCTTTGCCGATGGTCGTGCCATTGACCGTGACCACTTCGAAGCGTCCTCTTGGAAACTCCCGAACCTCGTCGGGCTTGTCGAAATACTTGATCAGGTGACCATGCATCATTCCAGTGTACCGACGTTTTCGACGCAAATTTTCTACACTACGTAGAGCAGCATGCCCGAAAAGCCCTCGAGCGCCCTCGTCCTCACCGGAGGTGGTGCTCGCGCCGCGTATCAGGTCGGCGTTCTGCGGGCCATGGCGCGGTTTCTGCCCAACGCGAAATTCGACATCATCACCGGCGTCTCGGCGGGCGCCATCAATGCCGTTTTTCTAGCGTCGAGGAGCGGGCTGCTCAGCGATATCGTCGAGCAGTTGAGCGCCGTTTGGCGCGCGCTCAGCGTCGGCGACATCATGCGGATCGATTCTCCGGCGCTCGTGCGCAGCGTGCTGGCGTGGGGCACCAAGCTGATCTCGGGCGGCGCGCCGGTCGCGCCCCGCGTGCAGGGACTGGTCGACACGACGCCGCTACGAAAGCTGCTGGAACGGCTTTTTCCGCTAAACGCGAAAGGCGAAATCGCAGGACTGGCGGAAAGCCTGGCCAGGCACGATCCGAACGCGGTCGCCGTCACGACCCTTGATTACACGACCGGTCGGACAGTCACGTGGGTCGAAGGAACCAACATCGAGGTGTGGGAGCGGCCGCTGCGGCGAAGCGTGCTCGCGAACATCTCCGTGGAGCACATCATGGCATCGGCAGCGCTGCCCATCATTTTTCCGGCCATCAAACTGGCACGTCACTACCACGGCGACGGCGGCATCCGCCTCTCTGCTCCGCTCGCGCCGGCGCTGCACCTCGGCGCGACCCGAATGTTGGCGATCTCCACGCACTACGAGAAGACGTTTTCGGAAGCGGACGAACCGCAGACGATCGGCTACCCGCCGCTGGCGCAGATCCTTGGGCAGCTCGCCAACTCGGTATTCCTCGACGTGATGGACGAAGACGCCATCCGCATGCAGCGCTCGAATGAATTTCTCCGCGAGCTCCCGCCCGAGCGGCGCCACGGATTCCGGATCGTCGACTTCGCGAACATCCGGCCATCCCAGGACCTCGGCAACCTGGCAGCCGGATACGAGCCCCAGCTCCCCCGCGCCTTCCGCTTCATGACACGCAGCCTGGGCACACGCGAGACGTCGAACGCGGACTTTCTGAGCCTGTTGATGTTCGTGCCGGAGTATCTGCAGAAGCTGATCGAAGTCGGCGAAGCCGACGGCCAGGCGCGCAAAGATGAAATCGTGAAGCTGCTCGCTACTTGACGACTTCGAACGTACCGGCCACCGGAAACCACTGCTTGTCGTTCGACGCGATGCCGTAAATCTTTCCGGTGTCGTAGTTCATCGCGACCGTGAGCGTAAATCCGTGATCCCCGAGATAGGAAACGAGCTCCACGTCCGGTGCGACTTCGAATGAAGCGTACTTCTTCACGCGAGTGCCATTACCTTGCGCACTTCCTGCCTGCACTTCGCGAAATACGACGCTTCCGTCGTTTTCGAATGTGTGGTCGTACGTCTTTCCGGCCGTCGGACCTTCGGTCCATTTCCATCGGACGGTGTGACCTTTCACCAGTGGGATGGTATGGGGCATGCTCGCCTCCTCGCCTCGATTTGTGCAGGAAGCATACCTCGCCTCGCATCCAACCCTTTCGGCCGCGCAGTGTCGGATCGTGTCGGCGTCCTGCGTCAACGCGGCGAACCGGCCGCTTGACGCCAAGCACTTTGCGCAATAAAGTCCGACGTCCCGATGAAGGCCCGTGCCGCATTAAAAACCGTCGCACTGTTGGCGATTCTTGGCGTGCTCGGAGTTGCCGCATTGCTAGCCGCGCTCTGGCTCGAGCACCGCACCGACGTCACGCTGCCGGCGCCCACGGGAGCATTTGCAGTGGGCCGCGAGCTGTTCGATTGGCGTGGCGACCAGCGCGAGCTCCTTGTCTGGATCTGGTACCCGGCAACGCCAAGCGCGATGCTGGACGACTACGTCCCCCCTTCTGTGCGGCCGCCAGCTGGCGCCGCGGGGATCTTCAAGCTTCTGACGCGAGATCTCTCCAAGGTCCACGGGCATAGTCTTCGTAATGCCGGCGTCTCTCGGCAGCAGCGATCGTACCCGGTGGTGATCATGAGATCGGGTGGTTCTGCGCCGGTGATGAACTACTCGACGCTTGCCGAGGATCTGGCCAGTCACGGTTATGTCGTGGTGGGATTCGATGCTCCCTATCGCACCGGACTCGTGGTTTTTCCCGACGGCCGGGTGATCGCACGGACGCCGGAGAACAATCCCGAGCTCGTTTCAGGGAAAGAGTTCACCCGTCTCGCCAACAAGCTGCTGGCCGCCTGGACCGCCGACATCGCGTTCGCGCTCGACAGACTCGAGCAATTGAACGCGTCGGACGCATCGGGCAAGTTCACGGGCCGGCTCGACATGACGCGCGTGGGATTATTTGGACACTCCTTTGGCGGGGCACAGGCCGCACAGTTCTGCCACGACGATGCGAGGTGTAAGGCCGGCATCGACATTGACGGCGCGCCGATCGGCAGCGTCATTCAGTCAGGCATCGACCGGCCGTTCATGTTCCTTCTGAGCGACCATAGAGGTGAGTCCGGTCCCGAGAGCTCGCAGATCATGGCCAACATCCAATCGATTTACGATCGTCTGCCAACCGATCGAAGGTTCCGCATGACGATCGGCGGCGCGAACCATTTCACTTTCAGCGATGACGGCGCGGTGGTGAAGAGCCGTGTCTTCCGAGGAATTCTTCGCATGCTCGGGAAGCTCAGGATCGACGGACGTCGCCAGCTCGCCGTGACGGCGTACTGTGTGCACACTTTTTTTGACGCGTACCTCGAGGGAGCGAGCGTTGCGCCGCTCGAGAATGCTCCTCGGCTTTACGCCGAGGTCAGCATTATCGAATAGCATCCGCATATCAGGGGGAATCAACAACCACAAAGATCGAGATGTTGTTGCTATTGGCGTTGGCGGCCGCAAGGTCACTCTTGCCGTCGCCGTTGAAATCGCCGACCACGACCGCGAAAGGCTGCGAAGAGCCGTCGGTGTAGTTCACAGCGCTGGCGAACGTGCCGTTGCCGTTGCCGACCAGGATCGAGACGTCATCGGAATTCGCGTTGCCGACTGCCAGGTCACTCTTTCCGTCGCCGTTGAAGTCGCCGATAGCGACGGAACGCGGTGTGTTCCCGGCTGTGTAGGCGACTGCTGCCGCGAAGGTGCCGTTGCCATTGCCCAGCAGAATCGAGACATTGCTCGAGGCGGTCGCGTCGGCCACCGCGAGGTCGCTCTTCCCGTCGCGGTTGAAGTCGCCGATGGCAATCGAATACGGATTCGTTCCCGCGGCGTAGTTCACCGGGCCGGCGAAGCTCAAGTCACCGTTCCCCAAAAAAATCGAGGCGTTAGCGGAACCTTGATTGGCCACCGCGAGGTCGACCTTCCCGTCGCCGTTGAAGTCGCCGGCGGCAAGTGACTGCGGATCACTCCCAGCCGGGTACGACTGCGCGAGGGTGAAGGTGCCGTCGCCGTTACCCTGCAGGATATCGAGCTCGTTGGCCTGGATCCCGGTGACCGCAAGGTCGATGAACCCGTCTCCGTTGAAGTCGGCCGCGACAATCGAGGACTGATAGTTGCCGATGAGGTAGTTCACCGGCGGGGCGAAGGTGCCGTCCCGTTTCCCAAAAGGATCGAGACACTGAAGGAATTGGAGTTGGCCACGGCGAGGTCGAGCTTTCCATCGCGGTTGAAGTCGCCGACGGCAACCCCGCGCGGCGCCGTCCCCGCGGCGTAATTCACCGCCGCAGCGAAATTGGGGCAGGCCGCGTAAACAGGCGGCGACACGATCGCGATTGCGATCAGGGCGAGAAACGCGTTGCGGCGCGCAGCCATACGAACGATCTTTGTACGGTGGAAAAGCTTCCGGATTTTGGTGGGCTTTATCGTACACCGGTTCAGCCTCACTTCACGCCGTTGCGCAGCTCCCGAATGTGTGGCGCCTTGACGATGTCGGGCTCGCCCCGTCAGATCGTCCCGCGCAACGCCTGAAGTTTCTGCGCGAAACGATTCGGGTCGTAGCGGTCGCGGTTCTGCACTTCGGCAAAGAGGGCATCGACGGCATCCGTCATCGGGCTCTTGAGCAGCGCGGGATTGTTGCGGGTGACGGCGGCGGCCAGGGTTTGCATCGCGAGCGCGATCTGTTCCGCGGAATGCACGTCGTAGCCGGCGACGGCGTCGTCCCCGCAGATGGTGCGCATCATGGCTCGGACTTCGTCATCGCGCCATGTCATGGCGGCGATCTTCGGAGCGAGCGCGCCAATGGCACGGCGAGCACCGTCGGCTGCGCTGGCAACGCCGTTCGGATCGTTCGTGCGCGACGCACGTGCGATTTGCTGGATTGCATCGTCGAGCGCAGCGCGCGCAGACGGAGACGCGCGCTCGATGATCAGGCGCAATACCACCCAATGCTGCGGGCTCCATGCAGGCAGCCCGGCCTGCCCCGGCCAGCCGCGCTCCTGGCGCCAGGTGCCCGACTCGAGCGCGTGGTGGCAGTTGTAGCAACTCAAGTCAGAGTACTCCGGCCACTTCTCGCCGCGCGCGTGACGGGCGAGGTTGGCCAGCGAGTCGCGGAGCGCAATCGCCTGTCCGAAGGCCCAGGCCGGAACGCCGTGCGTCTCTTTGCGGGGAGCCCAGTGTGCCGGCATGGTCTCAGTGTAGTTGTCGAGCTCGAACGCCAGCATCGGATGCCCCGAGGCAATCAGCTCGTGATCGACGCCTTTGTCCTTGTTGCCGAGGTGACAGCCAAGACAGGTCGTGGCGCGAGTGGGAATGTCGCGCAGATCGGTCATTCCGCGCGCCACCGATTGTTCGTGTGTCCAGCCGGCCTCGGTGTGCTCGGCGCGCCACCCGCTCGCGGGCCCGTGGCACGCCTCGCACTGCACGCCGTCCTCGATCTCGACGCGGCCGGAGACCAGCGCCTTCGCGACGTTCATGGAGTGGCAGTCGAGGCACATCGTCTCCTCGTACGCCTTCCTCTTGAGTCGCATGTTGCGCACGATGCGCGCGGAGCGGTCGTTGAAGAGAACGTTGTAGCTTTCGGGATGCCAATCGCGGTTGAGCCAGGTGTAGTACTCGTTCTGCAGGATTCGCGACTCCTTCAGCGGACGGGTGCTGCCATGGCAGCCCGAGCTGACGCACGAAGCCACGCCGATGTAGTGGCCCGGTTTCGAGACCGGCGCGGCGGGCGCCGGAGCCGGCTGCTGCGCAGCCGCGATCGTGGCAACAGCGGCCGTGGCAATAGCGAACACCATTCCTCGTTTCATCGTCGTCACCTTCCGGGCGGTGTCTCGCTGACGGTGTAGAGCACGCCGTCGCGCAGGTAAAGCCGCTGCATTTCGCGAAGTGTCATCGGACGCGCGCCGATTCGATTGAAGATCGAGACCTGCAGGCCGCTCTCGTCGACGGCTCGATCGCGGTCCAGACCTTTGGAGATCGCCAGGGCGGGACCGGCGGTGTGCCGCGCGGCGATGAGGCGCGGATCGGGCCGGGGACTGAACCCGGCGTAACCGGGCGTGCGGTCGGGCGAGGTGAGCTGGATGACCTTCAGTCCGTACTTACCGTCGGCCACATACGCGAACGTGCTGGCGTTGGTAGACCCGACCTTCACGTCGGTGGTGTCGCGCAGTTGCCCGTCGGCGTTGAAGGTCTGGTCGATCCTCGGATGCTCCGGCCGTTCCACGTCGACGATGATCATCCCCTCGGCGCCGGCGGCGACGTACGCATATGTGCGCGCTACGTAGACTGATCGCGCGTCGGCGATCGGCACGCGAGCCACGAGCGCCGGCCTGGCCGGATCGGTAATGTCGATGACGTGAAAGCCGCCGCCGTCGGTCGCAAACGCGTAACGGAACTGAACTGCGATCGAGGTGGCGCTCTCGATTCCCGGCAGTATCGTGACGAGGCGAGGTTCGAGCGGCTTGTCGACGTCGACGACCGCCAGGCCGGCTTTCGCACCAACGAGGACCCATCGTCCGGCGACGCAGACCGAGTTCGCGCCGTCCAGGGCACCGCCGGAGCCGGCCCGCGGGTTGAACGTCAGCGCGCGCTTCAGGAAGTTGTTCGACGGATTGCCGTCGGTCAGCGTGGTGACGTCGACCAGGATCAGCCCTTCCTCGCGATCGCTGACGTAGGCGTAACGGTAGAGCGGATGAATCGGCTGTTCTTCGTTTTCCGCGATGGCGCCGCTCTTCCGGTCCGGCGCCATAGGCATTGTCGTGGGGAGGGCAACCGCCGTGGCGAACTTCGTCTTCACGTATGTCCGCTGCCCTGCCGGCGACACGGGCGCCGTGGTGATGCGCTCGGAGAAGTCTTTGTTGTCGACGTTCGCCACGTCGTAGGCGGCGAATCCTTCCCTCCCCTTCGCGGTGAACACGTACTCGCCGCGGAGCTGGATGTTGCGCGCGTTGCCGCGATGATGATGCGCGGTCTGCAATTCCAGTCCTCGCGCCTGATGCTTCTGGAAGTCATCGGGATAAGCGATCTTGTGCAGCGTCGATCCGATCACCGCCTGCGGCTCCTCCCATTCTGTGACGGCGACGGCCTCGAGGCCCTTCTCCCCTTCGCCGACCCAGGTGTAGCGGCCGATGAAGTTGACGAAGTTCGTCCCCTGCAGGAGGAGTTGCGCCATCCAGGCGTTGTTGTCGTTCTCCTTCGTGATGTGGCAACTGCCGCAGCCCTGCGTCTCGCGCGCTCGCACTGTGTGCGGCACGTGCGGATTGAAGGCCTGGCTGCTGAAGCCGGGAGCTGAGATCAGCGGCTGCTGGATGTAAATGCGATCGCGAAGGGCGTTGGTGGAGCTGATGACCAGCGCGCTCGACGAGCGGACCGGCGCGATCTTGTGACCCTTGGTGGTGCCGTTGATGCCGAGCATGAAGGCGTCCGTGCGGATCACCTGCGGGTTGTATGACGCGTAGTTGCGCGTGGTCTCGCCTTCGAAGTGACGCACTTCCGACTTGGAGTTCGCCTCCTGCGGAAGATGGCAGCCCGAGCACGAGGTCATCCACGAAGTGTGGCAGGCGTAACAGGTCATCTTTGCGTCGGAGTGCGCGAGCTTTGTCTGATCAACCTCGCCCCACTTCCTGCCGTCGCGCTGCACGGTCTTCGCGTAGCGCGAGCGCTCGTTGAAGTGTGGGTTGCCGGGTGTGATGGAGTCCTTCACCTGAACCACTTCCCATTGCTTGTCGGGGTCGATCATCGAGCGCTGGAAGAGCCGACCGTTGATCCAGCGGAACCGGCGCCAGCCGAACGGCGTGGTGCCGATGCTCAGGTCGGTGCCGCCCGGTGGCGCAGCCGGACCGGAGGTGCGCAGCGTGGCGTAGCCGTTCACGTCTCCGTGGCAGTCCTGACATTCGATCTCGATGGTGTTGCCGTACTCGCCGTAGAGCTGCCCGTTGCCGTGCTCGTCCTGCGCGAAATGACAATCGACGCAATGCATCCCTTTCTCGAGATGAATGTCCTGAAGGTGAACGGCTTTCGAAAACCTGGCCGGATCGTCAAACGCGACGATGTTGCCTTCGGCGTCGAGCAGGTTGCCTTTGCGATCGCGTTTGTAGACGGCCATGAAGTTCCAGCCGTGACCGTGGTAGTCGGCGAATTGTGTATGCCTGGCCTGCGAGTTCAGAGTGCTGACCCTCTCCAGGAAATCGGGATCGCTCCACAGGCCGCGCACGGCGGCGCCCTCCGGGTTGCGGTCGAGGCTTGCTCGCTTCTCAGTCTCGGTCGGATATTTCTGCTGCTTGGGCCAGAGCAGCTCTGCATCGGTCTCGTAGTCCCACATGGTGTAGCCGAGGTACGTGTTGACGAACGAATTGGGCTGATGCATGTGGCAGCTCATGCACTGGCTGGTCGGAACCGCGCGCGTGAACTGATGGCGGATCGGATGCCCCTTCTCGTTCTTCGGGATGGTCGGATCAGCCGTCTGCGTTCGTCCATCGTTGCCGAACGCCGCCCACGGGCCGGAGTGCGCGGGGTCGCGATCGTTTGCGTAGACGACGTGGCATGCGCTGCAGCCGCTGGAGCGATAGTCGCCGGGATGGTCGTTCGTTCCCAGGAAGGAGAGATGCGGGTCATTGAGACGGGTTTTGTGGATGTTGAGGAGGCCCGGGCTGATGCGCAGGCCGGTGCCGCGACCGCGATTGCCGAGCCGGATGTCGGGGCGGCCGGCCTCGTCGTTCGGAGCGGGATTGCCGATGTCGGGGAAAGACGAGCCTTGCGCGACGCCGCCGCGCTCGAACGCGCGGAAGTATTCGCCCGGCTGCATGATCTCCCATCTGGGCAGTGGCACGAGCATCGGAAGCGCGCCGTGAAGGAGCTGCTCTGGGGTGGGCGGAGTGGCGGGCCTGAGCGCCTGAGGTTTGCCGTCGCGGCCGTAGCTCTCGCCGAGGAGCGCACGCTTGGTGCCGAGGATGCCGTTCGCGTACGCGGCCGCGGCCCAGAAGACTGATGATGTCGTCATGGTGCTGCGCGGCACGGCGCTGACCTCTCTGGTGTGACAGTCGCCGCATGTCTCCTGCGCGATGCGAAGATCGCCGGGATTGACGAACTTGATGAACTCCGCGCTCTCGCCGTTGATTTTCGTGTAGCTGCGCTCCGGATTGGCTGACGAGTATCGGCCGTCGCGCATCCATATTTCGAGATGCCGCGGCTGCACATGCGCGGCGTCCTTGTTCGTTGTGGAGGCGTTCCCACCGTGGCAGTCGCTGCAGCCGAGCTTCACCGCCGGCGAGGTATGCATCGGTTCGATGTTCTGGTGGCAGAAGATGCAGCCGCGGCTCTTGGCATCGGCTTCGACTCGAGTTTGTGTGAAGAGCGACGCCCCTTCCGCCACGCGGCAGAACGCGGCAAATAGCGACAGCGTCACGAGCGTTTTCTTCATGATCAGAACGTAAGGATCAAATTCGTGAAGACGTGATAGAGCGTGTGTCCGTCTTCATAGATGTCATCAAAGCCACGCCCGGGCAGGAATGCCGCCGCGCCACCGACGACGATGACGTTGTTGTTGAGGAACGGGCGGTACCGGACTCCGAGGCTCAAGTCTTCGCCGAGTTGGCGATGGATTCCGCCCTGGAAGAGCATCGCCTCGATCGGCCGCGTGGTGTCGAGGCGGATGTAGTTTGCGGTGAAGAGCGCCTTCCACCGCGGTGTGACGTCGATGTCGAGCCCGGCGGTGACGAGCTGGACGCCGGGATTCACGAAGTTGGGCTGCCCTTCGTCTTTGCTGCTTCGAAGATCGGGCAGCAGGCTGCCGCGCTCGACGAGAGAGACGCCGCTGCCGGCGAGCTTGATCCCCAGACGGTTGAAGTAGCTGAAGCCGCCGCCGGCGAATGCGGAGCTGTCGAAGATGGAGTCGAAGCCGCTGGCGTTGCGATCGCGCGGACTGCCATCTCCGCTCGCGTAGAAAAATCCCAGGCGCGGGCGCAACCAGTCGTGGTCGTAGGAGACTTCGAGCGCCGCCATGCCCGCGCCGATGCGCACGGAGTCGCGCTTCTTCAGATCAGGATCAGGACCGGCGATCGGATTGAGCGAGTCGCGGCCGGCGACGTAGTAGATGGCGTGATCGACATTGATCCGGCCGAAGTGACCGAGTCCCGCGGCGCCGATGTACGTGGCGTTGATGGAGTGCGGCGTGAACACGCCGATCGGCGCAGGGCGCACCAGAATCCCGTTGCGGTCGTACTTGAAGCTCTTGCCATCGCGCAGTTGGTGGATGCTGAATTCTTCGGTGAAGCCTTGGCGGAGAAAGTCCTGCCAGTAGAAGTTGGCGACGGCGACCTGCTGTCCGCGCCATTGGTCGATGATATTCAGCCCGCTGTTAGTGTCTTTCTCGCGCCGGTCGAAGATGGCCAGGTTGTATTGGAAACGATTGGAGGCGTAGTTGCCGAACAGGCGCACGCCGGTGTTGGTGTCGCTGAAGATGAAGCCGCGGAAGTCGCTCGAGAACGGCTGTGAGCCGATGCGGATGGAGAGGAAATCGTAGTTGGGCGAGAGGTCGCGCAGCTTCCGCTCATAGAAGATCTCCTGCAGTGAGAACTGCCTCTCCGTGCGCCGCGAACCGAGGCGGACGTCGGGCTTGACGATCGCGTTTTCCTCGACTCTCAGGTAGTTGAGATTGGCGATGAGGGTCGCCTTCAGGCGGTGCTCGACCGGCTTGAACGCCGTGTCGCCTTTGAAAAGCTCGAATGATAAATCGACGTTCTGGTTAAAGACGCTCTGATTGTCGTTGCCGAAAAATTGGATGCCTGCCGGCCGGACGGTGCTCACGCCCGACGGTGTCGGCACGGTCCGCGACTCGACCAGCGTGTCGGAAATTCCGGTGAATACGAAGAAAAGATCATTCCCGCGAATCGGGTAGTCGCCTTTGAGAACGTTCTTGTTGTACGGGTCGAGCATTCCGCGCGATCGCTCGTTCAACTCGTACCGCGGCGGCACGATGCGCCAGCGATCGGTCATCTCCAGAAAGTTTTCGGGATGCAACTCCGGTGTCGCATAGACAGGCGGCGGCTCCCAGGGGAACTGGCGCGGCAGATTGCCGGGAAGCTGCACGCGGAGGATCTGCGTGGCGGTGTCGCTCCCGATCGATGCTGTGAGCGTGTACGTCCCGGTGGGAAGCGGCGCGCTCCAGGTCAGTTGCCATGCGCCGCCGGGGAGCACCGTCGTCGCGGCGTTGCCCTTCGACTCGATCGAGACCGCGACGCTCGCGCCAGGCGTGGCATCGGTCGTTCCGGAGATCACGAACGGAATCGCGTCGGTGATCAACGGCTGATTGTTGTTGATGGTGATGCTGGCAAAGAGTGGCGCCGCGAAAAATGCGATCGCAACGGTCAATCGACGCGGCAGCCTCACTCGCACGCCTTGCCTCCGCACTCAGTCACGCCTTCCGGTTGGCGCGGGAACTTGAACATCGGCAAGCGAACCTTGTTCACGGTGACGCGGTCCGCCCAGATGCTCTTGTCGGGAAGAAAGTTCCGCGGACTCGTTTCTTCCGGCAAACCGCCGGCGGCGAGATACGTGACGTAGTCGTCCTGTTCCACACCGTCCCCGCTGATGCCCAGGCCGCCGGCAAGCGAGCCGTTGACGTACAGCGGCGTGGCGCCGGGAAAAAAGACGATGCCGTTCTGATTCGGTTTGAGTGGATTCAGCGATTGCGAGCCCTGGGAGCAGGCAGTGGCGCGGTCATTCTGGAAAAGCGCGTAGAAGGGTCCGACGCCGACCTTGAACGCATTCGAGTCGATCCCGGGAGGATAGAACGGCTGCGCTCCGAACCCGATGGTGCGATTGGTGATCGCCGTGCCGGCAGGGATGCCCGGAAGGTCGCCAGCGTGCTGGCTGAAGTAAACGACGTTGCGCGCTTTCGCCACGGCGACGTCGATGGAAAAAACGGTGGCGTCGGGCATGCGGTAGAGCGCCAGGATCGAGCCGTCGAGATCAGTGACCGCGATGACCATGCGCGCGTAGCTGTTCAGCGGGAGTCGGATGATGCCTCGCGTTCGCTTCGCCGCATTGATGGCGCGCTGAACGATCAGGCCCGCATCCGCCGACGAGAGCGAGCCGCCGCCCGGCCCGACCAGGTATTCGTTGTCCGCACACCCGCCGGCGCGCGGAACAGCCGCGTAGCTGCCCGCCGCAGAACCGGGCGTCGTACCCGCCGGCTGCTCGAGTCCGATCGGCAATCCGCTGCTGTTGAAACGAAGCTTCTGATCGGGCCCCAGGAAAGGAAGACGAATGCCGTCGATGAATACGTTCCCGGGATCCGGCAGCGGATAGGACGGCAGCGGAGCGATGCCCGTGCCGGGCGAGGCGAAGGCGCCGCTGACCGCCGCGAACTCCGCGAGCTGCGGATCGCCAGCGATTCCCACGACACCGATACCGCCGACGAGCTTCCCATTGGTCACGATCCCGTCGTTGATGCGATCCAGTCCCGGCGGGACGATGCGATAGAGCGGAATGCCGCCGGCGTTCACGTTGCGGTTGCCGGGCTCCTGTGGAAAAGGGCCGTCGTCGGGTTGCTGCTTTCCCGTGACGATGCCGGGACCGCAGCCGGAACGATCGGAGGGGTTGCACGGCAATCCGTTCGTTGACTTCGCCGGCGGAACGTCCTTAGTCGGGTTGAAGACGGTATTGAGATCGCAGCCGCGGTTGGTGTTCTCGATTCCGTAGAGCGCTGCGTTCGGAGCGTTGACCACGCCGGGGGGGAAGTGGACTCCGCTGATGAAGCGCACAGTGCGCGATGAGAGAGGCGCCATGTTGTGGCTGAAGAACGCCGCGGTCCGCGCGACGCCGACGGCCTGGTCGTCGTTCTCGTTGCTCGCTCCCGGCTGGCGGAATACGGCCAGCACGCGTCCGGCCCGGTCGACCACGGCGATGGTCGCGGTCGCGGAGCTCAGCGCCGAGGCCGCGCCGTGAATGATGGCATCAACCTCGGCGGCGCTCAGCGGCCCGAAAACCTGCGCCGCGGTGACGCCCCCGTCGCCAATCGAGCCCTCGCTGCAGGGCGGCCCGGCCGCAGGAACCGGCGGCGACGCCAAACGGCGCCGCGTAGCAGCGTTTGCCGGGAGATAGCCGCCGAGAATGATCGCCGCGGCGGCGATGCAGAGAACTGAACGGCGCGTCTTGCGCCAGCAGCCCTTCCGTTCAGATCTGATAGATAAAGGCGGCCACATGATCTGCCAGGATGATCGTTTCGCCGCGCTTCAGTTGCACGTCGGTGATGCGTTCGCTCTTTGCGGTGCTCAAGAATGTCCCGTTGGTCGAGCCCTCGTCGATTGCGTGCACCTTCCCATCGCGCGGCACGATGCGGACGTGTCGCTTCGAAATCTTGGTGTCGTTGATCACCACCTGTGACAACGCGGGATCGCGTCCGATGTAGAAACCGTCTTCCTCGATGATGAATCGCTGTCCCTCCAGCGGCCCGCTGGTGCAAAGAAGCAAGCCGTACCACTGCAGTTGCTCGGTCGCTGCTGGAGCCGACGTTAAGTCGTCTCGATGGACGCTGATGGTGTCGCTCATGGGTGCTGCTGGCTCGCGCATCGGCGGAGCATCGGGCTTCGCCGGGGGCGTCGGGGCGGGCGGTTCGGGCGGAACTGTGGGCTGAACGTCTGCGCTCGAGATTTTCACCACCGGGACCCTCACCGTCGACGGGACCTCCGATGAGCGGCGCCGGCCGCCGCGCTCATCTTTCGGAACGCGCAGGCGCTGGTAAATCGCAATACTGACCGGGACCAGCACAACCAGCAGCAAGAGCCCGACTGCAAGAAGAAGAAGACTCGTCCACATCCCTTCTGCACCTCCCGATGGCATCGGTGTCCGCGCAACCGTTCCGCGAGTGAACCCGGTCGCCATCTTCGTGAGCAGCAGTTTTCCGGTCCGCTCATGGTACTCGTGACAGGTAATGCAAGCTGCCTTTTTGTCGCCAGATGCGCTGTGACAACCGACACACTCTTTCCGCGAGGGCATCAACACGTCGCTGGTGAGCGCACTGCTCCGAGCCGATTCGTGACAACTCGCGCATTCACGGCTGTGTGCGGTGTGCGTGAACAGCGCGTGCTCCAGCCACCGCGTCCGGATCACGGGCGGGGTCACGACGAGCCGCCCACCGCTGCGCTGAAGCTCGTGACAGAGAGTGCACTTCTTGTTGATGACCTGCTCGGCGTTGAGCAACGCTCCCTCGCCCGCGCTCGGGGGCGGCCGGGCGGTGAGAATGCGGCGGATCTCGTCCGGCGACTTGCCGGCGATGTCCTGATTGCCGGAGTCGATGGCCATGACGAATCCATACACCAGGCCCGGGTCGCCGCCATGGGGCACTTCGGTGTCGGGAAAACGCACGTCGAACGTCAGCTTGTGGCAACGCGCGCAATCGGTGGAGAACTTGAGCGGCCTGGGATCGAGCTTGCCGCGCGTCTCCACGAGCTTGTGGCACGCCTGGCACTCCAGCACTTCGCGTTTCCCCTGGCCGTTGAAGATGCCGGCTGGTCGCAGGTGAAGCTCGTGATTGAACCGCAGGATATTCGTGTCCCGCGGCCAGGTGAACTCAGGATGACTGTCGCCGAACGCGTTGATGCGAGCAATCGCCGGCCGCAACTCCGCACCGGACTTGACGTGCTCGCGCAAGTTGCCGTGGCAGGAGACGCACTTTGCGCCGACCAGTGTCGCTGCGCCGCGGTGCTCGGGGTGACAGGAAGCGCACGACGGCGTCGTGGCCTGAATCGCAGCGTGCGGTTTTACGACATGGCACTCCAGGCAGCGCTGGTCGGTCACGCCGCGCCATGGATCGTGACAGGTCCGGCAATCCTTTGCGATCGTCCGGCCGTGGGGATCGCGCTCCCACGCGTGGGCGGAGGAGATCTGACCCGGCATGAATGCGCCCTGGCTACCCGGTTGCGTGATCTCGGCGAGGACGATCAGGGCCACCACCACGAGAAGAGCGATGAGCGAAACCCTCGTGAAGTAGGGCCGGCGAAGACTGAACGCCGACCCGTAGTCGATCTTTGGCGCCCGGACCGAGCCGCCGGCCCGCGCTTGCTGCGGCTCGTCGTCGTCCGCTTCGAGATCCTCCGCCGCTGCCTTCTTTTCCTGCGGCGCGGACGAGGTCACGCGCAGGAACAGGGGCCGGTCAGGAGTCGCGATCTGCACCTCGATGTGCAGATCGCCGATCTCGATCACGTCCCCCTTCGCGACCCTCGCCGATTCGACCGGCTTCCTGTTGACGTACGTGCCGGTGATGCTTCCTTTGTCGGTGATGGTGAAGCCGTCGTCGTCACCTTCGATCACGGCATGATCGAGGCCCACCGCCGCGTTCTCTGACCGCAGCTCGGCGCTCGTGCCGCGACCGATGCGCAGAACATCGCCGTTGACCTGGTACAGCACCAGACCGCGCCTGGTGACGCGCTGCAGAACGAAACTCACCCGATCTTCCCGTAGTAGAAAACCGCCACGATGTGAATTACGGCAAAGACGAGAAGCGCGAAGGTGAACGGCACGTGGATGTAGAGCCACGACTCCAGCGCGTTCTTGTAGCGCTGCTGATAGAGGAGTCGCAGCAGAAGCTCCTTGCGCTGCCGGGAGACGACAAGCATCTGCCGAAGGTCGTCCAGCTCTTCCTTGGCCACCAGAGTGAGGAGATTCGAAAACTCGCCAGCGTCTTGCGATTTGCGCTGGCGGCGGCGTCCGAACAGCAGCCGCCAGCCTGCAAGCCAGCCCGGCTTCGATTCGTCAATCAGCCCGGCGTAGATCCGCTGGAACGGCGCGGTTTTCCCCGAGGCCACGCGGGCCATGGATCGCGCGAGTTGATTGAGCTGATCGGAGATTTCTTCGATGGTCAGATTGCTCTCGACCTCGGTGAGCAGCCGCGGAACCGTGACGTAGAGGATCGCGCCGGCCACGCCGCTGACGACCACGATGGCGGCGAGGATCAGCGTGGTGAGGGCGATCTTGTCGCCGAAATGCCCGCCAGCATGGAAGAAGAGGATGACCATCACCAGGATGCCGAGATGGATGTGCGATTGCAGCCACTGCTCGAGCGTGCCGAAGGTGGACCGATACCACCGCTTGCGAATGCCGAAGAACGCCAGCAGAAGAATCAGCGCGAATCCGGCGACGCCGTAGGCGAGACCCATGATCGAACCGCCGTACGGCTCTTCGCCGCGCGCGTACCAGACATACGACGCCGTCGTCGCGACCAGAAGGATGATGAAGATGACGCGCCAGAGGGCGCCGGAGCGTGGTACTGGCATCGTTCATCCTGCGCCGTTCATCGCTCTCCCTGCGAAATCACCAGATCCTCCAGCGTTTCGCGATACTCCTCGGGGGTGAGGCGAATGGCAGCGCCGGTGGGGCAACTGCGGACACAGGCAGGCCCCCCTTTGATCTCGCGACAGAGATCGCACTTCACTGCCACGGTCTGCTCGACTTCCTGCTTCGGCGTCGCGCCGACCAGCGAAGCGACCCACGCGAAGATCGACTTCTTCGGCTCTTTGTGGACCATGAAGATGTTGCCATAGGGACAGTTCCGCTCGCAGTTGCCGCAGCCGATGCAATTGCTCTTGATGTAGACCTCGCCGCGGGGGTCGCGCACGATGGCATCGGGAGGGCAATCGAGCATGCACAGCGGGTTTTCGCACTGCCAGCATGAATTCGGCGCGAGAAGGTTGTAGAACTTGATGCCGGTCAGCGACAGGCGGGCCTGGCCGTCGTGATGCACACCCTCGCAGGCGCTGACACAGTTTCCGCAGCGGATGCATTTGTGCTCGTCGATGATGAGGGTCTGCGTACCCATCACCATCTCTTCGCGGATCAGGTCCTCGAGAATGTTGCCCGATCCCGGCGTGGCGTCGGCGATCAGTCCCGCGATGCGGCGCTCCTCGAGCTTGCGCATGGGAACTTCTCGCAGCTCGGGGTGCGCTTCGAGGAATTTGGTGAAAGCGCGTTTGGAGAGCTTGATGAGGTCGGAAGGAAAGATGGTCGTCACCGTGGCGGTGCGCGCTGAGTCGGAGAAGAGCGCGGCCTCGCCGAAGAAGTTCCCGGCCACCAGGTAGAAGAGAACGACCTCCTTCTCGGGCG
>DASPZU010000115.1:0-33868 GCA_035636095.1 Thermoanaerobaculia bacterium
CTTGAAGATCGCCTGATGGCGCTCGACGATCCCGAACGCAGCGAGCGTTTTGTGGAGGACTTCATTCTTTTCGACGCCGTACAGATTGCAGAAGCCGGCGTTGACGAAGAGGATGCGGGGGCCGATGGCCTCCTCCGCCGGACTCAGAATGGCAATCCCCTGGCAGGCGACCTGAACAGCGCTGCTGAGCAGACGAGTTTCAACGGTGGACAGACGACTCTTTCCCGGCATGGAGAGGCAGCAATTTTAGCAGGTGCGCGGCAGGCCCGAGATTTGCGCATCGAATTCGGAATGCCGTTCAAAAGCCAGGCGCAGCGCCGAAAGTTCGCCGAGCTGCTCGTCAAGGGAAAAATCTCGCCGGAAACGTTCGAAGAGTGGAATCGCGAGACCGGCGGCAAGAAACTGCCCGAACGGGTCAAGCCGGCGCCGAAACGGGGCGGCAAGAAGAAGTAACGTGCGCACTTGTCCAGGCTGTGGACGCGAAAAACTCACCACCCTCATCCCACGGGAGAGCGTGCAGAGTGAGATGGAGATGCGTCGACAGTTCTATGGCGAACGCATCGACGGAATCGCCGATCACGCCGCGCAGAAGGACCTCCTCGATGTCGCGCACGCAGCATCCGCGGAAATCGCGATCTGCCACGACTGTGGAATTCTCGTTCGCTGCGAACGCGAGATGCCGAACTTCGAGACCGATCACTACGAGCCGTTTGCCATGGAGCGGATGCTGCACGCGCACATCGCGGTCTACCGCAACAAAGCAAAACTCTACCGCCGGCTTTTGCATCCTGGGGCGAATGTGCTCGAGGTTGGCAGCTACGTCGGCGGATTCCTTCACGTGGCCGCCGAGTGGGGATGGAACGCCGCCGGCGTCGATGTCGGCCGCGATACGTCGCGTTTTGTGCGCGCGCACGGTTATCGGACCTTCAACGTGCCGCTCGAAGATTGCCGATTCGACGGTCAGGCATTCGACGGAGTCTTCATCTGGAATTGCTTCGAGCAAATTGAGGATCCACAGCGATTGCTGGCCGAAGTCAAACGCGTTCTGCGGCCCGGTGGCGTGCTGATCGTTCGGACGCCTAACGCGTCGCTCTACATCGATATGCAGGGCAACTCCACCATACTCGGTCACAGCAACCTCCTCGGTTTTCCGCATCTCTACGGCTACACCGAAGTCTCGCTCCAGCGCCTGATCTCGGCGCATGGTTTCACGCTGATCCGGATGGGCACCGATCGTCACATCCACCCGGGCATCCGGCCGTTGACGTTCACTGCCAAACGCGAGGCGTCGTCATTGAGGAGCGTGCTGCGAAAAGCGTGGATCGAGGCCACGTTTTTGCACACATCTGAGGCGGAGGTGCACATGGCGGAAAAAGAAACAATTCAGCGAGCAAGGCGAGACCGTGCGCAAGGTAAAGCGCCGTCCACGCAAGCTGGGGAGTTTGTTCGCGAAGAGATGGAGCATATTCGCCAGGGAAAACATGGCGCGCGATCGACAAAGCAGGCGATCGCCATCGGGCTCTCGAAGGCGCGCCGCTCGGGCGTCAGACTGGCGCCGCCAAAAGGTGGGAGCGTACGCACGCGCGAGTCGGCGCGAAGTGCGATTCGCAATCGAGGCCGAAAGCCGTCTGCGACACGCTCGCGAGCGGTGCGATCCGCGCTGAAGCGCGAAGGGCACTCGGCCGCGTCGCGGTCATCGCTGTCGCGCCAGGCGCGTACGACGGCACGCCGTCGCGGCGCGGCCTCGCGACACCGTGCCGCTGTCAAGGCCGCGCGGACGCGCGCACGATCGCATTGACGCCCCTCACCCGGTCCCGCTCCGCGGGACCACCCTCTCCCCGCTGACGCGGGGCGAGGGACGCTGGCGCGCACAGCCCTTCGCCCCGCGAAGCGGCGGATGAGGGGTCACTTCACCGTCAGGTGCGCCCCGGTGAACGCGCTCTCGAACTTTTGCGTGGAGAGAAGATCGCGTGCGGCAGCGTCGCTCTTTAGATAGTCATCCCAGAACGCCAGCGACGCGATCTTGACGATCTGAAAAATGCGGCGGTCGTTGCCGAACACCATCGCGCCGCGCTGCTGTTGCGGCACTTGCTGCTGTTGCCCGTAAGGATTGGCGGCGGTGGTGGGCTGCATCGGCACGTCATAGAAGCTGACCTGCCCTGTGAATGACGAAGAGCGAGCGCCGTCGATCAGGACGAAGTACTTGTCACCGGCTGGGCTGTTCTCGAAAGCCTGCTTGCGCCAGTTCACATCCTCGGACTCATTCGCGCCGCGATCGTTCGTGCCGGTCATGAACATCATCGGAACTTTGAGGGTCGCGAACGATGCCGTCGTGATTCCGCGCATCGTCGAGGGGCCCGGCGGCGACATCGCGACCGCCGCGCGCACTCTCGAATCCGCGAATGTGCCATTCATGCCCGCGACCAGCAGCGCTGTGAACGCGCCGTACGCATGCCCGCCCACGCCCATGCGGGCGTGGTCCATCTTTCCCTGGAGCTCAGGAAACTGGTGCTCGAGGTCATTGAGCGAATCGAGGACCAGCCTGATGTCGAGTGCGCGATTGCGCCACTGTGGCTCGACCTCGCGGTCGAAGATATCTTCGGTGCGATTCGTTTGCGGAACGGGGGGCGTCGTCGGAGGCGGCATCCCACGCTGACGGCCACGCGCCGCCGGTGTCGGCGGCGCTCCACTGAGCACGTCGCGGCTGGTGTCGCGCAACGCGCCGGCATCGGCATGCGATGGACGGATGACCACGTAGCCGTTGCTCGTCCAGTACGAAATCAGAGGCTCGTAACCATGGTCGGAGCTCCCGTAGCCGTGCGAGAAAACGATGATCGGAAACGGTCCGCCGCGCGTTGGATATTCGATCGAGACCTCGAGGTCCTTGTTGCGCTGGGCGTCGTGAAGAGTCGCCATCGGAATCACACCCACCGGCGACGGACCTATATCGGCGCTGTAATTGCCGACGCTCAGTGTCTGCAGCGCCGTGGCGGGCTGGTTGGGCCGGGAGGAAGAGCCGCATGCCGCGGCAAAGAGAAGGACGGCTGGAAGAAATCGTTTCATCATGACCTCTCGTACGATTACATCATGGTGGCGCTGAACGATGGACGACAATAGAGGCGTGGCCAAAGTCCGCCGCTATACGCTCAAAACGCCCGTCAAGGCGCAGAAGACGTACCGCGTCAAATACGAAGAGGAGCTGAATCCCGAACAGCTCGAGGTCGTGATGGCGGGCGAAGGTCCGTTGCTGGTGATCGCGGGCGCGGGAAGCGGAAAAACGCGCGCGCTCACCTACCGCGTGTCGCGCCTGATCGAAGACGGCGTCGACCCATCGCAGATCCTGCTTCTGACCTTTACCAACAAGGCCGCGCGCGAGATGCTCAGCCGCGTCGAACAGCTCGTGACCATCGACACCCGCCGCATCTGGGGCGGCACGTTTCACTCCGTCGGCAACCGCCTCCTCCGGCAATACGCCGAGCCGATCGGATACCGGCCGAATTTTTCGATTCTCGACGATGAAGACGCCAAAGAGATGATGGACAGCGCCATCTCGTCCCTGGGCATCAAGACCCTGGAGCGGCGATTCCCAAAAGGTGACGTGCTGCTCGACATCTACTCTTTTCTGATCAACACCCGCACGCCGCTGGAGCTGCATCTCGAGGAAAACTATCCCCATTTCGCAATCTACAAGGAGGAGATGGTCAACGTTTTTCGTCACTACAAGGAGCGCAAGCGCCAGGCGAACGCCATGGACTTCGACGACCTTCTTGTCAACTGGAAGCTTCTCCTGGAAGAGCACGAAGCGGTCGCCGAGGTGCTGAAGAGGAAGTTCAGGTACATCCTGGTCGATGAGTATCAGGACACGAACAAATTGCAGGCCGACGTCGTCGACGGCATGTCGGCGCTTCGGCGAAACGTGATGGTGGTCGGCGACGACGCGCAATCGATTTACTCCTTCCGCGGCGCGTCCTTCGAAAACATCATTACTTTTCCTATACGATTTTCAGACACAATTATTTTCAAGCTCGAGACCAATTACCGTTCCACCCCCCAGATTCTGAATCTCGCCAATCAGACCATCGCGCACAACAAATTTCAGTTTCAGAAAGAGCTGCGCGCGGTCCGCGGTACCGGACCCGAGCCGGCGGTCGTGGGCGTCGACGACGTGTTCGAGCAGGCATCGTTCGTGGCGCAACGCATCCTCGAGCTGCGCGACGAAGGCGAGAGCCTCGGCGACATGGCGGTGCTCTATCGCTCCCATTACCAGTCGCTCGAATTGCAGATGGAGCTTTCGCGGCGGCTGATTCCGTACGAGATCCGCTCCGGCGTCCGTTTCTTCGAGCAGGCGCACATCAAGGACGTCATCGCCTACCTCAAGATCATGACCAACGCCCACGACGAGCTGTCGTGGAAGCGCGTGCTCAAGCTCTATCCCAAGGTCGGCGAGAAAATCGCGGCCGAAATTTGGGGACAGATTTCGAAGGACCGCGATCCGCTTGATGCCTTCGTGAGTGGAGCCCCGCCGACCTCGGCGGGGCGCGGCGTCGCGGCCAGCCTCACTTCTTTACGTTCCGTGCTGCGGCCGCTAAGCGGCGAGGGCATGCGGCACAATCCGTCGGAGTCGATCCGCCTGGTGGTCGAAAAGGGATATGCCGATTACGCGCGATCGAAATTCGCGAATGCTCAGGCGCGGCTCGACGATCTCGAACAACTGTCGCAGTACGCGCTGCGCTACGAAGACGTCAACACCTTCCTGGAAGAGGTCGCGCTCGCCAATCCCATGGCGGGCGAAGATGTGGCAGTGGTCGGACCGGAAGACGAGAAAGTCGTTCTGTCGTCCGTGCATCAGGCCAAGGGGCTGGAGTGGCGCGTCGTCTTCGTCATCTGGTTGGCCGATGGACGCTTTCCATCGCAGCGCGCGCTGCGTGTTCCGGGCGGCATCATCCGCGTGCCGGAGCAGAACGTTCCCGCGGAGATGGCGCTCATGCTCCGCGACACCATGGAGAAGGAGATCGTGATCCCCGGCGAAGAAGAAGAGCGGCGACTCTTTTACGTCGCGGTCACGCGCGCGAAGCAGGAGCTCTATCTGGTTTTTCCGGTGATGGCGCGCGATCGCGGAGGCATGGACGTGCTGATGGAGCCTTCGCGCTTCGTGCGCGAGCTTCCGGCCGAGGTGTATGAGAAGTGGGTGATCGGATCGGAGTCGGAATGAAGCTTCTCCTCATCAGCAGCTCGCTCGTCCATGGCTACGGATACCTCGATCATCCCGAGCCGGACATCAAACGGCACCTGGCCGGAAAGAAACGCGTCGCATTCGTGCCGTTCGCAGCCTTCGATCATGCCGCGTACACCGCCAAGGTTACCGAGCGATTTGGCCGGATGGGATTCGAGATCGTTCCGATCGAGCAGCTCGATCAGGCCCATGCCATCTTCGTCGGCGGCGGCAACACATTCCGTCTGCTGAAAACCCTATACGACCGGAACCTGCTCGACACGATCGGCAAGCGCGTCCGCGCCGGCATGCCGTACATTGGGTCGAGCGCCGGCAGCGTGATCACCGCGCCGACCATCCGCACCACCAACGACATGCCCATCGTGGAAGTGAAGTCGCTCAACTCGCTGGGCCTCGTTCCGTTTCAGATCAACGGCCACTACATGGATCCCGATCCGGGCTCCACCCACAAAGGCGAGACGCGCGAGGAGCGGATCCGCGAATTCCATGAAGAGAATTCGACGCCGGTGGTGGGATTGCGCGAAGGAACGATGCTGCTGGTCGAAGACAGCTCCTACAAGCTCCTGGGCCTCAAGCCTGCACGCATTTTCAGGCGCGGAAAGGAGCCCATCGAGGTCGGACCGGGAGCGCGGCTGGAAGAGTTTTTGAAATGACACTCCTGCTCACGCGCCGCGACGTCGCCGATCTGTTGACGATCGACGACACGATCGCAGCCGTCGAAAATGCATTCCTCCTGTTGGGCCGCGGCGAAGTGCCGCGTCCGGCCATCGCGGGGCTGCACGCGCCGGGCGGCGCCTTTCACATCAAGGCCGCCATCGCAGCCGATCGTTTCGCGTCCAAGATCAACAGCAACTTTTTCGAGGCCAAGCCGCGCATCAAGGGCGTGATCATCCTCGGCGATACCAGTGACGGCCGCGTGCTGGCGGTCATGGATTCCATCGAGATCACGATCCTGCGCACCGGCGCGGCCACGGCGGTGGCCGCGAAATATCTGGCGCGGGACAAGGTACGCACCGCGCTCATCATCGGCTGCGGCCTGCAGGGACACGTGCAGGCACGCGCTCTGCGACGCGTGCGCGATATCGAGAAGATTTTCGCGTATGACGTCAACGGTGACGCCGCCGCCGGTTTTGCGGAACACATCGGAGCTGAAGCGGTTCCCACGCCGGTGTGGGCGGACATCGTCGTGACCTGCACTCCCTCGCGATCGCCGATTCTTCACAGCGTGCAACCGGGAGCTTTCGTCGCCGCCATCGGAGCCGATAGCGAAGAGAAGCAGGAGGTCGCGCCATCGCTGATGGCATCCAGCAAAGTCGTGACCGACGTGACCGAGCAATGCCGTACCATCGGCGATCTGCATCACGCCATCGAGGCAGGCACGATGCGCGTCGAAGACGTCTACGCCGAGCTCTCGGAGATCGTGGCCGGCAAAAAGCGCGGGCGCGAGCGCGACGACGAGGTCATCATCTTCGACTCCACCGGCATGGCGCTCCAGGACGTCGCCGCCGCAGCCATCGTCTACGAGCGCGCCGTCGCCGCCGGACGCGGAACAGCATTCGAGTTTGCAGGGTTTTGAGCGGCAATGCTCCCGCAATCCGCAGAGCTCCCGGTCGCGGAAAGCGAAGAAAAAACCGAGGAGCCGCCGCTCTTCAAGGTGTTGCTGCACAACGACGATTACACCACCATGGACTTCGTCGTGCAGGTGTTGCAGAGCGTGTTCAACCTGCCGCCCGATCGGGCCATCCAGGTGATGCTCAACGTGCATGTGAAAGGAATTGGCGTGGCCGGCGTTTACACGTATGAAGTTGCCGAGATGAAGGTCGCCAAAACGACCGCCCTGGCAAGAGAACAGGAATTCCCGTTGTTATGTACGATAGAAAAAGCATAGTGCCGCGTGCCGAAGTGCCGCGTGCCGGTAGATCATGATTGCGAAGCCCCTGCAGAAGACCTTCGAGTTCGCGCTGAATGACGCGATCTCGCGCCGCCACGAATACGTGACGCTCGAGCATGTGCTGTACGCGCTGCTGCACGATCGCGAAGTGGCCAGGGTCATCCGCGAATGCGGCGGCGATGTCGATCAGCTCAAAAAGCAGCTCGACGACTTCATGAACCGCACCCTCGAGAAGCTTCCCGACGATGCCGAGGTCCAGCCGGTACTGACCGCGATGTTGCAGCGCGTCGTGCAATACGCACAGTTGCACGCCCAAAGCTCCGGCCGCAAGGAAGTCGACACCGGCCAGATGCTGGCCGCGCTCTATCAGGCCGAACGCTCGCAGGCGGTCTATCTGTTGCGAAGTCAGGGCGTCAACAAACTCGACGTGCTCAGTTACCTCTCCCATGGAATCGCGAAAACGCCGGTCGGTGTGCCCAAGCCGGCCTTTGCCGCGCCGGACGAAGAAGGCGAAGTCTCAGGCGATCCGCTCAAGCAGTTCGCGGTCAATCTCATCGAGCGGGCGAAGAAAGGCGAGATCGATCCGCTCATCGGACGTTCGCTCGAGCTCGAACGCACCATCCAGATCCTGTGCCGCCGCCGCAAGAACAATCCGCTCTTCGTGGGCGAGCCGGGAGTGGGCAAGACGGCCATCGCCGAAGGACTCGCGCTCAAGATTCACAAGAACGAAGTGCCGGCCGTGCTCAAGGATGCCGAGGTCTATTCGCTGGACATGGGGGCAGTGCTGGCGGGGACCAAGTATCGCGGCGAGTTCGAGCAGCGATTGAAAGCGGTCATCGCGGCGCTTCTCGAGAAAAAAGAATCCATCCTGTTCATCGATGAGATCCACACCATCGTCGGCGCGGGGGCGGTCAGCGGCGGCACGATGGATGCCTCGAACATTCTCAAGCCTGCCATCGCGTCGGGAAAACTGCGCTGCATCGGCTCGACCACCTATGCCGAGTACAAAGCGTCGTTCGAGCGCGATCGTGCGCTGGCGCGGCGCTTTCAGAAAATCGAGATCGGTGAGCCGACCGTCGGCGAGACTATCGAGATCCTCCGCGGCCTGAAGAACTATTACGAAGAGCACCACCGCGTGACCTTCTCCGATGACGCCATCAAGCTGGCGGCGGAGTTGTCGGCGAAGTACATCCACGATCGCCACCTTCCCGACAAAGCGATCGACGTTCTCGACGAAGCAGGCGCGCGGATGCGCATGCTCGGCACTCAAAACACGACCATCGGCGAAGCCGATGTGGAACAGGTCGTGGCGCGCATGGCGAAGATTCCGCCGCGCACCATCGCCGTCAGCGAAAAGGACCGCCTGCACAATCTCGATGGCGATCTGCAGCGCGTGATCTTCGGACAGGACCACGCCGTCAAGCAGATCGTCAGCGCCATCAAACTCTCGCGCTCGGGACTCGGGCATCCCGAGAAGCCGATCGGGTCGTTTCTCTTCTCCGGGCCGACCGGCGTCGGAAAGACCGAGCTCGCCAAACAGCTGGCGGTCTCGTTAGGCGTGGAGTTCATCCGCTTCGACATGAGCGAGTACATGGAGTCGCACACCGTGTCGCGTCTCATCGGCGCGCCGCCGGGCTATGTCGGGTTCGATCAGGGCGGCCTGCTCACCGACGCCATCATCCGCACCCCTTACGCTGTCCTGGTGCTCGACGAAATCGAAAAGGCGCATCCGAATCTCTTCTCGATCCTGCTGCAGGTCATGGATCACGCCACGCTCACCGACAACAACGGCAAGAAAGCCGACTTCCGAAACGTGATTCTGATCATGACCACCAACGCCGGCGCACGCGAGATGAGCGACTCCGGCATGGGCTTCACGCAGACCGGCACGAGCGGCAAGGGACGCGGCGTGATCGAGCGGACCTTCGCTCCCGAATTTCGCAACCGGCTCGACGCCTGGATCGCGTTCGACGCGCTCAGCTTCGAAACGACCGAGCGCGTGGTCGACAAGTTCATCGACGAGCTGCGGGTGCAGCTCGCGCCGAAGAACGTGACCCTGGAGCTGCGCGAGGGGGGGCGGGCGTGGCTGGCCAAGAACGGCTACGACCGCGCCTTCGGTGCGCGTCCGATGGCGCGCCTCATCCAGCAGAAGATCAAGGAGCCGCTGGTCGACGCGATTCTGTTCGGAACGCTGCAGAGCGGGGGGGCGGTAGTGGTGGACGCGGACGGATCCGAGCTTCGACTCGATTACTAAGGGATGAGGGCAGAGGGATGAGGGATGATTCGAATCATTCAGCCCTCATCCCTCATCCCTCATCCCTCTTCCCCGATCCGCGCAAAGCGCGCGGCGACATCATCGCCATCGGCGAAGATCTCAGTCCCGGCACGCTCCGCGACGCCTACCGCCACGGGATTTTTCCATGGCCGCATGAGGAATTGCCGCTGCCGTGGTTCTCGCCGCGCCGTCGCGCGGTGATTTTCTTCGATGAGCTGCACATCGGCCGCACGTTGCGGCGATCGATCAAACGCGCGGAGTTCACCTTCACCATCGACAAGGCCTTCGACGATGTCATCCGCGCTTGTGCGTCCACGCCGCGGGCCGAGGGCGAGGGAACGTGGATCGGCCCGGAGTTCGTGCGCGCCTACACGCGCCTGCATCGCGAAGGCGACGCGCACAGCGTCGAGGCATGGGACGGCGATGCGCTCGCCGGCGGTCTCTATGGCATCGATGCCGGCGGTCTGTTCACCGGCGAGAGCATGTTTCATCATCGCCCTGATGCATCGAAGCTCGCGCTGCTGCATCTGATCGACCATCTTCGCAATCGCGGCGCGACGTGGCTCGACTGCCAGATCATGACCCCGCACATGCGCGCCCTCGGCGCACGCGAGATTCCCCGCCCGCGCTTTCTCGATCTGCTGGAAGAGACGCAGGCTCGCGCACTGCGGCTGTTCTAGGAGCGCCGCCATTCTGGCGGCGCGGGCTGGAAGCCCGCGTGACCGGCCGGCTGGAAGCCGGCGCTCCTGCTCACTGCGTCTTTTTTGCTTCCACGATGGCCGGCTTGAAGCTCGACACGGCGCCCAGGACTTCGTTCTTCTCCTTCTCCGGCACCTTGAATTTTTCGAGCGTCGCCACCAGATGTCCAACTGCAGCGTTCCAATCCGCTTCCGTGATGCCCATCCCCTGATGGGCGGTTTTCATGTCGCGGCCGATGTAGACGCACGGTCCGCCCGTCGCCGCGCAGAGCTGATCGACGACCAGTTGCCGGATGCGGCCGAGGGAATCCTTGCTGTGTCCGGCGAAGAAGCGGGACAGCGATTTGTCGGTGGCCATCCGACCGATGAAATCATCGGCGACGGCGGCAAGCGCATCGTAACCCCCCAGCCGTTTGTACAGCGAAGGTTGCTGGGCAAAAACCGACGACGTGGTGGTGATGAGCAGACAGAGTGCCAGTAGAGACTTCTTCATCTTCCATCCTCCTTGCCGACACTACGATCGAGGACGCAATTCGGATTGGGCGTATATTCGGCCGGTGCTTGACGGAGGAACGATCATGAACGCACTCTCTCGCCGCGACCTCGGACGTCTCCTGGGCATCGGCGCCGTTGCCGCCACCCTCCCTCCCCTCTTCGCGCAAAATCCGGCGCCCCGCCGCTCGCGCCGAGGCGGCATTCGGCTGAGCGCGAATGAAAATCCGTACGGCCCGTCGGCCAGCGCCGCCAGCGCCATGCGCGACGCGATGCGACTCGTGAATCGCTATCCCGATGACGCACAGGACGAGCTGGTCGCGACCATCGCGAAGCTGCACGACGTCTCCGCCGATCACGTCATCCTGGGCGACGGGTCGAGCGAGATTCTGAAGCTGACTGCCGCCGCGTTCTCCGGTCCGACGCGCAAGGTCGTCATGGCCGATCCGACCTTCGAAGCGATCGGAGCGTACGCGGGCGCTGCGGGAGCCGACGTCGCAAAGGTGCCGCTGACATCTGCTTACGCGCACGATCTGGAAAAGATGGCGGCCGTACCAGGCGCAGGCGTGATCTACGTCTGCAATCCGAACAATCCAACCGCCAGCATCACCAACAAACAGAACGTCCGTGCGTTTCTGCAGTCGCTGCCGCAGGACACGATCGCGCTGGTCGACGAGGCGTACTTCCATTACGCCGACAGTCCCGACTACGAGAGCGTGATCCCGCTGGTGCAGATGCGACCCAATCTCGTCGTGGCGCGAACGTTCTCGAAAATCTTCGGAATGGCGGGCATCCGCTGCGGCTACGGCATCGCACAACCCGCCCTGATCCAGCGCATGAATCAACAGAAGGCCTGGGACTCGATGAACGTGGTCGCGATCGCGGGGGCGCAAGCGAGCCTGCTCGACACGGCACACGTGGTCGAAGGCCGCAAACGCAACGGTCAGACCCGCGATGAAGTGGTGACCGAAGTCAAGAAAATGGGCTACGACGTCGTGCCGTCGCAGGCGAATTTCATCATGATCAACATCAAGCGAAACGTCCGGCCCGTCATCGATTCGATGCGCGCGCAGGGCGTGCACGTCGGAAGAGTCTTTCCCGCGCTGGGGGATCATCTCCGCGTCACGATCGGCACGCCGGACGAGATGCGCTCGTTCGTGGCCGCGTTTCGCACCGTCGCTGCGTGAGACACATCGCCGCCATCCTCATTGCACTCTTGGCGGTCGACTGGCCGGGTCGCGATTTCATTTCACGATTTCCGAATCACGCCCAGAACGAATCGGCGACGCGCCTGATGGCGACCGCCTCGCGCCTGGCCGACGGACGTCACAACGACGCCGATACGCTCCGCACTTTGCGCGCGCAAATCATCAGCAGTCCACCGCCGGTATGGGGGCAGCAGATCGACGAGATCCTCGAGCCGCCCGTGCCGCCGCTCTCGCTGCACATGCGTCTGTTCCGAATGTTCGGCGCCGACGCGATGGCGCAGCACAATAACGCTGCGGCGTGGGCGGACGTGCACGCGATCTGGATTCTTTCGCGAGCGCTTTGGGATCGTCCTGAAGCGTGGTCGATCGCGACAGCCGCGTTTGGAAATCGCACCATCGCCAGGGCCGCGGCCAGGCTCGAGGGGCCGCAGCCTGCATGGCTCGCGGAGGCGGCGGCCTTCGAGGTCCGCGCGCCGCTGGTCCGATCGATCGAGTACGAGGCGTGGCTCACGCGGGAGCGCGCCGATCGTTATCCGGCCGGCGAGTCGGATGGATCGTTGCTCGACGACACCGTCCGTGAGGCCGCCGCGCCATTGATGAGGCCGATCCGTCTCGTCAAAGCCGATCTCGAGGTTCAGCGTCTGCAGGCGCTGGCCTCGAATCCGTGCGCCAACGTGTCGTCCGCGCCGGAGTGGAGCGCATTCGCACGCCGCGTCATGGCATCGCGCCTAAAGAACGATGGTGTAGCCCAGTGTCGTTAAGTCGGGAATGAGAGACCTCGACCTCGGCCAAGTCATTGTTTCCGCGTCGCTGCTGCGGATGACCACGTCGCGTAGCGGCGGCCCGGGAGGACAGAACATCAACAAGGTCGAGACTCGTGTGACGATCGAGGTCGATGTCGATTCTCTTCCGTTGCCCGACGAGCGGAAGCGCCTGATCCGCGAACGGCTCTCCGGCCGCATTAATCGCTGCGGCGTCTTGCACGTGACGTCGCAGGCGGAGCGAAGTCAGTCGGCGAATCGCGACCGTGCCCTGACACGCCTGGAGGAACTCCTTCGCGAGGCAGTCACTCCGCGGAAACGCCGCAAGCCAACTCGAACGCCGAGATCGCAGAAGCAAAGGCGGCTGGAGCAGAAACGGCAGCGAGCAAAGACGAAGCGATTGCGGTCACGAATCGAATGATGCGACATCGCATCAAAAGAACGAGCGTGTAGCCGAGTGTCGTCAGGTCGGGCAGGCGTCGCGGCCGTTGCGGCGCCACCTCTCGCGCGCATTCGCACGCCGCGTCATGGCATCGCGCCTAAAGAACGATGGTGTAGCCCAGTGTCGTTAAGTCGGGCATGCGATCGAGGTAGACGCGCCCGTCGGTGGACACGTGATGGGGGTTGTCGCGAAATTGCAGTCCACTCCCCGACCTCGCCCAACCTCGAGGGATCGTGCCCTCCCTCTGACGCTTCGATCGACGCACGTCGCGCGCCACATCGCCAACATTCTCGCGAACGTCGGCATCACGTTTGAATCCACGCGCGACATGATGAAGTCAGGGTCTGTCGTGCCGAGCGTCACGGTTTCAATCCACGCGCGACGCGCGACTCCGTGCGAACACCGAGACCGAAGGCGCGTTGACGGTGTTTCAATCCACGCGCGTCGCGCGACGCGCGACTACGACGTTCACGCGCTCAAGGTGGCCGTCCGAACTGTTTCAATCCACGCGCGTCGCGCGACGCGCGACCTGCCGAAATCGAGGAATCAGCACGAGCTATTTATGTTTCAATCCACGCGCGTCGCGCGACGCAATCGCTGGCGAGTGATCTTGAGCTCGATGTGGAGTTTCAATCCACGCGCGTCGCGCGACGCGCGACCGAGCGGCGTCGGTTTTTCCGGTCCTTTGTACTTGTTTCAATCCACGCGCGTCGCGCAACGCGCGACAAGATCAAGGCAAAGGGCTGCAGCGCGCCGGTCTACGTTTCAATCCACGCGCGTCGCGCGACGCGCGACAAGAAGTTGACGCGGCAATGTTGTGGCTGCACGAGTTTCAATTCACGCGCGACGCGCGACTGATGGCTAACGAGCGGCATCCGATGAGTAGCGAGGTTTCAATCCACGCGCGTCGCGCGACGCGCGACACTCCGTTGTCGGGGATGTGGTTTGGGATTATGGTTTCAATCCACGCGCGTCGCGCGACGCGCGACATTTGCAGCCGCGAGGAATTCGAGCTGCGCTACGTGTTTCAATCCACGCGCGACGCGCGACACGCGATACAGACGTGACGATCTACCATTAGGCCAGTTTCAATCCACGCGCGTCGCGCGACGCGCGACTTGCTTATAGCTATAAATATACGAGTCCTTATGCCAGTTTCAATCCACGCGCGTCGCGCGACGCGCGACCTCTACAGCTCCCTTTTTAGAGCGTAAGTTGTACTGTTTCAATCCACGCGCGACGCGCGACCGGTCGCCGTGGTGCCAATGAGATCGTTGATAATTGTTTCAATCCACGCGCGTCGCGCGACGCGCGACCCTCTCTTTCTTCTCACCGTGATTCCCATCGCCAGTTTCAATCCACGCGCGTCGCGCGACGCGCGACCTCCCACCATGGCGAATGTTCCTGCATCTCGATGTTTCAATCCACGCGCATCGCGCGACGCGCGACAGGAGTTTGAGCTGCGCTATGTGAAGCTCATAGATCGTTTCAATCCACGCGCGTCGCGCGACGCGCGACTCGAATGTCCCGGCCGCGCCGCCCGTGATCGCGAGGTTTCAATCCACGCGCGTCGCGCGACGCGCGACGGAAGTGGTCGTAGAGAAGCAATCATGGTTCGATGTGTTTCAATCCACGCGCGTCGCGCGACGCGCGACGGGATATGATTTCGCCCGTTCGCAAATCCCGATAAGTTTCAATCCACGCGCGTCGCGCGACCGAGCTTTCTGACCGACAGCCCAGCCGCCTCGCGGTTTCAATCCACGCGCGTCGCGCGACGCGCGACTTTTGCTTGGTCCGGCGGATGTTGATCTGTATGGATGTTTCAATCCACGCGCGACGCGCGACTCTGAGTTTCGCCATCAGTTTTTTCCTTTCACAATGTTTCAATCCACGCGCGTCGCGCGACTCGAACGCTGAAGATTGTCTCCGAGGACCGCATCAACGTTTCAATCCACGCGCGTCGCGCGACGCGCGACATCGTCAGATCGGCGCGTTCGCCGGCATATCGACGTTTCAATCCACGCGCGTCGCGCGACGCGCGACTATTTGAAGTAGGGACTTTCGATGGGAACGCGAGGTTTCAATCCACGCGCGACGCGCGACAGATCGCTACGTTGAAGGTCTCGGCACAGACGAAAGTTTCAATCCACGCGCGTCGCGCGACGCGCGACGCCGAACTGCCGTTTACGTTTCGGAATGGCACGTGGTTTCAATCCACGCGCGTCGCGCGACGCGCGACTAACCCGCTTAAACAGGAGCGAAGCGATGATATTGTTTCAATCCACGCGCGTCGCGCGACGCGCGACCCGAGCGTGCCAACTACGCTTCCCGTCGTGTAGGGTTTCAATCCACGCGCGTCGCGCGACGCGCGACGATCAGGAGCGGAGGACTTGCGGTGTTGTCGTAGTTTCAATCCACGCGCGACGCGCGACTTCACGCCGGAGATGCGGCCGGACGGCGGGCTGGCCGCGTTTCAATCCACGCGCGTCGCGCGACGCGCGACCTTGACTCCGCAACTGATACAGCTCGCAATGTTTCAATCCACGCGCGTCGCGCGACGCGCGACCTCTTTTGCTGGTAGTAGTAGAAGGTGTGTGGTTTCAATCCACGCGCGTCGCGCGACGCGCGACTTCTCTCGACCGAGGCCCCCTATACCACCGGTTTCAATCCACGCGCGTCGCGCGACGCGCGACTCACGCCAACAGAAAGCACCCATGGCTGCCTGATGTTTCAATCCACGCGCGTCGCGCGACGCGCGACATCGTCTTGCGGGACTTGTCGGGGTCGCGGAGTTTCAATCCACGCGCGTCGCGCGACGCGCGACCTGCTGGTTCTGCATCGTGCCGCCGATGGAAGGTTTCAATCCACGCGCGTCGCGCGACGCGCGACTTGACTCCGGCAACCGCTTCAGCTCTGGTGGTACTGTTTCAATCCACGCGCGTCGCGCGACGCGCGACGCGATCACTGTAACGGCATCTCCATTCTCTTTCACGTTTCAATCCACGCGCGTCGCGCGACGCGCGACACCTCAAGCGGCTGCGCGAGGAAGCGGCCGGAAAAGTTTCAATCCACGCGCGTCGCGCGACGCGCGACCCGTATGTCGTGGCAGACCTTCCAAGAATTTGTTGTTTCAATCCACGCGCGTCGCGCGACGCGCGACATGCCGGGCAGTCCTTATTAGCACACTTGTACTGTTTCAATCCACGCGCGTCGCGCGACGCGCGACTCATCCTGAAGGGCGCGTCGATCGCGCTCGATATGTTTCAATCCACGCGCGTCGCGCGACGCGCGACCTGCTACTTTGCGCGCAAAGTCCAGTTCAGTAATGTTTCAATCCACGCGCGTCGCGCGACGCGCGACCGCGAGAGTCCTGATACCTTGGCCGCTGTACGTTTGTTTCAATCCACGCGCGTCGCGCGACGCGCGACGTCGGAGATCAGTTCCTCGGGCGTGACAACCACCAGAGAGTTTCAATCCACGCGCGTCGCGCGACGCGCGACACCAGGTAACAGGTAACGTTTACCGGCGCTTTATGGTTTCAATCCACGCGCGTCGCGCGACGCGCGACTCCGAGAGCGCCGGTGATCGGCTTCCGCAAATTGTTTCAATCCACGCGCGTCGCGCGACTGCTGCGTGAGCGCGTAGTGGCCGCTTGCCTTCACGTTTCAATCCACGCGCGTCGCGCGACGCGCGACAGGTCTCCGGGGTCGCCCCGTATCGCTTCACAACCTGTTTCAATCCACGCGCGTCGCGCGACGCGCGACTTCCGCTGAGTCCCGCGAATCCCTTCATCATTCCGTTTCAATCCACGCGCGTCGCGCGACGCGCGACACCATTTCGTCCGTATATTCACCGCATACGGTGCCGTTTCAATCCACGCGCGTCGCGCGACGCGCGACATCGAGATCGAGCCCGAGTACCTCCAGCACGCGAAGTTTCAATCCACGCGCGTCGCGCGACGCGCGACTCGAATGTGTTTGTCTGAGCCTTCGACCATGCACAAGTTTCAATCCACGCGCGTCGCGCGACGCGCGACAAGATGCGTACGGCGACCGGCGCAACGTCGAGGCGTTTCAATCCACGCGCGTCGCGCGACGCGCGACCGGTGATGTCTATATTGGCGTCGTCACCGGGGAGTTTCAATCCACGCGCGTCGCGCGACGCGCGACAGCAAAAACCGCGAAGTCTGGATCTACACACAAAAGGGTTTCAATCCACGCGCGTCGCGCGACGCGCGACGTGGCCATGAAGTACGGCGACGGCTATCTCGTGTTTCAATCCACGCGCGTCGCGCGACGCGCGACACCTTCAACGTAGCGATCTCTTCGGCATGTAGCTGTTTCAATCCACGCGCGTCGCGCGACGCGCGACACCGTCGCAAGCGGCTCTGTTGCCTTGCCATTGTCGTTTCAATCCACGCGCGTCGCGCGACGCGCGACGGTCAATATCCTCGGGCGCAATCTGCTGGCCTTCATCGTTTCAATCCACGCGCGTCGCGCGACGCGCGACGTGTTGGTGTGTCGGATCTCGCGCACATCCAGCAGTTTCAATCCACGCGCGTCGCGCGACGCGCGACAAGATCCAGGTCACCTGAGAGGGAGACGATATGTTTCAATCCACGCGCGTCGCGCGACGCGCGACTGCTTCTGAGTAACTTATTGAGGACCGAGGGCTCTCTCAGTCGATTCCGCGAAGGCGGCTCGAATTTCTACTGATAACTGTGGTCGGTGCGCCTGCTTGTCTCTCATCCTATTTGACTCAGTCACATCCAGAATCGCGAACCTCCAGTGCCGGATCAAGGTTGCTTTCGGTACGCGCTCATCCGAATAGAGCCTCCTGTGGATCCCTCGCCTTCTTGCTTCCATGATGTTCCACTTCCCCGCGCCACTTCGAGCCGAGATAGTAGAAGCGGAGGCTGTCGTGCTCAGCGTCGTAAAGGTCGAGCAAGCGCAGTTTGAGCACGGTCCACTCCGCCGCATCGAGGTGGCACTCGAAAACCGAATATTGAACTCGCTGGCCGAAATTCTTGCACTGCTTGGCGATCTTGCGTAAGCGCCTACGACCGGCCGCCGAGGTGGTGGATACGTCGTAGCTGACGACAACCATCATCATGCCGAGCTCACCTCATTTCCAAATGAACGGTGGGTAAGCATCGAGATCTCCGCGCAGATGTCGCGCGAGCAGTTGCGCCTGAACGTGCGGGATCATCCCTATCGTCACCTTCTCTTCCAGAAACGGATGTATTAGCTCTTCCCGCTTCCGCTTTTGGTAGGCGGCGATAAAACCCTTTCTAGGCTCGTCGCGCAAGAGAACAGCACCATTCTCCAGGGTCACGAAGTCATCGGCGGCGATCTGGCGCAGATTGATCATTGAAAGAACAAAGCGATCCGCCAGCCAACCTCGGAGCTCTTCCAGAAGATCGAGCGCAAGACCAGGCCGGCCGGGACGGTCGCGATGAAGAAATCCTACAGCGGGATCAAGACCGACGCATTCCAGGCCGGCAATCACATCGTGCATGACCAGCGTGTACACGAACGACAGCATCGCGTTGACTCGGTCGAGAGGAGGCCGCCGGCTCCGCTCTCGAAAGAAAAAGCTGTCCTTCTGCTGCACAATCATCATGTCGAGAACGCTAAAGTATTCCCGAGCGGAAGCTCCCTCGATTCCCCGTGCCGAATCAAGCGAGTCGGTTGTCCGCAAATCTGATGACAGAGCGGACAATGCCGACACCGAACGGCGAAGCTCTTCCACGCCATCGGCTGAAGGTCTGTCCCGCAACGAGCGAAGAATCGACGAACGCGCATTCAGAACTTTGGCAGCTATGATCGAGACCGCGATCGTGCGAGTGCCTGCTTCGTCGTCAGCGCGACGGTATTGTTCGCGTCGCAGCAGCACGTTTCCGTGCACGGGCCCGATCACGCGCGCTAGAAAGCGGCCTGACTCCGACAGAAAGCTGATCGATACACTTCGTTCGCCACAGAACTGCATCAGCGCCGGGCTACACGATACTTGACCGAAGCAGACGATCCCCTCGATCGAAAGGATGGGAACCTGAAGACGCTTCTCACCATCCACCCGCACGACGACCGTTTCATCTTCCTTGGCGACATAGGCGCCCTGCGTCATCACGTAAAGCGTGTTCAGATGCTGCTTCACGTGATCTCCGCAGCGTGTCCGAGAATCGCCGACAAATACCGTCGCGCGGACTTCTCCGCTGCTCGCGGCCGACAGTCGAGGATGAGAGAGCATTCGCGGCACTTGGGACCGTACCGCGCTGGAGGAGTCGATCGCGTCTCCACAATCTCCCGAAATCGAGCTGCCGCCTCGGTTGTCAGCCGGCGCAACTCTTCATCCAATCGAATTGTTTTTCTTCGCTTCGTCTTCCCGTAATAGAGCGCTCCTTCGGCTACGGTAACGGAGAACATTTCTTCGAGGCAGATTGCCTGCGCGCAGAGCTGGACTTCGTTCGCACGATGACGTTTCGGTTTTCCCTTCTTGTATTCGATGGGGAACGGCTGCCACAGGCCGTCGTAGTCCTGCACCTTCGGCCCTTCGCTCATTCGCCGAAACTCGACTACGTCTGCAATGCCGGCGACTCCCAGCCGCAGGCTTCGGATAGCAAGGCCTCGGACGATCCGAAGATCGCCTCGCGTCTCTGCACCCGCCTCATGAGCATGCTGGTGAAGATGGTGTCCCTCAACTGTATGCACATTCTCGGTCCACAGACGCTCGACGTGGATCAGCGCCGCCTGCCGGTCACAGAACACGACATGCTGCAAGGCCGAAATCGGAAGAAGGTCGTCTTCGGTGAACATGGCCTCTCTCGTTGTCGCCTGGTTTCCGATTACCCACGACGGGCGAACTGACGATGGACCGCCTATCGTTCAATCAGCTGCACGCTCCCAGGCAATCCATCACGATTCACCTTCACCTCGTAATCCGAGAAGCTTCGCGGCGGTTTCGAGTCATCCTTGCGCCTAATTTGAATGCGATCGAATAGCGCGTGTGCTGGCGCATTGCCGAGCTGCGAGTCGTGCTTGAAAATGAAAAGCCTCTGTTTCGACATCATGCCGCGAGCAGCGGAACGATCGTGTTCGAACATCTGATCGAGTCCTTCCCAGATCAAACCGAGATCTTCTTCGGTAAAGCCCGTTCCTTTATCGCCATTCGCCACCGAAGGAGAGACAAATCCCTTGGCGACGTATAGGCCGTATGGCACTGTTGACTTGCGCCCCATAGTGCGGTTTTCGCCCGCCTGTTTTAGGGCTTCTGCTGGAGTTGCGACTGCCATCCGAGTGATGCTGTGTTCAAGTGGCACGATAGGGTCAACCGATCGAGAGAATGTCAACTGAACAGGCCCCCGCACTTGACCGGCATTTTCACCGGTCGACATCACAGCGCCGAATGTCCGCACATCAAAAAATCGGCGGCACATTACCTTCCGGGCGGCTTCGGCCTTCTCACCTTCCCCTTTCGTTCTTACCTCGTCTGCGTTGCGCGCCTCGGCGATCAAATTATTAAGGATCGCCTTCTCCTTAACGAAAATGTCATAGCCGGATGCACCCTGCTTCGCGATCTGCACGTAGTTCCGGAGCTTTCTCTTCAGGCAGACATCCGTGACGACGCCATGGCCCGTCTCCGGATCGATACGCGGAAGGTTGCCAGCGTCGGGATCACCATTCGGATTGCCGTCTTGCACGTCGAAGAGATAGACGAAATCGTAGCGGTTCTTCAATTCGCTCATGATCAGTTCTCCTCTGTTTCTTTCCTCGGGAAAAAGTCTTGTCTCTGGTGATAGAAGCCGAGGGCAAAAAGGCCTTGCTCTTCGAGCGTCATCGTTTTCGGGAAACGAGGAAGGTCAGCGACTATCTCCTCCAACAACTTCTCAGTGTTGACAGCGAGTCCGGGCTTCTCTCGACGTAACTTTCCCATGTGGTGCTGCGATCGGCGCAGCAACGTGGGAAAGACAGCCTCGGGTGTGCTCGAAGCGCTTCCGTAGTAACGATCCACTAGAGTGGCATTGATATTGTCGCCGAGGGCAGTTTGCTGGAGACGATCGATCACAGCCAAAAGACGCCCCAGGCGATATGGGGGGTCGGTTCGTTGACGGTCAAGAGACACGGCGAGATTCTCCTTTCGGTTTCTAATGAGCCAGGCTTTCAGTAGGCTGCAGCGCGTCGCAAGAAGCAAATCATCACGCCGGTCGCTGTTCTCAAGCTTTGGGAGCAACTCAGCCCGATTCCGGCGCACGATCGCTTGAAGGATCGATTGCGCGAACGGCCGACCGAGGATGATTGAAAGATAGAGATCGGTGGCAAGTGCTGGAGGGAGCAGATCAAGGTCGCGACGAGGAACCAGAGCGCGGCGATAATCCAGGAGGCTGAAGCTACCCGGCGGTTCGCCAAACGGTCTCACGATTTTTACTTCCACGCGATAGCGATCGACCGCGCGGGCAACACCCTCAACTGTTGAAGTGATGAAGGAACGCACGATCGCCCGTCCCTGCGCGCCAGAAAGCATGAGAGCGTAGAACGCGGACGGATCATCAAGCGGTGCGTGCCGGCGCTCGAATGGCGACCGCAGAAGCTGGGCGATGTGCTCAGGCGTCTGGCGGTCGAGTTGCAATAGAAAATCGAGCGCTGAGTCGTCGCGAGACCAAAAGAGGAAAGCGGTGTCAGAACTGATCACGACGCTGCGCGGCGGGCACGTCGTTCCATCGGGCTTCTTGTATGTCGGATCGAGCAGCCGGTTCAGCGCCGTTTCGACGGCGATGTTTGCCTTACGAGAGATCGGCGCGCATTGAACCTCATCCATCAAATAGCTCTTGAAGGCGTCGCTGTTGACCGACGTGAGAGGAACTCCTCCTTTCGTCTTGCTCTTCGGCGGGATGTTTTTCGGTTTTGCGTGAAGCCTGGTTAGCGGTACGTCTTCGAGGCCGGTAACGAGACATTGGCCACGAACGGAAGCCTCTGTCGCCGCGAACCGCTGTGCGAACCAGGTTCTAATCGGTGGCTCATCGTGGACTGCTTGCGTGCCACCGTCCGGTTCGTATACAAATGCGAAGAGCTCTCCGGCTCGCTCGCCCTTCTCACTTTCCTTCGCAGGAGCAATTACCGTTTCCAACTCACCAGGAATGGGTTGGTCGAGAAAGTCAACGACGGCTCTCAGCGCATTGCACGGAACAGCAATTAAGGCTGCTGCGACTTGGTCGCGGAAGAGTTGTTTTCGAATCGCGAGCTTCGAGGGAGCGCGTTTGCCGGTCGGGTCGATGCCGAAAACGTATTCAGCCTTGTCGACGAGAAACTCTGCCTGATCTTGGACCGTCCGATCAGAGCGTCGCGGCACCGGTCGGACTGGCGGCTTCGCCCTTCCTTTCGGTTTGCCCTTTTTGTCAACGAGCGGCTCTATGCGCGGTGCCGAATAGCCAAGATACTCGCCGCGCCGGCCAAGCTTGATCAGATAGGCGACCGGCGCAGGCTCGAAAGCCGGATCATCGACGAGCTGTTCGCGCTGTGCGAGGTCGTATAGTGCTTGATAAATCATCGATGCACCTCCGGAACGTCGATCGCGCCGTTCTCGATGACGGCTGCGAAGAATCGCGGCGTTGCACGGCCTGAGCGATCGGGCGCGAAATCGAGATCCAAGAGCATCAAGCCAAGCTCACGCCGCTCCTGTAATTCCTTGGGGATTTCCCATTGCTCTGGCGCGGTCTCAAACCGAGCGGCGAATTCGCGGCAGCCGAGATATGGCGCGTGGAATGACTGCCCTTTCTCGAGTCGCCGTGAGAACATTTCCTCGAATTTCTGCATCTTGTCGTCCGGACCGGCGCGGTCAGTCATCACGAAGTGCGCATCGATCACATAGTCGACGTCGGTGAGAAGGATCGTGTTGCGCTGGGCGCGGTCCTCATCCGCGAAGTAATTCGCGACGTCACCGCGAATGGCGAGTTTGCTGTTCACCTCGTTGCGGCGTACGGCGCTGAAACGGATCGGTGCGAGCACGTGCAGGCGTTCGATGACCCACCGGATCGCCGGCTTCCATAGGATCGCTTCGAGCACTCCGCGCGCCGCGGATGGCGTCATGACCTCATAAGAAACGCGCTCGGTCTTCAGCTCAGGCCGAGTAAAGCACGCATAGGGACCCCGGACACGAACGTGGTAACTCTGAGAGCGAAGGGGCATCGATCATCATCCTTTCATGCGTGGAGAAATTCATAAGGATCACGATCGGCAACAATTCCGAGAACGTCGTCGTAGTCACGCGAAGATGTCAGAACGTAGACGCTGTCGTGCAATAGCTCCAGCACGCCGCGACTCTCCAACTTTTGGAGATCGTTGCTGTAAACGCCGACCGAAAACTGTTGAAGAGCTCGGAACCGTTCCCGACTCGGTCCCGCGTAACGAAAATCGCGAATCGCCGCGGCGCCGGCATCGCTGTACGGCACAAAGATCGGTGTCGTAATGTCGTCGATCATCCGAAAACGCTCCGCAGTCGTCTCAAACTCGAGCGCCTGCCGCGGAACCTGTATGTTTTTTTCGTCCCGTGAGGCTTCGGCATAGAGCCGGTCGAAGTAGCTGCGGAATGTTGACGGTGCGAAGAGATCTAGGTCGCGGTTCGCTCGAAGCATGGTTTCCGCAATCTCTTTGTGGTGCTTCAGTGCCCTCACGGGCTCAGTCGGTGCTCGGTAGACGCAAAAGATGCCTCGGGCCAGGCGCCCTTCGCGATTGCAGCGACCAGCGGACTGCGCGAGCGACTCCAGGCCTGCCATCGCGCGATAGACGACGGGAAAATCAATATCAACTCCAGCCTCCACCAATTGGGTCGAAACCAGCCGGCATTCATCGCCACGTTCGAGTCTCCGGCGGATTTCGTCGAGCACCTTTCGACGATGCGCGGCACACATCAAAGCTGAAAGATGCAACGCGCCGGCGGCAAGAGAATTGATCTCGCGCCAAAGCTCCGCCGCATCCTTTCTCTGGTGGACGATTACGAGAACCTGCCGCTCGCTAGCAGCATAGGTCGCTAGTTCGTTCCACGATGTGACCCCTTCAGACGAGGGCCAATTCACATCCACTCGCCTCAAATCGTTGAACAACTTCTGCATTTCTGTCGCAGGAACAATCTCCGTGGGTTCAGGCGAGAGACCGCGAAATGGACTAGCGCCCAGAGGCCGTGAATGAAGGGCCGGCTGCGTTGCCGTCGTCAAGACAAGAGACGCACCGTACGTCCTCGTCAGCTCTTGAAGCGCGTCAAGAATTGGCTCAAGTAACCCGAGAGGAAGCGTCTGGACTTCATCGAGCACAACAACGCTATTTGCGAGGTTGTGGAGCTTTCGGCAATCGCTCGACCGCCGGTGGAACAGGCTCTCGAAGAGCTGCACCTGCGTCGTTACGATGAGCGGGGCATCCCAATTCTCCGCCGCCAATCGGTTGCGCTCAGTATCGTGTGCTGGAACGATGTTGCTGTGGTGTTCGACGAGAACTCGGTCGCCGAAATGAGGCGCGAAGATTGTCTGAAATACCGACACGGTCTGATCCACAATTGACAAGAATGGCAACGCAACGACGACCCGGTCGAGTGAGTGCTTGCGGGCGTGAAGCAATGCAAACATTAAGGACGCGAGTGTCTTTCCACCACCCGTTGGCACAGTCAGCGTGTACGCACCTGGCGAACCGGCAGCCGAGTCGATGCACCACTTAAGCACCGCCCGACGCGTATCGAGTACGCGCCTCGATGCCACGACACTTTTCGAGATCTCTGCCAGATAAGCTTCGAGAGGTGGCACGTAGTTGGTGATGCTCGGCCAATCTTTGCGGTGTGACGATCGCTCGGCATCCACCTCCATGAATTCCTCGGTGTCGAGAAAATCAGCGTCAACGAGCGCGGAAAAAATCATCCTTACGAAGAACTCGAAACTTCGCGCTGCTTGCTCGGGAGCGCTTGGCACATGAACCCACGCGGGAGCGGCGAGGACTTGTGGAATCGTGAGAATCGAATCATTTGCGCCTCTGATTGCAGCAACGTAGCGACCAATCTTTGCTGGATCGTCGAGCCGACAGTCGAGCGCTGGCCTGTTCGCGAGCCCGGCATGATGGGCGGCAATGGCGAACTCGATCGTTTTGCGGGCAACTGGATCCCGGATCACTTTCCGCGCGTGAATGGCTCCGGCCGTGCTGTGATCCGGTCCTCTTTTTCGTTGGACGCGGCGTTCGTCTGGCGTGTCTTCGCCAAGTACCGAGGCATCTTGAGAACGTGTCTGGGCGTCGATGAGAAATTGCTGCCAGTCAGAGGCGTATTTCCCTAGGTCGTGCCAAAGTCCCGCATATGATGCGCAGTCTTCCCCATTGAACTTCGAGGCGAACTGCTTTGCACGCCTTGCAGTATCGCGAAGATGGCGTTCCAATAGGTGCCACTGTTCGCGTGGCGCGTCCTTCTTCGAGTGTGCGTACGACTCCATGGATCCTCCACTGAAGCGGCGGTCAGAACTCGTATTCTGATCGCTATTGATCGCCGCTCTCAAGCCTCATGCGATCTGTCCATAGTTGGGCGGCAAAATCCTCATATGCACGGCATCTTCGACTTTTGCTTCTACCAGAGGTAGATTGCGGACGCGGACCGCTCACTTACCTCAATGTGGTGATTGAGAGCGGCCGAATGCTACCCTCGCCGCTCGAGATTCGTTCTCGAAGCACGACGATGTAGCCCATTGGGGGTCGGATCTGGAGGCGCGGTGAATCGGTTCGTTCGGTTGCTACGCGGAACGCTGCGGAAGCACTCGGACTCTGAACCTGGTGGGTTCAACAGTGATGAGTGCTCCTCGCAAGAGCTTCTCTAACTGCGCTCGCAGAACCAAGAGCACGATTCGGGAGAGCTGACTCAAACGGCGAGTATAAGGCAGCTTCACAAAACGATGGTGTAGCCCAGTGTCGTTAAGTCGGGCATGCGATCGAGGTAGACGCGGCCGTCGGTGTGATCGATCTCGTGTTGAAAGATGCGCGCCGTGAATCCGTCGAGTTCCATCTCGACCGGCGCCCCTTCCTGATCGAGCGCGCGCAGACGCACCTTTTTATAACGCGGAACTTCGCCGCCCAGGAATGGGACGCTGAGGCAGCCTTCCCAGTCGGTGATGGTCTCGCGCCCGATCGGCTCGTAGGTGGCGTTGAAAAACACGCCCGCGCCTAGCTTCGGGATCCCCCGCCGTTTCGCGACTTTTTCTTCCACCTCGAACACGAAAATGCGCAGCGGCAGGTGCACCTGCGGACCGGCCAGGCCGACACCCTCGTAGGCGTGCATGGTCTCGATCATGTCGTCGATCAGCGGGCGAAGCTTTCCGGCCTTGATGTCTTTCGGATCGATGCTCGATGCTTTCTCGCGCAGAACGGGATGGCCGAGCCGGGCAACTTTTAAAATCGGCACGCCGGAATGGTACAAGAGTTGTTGCGTGCGCAAGCTCGTCTTGTTCGATATCGATGGGACGCTGATCAGCGACGGCGGCGCGTCGCGCGATGCCTTCGCCGCCGCGATGCTGGAGGTCTACGATTATCAAGGCGTTTTGCGCCGCTACGATTTCTCCGGGCGCACCGATCCGCAGATCGCCCACATGGTCCTGCAGGACGCCGGCTGGAGCGAACACGACATCGACCAACGCATGCCGCGATTGTGGGAACGCTACATCGAGAGCCTGGAGCAGCACCAGCGTTCGCGAGTGCGCGAGCTGCCTGGTGTTCGGGATCTTCTCGATGCCCTTCGTCCCCGGGTCAGCCTAGGCCTCCTCACCGGAAACATCGAGCGCGGCGCGCGGCTCAAGCTGAGCGGTCCTGAGCTGAACGATTATTTCCCGTTCGGTGCCTTCGGAAGCGATTCGCCCGATCGCAACGCTCTTCTGCCAATCGCCGTGCAGCGATCAGGCCATCGCTTCACCGGCCGCGATGTCGTCATCATCGGCGACTCGATCTACGACATCCGCTGCGGGACGCCGCATTCCGCCACCACCATCGCCATCGCATCGGGGAAGACGCCCGCGGAAAAATTGCGGGCCGAGAACCCCGATCACTTCTTCGAGTCGGCGGAGGATTCGGCGTTGTTGGATGCGATTTTGGAGTGACATATCACCACAGAGGCACAGAGATCACAGAGAAGACTCTGTGTCTCTGTGGTGAAACGCTCTGATCGCCGCCGCGAAGCGCTCCGGCATTTGCAGCGGAAGCCAATGCTGCCCACCTTCGATCGAATGCAGCGTGCCGGGCAGCGCGTGCACCGGCGGAAAATGCGCATCCTTCGCTCCCCACAGACACAAAGTCGGCGCGAGGATTCGCGAGTATTCGTCCTGCAGCTTGGGCAGCGTGCCCTGATATCCCGCGCACATCCTCACGATGAATTTGCGCACCTCCGGTCTCCGAAAATACGTCCAGAAATCTTCGCGGATGTCGTCGGCAAGCTTCGGAACTGAAGTCGAGACGGCGCGGCGAAAGACAGCGCGGGGTAGCATTCGCAGCGCAAATTGATTGAAGCGAAAACGTCGCAGCAGCGCGATCTCCCACGACGTTTTGACATTCCACTGCAGCAGCGACCCGGTGATGACGAGATGCGAGATGCGATCGGGTTGTCGCGCCGCCGCCACCGCCGCCGGCTGACCTCCCATGTCGATTCCGACGATCGCGGCGCGCGCGACGCGCCAGTGATCGAGCAGCGCGCTGAGGCGGTCGGCCATCGCGAACGGCGTCGCCCCGCCCGCCCACGCTTCGCTCCCGCCCATGCCCGGCCAGTCGAATGCGATCACGTCGAAATCGGCGAGAAGCGGCGCGACGCCGCTCCACATCTGCAGATTGTCGGGATAGCCGTGCAGGAAGACGATGGTCGGACCGTCGCCGCCGCGAAAATAACGGACGTGCTTTCCGTGCACGTCGTCAAATCGAACCGGCAGCATGATCGGCGTGCAGAAGCTCGGCGGCCAGGATTCCGGAGATCGCGCAGAAGCTGACCCATTGGCCGGGGTGCGTCGACGCGCCGGCCAGATACAAGCCTTTGATCCACGGACTGCGATGGGGCAGCCGTCCGCGCAACATCATCTGCCGGGTCATCGCGAGATTCATGCTGTCGCGATAGAGATGCATCTCGCGCCCCCAACCCCGCACCGTGCGCGAATGCAGCAGCTTCACCTCGCTCAGCCCGTCGCGCCACCACGGATCGTCGAGCATGCGCTGCAGCTCTGACGATTGCTCCTCCTCGCTGGTGTTGCGATCGAAAGGCATGATCATCCGCACGGTGTCTTTTGTCGTCACCCGCAACTGCAGCCCCTCACCCGGCGCTGCGCGCCACCCTCTCCCCGCTTGCGGGGAGAGGGACGGGGTGAGGGGTCGAAACCGCAGATAAGGCCCGCCGCTGCTCCTGGCAGTCAGATACGCGCACAGTCCCGGCGACTGCAGCGGCATTGCGCGCAACCTTTCCCGTACGCGATCCGGAACATCGACCAGCTCGTCATATGTGCCAATGCCGTTGTAATTCGAGATCACGGCATCGCATTCGATGTCAGCTATTTTGTGGATCGTTTTCCCGCACTGGATCTCGACGCCGGCGCGCCGCGCATTCTCAGCGAGCGCTTGCGGTATCGCGCGCATGCCTCCGGCGGGAACAAATGCGCCGACACAATGGGTCAACGCCGGCACGAATGCCATCGCGCTCGGCGCGGCGTCGATCGACAGGCCGGCCACATGCGTCCAAATCGTGACGGCATCGACGATTTCCCGAGGAAGTTTTCTGACCACGCTGCCCAGCGAGCGAAGAAGAAATGGAGCGAGGCCGAGGGAGCCGCGGCGGGCCAGCTCGATCAGGTTCGGATGCGGAATGCGAAGGAGCGGCTCGAGCCGTGTCCGAATCGCGTTCATTTCCATCACGAATTTCCTGTACGCCGGTCCGGCGGCCCCCATCGCCTCAACCGTCCGCTGCAGATCGAGATAAATGTGAACCCCCTCACCCCGTCCCTCTCCCCGCTGAGCGGGGAGAGGGTGGCCGGAGGCCGGGTGAGGGGCGACTTCGTAGAAGTCTTCCATCCGCTGAAGTCGCAACTCACTGATGTCGAGGCCGAGTTTCTCGAACGCCCATTCGAGTCCGGGACGATCGAGGACGATGTATGGACCGCCGTCGAACCACACGCCGTCCTTCTGAACTCCGGAGGCCAGGCCGCCGACGTCGTCGCGAGCCTCGAAAATCTGTACGCGATGTCCGAGGATCGCCAGGCGCGTGGCGGCCGCCAGCCCGCCCACCCCACCCCCGATGATTGCGACTTTCATCGCCCGAGTCTCAGTCCGATCATCGTCTGCACGGCACGCCGCACGGCGCGCAGCGGCATGGAGGGCGGCTCGAGCGGCGGAAACGCGCTCTCGTCCATTTCAGGCACGAACAGTTTTCCGCGCCCGCTGCCCAGCACGTACGTCGGATACGCGATGAGACTGAGGAAGGTCGAGACTTCGCTGTGATATGGACTCTTCCACGGCGTCACGGGATCGTCACAGCCGATGACCTTCGGATGGGCGTCGTCGGCGCCGAACCAGTGGAAGGCGGCGCGCAATACGCTCGAGTCGCGCGGATCGCGAACGCCGATGTGCCGCGCTGCCACCACGTCGACCGCCAGCGCATCGCGGCCGGCGTAGAAGCGCATTGGCGCGCGCGGCTTTTTGCATCCCATCACGCCCACCAGTCCGTCCGGCACCTTGTCCCACGCTTCCAGAATGCCGAAATGCGGCGGACACGAATCGAGCAGCATCATGATGGCGGTCTCGCGCTGCGCCTGCCGCTCGCAGAAGATGAATTGATCGCATCGCGCGCCGAGCCATTCGATGTTGGCGAGGGTCAGATAGGCCAGCTCGACCGGATGGCTGCGCATTTTCCCGAGCGAAATGCGAAAGTCGGCGTCGCGCCAGGTGCGGCTCACGGTGTATTGCGCCATCCCACGGCTGTACGGATGCTCCACCTGATCCACGGAAGCATCGACCAGGCGATACGACGGAGATGAAAATTCGAAGTACTGCGCCACCTCGCGCACCGATCGCTTCTCGTAAAACTCGTCGTAGATGTTCGGTCCTTCGATGGCCAGGACGTCCCCGACACCTTCGGCACGAAGAAAGCGCGCCAGCTGATCGAGAAGCTTCGGGTCGGTGACCACCGACGGATCGCGGTGGCTGTAGCCAAGCATGAAGGTCGGCTTGATCGCGACCACCATCTGATCGCGACGCTTGCCGAGGCGCGCCGCGCGATCATCGATCGCCGCCAGCAGGCCCGCGTCATTCAAGAGGCGATCGAATAGCTTTTCCTTTTCATCACTCGAATTCCCGCGGATGACAAAAACGCCGCCGCCGCTGCCGAGCGGGGCGTCGATCGCTGACTGCGCACGCATTCTCCGCGGCAGAAACTCCTGTCCGATCTTCGCGATGCCGTCGGCGAGCTTCGCGGCCGACTGACCTTGTGCCAGCTGATCGTTTTCGCCGAAGGTCTGCGCGAGCAATTCGAAGAGTTGACCGTGGCGGAGCTCGTCGCGCTCGATGCGGGTGAAATCCGCAACCAGGGTGGCGGGAACATCGGATTCCTTCTCGGCGAGCTGACGGATGCGGCTCCAGCACAGCCAGGCCGTCTTCTCGGCGTCGACGTTGAATTCGCAAAATTGTCGAAACGACCCATACTCCAGCGACGACTTCACCACCTCCGGAATGGCGCCCAGAAGTCCGCCGGCGGTGGTGGCGACCCTGGCGAAGGTCCGCGACACCGGCGCGTCGCGCCAACGCGCGTGCATCAGCACGGAGCTCGACCATCCCCCCACTCCCCCTGCCAGCTGGCGCAGATACGCGGTGGTCTTCAATCGAAAATTTCCAAAGCGAAGAATCGCGCCGCGGATGTAGATCGAGTGCATCTCCTCGTCTTTCCAGATCCAGATCAGCGCGTGGCGAATGAGCTCGCGGACGTCTTCGCCGATCGGCATCGCCGCCAGCCGCTGCGCGATGGCGTTTTCGCGGTAGCTCACCGCGACGATCTCCTCCCGCTCCAGCGCCAGCAGGAACAGATGGATCATCTCTTGGCGAGGTTTGCCCGCGAATCGACGGTTCCACACCTCGAGCGTCTGCTCGAAATCGCGGTAGAGGGCGCCCATGTTGTGCTCCCACTTAGAATACCCCGCAATGGCCGCCCGCGCTCTCGACATCCGCATCATCATCTCCGACGTCGATGGCGTGTGGACGGACGGAAAAATCATCTACGCCGGCGAAACGCGGGAGATCAAGGAGTTCAACGTCCGCGACGGGCTGGCGGCGAAGCTGGCGCAGAAGGTCGGCGTCACGGTTGCGCTCCTGACCAGCCGCCGCTCCCCCACCCTGGTGCGCCGCGCACGCGAGCTCGGAATCACGGAATTACATCAGGGCTCTGCCAACAAATTGGATGCCTGCGACCGGCTGATCAAGAAACTGATGTTCCGATTCGATCAGGTCCTTTATCTCGGCGACGATCTTCCCGATCTCGCCCCCATGCTGCGCGCCGGAATCTCGGCCGCTCCTGCCGACGCCGCGACGGAAGTCTTCGACGCCGCGTATTGGAAATTGCAGAGCCGCGGCGGTCACGGCGCCTTTCGCGAGGCCGTCGAGCGCCTTCTTCGCGAGCGCGGCGACTGGACATCCATCCTCGAGGATTTCAAGAGTGGGAAACCTGAAGCACAGAGCACTTAGAGGTCGCGTCATCGCGATCGCCCTGAAGGGCCTCAGCTTCATCACCCGACATCTTCCGCTGCCGGTGATTCGCGTCTTCGGCGTCGCGATCGGCGATCTGGCCTACTACGCGCTGCCGCGCTATCGGCATCGCGCGCTGAACAACATCGCGATGGCGTTTCCCGAATGGAGCGAACGCCAACGACGCACGGCCATCCGAAGAATGTTTCGCGACCTCGGAGCATCGACCTTCGAGCTGGGCTGGCTCGACAATCTCGACCGGAAAGTGCTGGAGCGCACCACTGAGATCCGCGGTGTGGAAAACATCGACGAAGCGCGTTCGATGGGCCGCGGAACTCTGATCTTCACGGGGCACTGCGGAAACTGGGAATGGCTGGCCGCGACAACGGCCCTCCTCGGATATCCGCTGACGGTATTGCAGCGCGATCGCGATGAGAAAGATTTCAATCGAATCATCGCGCAGATGCACGAGCGCGTCGGCATGCGCACCATCTGGCGCGGTTCGACCGCCGGCGCGCTGGAGATGTTTCGAACCCTTCGCAGCGGCGGGTTTCTCGGCTTCCTCATCGATCAGAACATCCGCGCCGAAAGCGTCAAGGTGCCATTTTTCGGACAGCCGGCCCTCACACCGATCGGCCCCGCCAAGCTGGCCGTGCGGGCCGAGGCGCCGGTGATGCTGTGCTTCATCGAGCGGCGCAACGGAAAGCAGATCGTCACATTTCACAAGCCGATTCCGACCAGCCGCAACGACGACCCGGTCGCCATCACGGCGCGACTCACGGCCGCGATCGAGGAGCACATCCGCCAGGTTCCAGAGCAGTGGGTGTGGTTCCATCCGCGCTGGAAGGAGCGGAAGAAGTGGGAAGTCAAAGGCGCGGAGTGATTCACCACAGAGGCACAGAGTGCACAGAGATTCTCTCTGTGATCTCTGTGCCTCTGTGGTGAAGAACTACCGCCGCAGCAAATTCTTCAAAATGAAAATCGCGTTGGCCGGCCGTTCGGCAAGTCGCCGCATCAAATACGGATACCACTCCGTTCCAAACGGGATGTAGACGCGCATGCGCCAGCCATCGCGCACCAGTTTTTCCTGCAGATCGCGGCGGATTCCGTACAACATTTGAAATTCGAAACGATCCGGCGCGATCTTTGCGCTGTGCGCGAATTCAATGGTGGCGTCGATCATCTTCGGATCGTGTGTCGCGATGCCGTGATACGTCCCGCTGTGGAGGAGGATGCGCGTCAGCCTCACGAAGTTCGCGTCGACATCCTCTTTTTTCTGGAACGCAATCTCGGGCGGCTCTTTGTACGCCCCTTTGCAGAGGCGAATGCGAATCCGCTCCGCGCACAGAGCCTCGACGTCGCGTTCACTGCGAAAGAGATAGGCCTGGATCACTGCGCCGACGTGGCCGGCGTGTCCGGGACGGTGATGCAGCTCGCGAACGACCTGCAGCGTTTTCTCGGTGTACGCCGAGCCTTCCATGTCGACGCGAACGAAGTTGTCGATGTTGGCAGCGTGCTGCACGAGTTTCGACACGATCTCTCGTGACAGTTTTTCATCGACATCGAGTCCCATGTGCGTCAGCTTGAGGCTGACGTTGGCGTTGAGCTTCCGGGCCGCGATCTGATCGAGCATCTCGCCATAGAGCGCGGCGCTGTGATGGGCCTCCTCGACGTTCGTGACGTTCTCGCCGAGGTTATCGACGCTGACCGACATGTTATGGGAGTTGGTGGCGGCCGTGGCGGTGAGGGCATCCTGGACCGTCATCCCGGCCACGAAGCGGCTCGACACGCGGCGCCCCACGCGCGAGCGCTCGGCCATCGCGCGCAACATCTTGCTCTCGGACAGAGCGATGAAGATCGATCGAAACATCAGGCTTTGGCGACCACGACCGCGCAGATGCGAGAAGCACCGGCCGCCAGCAGAGTTTTGGCGCAGGCGCGCAGAGTCTCAGCGGTGGTGCACACATCGTCGACGATGAGGAGCGCGCGCGCGCTGACGGACGGCGATGCTTCGAAAGCTCCGAGCACGTTTGCAGCGCGGTCGCGCCGTGCCAGTGTCGATTGCGGACTGCGATCGATGCGCTTGCGCAGCATCGACGGTTCGCAACGCATTTGAAGTCGCCTGGCCAGCGCGCGTGCGAGGAGCTCGGCCTGGTTGTAG
>DASPZU010000116.1:0-36445 GCA_035636095.1 Thermoanaerobaculia bacterium
GTGAAAGGTCACAAACAGATGAAACGCCTGATCGACATTCTTGATCGAGCGATCGATGCTAAACAGTCGCTCGCGAAGACGGCTTAAGCCACAATGGACAGGAATCGCCTCTCAGATTTCAACTGCCGAAGGGACATGCTCTTGTAACGGAGCCGTAAGCGTTAGTTTTCCGCCAGCAGCCTTCTTGACGTACACAGTCTCCATGTAGTTCTGAGGGCTGCTTGTAGATAAAGAATCGCCATGAATGACGATGCCGGCAATAAGATTGTTCGCACTCGCGGCGCTGAAAGCAGAGATATCAGTGACATTCAGAGTTGACGATCCGCTACCTGCGTTGCTCGTCAGGAAAGCCCCAGCTTTGAACATCCGATCGCGCTCGATGTAGACTCGCCGCCAGTTCGTAATGATGCCACTGACATAGCAGCCCCCGCGCCCCGTGAGACGGCAGGCGTAAACAGCAATGCGGTGGCCATGAAAGACAACAATCCGATCAGCTCTCGATTTCGCATCGTGCGTTATTCTCCCGTTGAATCGAGAATCTATTACATTTTTCAGGAATTCCGCTTTAGTAAAATTACGTAGATATTGCGAGCTGCCTAGTCACTGGCCCGACGTCCGCGCAATCTGATCGCGCGCCCAATCGCCCGACATCGCTGCAACTTCTTCGACGACATCTCGTGTCGCGAATGGAGATCGCAGCAAATCACGCATCCATAGAATTTGGTCTCGCCAGTCGCGGCCCTGATCGATGATCGAAAATTGAATGAGGTGTTGGCGAAAGCGTTCCTTGGTGTCGGGAGGAAATGGAAGTTGCGCCGCCCAGGCGAACGCATAATTGATGCGAAAAATCTCGCGAACTTTTTCGCGCGCGGCCGCATCCGATCGTGAGTACAACTCGATCGCGTCGACGAGCGCGTCGTTCGCCTCGCGATCGTTCGGCATGCTGTACGCGCGCAAATCGGCGCCGAAGGGGATCGGCCTGTTGGCGATCGGCAGCAGTTTCTCGTTGAGACGCTCGATTCGCTCCCGCAACGCCTCCAGCTCCATTGCGATATCGTTTCAAAAGGAGGAGTTGCAATGCCAGTTCGAAAAGCGGAAGCGGAATGGAACGGAGGCCTGCGCGATGGCTCCGGCAAGGTGAAGCTCGGAAGCGGCGCCTTCGAGGGAAATTACTCGTTTGGATCGCGATTCGAAAACGCCAAGGGAACGAACCCGGAGGAGCTGCTGGGCGCGGCGCATGCCGGATGTTTCTCGATGGCGCTGGCGGCAGGACTCGGGCGCGCCGGATTCCAGCCCAAGCGCGTGCACACCACCGCCACCGTTCACATCGACAAAGTCGGCGCCGGGTTCGAGATCACTAAAATCGAGCTCGACTGCGAGGCGCAGGTGCCGAACATCGACGAGAACCTGTTTCACGCCGAGGCGACGGCGGCGAAAGATGGCTGTCCGCTCTCGAAAGCGCTCAAGGCGACACCGATCGAGATGAAGGCACGATTGGTGCGGTGAGGGCGAGTGCCCTCGCCCCGCCTGCGGGGGAGAGGGTGGCGCGAAGCGCCGGGTGAGGGGGCCCACCGCAAGCGGGGAGAAGGATCTCACGGTAAACTCTGTTCTAGCCAACGCATGTGTGGCGTCTTCGGCATCATCAATCACAAGGACGCGGCGAATCTCGTGTACCTCGGCCTCTACGCGCTGCAGCATCGCGGTCAAGAGAGCGCCGGGATCGCGACGGTCTCGCATGACGGCGTCATCTCCGACACCAATCTAGGCGAGCCCATCGGTTCTTCCGGCGCAGGCGAGCAGATCATCGCGCCGGGCGCGCCGCAGATGCACGTCGAGAAGGAGATGGGCCACGTCGCGGACATCTTCACGCACGAGCGTCTGGCCCGGCTGCCCGGCGACACCGCCATCGGCCACGTTCGCTACTCGACTGCCGGCGGATCGATGCTGTGCAACGCGCAGCCGATCGTGGCCTCGACCAGCAAGGGACTGGTCGCGATCGCGCACAATGGAAATCTGATCAACGGCGCCGAGCTGCGGCGCGAGCTCGGGGAAGAAGGTGCGATCTTCAACACCATGAGCGACACCGAGGTCATGGTGCATCTGATCGCGCGGTCGAGGGAGCGCGATCTCGAGCGCGCGCTCATCGACGCGCTATCGCGCGTCAAAGGGGCGTACTCGATCGCAGTGCTGGCGCCGGGAAAAATCTTTGCGGCCCGCGACCCGTACGGGTTCCGTCCTCTGGTCCTCGGACGTCTCGGCGAATCGCTGGCGGTCGCGTCGGAGACCTGCGCCTTCGATCTGATCGGCGCGGAGACCATCCGCGAGGTGCGCCCGGGCGAAATCGTCGCAATGCAATGTGGGGCGCCGCCGACCCCGGCGGCGCTGCGCGTGGCGCATCAATTCCCATCGAGCCGCCAGGCACCCTGCGTCTTCGAGCACGTTTACTTCGCACGCCCCGACTCGAAGATCTTCGGCAACAACGTCGCGGAAGTGCGGAAGAGATTCGGAGCGCAACTGGCGCGCGAACATCCGGTGGCAGCCGATGTGGTCATCCCCGTGCCCGATTCGGGCATGTTCGCGGCACTCGGTTACGCGCAGGAATCGGGAATTCGGTTCGAAGTCGGCCTGGTCCGCAACCACTACGTCGGCCGCACGTTCATCGAGCCGAAGCAGACCATCCGCAATTTCGGCGTGAAGGTGAAGCTCAATCCGGTGCGCGAGATCATCGCCGGCAAGCGAGTGATTCTGATCGACGATTCGATCGTGCGCGGCACAACGTCGCAGAAGATCGTCCGAATGCTGAAGCAATTCGGCGCGACCGAAGTGCACATGCGGATCTCGTCGCCGCCCACAACCGGACCGTGCTACTACGGCATCGACACGCCGCAGCGGCGCGAGCTCATCGCCGGCTCGCAGTCGATCGAGCAGATCCGCCAGTTCATCGGCGCCGACTCCCTCGGCTATCTATCGGAAGAGGGCATGCTCAACGCCGCGGGCGGGGCGGGATACTGCACCGCCTGCTTCACGGGCAAATATCCGATCTTGCGCCAGGAAGCCGTGGCGGCTGCGGAAGTGGTTTCGTAAGGCAGAAGGCAGCAGGCAGAAGGAAGCCTTACTTCTGCCTTCTGCTTTCTGCCTTCATACTTGCAGCCGCGGCACGGCGCGCAACGGGGTGCGCCGTTCGCCGATGTATTCCGCCAGACCCTGTGCTTCCACCGGCCTGCTGAAGTAGTAGCCCTGGGCGGCATCGCACTTCCGCTTGCGAAGGAACGCCAGCTGTTCCTCGGTCTCGACACCTTCGGCAATCACACGGAGTTTGAGGCTGCGTGCGATGGCGATGACCGCCGACACAATGGCGGCATCCCCTTCGTTGCGCGTCAGATCGCGCACGAACGCGGAATCGACCTTGACGCAGGTGATGGGAAAGCGCTTGAGATAATTTAGCGACGAATATCCTGTACCAAAATCATCTATAGAAATACTGCATCCTAATTCGCGCAATGCGTGGAGGGTCTCGATCGACGCCTCGGCATTGGCCATGGCGGTACCTTCGGTGATCTCGATCTCGAGCGCTTTCGCTTCCAGGCCGGTCTCTTCGAGTACGCGACGGACCGTGTCGACAAGGTCCTGCTGCTGGAACTGACGGGGCGAGAGGTTGATCGAAATACGCGGCAGTGCCAGCCCGCGGTCGCGCCATTCCCGCATCTGCGTGCAGGCCGTGCGGAGCACCCACTCGCCGATCGGAAGAATCAGCCGGCTTTCTTCCGCCACCGGGATGAAGGAGGCGGGATAGACGTAGCCGCGTTCGGGGTCGTTCCATCGCAGCAGCGCCTCGGCCCCAATCACTTTGCCGTCGCCGAGACTGACCTGGGGCTGATAGTGCAGAACGAGTTGTTGCTCCTGCACCGCACGTCGAAGTTTCGACTCCAGCGATAGCCGCTGCAGCGCGCGTCCCTTCATCTCGTCGGTGCACAGCTGATACGTGTTGCGTCCCGACTCTTTGGCGCGATACATCGCGCTGTCGGCATTGCGTAGAAGCGATTCGGGATCATTGCCATCGACCGGATAGAGCGCGATGCCGATGCTGGCCGAGACGTCGATGGGCATGCCGCCGATGGTGATCGACTTCTGCACGGCCTTGATGATCTTCTCCGCCACCGTGACGGCATCTTCCGGATGTCGCAGCTCGGAAAGAATGATCGTGAACTCGTCTCCCCCCAGGCGCGCCACGGTGTCGTCTTCACGGACGCAGCCGCGGAGGCGGCGCGCCATCTCGAGCAGCAGCTCGTCGCCGGCGGTGTGGCCTAACGTGTCGTTGATGGACTTGAAGTGATCGAGGTCGACGAACATCACTGCCAGCGGCTTTCCGGTTCGCCGGGCGTGGGTGAGGTTCTGACTGAGGCGATCCGTGAACAGCTTGCGGTTGGGCAGATGCGTGAGCACGTCGTGGTAGGCGTGGAATTCGATCTGTTCTTCGGCCCGCTTGCGATCGCTGATGTCGGCGACGGTCATGTGGATGCGATCGCCGGCCAGGGTGAGATTCTGCAGCACGTACAACGACCCGCCCGTCTTGCGGCGCAGCTCGGTCTCGACGCTGTTGACGGTCTTGGCCTGCTGCAGCATCAGTTCGATCTCGGCGCGCTCTGCCGGCCGTTCGTGCAGCAGTGCGATCTTGTTTCCGATCAGCTCGGCGCGATCGTAGCCCAGCATCGACGCGAACGTGACGTTGCAGTCGACGATCTCGCCGTCGAGCTTGGTGACGCACACGCCGGCCGCGTTCTGCTCGAACAGCAATCGATATCGCAGCTCGGAGTCGCGCAGAGCTTCTTCGGCGGTGTGCTTGGCCGTCACATCGCGGAAGCTCCACACCCGCGCGTTCGCGACGCCTTCGATGCGCCGGCCGGCGGAGTAGCGTTCGAAGCGACGGCCGTCCTGGCATTCCACCAGATCGTAGCTCTCGGCATAGGGCTGCTTCTCGATCATCTGCGTGCTGCGAAGAAATGCCTCCGGATCGGAGAGCTGATCGAGAATCGATTCGAACGCTTTCCAATCGTCGCGCGTGAGCACGCTCTTGGGAATGCGCCACATATCGAGGAAGCGCTGGTTGTAGGAAAGGATTTTTCCGTCGTCGCCGACGACCAGAATGCCGTCGGCGGTTGAATCGAGCGTCGATTCGAGCAACATGACCGCTTTGCGAATCTGGCGCTCGTTTTCCTTGCGGTCGCGGATGTCGCGTCCGATCAGCACTGCGCCTGCCGACTCGCCGTGCTGCAGCACCGGCGCAATGGACAGCATCATCTCCACGCGCTCACCGTTCTTGGCGACGAACGTCCGCTCCTTCGAGATGGCGCTCGACGGCCGGAGATTGAGGGACGACGCGTCACCTTCCGGGTCGTCGACAAGATCATCGATTGTGCGTCCGAGAAGCTCGTTGGGCGCGTAACCCAGAATCGAACCGGCGGCCCGATTTGCGAATTGGATGCGGCCCTCGGCATCGCACACGAAGAGCGCGTCGGCCATCGTGCTGATGATTTCCTGCGACGCGATCGAAGGCGTCAGCGCAAGCAGATCGTAGCGGCGGAACATCCACGCCACGATCATCACGAATCCGAGGATCGGAATGTATCCGAACGGATAAATTGCCACGCCGAACTTGGGCAGGTAATCGACGCATCCGACATACGCGACGATGAAGGCCACGATCAGCATGCGGATGCGCTTGCGCTCGACGCCGTGCGCTTTCGGATAGGCGCGGACATACTCGAAAAGCGACGCCATCAGATATCCGAAGAAGAAGAGCAGGAACGGAATCGCCGCCGCGGCCCGGTATCGCGGGTAGTAGCCCCACCAGAAGAGATCGACGCGCGGAACGAGAAGATCGGTCGCGCTTCCGATGGCCGCGAAAAAGGCAGCCAGCGACCACGCAACCCACACCGCGAATTTGCGCTGCTCGTAGATGCGGAGCATCTCGACCGTGAAGTGATAGATGGCTGCCGCGACGAAAGGAATGCCGAGGTAGGCCGCGTGCGCCCACCACAAGGCCTGGGCAGACTCCGCTGTCGAGTACATCAGCGTGAACGCCAGCAGCCAGATCGCGGCGGCGATCGAGAGCGTGAGAAATGCGCTCGTCACGCGCGAGACGCGGCGGCGAATGACACTGCCACCGAAGACCAGCATCAAAAACGCGGTCAATGCCGTCGGAATCGCGGACGGCGCAAGGCCATGCTGCAGAATGGCGTGCACTGTTATGGGGACCCCAGAATCCTCTATTTTCCGACAGCGCGCGCCGATTGTCGAAAAGCGTGACTGTTGTCACTTACCGCCTTGCGCGCCATGTCGGCCTCGGCTGCAATGTACCCGAAGGCCGACCATTGTGGCCCGTCCACGATTTTCTTCCATAACGCCTGAGCGCGATCCGACTGCCCGTTGTAGAAGTACCAATTGCCGATTCCGTAGAGGATGGTGGCGCCCTCGGTTGTGTTGGCATCCTGCTTCACCAGCTCTTCGGGCGCGATTTCGCCTTCATACATCAAGAGCAGCTTGTGATACGGAATGTTCTCGATCACGTCGAGATCGATGCTGATCGGCTCCAGAACTTTGTCGGCTTCCTTGACGCGACCGAGGCGCCGCAACGTCATGTAGATCCAATGCGACGCCGATACCAGCCGATCGGGATTTTTCGCGAGCTCGAGGCAGTGCCGGTACGCAGTCAGCGCGTGCGCGTCGTCGCCTAACAGGTAGTACGCGAGACCGAGGTGATAAAAGATGTTCGACTGCAGGGAGCCGAGCGGAATGTTGCGGGCGTTCGGCTGCCCATCGGGCTCGACCTCATCCGCCTTTCCGCGAACGAGCAGTGCCGCGAATTCGAGCTCTTTTACGGCGTCCCGGAATCGGCGGACCGTGATGTAGCGATGTCCGCGATGGCGGTACATTCGCGCATCGTCAGGATGTTTGTGAATTCCCTCTGTGAAAATGTTGATGGCTTCGCGGTACCGCCCCAGATACGCCGTGCGGCGGCCGAGCCACAGGATGGCCTCGGCGCTGTTCGGATTGGCATCGTAGTCGCGCCGCGCCTGCGCCAGCTCCTCCTCGCGCTTTTTCTCCACGTCGGCCGCCAGCGGCGGCGAGCTCAATGGCTTGCCGAGGAGCGAGATCGCTTCCACGTCGGGCGGAAGCATCTGCTCCGAATCGGGAGGCGGGGCCGGCGCGGACGCGCAGGCAAGACAAAGGCTCGCGATGATCGCTGCGCCTGATTTCGCCATTACACCAGCGAACGCACCGCTCGAACCGTTCGTTCCACCTCCTCGGAGGTGTTCATGATTCCGAATGCCACACGCGCGAATGGTACGGCGTACGGCGTGGTCGAGGCGATGATCTTTTTCTCGAGCAGCCTGGTGACCGTTTTCTGTGCATCGAAGTTCTTCATGTCAAAGCACACCATGCCGGCATTGAGCTCGGGGTCGACCGGCGTATAGACGATCTTCACATTCGGCAACTTGCGCAGCTCGACATTCATGTGCTGATTGAGTGCGTGGATGCGCTGCGTGATCCGGTCCGATCCGATCGCGTTGTGAAAATCGAGCGCCGCCGGAACGGCCCACCAATGCTCGAATGCCTGGAATCCCCCCGGAGTGAACCAGTTCGCTTTCGGCCTCGTGGTCGGCGGTTGTCCCTCTCCCCACGCTTGGAACAGCTCGAACGACGTAAAGCTCGGAATGAGGGGCCGCATCGAGGCCCAGACATCCGGCCTGGCCCACACGAACCCTGTCCCCCGCGGCGCGAAGATCCACTTGTGAAGACCGGCCGCGAATGCGTCGGCGCCGAGGTTCACGATGGCGGGATCTTCGACGCCGATGCCGTGCACGCCGTCAACGACCAGAAGAATGCGCTGCTCGCGATCGCGATTCACGTCCGTGATCATGTCGGCGATGCGGCGAATGGGCAGGCGGATGCCGCTCTGCGAATGCACCCAAGTCACGCCGATCACGCGCGTGTTAGGCCGGATTTCGCGCTGAATGTGATCGACGATGCCACGTGCGCTCACGCGGTCCCACGACTCCCACGTTGGGATTTTTCGCCACGAGGCGCCGTTGCGCTCGGTCGCCAGCCGAATGGCCTCGTGATGCACGTAATGATCGTTGTTCGTCGTCAGGATTTCATCGCCGGTCTTCAGGTGCAGACCGTGATAGATCAGCGAAAGGCCGGTGGTGGTGTTGTGCGTGAGCGCGATGTCCTGCGCGTTCGCGCCGATGAACTTGCCGATCTCCGATGCCACATGATCTGGAATGGTGTTGTGCGGATTTTCAAACATCCCTTTGTCGACAGTGAGGAATGGATTCGCGTCGAGTTTTTGACGATACGACTCTATGGCGTGCCTCACCGGCTGGGGATGCGAGGCCAAAAAAAACAGGCCCAGATGAACGTAGTTGGGATCGAGATTGAACATCTCGCGAATGACCCGCCAGTTGCGAAGGTCGGCCGGGGGCGCGGGTTTCGCGAGAAAAGGCTTGACGGTGGCCAGCGCTCCGGCAGCGAGAGAACCCGTAACGAGAAAGTTTCGGCGGCTCAGTGCCATGGTCGCCTCCTTCGGCGGATGATAATCGACTCATGTCGAACCGCGATCTGTTCCTCCGCATGCTCGATGACGCGTATCAGCGCAAAGCGTGGCACGGCCCGAATTTGCGCGGCTCGCTGCGCGGATTGACCGACGATCAGGCCTCATGGCGCCCGGCCCGGGGCCGTCACAGCATCTGGGAGCTGGCGGTGCACTGCGCGTATTGGAAGTACGCCGTCCGGCGGCGACTCATTGGTTTGAAGCGCGGCACTTTTCCGCGCAAGGGAAGCAACTGGCTTCCGCCTTCCGGTGACTGGAACGATGACTTGCGCCTGCTGGCGAATGAACAGCGCGAGCTGCTCGATGCCATCCGGACGGCCAGCTCGCCGAAACTGCGCGCGCATGAGAGACTCATTTATGGCGTCGCGGCCCACGACGTCTACCACACCGGACAAATTCAGTTGATCAAGAGGCTGGGCGGTTTCCTTTAGCGATCCTCGCGCGTCGAATTAGACAATGAAACGCCTCGATCCACGTCTCTATCAGATCGGCGCGTTGTCGCTGCTTCTCCTCTACGGCCTAACGGCGCTCGACTTCGACACGACCTGGTTTCGTGCTGCGCTCGTGATCGGCTCGGCGATCGGGGGGCAGTGGGTTTGCTCGCGGCTGTGGAGCGTCAAATTCGATCCGCGCAGCGCCGCAATTTCCGGCCTCTCGCTCGCGCTGCTTTTGCGGAGTAACTCGATGATTTTCCTCGTGGCGGCCGCCGCCATCGCGATCAGCACCAAGTTCGCGATCCGCTGGCGCGGAAAGCACATCTTCAATCCGACCAACATCGCGATCGTGGCCCTGATGATCGCTTCGCCGCGAGTGTGGGTGTCGCCCGGCCAGTGGGGCAACGTGGCCTTCTTCGGATTCCTCGTCGTCTGCCTGGGCGGCCTGGTCGTCAATCGCGCCTCGCGCAGCGATGTCACCTACGCCTTCATCGCGGCGTGGAGCGCGGTCCTGATCGGCCGGTCGCTGTGGTTAGGCGAGCCGCTGACGATCCCGCTGCATCGCCTCGAAAACGGCGCGCTCCTGCTGTTCACCTTTTTCATGATTTCGGATCCAAAGACCACGCCTGACTCGCGCGCCGGCCGCATTCTGTTCGCGGTTCTGGTCGCGTTAGGCGCGCGTTACGTCCAGTTCAAGCTGTTTCACACCAACGGAATCTTGTGGTCGCTGGCGGCGTGTTCGCTGCTGGTGCCCGTGATCGATGTGTTGCTGCCCGGAGGCCGCTACACCTGGAAACAAAATGGAGGCTCATCATGGTCCGTCTCACCGCCGTGGCGCTGGCACTTTGCGCCTGGGTTGCTCCCGCGTATTCGTTCTGCGGCTTCTATGTCGCTAAGGGCGATGCCAAAATTTTCAACCGCGCATCGCAGGTGGCGCTCGTCCGCGACGGCGACCGCACCGTGATGACGATGGCCAACGACTTTCACGGCGAGCCGCGCGACTTCGCCATCGTGATTCCCGTTCCGACGCTGATCACGCGCGGACAGATCCACATCGCCGACAAAGCTCTGATCGATCATCTGGACGCCTATTCCGCGCCGCGGCTCGTCGAGTATTTCGACTACGACCCCTGCCGCATGTACGCATTCAACGATCGCGTGATGGCCGCAGCTCCAATGAATGCGCAAAAAGCCTCACGCGAAGAATCGCGCGGTAAAAGTCTCGGCGTAACGATCGAGGCGCGTTACACGGTGGGCGAGTACGACATCCTCATTCTGTCCGCGCTGCAGAGCAACGGACTCGAAACGTGGCTGCGCGAAAACGGCTACACCATCCCGCCCGGCGCGTCTTCGGTCCTGGGCAGCTACATCCGGCAGAACATGAAGTTCTTCGTCGCCAAAGTGAACCTGGGCGAGCACGAGAAGCTCGGCTACAGCTACCTCCGTCCCATTCAGGTGGCCTACGAGTCGCCCAAGTTCATGCTGCCGGTGCGCCTCGGCACCGTCAACGCGGCCGGCCCGCAGGAGCTGTTCGTCTACGCGCTCACGCGCAAAGGTCGCGTCGAAGCCACCAATTATCGGACCATCAAATTGCCCAGCGACCTCGACGTGCCGCTGTATGTGAAGGAAGAGTTCACGCCCTTTTACAAGTCGCTGTTCACCGAACAGGTCCGCAAGGAAGAGATGAGCACTCTTTTCACCGAGTACGCCTGGGACATGAACTGGTGCGATCCGTGCGCCGCCGATCCTCTGTCGCGCCAGGAGCTGCGCAACCTGGGCGCCTTCTGGGTCTCGAATGATGCCAACAGCAGCGGGGCCTCGGAAGTTTTTCTCACGCGCCTTCACGTCCGCTACGACCGCGAGCATTTTCCGGAAGATCTCGTCTTTCAGGAGACCGGCGACCGACAAAACTTCCAGGCGCGCTACGTTCTGCATCATCCCTGGACGGGCAGCTCCGATTGCGAAGCGGCGAAGACGTACAAGGCCTCGCTGCGCGAGCGCCAGGAAAAGGAAGCGCACAACCTTGCATCGTTGACGGGATGGAACGTCAACGACGTCCGCAAGAAGATGAATCTGGTTTCGACGGATACGCCGACTGAGAAGAAGTGGTGGCAAACCATATGGCAATGATCAAGTTCACATTTCTTTCGCTCTTCATCGCGGCCAATGCCCAGGCTTTTTGCGGCTTCTACGTCGCAAAAGGCGACGCGAAGATCTTCAACCGCGCCTCGCAGGTAGCGCTCGTGCGCGACGGCGAACGCACGGTGATGACGATGGCCAACGACTTTCACGGCGAGCCGAAAGACTTCGCGGTGGTGATTCCCGTTCCGACCCTGATCACCCGCGGACAGATCCACATCGCCGACAAGGCGCTCATCGAGCATCTCGACGCTTATTCGGCGCCGCGGCTGGTCGAGTACTTCGACCCCGATCCATGCCGCCTGCCGAGTGTCGCCGAATCCATCACTGTGGCAGGGCGGGCGCGAATGCGCGACGAGAAGCGCGACAAACAACTCGGCGTTACGATCGAGGCGCGATACACCGTTGGCGAGTACGACATCCTGATCCTGTCTGCCGCGCAGAGCGACGGACTCGAAACGTGGCTTCGCCAGAACGGCTACACCATTCCGACCGGCGCGTCCGAAGTCCTGGGCAGCTACATCAAACAGAACATGAAATTTTTCGTCGCCAAAGTGAACCTCCGCGAACAGGCGAGGCTCGGCTATAGCTATCTCCGTCCGATCTCGGTTGCCTACGAGTCGCCGAAGTTCATGCTGCCGGTGCGACTGGGAACCGTCAATGCGGCCGGCCCGCAGGAATTGTTCGTCTACACCATCACGCGCAAGGGGCGGGTAGAGGCGACGAACTATCGAACGATCAAACTGCCGAGCGACGTCGACGTGCCACTGTACGTGAAGCAGGAGTTCGCTCCCTTTTACAAGGCGCTGTTCAGCGAGCAGGTGCACAAGGAAAACATGAGCACTCTCTTCACCGAGTATGCGTGGGACATGAACTGGTGCGATCCGTGCGCTGCAAATCCTCTCTCCCGTCAGGAACTGCGCACGCTCGGAGTGTTTTGGGTCTCGAACGATCCGAACAGCGGCGGGGCCGCGGATGTTTTTCTCACGCGGCTCCATGTGCGTTACGACCGCGAGCACTTCCCTGAAGATCTGGTCTTCCAGGAAACCGGCGATCGTCAGAACTTCCAGGCGCGCTACATCCTGCATCACCCGTGGACCGGCGACAACTCTTGCGACGCGGCGGACAGTTACCACGCCTCGCTGCGCGAGCGTCAGGAAAAAGAAGCGCGCAACGTCGCGGAGCTAACCGGATGGAATCTCGACGACGTTCGGAAGAAAATCACCTTTGCTTCCACCGAGAAGAAGTGGTGGCAGACGCTGTGGAAGTGATCACTTGAACAGCGAGCCCACCAGCACCACCATCATCGCGATCAGCGCGATCGCGAACGGCCCGAAGAGGATGATCAGAATGAACGCCGCCAAGCCGCGCCGCTTGCGCTGATTCGCGGCGATCTCGCTCGACAGCTCGCTCACGTAGTCAGGTTCGGGGCTGTGAAAACCGGCCAACGCTTCCTTCGCTTCGTCGTACGCGATCGAAGGCACCAGCAGCACCGCCTCGCGTCCCGGGATCATCGCGGTTTCGGATGCTGAGAATTGCACGCCTCCCGCCTGTTCCCATCGCCGGTGCGACGCGATGCCGAGCTCCTCGAGCATCGCTCCCGCCATCTCGACCGACGAATGGTCGCCGCGGAAAACTTCTCTCAGCCCCGCGTCATCTTTCATCAATAGAGGATAACCTGCTCCTTGACAGATCAATAAAATTGACCTATAACTTGAGAAAGTTAAGGTAATGGCCGCCAGAAATTCAAGAAATTCAGATTGGCAGGAGCTGACGCAAATCACCCTGGGACAGCCGATGGTCGTCGAGCGGGTCCGATTGACGGAGAGGGACGTTGCGATCGAGGGGTCCTTTGAGCTGCCCGATCTCGCGCGGCTGAGCGCCGAAGATCAGGTGTTCGTGACGGCATTCATCCGCGCACACGGCTCGATCAAGGAGATGGAGCAAGTTTTTGGTGTCAGCTATCCGACCATCAAATCGCGACTGAACCGCATCGCCAACACCCTTCACTTTGTCGACACCAATCCGCGGCCTTCGCGCGGCGAGACTCTGGACCGGCTGAAGCGCGGCGAGATCACCGCGGAAGAGGCCATTCACGAACTGGAGAGTTTATGAACGAGGAACGACGCAAGATTCTGGAGATGCTGGCGCAGGGACAGATCAACGCCGATGAAGCGGAGCGTCTGCTGGCGGCACTCGAAAAGGGTCAGCCCGCGGAGGCGTCGCAGCGCAAGCCGAAATACCTCCGCCTGATCGTGGAGAGCGAAGACGACACCAAGGTCAACGTGCGCGCGCCGATGCAGCTTCTGCGCGCCGGTGTGCGCCTGGCGAGTCTGATTCCGCCGCAGGCGCGTGCGCGCGTAAACGAAGCGATGCAGGAACGCGGGGTGACGTTGGATCTCGCGCAGATCCGACCGGAGAACCTCGAAGAGCTGATCGACCAGCTCGAAGATGTGACGATCGACGTCGACGAAACCGACGTCAAGGTCCGCATCTTCTGCGAGTGATCCCTCACCCCCGCCCACCCGCGAGCAGCTTCGCTTCCGGCAGCGAGCGGAGGCGAAGCATCGCGATGATGCCGAGGAAAGGGCCGGGGGCGAGGGCCATGAAGGCGAAGCGCCAGCCGACGGCGGCGACCAGAATGGGCAGAAGTCGGATGGTCAGCGTCGTGATCAGAAAGCCGATGCAGGTCTGCAGCGTCAGCGCCGTTCCGATGTAACGCGGATCGCCGAGCTCCGTTACGCACGCCGAAAACTGTGCCGAGTCCGCGACGACGCTGGCGCCCCAGATGATGGCAATCGCCAGCAGCGCGTACTCCGACCGTCCATACAGAAATCCAATGATGATGCAGCACGCGCCGCTGATGGCCATGGCGGCCGACGCGACGACAGTGCGGCCGATGCGATCGGCCAGCAGACCCGCCACAATGCAGCCGATCGCGCCCGCGCCGATCACGGCGAACGACGCTGACTCCGCGACCACCGCCCGCCCGCCGCTGGCTGCAACGCTCGCCCGAATCATCGCCGGCGCCCACGTCCACATCGCGTACAGCTCCCACATATGACCGAAGTAGCCGAAGTTCGCCAGCCGCACGCCGCGATTGCGAAACACGCTCGTCACCTGCGAGAAATCGAAGGGCTGATTCGGCAGCGCGTACGGTCCGTCGTGAAGCAGAAGAACGATCAGGCCTCCTGCGACCGCGGCCAGCGATGCCAACGCCAGATTGACGCGCCAGCGCGAAGAGCCCACCGCGTTCACGAGATAGGGCGAGGCCTTGCCCAGCGTGAGAGCGCCGATCAAAACGCCGAGCGCGAATCCGCGCCCGGTGCGAAACCAGGTCGCGATGATCTTCATCGCGGGTGGATAGACGCCGGCGAGAAAAACTCCCGTCGCGATCCGAAGCGCGATCGCCGGCCCGATCGAATGAACGGTCCACGCCAGCAATGCGTTCACAGCCGCGCCGAGAAATGCGCAAATCGCGAAGAGATGGCGGGCGCGGATGACGTCGGGAAGATTGAGCAGCGCGCTGGTCAGAGTGCCGGCGACGAATCCGAGCTGCACCGTGAGCGTGAGCCAGGCCGTCGCGGCCTCGCTGAGGTGCCACTCCCTCGCCACTTGCGGCGCAACCGCCGACATGCCGAACCACAGCGACATACCCAGAAGCAGCGCCAGGGAGAGAAGGACGAGCGCGGTCCAGCGACTCATTCCTTCGCCGATCGCACGATCCACACATCGTTGGGCGCGACGACTTTGCGAGCCACATTCGCGCCGGTTTCGAGATCGACACCCTTCAACGTGACTTCCGCCGGCGCGTCGCCGTGATTGAACGCGAAGACGACGCGCTCACTCCCCGACTCGAGGGTGCGCAGCTCGACCGGCACCGCCGGCGGCCGCGCCATGCCAGCCCAATCGAGCAGCGAGCGGATGAATTTCGCGAGAACTTCATCGCGATCGGACTCGTACGCCGTGCCCAGGAAAGTCCCGATCGTCATCATCCGGCCTTTTCCGTAATTGTTCGTGACGATCGCCGGCGAGCCATCGGCGAAGTGGGCAATGGACCCCTCACCCGGCCTTCGGCCACCCTCTCCCCGCGGCGCGGGGAGAGGGCCGGGGTGAGGGGCGAGACTTTCCTGATAAAGCAGGCCTTTGAATCGGTCGCCGTTCTCGAGGATGACCTCGCTCTTTCCGCTGGCCGTCATCTGCACTGCCGTTTCGCGGCAGCCACAGACTTCATTCAATCCGAACCCGGGAATGATTTCTTTGGCGCGTCCGCGCTCGTCATTCCACCCCAGCCGTGCTTCGGCCACCAGCGAGCCGCCGTTGCGGACGAAATCCTTCAGGGCGCGTGCGGCATCTTCGGAGATCATCAGCGGATACGGGACGATGATCAGCTTGTAGCGCGCGCTGATGGCGTTGATGTGGACGAAGTCGACGGGCACGTTGGCCGGAAACAGCGCGCGATAGTAGCCCAGCATCGAATTGCGCTCGATGGCCGCAATCTCGCTCTGCGCGCCCGCCACCGCCAGCGGCCGCCGCCCACCCACCATGTATGCCAGCGGGTTGTAGACGATCGCAACTTCCGCGGCAGCGGGATGCGCGCCGAGAAAAAGATCGCGATGGGCGTCGACGATCTTCGCGACCGCCCCCGCCGCCCGCGCGCGGTCGGTGATCGTCCCGTCGAGATTGATGAGACCGAAGCCGCCCGACTCGTAGCCTGAGCTCATCGGATACCACGCGTAAACGCTGACGCCCTTCGCTCCCCGCGCCAGCGCGCTCCACATCCACACGCGAAGATCGTTGGGCGTGACGGTCGAGCTCACACGCAGGGCAACGGTGCCGAATCCGCCCTGCAGCTCGCCGATCCAGAAGTTGCCGCGGGTGGCCGAGCGCGTGAAATCGAGAAGCGCGCCGCGCCAGGCCGGATCGCGTCCGACCGCAAAGGAATGTTTCGGATAAAACGAAGTGCCCCAGAAATCGACAACGCCCGCCATCTGCCAGTCGTCGGGAGTGCCGTCGCCGGAAAGAGGACTAGTGAACAGATTCGGCGCCGCGGCATGGCTGGTCGCAACGGCAGCGGGCGAAACGCTCTTCACCGCGTCGTAGCGCGCGTGCAGATCCTCGGTCAGCTTCTGCGTGATGAACGATCGCCAGTCGATATAGTCGGTGTACGACAGGATTGTGCTGAGTCGATTCGGCTCGACCTCATCCCACGATTCGAATCTCCGGTACCAGCTTCGATTGAGCGCATCGAGGGAGCCGTATTTCTGCTGCAGCCATCTGCGGAATCGCGCAACGCTGTACGGGCAGAAACAAAATTCCGCACTCCGCATGTACGTCGCCTCGGCCCAGTTGATGACGTGCGGCTCGCTCCAAAGGTCCCATCCCAGGAACGCCGGTTTCGATCGCATGCGCTGCGCCAGCGTTGTGAACAGGCCCAGGACGGCCGCGTGCACGCCGGGATGATCGAAGCAGTAGCCGGGAGCAGCATGGGACGGCATCACTTCGCCGCTGATCGAGACGAAGTGGGAGTCTGGAAATTTCTTGCCCACCCAGTCGGGCGCCGAATCGACGTAAACCTGCACGATGACTTTGAGTCCGACCTCCTGCGCGAGATCGGCGAGCTGCTCGACATTCTCGAGGTGATACTCCCCTTCCCGCGGCTCGGCGCTCGCCCAGTCGATCCACGTCCGCACAGAATTGAATCCGAGGGATTTGATCTGGCGAAGGTCGGCCCGCCACTCGTCGCGATGCGCGCGCGGATCGGGATCGAGCATCGGCGCGCGTACTTTTCCGCCGCCGTACCACACCGCGATGGGAAGTGGAGCGCCGGCGACCTCGCCGGCACGCGCCGCCGGGGTCGGCGGCGCTCCACAGAGCGCGAGCAGAAGCGCCAGCATCGGCGCAGATTATGTATGTGATCCCGCTCCTCGCCGCAATCTGGGTTTCGCTCGTGCCGCTCCAGAGCGCGCGGCAGGAGCTGGCGGTCGCATCAGCGAACGGAAAGGTCTACGCCATCGGCGGCATCTCCGGCACGTCCGTCCTCGCTTCGGTCGAACAGTACGATCCGATCGCGAATCGATGGCAATTCGTCGCGCCGCTGCCCGAACCGCTGCATCATTCGGCCGCCGCGGCGATCGGCGACATCCTCTACGTGATGGGCGGATATCGCACCCTCAATTTCGATCCCACCTCCGTCGTCTATCGATACGATCCGCGGATTGACGTCTGGTCGCGCGTCGCTTCGCTGCCATCGCCGCGCGGAGCCGCGGCGGCCGCGGCGATCGACGGACGCATTTACGTCGCCGGCGGCAGTCCTGGCGCAGATGTCCTCACGGCATACGATCCGCTGACTGATCGATGGACGACGCTGATGCCCATGCCCACGGCGCGCGAACATCTCGCGGCCGTTGGCGCCGGCGGGAAGTTGTACGTCGCCGGCGGTCGCACATCGCGCAACATCAACGCTCTCGAGATGTACGACCCGATCAGCAACTTGTGGACTCCGCTCGCACCGCTTCCCACGGCGCGGAGCGGAATCGCGGCCGCTGTGATCGACAATCGAATTTATGTTTTCGGAGGCGAAGGCAATCCATCTTCTTCGACCGGCGTCTTCGAGCAGAGCGAGCTCTACGACATCGCGACCGATACCTGGCGCACGGATACGCCCATGACGATTCCACGTCACGGCATCGGCGCGGCGGTCGTCGAGGGCCGGATCTACATCCCGGGCGGCGCGATCGTGCAGGGCTTCGGCGCGGTCAATGTGAATGACGCGCTGATCGTCAACGCGCCACCGCGGCGGCGCGCGGTACGCGCTATGGCTCGATGACCATGTCGGGATCTAACTTTCGCCCGTCGACGTCGATGGTGTACTTGTACTTTTTCGCCTCCTTGACGGGCAGCGTGTGGACCCACGCGTGCGGGCCGACACCCTTCGCATAATCGATCGGCGTTCCAGGCTCGTAGGTGATTGTCAGGTTTCCACGTCCGGAAGCGATATAGAAGTGCACAGTATCTCCGCCCTTGACGTACACGGGATCCTGCGACGGTTTCAAGCTGTCCGGATCGATACAGACGATCGGCGGGTTTTTGCTCTGGCATGCATTGAGGTTTTTCAAATCACAGGGACACATGGACTTGCAGGCGGCGACCGATACCGCAACGATGGCCAGGAATGCCAGGGTCGTTTTGCGCATGACTCTCCCTCCTAAGTTTTTGCTTTGGGCGTGCTGAGCGCTTTCTGAAAGCGAGGATCACTCCGGAGATTGGCGAGCTCGGGATCGCGTGCGGCGTCGGCGGCCGGACGGCCCGACGCGACCGCTCGCTCGAGCCAGACGAACGCGCCGTCGTGATCGCCGCGAATATTGGCCACGATGGCAGCCTGAAACAAGGCCTCCGAGCTTGTCGGATCCGTCTTCAGGGCCATGTCCAGCTCCATCTGTGCCGCGCCAAGATCGCCGCGTTTTGCGAGGCAGCTCGCCAGACGGGCGCGCGCGACGGGATCATTGGGATTGACTGTCAGATCATCGCGCAAAAGACGAATCGCCTGTTCGTACGCCGGACCCGATTTGCTCCGCTGTTTCGGCGTCCAGCGGTAGGCGTCGCCGAGGTTGGCCCAATAGACGTTGTTCTTGGGGGTCAGCGCCGCCGCCTTTTCATACGCCGCGGCAGCCTCGGCGTTCTTGCCGAGATACAACTGCAGGCTGCCGAGGTTGGAGTAAGCAGCTCCTGTCGGACGTAGATCGATCGAGTGTTGATAGGCGCGCAAGGCTTCATCGTAACGTTTCAGTCCTTGCAGCGCGGCGCCGAGGTTCGCATAACCGCGCGGCGCGTCGGGGAGAATCTCGGTCTGCTTCGTGAAGTAACGCGCGGCCTCTTCCAGCCGTCCATGCAGATAGCAGAAGCGTCCGTATTTGCCGTAGACGTCGGCGTAATCGGGACTCAGCACCACTGCTTCGCGATACAGTCGATCAGCATCGGGCAGCTTGCCGAGAGCTTCGAGTGTGTCGGCCATTCCGAGACGCGCATCGACCGATTGCGGTTGCAGGATGAGAGCGCGCTGAAATTCGGTCCTGGCCTCGGGCCAGCGGCCGTTGGCGCGCCGTAATTCTCCGAGTGTGACGTGGACGTCGGCGTCATCCGGATCGAGAAGAACCGCGCGCTCGGCGTAGATCGCGGCCTGGTCGACCAGCGTGCGATTCCGCGTCACATTGTATTTGCGCAGCAGCGCCTTCCCCAGCGTTCCGTTGACGGCCGCCGAATCGCGTGCGCTCTGCAGCAACGTCTCGAGCATGTGGATGGCCTGATCCAGCGAATCCTCGCTCTGCATTCGCTGGATGAGTCCCACCGCCTGCGTGTACGTCCGCTGATCCGCTCCAGCCAGCACAGTTCCGCCGCGGGCGATACGCCGCGTGCGCGACATGTTGAGCGCCTGGAGGACGCTTTCGGCCACCAGGTCCTCCACCGGAAACACCTCTGCGCTGGGCGCTGTGATCGTGTCCCCGGCCAGCCGTGACCCCGATTTGATGTCGCGAAGTAGAAAGCTGACGCGAAGCTGCTCGCCGGCACGTTGCACGCTGCCGGTAAGCATCAGCGTGGCACCACGGCGCTTGGCAATATCGCGGGGATCCGATCCGGCCGGCACGGCTGTGCCTTCAAACGGGCCGATGACGCGCAGTCCGGGCGCCGAATCGAGACGCGCGCTGACCATCTCCGAAATGCCGTCGCTGAAAATCTGATTCTCGACCGATCCGCTGACGTCACGGAACGGAATGACCGCCAGCGATTTCGTTACGCTCGGTGTCGCCGATTGCGTCCGTCCGCGCGTCAGCCACATCGTCACGCCGGTGGCGATCAGCAGAAGGACTACCACGGCTGCCAGAACTGGAAGTCGCGGCGCCTCGAGTCTGAAGTTCCGGAGCGATCGATCGGTGCGATCGGAGCCGGTCGACAGACGATTGCGCAGATCGCGAAGATCGCGTGCCAGATCGCGCGTCGACGCATAGCGATCCTGCGGCGATTTCGCGAGACATCGATTGATGATCTGTTGCAGTTCCCGCCCGCCCGAGAGCTCGCTGACATTCAGCGGCGGCGGATCTTCGCGGATGATGGCGGTCAGAGTTTCAGCGGAGCTCGGCCGATCGAACGGCCGGCGCGCCGTGATCATCTCGTACAGGATTACCGCCAGCGAAAACTGGTCGGAGCGAAAGTCGACAGGACGGCCGGCGGCCTGCTCCGGCGACATGTACGACGCCGTCCCGAAGACATGGCCGGCGGTGGTATGCGTCAGGGGCTGCGTCTTGTCGCCGCTGGCAAATGACAGCCGTACTTTTGCGAGTCCGAAGTCGAGCAGCTTCACGTAGCCGTCGCGGGAGATCATCACGTTCTCGGGTTTGAGATCGCGATGGATGACGCCGCGCTCGTGCGCGGTGGCCAGCACGTCGGCGACCTTGGCCGCGATCCGCAGCGCTTCTTTCACCTGCATCGGGCCGCCCGCCATCAGCCCGCGAAGCGTCTGCCCCTCGATCAACTCCATCGCGATGTACGCGATCGACTCGGAGCGGCCGACGTCGTAGATGGCAACGATGTTGGGATGATTCAGCGACGACGCCGCCCGCGCCTCCTGTTCGAATCTCCGAAGCGCCTCGGCGCTGGCGACGTCGGGCGGAAGAATTTTCAGCGCAATGTCGCGATCGAGTTTCGTGTCGCGGGCTCGATAGACCTCTCCCATGCCGCCCGCGCCGATCGGCGCGACGACACGATACGGCCCGATCAGGTATCCCGCCTCGAGTGTCAAGGATGACTGTTGAGAATATCAGAGGCTTTATGGATTTCGGGAGCGATGCGGTCGACGAAGGCCGTCAATCCGTGGTCGCCTTCAGGAATCTCGATGAGTCGCGATCCCGCAGCCAGTTTCCCGCTCGCCTTCCACGATTCCCACACCCGCGCAACGCGCTCGAATTTGATGGTTTCGTCGAGGCGTCCCATGAAGATCGTAACCGGCACGGGCGGCGGCTGGCGGTCGACGTCCACGCGCGACATTTGCTCGAAGAATGCGCGATGGATCGGCATCGTCCGCCCCTGCGCGTAATTGAAGATCTCGACCGGATCGCCGGGCGGCAGCTTCGCCAGCCACTGATCGCGGATGCCCAGGCCGGGCGCGATCAAAACGAGGGGGAGGTGCAGCCCGCGTCGCACTACCTCCAGCGCGACGACGCTGCCCAACGAGCTCCCGACGATGGCGCGTGGAGCGCCGCCCGCCTCGCCGGCGCGGCGGACCATGGCCTCAAAATCGAGCCTCTCGAATGACGGAACGTTGAGGTCGGGCGTATTGAGCTCGACCCCCAGCGGTGCCAGCAGAGCGCGCAGGCTGTGGATCTTCTGGCTGTTAGGCGAAGAAGCGAAGCCGTGGAGATAGAGAACCGAGGTGCCGGGTGCCGGGTGCTGGGTGCCGATGCTGCGCATCATACAAGCGGCACCCGGCACGCGGCACCCGGCACTACAATTACACGTGTCTTTCACCCAAAGGTACTTGCTGCGGCTGACCGCGCCGCCGGCGGCGGTGACGATTCCGCTGGCGTTCCTCTTCCTGGCGCAGGTGATCGCGCTGACCGCGGGGACGGCCATTGATGTCGCGCTCCTGCTTCTATGGATGTACGTGGTCGCGGCGCTGGCGTACGGATATTTCCTGACGCCGTATACGCGGCGCGTGGAAGAGGCCATGGCCGCTGAACGCGACGCCTCGAAGGAGATGTCGGACTGTTTCCGCATCACCCTGCGCGTGGCCACCATCATCCTCGGCCTCAGCGGAATCGTTTTCGCGGCCGCGTCGACCTGGCTGGTCATGCGGTCGTGGATGGGCTTCGGCTACTTCGCAGTTGCGGCGTCGATCGCGGCATTTCCGGGAATCGCGTGGGCCTACGTGGCCGGCAAGCGCCTGCTGGCATCGATGGGCCGCGGACGCTTTGTCGGTCACGAGACGTCGATCGGACGAAAGATCGCGATTGTTTTCATCGGCTGCTTCATCGTTTCATCGGCGGCACTCATCGAGTTGATCTCGTCGAAAGTTCTGATCGCGCTGGAGGGTCTCGCGATCACCTCTTCCTCCGAGCGGTTTCAGCGGATCTACGACACCGCCAATCTCTCCGCGCAAATCGATCCGAAAATTCTCGACGATCTGCGGCTCTACATTCCGGCGGAGTACACGCTGCATCTGATCTCGCGAAATGGTCAGGTGACGAACACCGGCGATCCGCTCACTCCGGATGAAGTCGAAGTGATTCGCCGCATCCGGACCGGCGACAGCACGGCCTTCGTGTCGCCGCACGTCGTGAAGTTCGCGCGGCTCAAGGACGGCTCGATCCTGGCGCTCTCGATTCCGTGGGACCCGTATCGCAAGATTCCGATGCAGATCACGCTGTACACCGTGATCATCGCGCTGCTCACGTCGCTCGTCTTCGCCATCGCGGCTTATTTCCTGTCGCGCGATGTGACCTCGCCTTTGCGCACGCTGCGGGGACTGGCGGCCGAAATGGCTCAGGGCAACTTCGATGTCGCGCCGCGGGTCTTCTCCGACGATGAAGTCGGCGAGCTGGCGGAGAGCTTCGGCGAGATGCGCACCAATCTGCGCAGGCTGTTAGGCCGCGTCGGCGGCAGCGGAAGTACGATCACCGAAGGCGTCCGCGTCATCACCGGCGGCACGGAATCGCTGCTGACGCGGTCGCGCGATCAGGCCAAGCTGACCGAGAACTCCACCACCTCTCTCGAAAACGTGCGCGGCGGCATTCGAAGCGTCGTGGCCGCCGCCGACACCGTTACGTCGCTGACCGAAGATGCCTCCTCGCGCGCCCTGCAATTGCAGGCCTCGGCCGAACAGATCGCGCGAAGCACCGATCGCCTCTTTCAATCGGTCGAGAAAACCTCCGCGTCGACCACCGAGATGGATGCTTCCATGCGCGAAATCTCCAAACGCACCGGCGTGCTCGCCGGCATCGGCGAGGAGGCGCTCTCGTTCGTCAGCGAGATGGATTCGACCATCTCGGAGCTGCGCGACGCCGCGCAGTCCACGGCCGTGATCTCGCGTCATGTGCGCGAAGACGCCGAAGCGGGTGGGGAGGCGGTGGCCACGATGGTGGAGGGCATCAACGCGTCGCGCGATCTCACCAACAGCACGGCCACGACCATCGACCAGCTGCAGGGCTCGGTTGGGCAGATCAATCAGATTCTCACCGTGATCGAGGAGATCACCACGCGCACGAATCTGCTCGCGCTCAACGCCGCCATCATCGCCGCCCAAGCCGGCGAGCAGGGCCTCGGATTCGGCGTGGTTGCCGACGAGATCCGCGAGCTGGCCGAGCGGACGCGCGGATCGACGAAGGAAATCGCCGCGATCATCAAGGCGGTGCAGAGCGGATCGCGTCAGGCGGTCGCCAAGATCAACGAAGGCGTCGAGCGCGTCGAGGCCAACGTGCAGCTCGCGGAGAACGCCACCTCATCGCTTCAGAAGATTGTCAACAGCGCCGGCCGGTCGTACGACATGGCGACCAAAATCTCGCGCGCGCTGGAGGAACAGGCGGCCGCCAGCCGCCATCTGCATGACGTGACCTCGCGGATGTCGGACGCCATCGCGGAGATCAATCGCGGCACGAGCGAACAGGCGCGCGGAACGGAGCTGCTGGCCCAGGAGGCCGATCGCGTGCGCGAGATCGCGGCGCAGGTGAAGAAGGCCACCGACGAACAGTCGCAGGCCGGGCGCGGGATCACGGTCGCGATGGAAAAAATCGCGGAGGATGCGCGCAACATGCGCGATCACCTCCAGCGCCAGATGAGCGAGACCGAGCGGATCGCGCAAGCGGCCAGGACGATGCTCGACATCGCGCAGGAGAATGACGCCATCGCGCGCGAGTTCAACGCCACCGTGCAGAATCTGGTGCTGAGCGGCCGCGACTTCGAATCGGAGGTCGCGCGATTTCGCTATCGCGGCGGGGAAGCGTAAACGTTCGCACTACGCCAGACCTAGCCAGATTCGCAGAACCGCCGCGACACCGCCGAGCTGCTCACCGCTAAGATTTCCGAGACGACGCAGAAGTTTCCCTGTTGGAACGGTCACGATACCTTGCGCGTAGCAAGCGCCAGGCTTAAGGAATCGAACGGCGACTGAATATTCGAAGCGAGTTCCTCGCAACGCCGTTGTGTGCGGTACCAAGGTCACGAGCGCTCGGTCGACATCTTGTGCTGCAATGCTGATGATGAGACATGGACGAACCTTCGCCGCCATGCCGAGATCGACAAGCCAAACCTCGCCGCGGTGGGGCGCATTCACTTTGTCGTTTCTCGATGATCGTACTCGAGAAAGACGTGGTCAGCGGCGGTGACGAGCTCCTCGTCCCCAGTTTGCGGATAGTCGATGTCCTTCGAGATCGTCAGAATACGAGCCAAGACTTCGGGCTTCTCGGCGTCCGGAAGGGCTTCGAAATCATCGACAATGTGCTTGCCAGTCGAAGTCATCGTGACTCGGATCATCGAAATCCGGCGGCATCGAAGCAAATTTCCGAGGCGGTTGGCCGGGGAAGCGTAGCTACAGGCTTCGCTTTTTGCCGCGAATGTTCCGCCGGCTGCCCTTCGACTTGCCGCCCGGAAACCGATCGTCCCCTCCCCCGCCACCGTACCCGCCGCCCCCATACCCGCCCCCGCCGTAGCCGCCGCCTCCGCGCTGCCCACCGCTACCGCGCGGCCGATCCTCGGCCGGATTCACGCGCAGGGCCCTCCCGCTGAGCTCGTATCCGTTGAAGCGCTCGATCGCCTTCTGAGCGTCCCCCTCGTTTTCGAACTCCACGAACGCGAACCCGCGCGGACGCCCGCTCTCACGATCGGTCGGAAGAAAGACATCACGGATCGAGCCGACCTGCGCGAACAGCGATTGCACCTCGTCGCGGGTCGTGTTGAAATCGAGATTGCCGACGAAAACCTTGGAACCCATCAATTCCTACCTTTTACGAAAGACTGTCGCAAACATTGCGCCGGAGGAGCATATCGTAAACGCGGCCCGAGGCCCGGCAGTCCTTTGATCATGCGCCGATGGTTCGCAGTTGTGTTGCTGGTGTCGGCCTCGGCCTTCGGCCAGCGCATCCCTCTGAGCGACCTCGGCACGCGCAGCTATCTCGCGCAATATCAAGGCGGTCTGTACGAAGGCGGCAGCAACGCCATCCCGGCCGACCACGCCGCTTCGGGGATGGCACACGCGGCGCTGATCCGCCCCCTCGACCGCAACGGAAATCCCTCCGCCACCGGAAAAATCGTGATGCTCTCCATCGGGATGTCCAATACCACCCAGGAATTCTGCGCTCAGGGAAATCCGGCGCCGTGCGAGACGTGGTCGTTCGTCGGCCAGGCGACGCGCGATGCGGCGGTCAATCATTCGACATTGCTGTTCGTCAACGGCGCGCGCGGAGGGCAGACCGGCGACACGTGGGACGCACCGACGCAACCGAATTACGACTACGTCCGCGACCGCGATCTCACTCCAGCCGGAGTGAGCGAGGCCCAGGTGCAGGTGGCGTGGCTGAAGGAGGCGAATCCGCAGCCGACTTCCTCCCTGCCGGCGCAGAATGCCGACGCCTTTCGGATGGTCACGCAGTTCGGAAAAATTCTTCGCGCGATGAAAGTCCGCTATCCGAACCTGCACATCGTCTACCTCTCGAGTCGCATTTACGCCGGCTACGCGACCAGCTCTCTGAATCCTGAGCCCTACGCCTACGAAACGGCGTTCGCGGTGAAGTGGGCCGTACAGGCGCAGATCGATCAAATGCGCAGTGGCCAGATCGATGCGCGCGCCGGCGATCTCAATTCCAACGGCGTCGCGCCGTGGATCGCGTGGGGACCGTATCTGTGGGCCGACGGCATGAATCCGCGATCCGACGGCCTGACGTGGTCGCGCAGCGATGTCGAGTCGAGCGACGGCACGCATCCGGCGCAATCGGGCGAACAGAAAGTCGGAGCGATGCTGCTGGCCTTCCTCAAACAGGAGCCGACCGCAAGGCCGTGGTTCCTCGCCGGCGAGGCGCCTCCGCGAAGGCGCGCGATCGGCAATCACTGATTGACGACATATCCGAGGGACGACCAACTGTCTCCGGTGACGTTGTCGACCGACGAACCGTACGCGATCCACCGCAAGCTCTGAGCTCCCGCGGTCGTATTCGTCACCGCGAGCTGCAGGTTGTTCCTGGGCGGACCGATGAGGCTGACTTGCTGCATCGAAAGCCCCGGCACCGGAACGCTCACGAATTCGGTGAGCCCGTCCGCGACAACGGTGACCTGAAACGTTTGCGGCTGGGGATCGAGATTCACAATGCCGACGTTGGTCCGATACCGATCGTCGCGGCGCTGCCCAAGGATCGAGAGGCGCGGGGTGTTGATGTCGTTGATGGCGATGATCGGAAATGTCTGCGACACCGTTCCCGACGACAGGCCGGGCTGGTTCGACCAGATCCGCGCAGTCGCGTGCACTTTGCCGGCAACGTCGAACTGACCGTCGGCGGTCAAGGCAGTGACGAGAATCGATCCGAGTCCGCTCTGCATGAGGACATTGGTCACAAAATCCTCCGAGCTGAAACCGGTCGCTTTCATCAGAGTCAACTCCACCGCCGGGACGGCCGTGCCGCTCGTGCCCTGCGGCAACCATTGGAAACGAATCCGCTGATCGGCATCGGTGCGGTAGTTGATGATGGTGATGTCGCTGCGGAAAAACGTTCCGTTCGCGCCGATCACCGCCCCCGCCGCGGCGATGAGAAATTGCGATGTGCCCGCGCGCTCGGTTGTCAACTGCGCCTGAGCGGTGGCACTCGCGAGGAAGAGAAAAAAACATAGACTGCGCTTCATGCGATGCATCCTTTTCACTGCTCTGCTCTCTACAACGTTGTCGCTCCACGCGAAAGAGATCGTCATCCGCGCGGCGCGTATCCTCGATGGTCGCGGGCACGAAGTGCGCCAGGCCGCGGTGGTGGTCGACGATTCCAAAATCGTCCGTATCGATCCCCACCCCACCCGCGCCGACATTGACCTCGGCGACCGCACGCTGATGCCGGGCGGCATCGACACGCACGTGCACATCGGCTGGCATTTCGACAAAAACGGCCGGTCGAATGATGACGGCCGCGGCGAAACGCCCGAGGAGTACGCGCTGTTCGCGGCGGAAAACGCGGCCGCCACCGTCCGCGGCGGCATCACCACCGTGCAATCGCTCGGCGCGCCGATCGACAAGACCATCCGTGAATTTGCGGAGCGGAACTCGCTCCCCATGCCGCGCATCCTCACCTCGATCGAACAGATCACCGATAGCAAACTCACGCCCGATCAGCTTCGCGAAGCAGTCCGGCGGATCAAGTCGGAGGGTGCGGATGTGGTCAAGATCTTCGCGTCGCAGAGCATTCGCAGCGGCGGCGGGCCGACCATGTCGCAGGAGCAGATGGACGCCGCCTGCGGCGAGGCCAAAACGTCAGGCCTGCGCGTGGCCGTGCACGCTCATGGGCCGGAAAGCGTGAAGCGATCGGTCCTGGCCGGCTGCACGTCGATCGAGCACGGCGCGCTTCTCGACCAGGCCACCCTGGATTTCATGGCAGAACATGCAGTATTCTTCGATCCTAATATCGATTTAGTTTTTCGTAACTATTTTGAGAACAAGGCCCACTTCATCGGCATCGGGAATTACACCGCCGAGGGGTTTGCCCAGATGGAGAAGGCGGTGCCGAAAGCGCTGAATGTTTTTCAGTTGGGACTGAAGACCAAAGGATTGAAGATGGTATTCGGGACTGACGCCGTGGCCGGATCGCATGGCCGCAATTTCCAGGAGCTGATCTATCGCGTGCAGAAGGGGGGACAGGATCCGAAGCAGGCGATCATCTCCGCGACCTCGCTGGCGGCCGAGTCGCTCGGCCTGGGCGATCGCATCGGCACCATCGCGCCGGGGTACGAGGCCGACCTCATCGCGCTCGACGGCGATCCGCTGAGCGACATCACCGCGCTCGAACGCGTGGCCTTTGTCATGAAGGGCGGGCGGGTGGTGAAGAGAAACTAAACGACTCGCGAAGACGCACCGTATTTTGTCCATGCACAATTCGTCGGAGTACGACGTGCTTGCACGCAAGCTCGAGTGGCGTCGACACACCGACGAAGCGGGTCGCTATCTCAACGTTTTCATCGAGCAGAACAACACCTGCAATCTGAAGTGCAGGATGTGTGGATTCAGCGATCCACGCGTCGCCGCCGTTCCTCGCTATCACATGCCGGCGTGGCTGTTCGAGAGAATCGCGCGACAGGTTTTTCCGCTCACGACCTACCTTCACATGTCGCTCATGACCGAGCCTTTCATGACAGCCGATTTTCCGGATCGCCTCCAGCTCGTCGGCCGATACGGCGTTCCGTACTCGCGCGTTGTCACGAATGGAACGCTGCTCACCGAGCGGACCATCGAGAAAATCCTCGACTCGCAAATCACATCCCTCACCTTTTCGATCGACGGCGGCACAAAGGAAATCTATGAGGACATCCGCGTCGGCGCGCGACTCGATACCGTCCTCGGCAAGATCGATCTCTTCAAGACATTGAGAGCACGTCGAGGCGTCGCATTCCCGCGGCTTCAGATCAATCACGTCCTCATGCAGCGGAATGTCGACCACTTCCAGGAATTCCTGACGCTACTCGATGCCATCCGGCCCGAACAGATCGATGTGCGAACGATCGAGCCGATGGCGTTTACGAGCGGCCAGGAAAGCAAAGACGAGGCGTTCTACGAGAAGGTTCGGCGTGTGCGACCGCTGTTTGCCGACTACTGCCGGCGAAATGGGATCGAAGACTGCGGGTTCATTCGCGATACGGCTGGTGTCATCGAGCTCCACAACGTTTCAGGCGAACGCAAAACGTGTCAGCGGCCATGGGACACACTGGCGATCCATGCCAACGGCGATGTTCACCCGTGCATGTCGTGGACGCGACCTCCGGCCGGCAATCTCGCCCGCGAGTCTTTCGACGACATCTGGAACGGAGAAGAACTGAACCGGCTTCGCGCGGAATTCGAGCTCGTGAAGCCCGGAATCGATTGTCAGCATTGCACCATCAAGAAGACGGTTTCGGCGCGAACCTATGACGATTTCTTCTTCAAGATGGTCAATAAGAATGACGAATGGATGCGGCCGAGCTGAGCTGTTCGATCGACGTCATCATCGTGCATTTCCACGCTGCGGCATCGGTCCGGGATGCCGTAGCAGCGCTCAGAGACGACGCGACCGCGAGTAATGTCGGCCTGAACATCATCGTCGCCGACAACGGCAGCACCGCGGAAGAACGCGGGCTCCTCGAGTCGCTTGGCGTCGACTATTTCGCTATCGGTAGAAATGGGGGTTATGCCGGCGCAGTCGACCTGGCGTTCCCGAGAACGCGGTCCGACTCGATCATTCTGATGAACGAGGATGTGATCGTTCTTCCCGGCTGCTTGCGAGCCTTGCACGTCGCGCTCGAGTCAGGAGCCACCGTCGCCGGCCCGCAATTCTTCTGGGATCGCGATTGCAATTTTCTCCTACCCTGCACGGAAGAGCGGACCCGTCGCAATGAGTTGTTGAAGGTCGCTGGCAAACGCAGTCTCGCAAAACTCGAACGTGCCCGCAACGCGTGGCGGCAACATGCGCGGCGTTTCTGGAGAAGCCGCGATCCCATCGCAACGACGGCGCTGAGCGGCGCGATGTTGGCCTTTCGCCGCCAGACGTGGCACTCCGTCGGGCCGCTCGACCAGGAATTCCGACTCTACTTTGAAGAGAACGACTGGCTGTTGCGCGTCGCGCGCGCCGGGTTCCAGTCGTGGTATGTGCCCGCCGCGAAAGCGATTCACCTCCACAATCCGGCACGCGCTCGAGCTCCCGAGAGGCTTCGATGGGAATCGGAATCGTTTCTGCGATTTGGCAACCGGTACTACGGCGAGCGATTCATGCGGCGTTTGTTGCTTGTGTCGAAACGCCAAAGCGTCATTCCAAATTGGCCGGCGTTTGCGGCCGACATCTCGCAAGAATGCGCAGCATCACTTTGGATCGAGGTGACGCCGAGTCCTCTCGGTTTTCCGGCGGCCGCATCGCGCTTGGCGGATTCGCGGTGGCCTCGGTTGCCGCCATTTCTTGAAGGGACGTTTTATCTCCAACTCGTGGACGATATCGGGCGAGAGCTTCGCCGCTACAGCTTCCAGCTTCCGGGATGACTTTCACCACAGAGCCACAGAGGACGACCTCATCGCGCTCGACGGCGAACCAGCGCGGGACATCGTCGCGTCTTTAGGTTCGATCGTCGCGCAAATCGCGAAGATGTCTGCGCCGCCATAGATTCTTCGCTCCCGCCCCTTCGACCCGCCCGCGAAATAAACTCAGTGGTGAAATGGAACCCACCGTGAAAATCGAGCGCATCATCTGGGCGGCGCTCTTTGCGTCGATCCTCATCTACTGTCTGATCGCTTTTACGATCGCTCAGCGAAACGCGCAGCGACCGTTCCAGGCCGCGCTGCACGACGAATTCACGATCATCCTGTACTCGATCAGCGCGTTGACATTCGTGGCCGCGTTTTTCACGCGGGCGCGATTTCGCGAGCGCGGTGCGCCGCGTCGCCTGTACAACATCATCGCCTGGGCGCTCCTCGAGTCGATCACCATCTACGGATTCATCCTCGCGCTGGTGAGGATGGATTGGAAAATGATCCTGCCTCCCGCGGCGCTGACGATCGCAGGATTCATCATCACATTCCCGCACCAAGCGTGATATCGTCGCGCCGGGTCCGATCGTGCGCCGTCTCTTCACGGCCATCTTGTCGCTGTGGTGCGTCTCCGTCTCGGCGGCCACGTTCACCGTCACGACCAATGCGCCCAACGGCCCCGGATCGCTCGGACAGGCGATCGCCAACGCGGATCTGAATCCGGGTCTCGACACGATCGTCTTCGCGATCGGCTCAGGTCCGCAGACGATTGCGCTGGCAGGGACGTTCCTGCTCCAGATCAATGATGCCGTGATCATCGACGGCACGACGCAACCCGGCTTCGCCGGCACGCCGATCATCGAGATCGACGCAACGGGCTCCCTGAGCGGCGATACGCTCCTCATTACATCGAGCGGGTGCACGATCAAGGGTCTGGTGATCAACCGCACCAACGGCAACGCCATCACCATCGCCGGCGATTCGAACGTCATCGAGGGCAACTACATCGGTACGGACATCACCGGAAATCTTGCGCGTCCGAATGCCTTCGGCGTGACTATTTCGGGCGGTTCGAACAATCGCATCGGCGGCCCTACAGCCGCGGCGCGTAATGTCATTTCCAGCAATACGGGCGGCAGCATCGGAGTGGCGACGTTCGCGGGCCCTGCTACGGCGAACAGGATCGAGGGCAACTACGTCGGCATCAATGCGGCGGGAACAGCGGCGGTTGCGAGCGGCGTGGGCACCGGCGTCACCGTCTTCAAGGCGACAAATACGGCCGTCGTCCAGAACACCATCTCCGGCCTTGCCGTCGGCATCATTGTTACCGCAGCAGGAAACGACGGTTCAACCATCACCGGCAATTTCATCGGAACGAACCCCGCCGGAACTGCTGCCATCGCAAACACAAACTACGGAATCCTCATCAACCAGGGCGCGACCAACACGACCATCGGCGGGACGACCGCCGCGGAGCGGAACATCATCTCAGGCAATGGATCTCAAGGGATCCGCGTGACCGATGCCGCCACCACGCCAGTGCGGGTGTTGGGCAACTTCATTGGATTGAACGCCGCCGGCACGGCGGCCATCAAGAACAATTCGGGAGGGATCTCCATCTTCAACAGCCCGGGGAATAGCATCGTCGGAAACGTGATCTCCGGGAATGGCGGGAACGCCATCAGCTTCAACCCTTCGTCTTCGAACGCCGTGACGGGCAATTACATCGGCATCGACACGACCGGGAATGTCGCGATCCCCAACACGGGCGGCGGAATTCAAATATCGGGCGGAGCGAACAACACCATCGGAGGGACCACCGCGGGATCGCGCAACGTGATCTCCGGCAACGCTTCTAACGGCGTCACCCTCAGTGGCGCGACAACAACCGGGAATGTGATTGCGGGAAACTACATCGGCCTCAATGCTGCCGGATCGGCCGCCCTCGGCAACAGCTCGTCAGGAGTCTCCATTAGCAACGCGCCAAACAACACGATCGGCGGCACGACGGCCGCATCGCGGAATGTCATTTCCGCGAATTTCACCGGCGTCTTTGTCATCGGCAGTTCGGCAGCCACGGTCATCCAGGGAAACTTCATCGGCACTGACGCCGCCGGGACTGCGAACCGAGGCAATGTTCAGATTGGCATCCTGGCCGCGGGCACCGGCGGTGCTCAGATCGGCGGAACGGCTGCCGGCGCAGGAAACACCATCTGGTTCAACGGCACCGGCGTGGTGGTGTCCGGCCCTACCACAACCGGCGTCAGGACCAGTCGCAACTCCATCAACTCGAATGTGGGGCTGGGGATCGACTTCGGCGGCGTGGTTCCGAACGACCCGGGCGATGCCGACACGGGACCTAACAATCTGCAGAACTTCCCGGTGCTGACGTCGGTGATCTTGAACGCCGGCACGACGACTGTCGCGGGAACGCTGAACAGCACCGCCTCGACGGCATTCACGATCGAGCTCTTCGATAACGCCGTATGCGATGCATCGGGTTTCGGTGAAGGCGCAACCTTCGCCGCTTCGACAGTCGTCACCACCGACGCTATGGGGAACGCGACCTTCAGCGTCGCCGTGCCCTTCCCGATGACTATCGCCACCGCGACGGCCACCGATCCGGCCGGCAACACCTCGGAATTTTCGGCATGCGCCGCACCAGCGACACTCGCGATCAATGACGTCACAGTCACCGAAGGAACCGGCGGGACCACAACCGCCACGTTCACCGTGACGCGGACTCCCGCCGTTGCCACGACCAGCACGGTGCAATACGCGACCGCGAACGGCACAGCCACTGCCCCCGCCGATTACACCGCCACCAGCGGCACGCTGACATTCAATCCCGGCGACGCGACAAAGACAATCGCCGTGAATGTGGTCGCCGACAATATCGACGAATCGGACGAGACATTCGTCGTGAATCTCAGCAACGCGACGGGCGCATCGATCAACCGTGCGCAGGGTACAGCAACGATCATCGACGACGACACATCCACGATTTCGATCGCCGACGCGCCTAACACGTTCGAGGGCAGTACGGCGTTCTTCACCGTGACGCTTTCCGTGCCATCGGCCACCAGCATCGTCGTCAACTTCTCGACCGCAGACGGCACTGCTACCGCCGGCACCGACTACACCGCGACGACAGGCAGCGTCACGTTCGTGCCGGGTCAGGTCACCAACACGATTGCAGTTCACACGTTGAGCGACCCGACGCTGGAGCCGAACGAAACATTCTTCGTGAATCTGACGAGCACGACGACCATCACGCGGGCACAAGCAGTCGGCACGATCGTCGACAGCGCGAACGTGCCGATGCTCTCGACGTGGATGCTGCTGCTCATTGCGGTAGCATTGGCGGCGATTGGAACGCGACGACTTTAAAATCGGCATCCTCGGCTCGGGGCCTGTCGGCCAGTCATTCGCGCGCGCGTTCAGCAGTCTCGGTCACGACGTGAAGATCGGATCGCGGACGCCCGAGAAGCTCAACGACTTCGTGGCGCAAGCGGGATCGCGCGTCACCGCCAGCACGTTCAAAGAGACGGCACGCTTCGGAGACGTGATCGTGGTGGCGACCCTCGGCGTCGGAACGCAGGAGGCCATCACCCTGGCCGACCCGGAGAACTTCAGCGGCAAGGTGACCATCGACGCCACCAACCCGCTCGACTTCATCCCCGGCGGACCGCCCAGGCTCGCGGTCGGACATACTGACTCGCTGGGCGAGCGCGTGCAGCGATGGGCGCCCAAGGCGAAGGTCGTCAAGGCATTCAACACCGTCGGCAATCCGCTGTTCTTCAAGCCGCAATTTCCGGGCGGCCCGCCCGACATGTTCATCTGCGGCAACGACGCCGAGGCCAAGAAGCGGGTGTCACAGATCTGTTCCGACTTCGGGTGGGGCGTGGTGGACATCGGCGGAATCGAGGGCGCGCGCTACCTCGAGCCGATGTGCATGACGTGGGTCCTGCACGGGATCCTCTCGGGATCGTGGACCCACGCGTTCAAAATGCTGCACGCGCGCTCCACGTAACCGAACCGCAAACGCACTCAACACGCCGGCCTCATCAGGCGTACCATTTGCGAGCCGTCGCGGCAACGAACTTGCTGGCGGCTCAATCGAGGTGTGAATCGCATGCGTAAGGCCGTAGTCGTTCTCGCCTTCCTCTTCGTCGCAGCAACCGCAAACGCTCAGTACTTCGGTCGCAACAAAGTGCAGTGGGAGCACTTCGACTTCAAGATCCTGAAGACCGAGCACTTCGACATCTACTACTACGATCGCGAGGCCGACGTGGTCAACGACATCGGCCGCCAGGCCGAGCGCTGGTATGCCCGCCTGTCGCGCGTTTTCAACCATTCGTTCACCCGCAAGCCGATCGTGCTCTACGCCAATCCCGCCGATTTCCAGCAGACCACCACCACCCCGGAGATCATCGGACAAGGCACGGGCGGATTCACCGATCCGTTCATGAATCGGGTGGTGCTGCCGCTGACCGGCGACTATGCCGAGAACGATCACGTCCTGGGCCACGAGCTGGTGCACGTCTTCCAGTTCGACGTGGCCGCCTCGATGACCAACAATCGCCGCCGATTCAACCTCGAAGCGATGCCGCTGTGGCTGGTGGAAGGCATGGCGGAATACTTCTCAAAAGGCCGCATCGATCCGCTGACCGCGATGTGGATTCGTGACGCCACCATCCACAATCGCATGCCCGATCTCCGCAAGCTGACTCGCGATCCGTACTACTTCCCCTATCGCTATGGTCAGGCGCTGCTGGCGTACATCGGCGGACGCTTCGGCGACGACGCGGTCGTACGACTTTTTCTGGCGGCCGGAACATTCGGGCCGGAAGCGGCCTTCGAGCGCGCCACCGGGATTCCCGCAAAGCAGATCTTCACCGACTGGGCGGAGTCGGCGCGCGAGATGTACAACCCTGTCGTCGAAGACCGTCCCTTCAACCTCGGCACGCCGGTCATCGGAAGCAAGAAAGGCATCCGCGGATATCTCAACCTCGGTCCCGCCTACAGCCCCGACGGACGGTATCTGGCCTTCCTTTCAACGCGCGATGTTTTCGACATCGATCTCTTCCTCGCCGACGCATCGAACGGAAAAGTGATCCGCAGACTGGCCTCGGCAACGCGCAACGCGCATTTCGAGTCGCTGCGGTTCATCGATTCCGCGGGCGCCTGGTCGCCCGACTCGAAGAGACTGGCGTTCGTCGTCTTTGAAAGAGGTGACAATTATCTCGGCATCGTCGACGCCGATTCGCGACGCGTCGAGGACATGCGCGTTCCGGGCGTCGATGCCATCAACAACATCGCCTGGTCGCCGGATGGCAAGACCATCGCGCTGTCCGGTCAGCAGTCCGGAGCCAGCGATCTGTTCCTCTTCGACATCGACACCAAGCAGGTGCGACGCCTGACCAACGATCGGTATGCCGACATGCAGCCGGCCTTCTCGCCCGACGGAAAGTTGCTGGCGTTTGTCTCGGACCGCGGCCAGGGCGATCTGACCGAGCTGCAGTTCTTCGGCATGAACGTCGGCACGGTCGATCTTGCCACCGGCGCGATCCACATGCTGCCGCTGTTCCGCCGTGCCAAGAACATCGATCCGCACTTTGCGCCCGACAGTCAGAGCCTCTATTTCATTTCGAACGCCGAAGGTGTTCCCGATGTCTATCGCTACTACTTCGCCGACAGCCGCATTGCGCGCGTGACGCATGTGCAAACCGGCGTTTCAGGGATCACGGAGATGTCGCCGGCGCTGGCGGTATCGCAGAGCACCGGCGAGATCGCGTTCTCGCTGTACGAGGATGACAACTACAACATCTACAGACTGTCGCCGCCGCCGACGGGAATCACCGTCTCGACACAAATGCCGAGCGAGGCGGCGAGAGCAGGGCAATTGCCGCCGCTGCGCGGAACGGGCTCGATCATCACCGCGTATATGAATCGCCCCGAGCAAGGCCTGCCGCCGGCGAATGCGGGATTCACCGAGGGGGGATACAACCCCGCGCTGCATCTCGCGTATGTGGG
>DASPZU010000117.1:0-42188 GCA_035636095.1 Thermoanaerobaculia bacterium
CACGAACGCCGCCGGGGTCGCCGGCGCTCCACTGCCCGGAAATCGGGCATCGGCCCGCGGTAGCGATACACGGAAAGCAGCGCTTCGAGGCGCTCTTCGTTCATGCGTCACCTCCGTCGAGCGCATCGCGAAGCAGCTGCATTCCGCGATGCAGATTCACACGCACCGAGCCGTGCGTCAGGCCGGTGCGCTCGGCGATCTCCGGCCCTGATAAACCCTCGACCAGCCGCAACATCAGGGTCTGGCGGTAGGCCTCCGGGAGGGCGCGAATCGCCGACAGCGCGCGAGCGGCTTCGGCAGCGTCGGCCTGGGTTGCGCGCGCGGCGTATTCAGTGTCGAGCACCACCACCACCTCCGTCCGCCTCCGATGATCCTCGGCCGCATTGCGAGCGATGCGCGTGATCCAACCCGCGAAGGCCGCCGGCTCGCGCAACGTCGTCAGCTTTTTGTAGGCCGTGATGAAGACGTTCTGCGTGACGTCATCAGCATCGACGGCTGGAAGGCGTCCAAGGACAATCGAGTGGACCACTGGGACATACCTCGCGTAGAGCGCTTCAAACGATTCGACATCGCCGGCCTGCGCGGCTTGAACGAGATCGGCATCCGGTCGGACAGACATCGACATCAGAAAGACGCGATCGCGGGAGTAACTGTTAACGCGTTAACACTGCGCTCAGCATTTGCGTCTTTCAGACATGATGACGCGAATTCGATTTCTGGCACTCCTCCTCATTCCAACGCTGGCGTACGGCTCGCCCTATCGCATGAAGATCGCACCCGACAACGAGCCGGGACAGCGCATCGTGATCATCGGGCATGTGTTCGGCACAGACGGGAAGCCCCGGAGCCTCGTGATGCACGCCTATCACACCGATGCGCAGGGACTCTACAACCGCGATGCGAAAGGCATCGCGCGCCTTCACGGAACGGTTGTCACCGCCGCCGACGGCTCGTACGAGATCGAGACGATCAAGCCGGCACCCTATCCCAATCGCAACATTCCGGCGCACATCCATGTCCATCTGCGTTGGGACGGCAAAGATCAGGAGGAAGAGATTCGCTTCGAGGGGAAGGAAGCGTCGATCTGTCATCTGGTCGAGAATCGTTGTACGGTCGACTTCCGACTGAAGAGGAACTGATGCAACGCCTCCTGATCCTCTTCTTCGTCGCTTGTCCACTCGCGGCCGAGACGACGCGGTATCAGGTGCGCCCGGTTTACTCGAATGTCGGCTTCTCGATCGTCAAATGGGGCGTGCTGAAGGAAGAAGGCCAATTCCGCGAGTTCACCGGCACTCTCGACTACGACCCCACGCGTCCGCAGGGGGCGCACATCGACGTAGTCGTGCAGGCCTCGAGCCTTGACACGAAGATCGAAGGGCGCGACAGAGTCGTGCGCTCCGACGATTTCCTCGATGTTGATCGCTATCCGACGCTCGAGTTCCACAGCACCGCCATCGACGGCAACTCTCTGGCCGGCGATCTGACCATCCACGGCGTCACCAGGCGGGTGCAATTTCCGGTCGTTTCGCATGGCCTCCGCGATCTGCCGAACGTGGGAAAGCTGGCGGGATTCGAGACGACGCTCGTCATCAACCGCCGAGATTTCGGAGTGTTGGGCAATCGCCGGGGCGCAATCCCGGGCGTCTTGAGCGAGGACGTGGAGATTCACATCGTGATCGGCGCCATTCGCCCTTATCGATAAAATACAACCATTCGCACACCAGCGATTTTCGCAGTTCTCGCCATCGTCGCCATGTCGGCGACCGCCACAACGCGCAGATGGAGCGGCGCGGTCGGCACGCTGTGGAGCAATCCCGCCAACTGGGACAGCGGCGTTCCCGCGAACGGTGACGATCTCGTTTTTCCGGGAAACTCGGGCTTCATGAGCAGCAATGACCTCCCGCCCGGCTTGGCGATTCACTCCATCACGATTGCAAACGGCGGTCGGATCGAGGGTAACGCCATCATCGTCGGCGCCGGCGGCATCAACATGATGAGTCGCCAGTTTTCGTCCGTCATGTACACCACGATGAAGTTGCCCCTGACCATCGACGCTTCTCAAACGTGGGCGGCTGCGCCGCTGTCGCAGCCTCTCTACCTCGGTCCGGTAAACCTGAACGGCAAGACACTCACTTTCGTGTCAGGACGATTCGGGCTTGACTCGATCAGCGGCAGTGGCGCAATCGTCGTCAAGGGCGCCGCCGCGTCGATCGGACCTTCGACCTTATCGGGACCGATCAACGTCGCGGCCGGCGACCTGTTTCTGGAAGGCGTATCGGCCCGCGATGCCACCATCGACTCGGACGGAACGCTGGAAACGGCCGCGCCATCGAGCATCGGAAATCTGACATTCAACGCCGCTGGCGGCGCTCCCGCTCACTTCGTCAGCGCGTCTCCGCTCAAGGTCGCCGGCGCCGTCAACCTCGGCAACGCAACTGTGCAGGTCATCAACCCCATCGGATCGAGCGTGACCCTCATCGACAACGACGGCACCGATCCGGTTGTCGGCACGTTCCTCGGTGTTCCCGAAGGCTCCGCAGTGAATACTGCGTATCGCATCTCGTACGTCGGCGGCAGCGGCAACGACGTGACGCTCGCTCGCCTGGCGATGCCGGTCGCGCTCACGGAAACAAGAGTAACGTCGAGCGCGAATCCGTCAGCGCCTGGGCAGACCGTCACGTTCACGGCAACGGTTTGGTCGTTCTTCGAAACTCCGACGGGTAGCGTCAGCTTCTACGACGGCGCCACGCTCATCGCCACCACGCCCGTGAACTCGGCGGGGCAGGCCACTTTTTCAACAGCGTTCGCGGGCGGATCGCGAGTGATCACGGCCGCGTATACAGGTGCGCCCCGTTTCGCTGTCAGCCAGGGAACGGTTCAACAGGGCGGCCGCCGCAGCCGTCCGGTTCACAGCACGACGTTTTCGTCGAAGTCGAGTTTTTCGGTCGTCCAGCCCGCGAGCGTGGCGTCGCCGTTGGAGCTGGCGAGGTTCTGAATTTTTTCGAAGACAGCATCGGCAGCGGCGTTATCGAGAGCCACGAACGAGACCGCCAGGCGCGCGCGTTGGTGCAGATCGTGGAGCGCGACTTCCTTGACCGAGACATCGAAATGATGCCGCAGCTTGTCGCGGACGCTGCGGACGATCATCCGCTTGTCTTTCAGCGACTGCGCGTAGGGGATGTGGAGCTCGAAGAGTGCAACGGCGACAATCACGAAGTCCTGGGTCCTGAGTGCTGAGTCCTGAGTCCCACCCGAATCCACTCAGGACTCAGCACTCAGGACTCAGGACTTTCCTATGCCATTGCCGGCTCGAGTTTCTCGACCTTGAAGGCTTCGATCACGTCGCCGATCTTGATGTCCTGGAACTTTTCGATGCCGATGCCGCACTCGAAGCCCTGCCGCACTTCCGAGACGTCGTTCTTGAAGTGCCGCAGCGAGCCGATCTTCCCTTCGTAAATCACGCGGTTATCGCGCAGGAGACGAACATTGGCCGTGCGCGGGATCACGCCATCGACGACCATGCAGCCGGCGATCACGCCCGCCTTGGGCACCTTGAACGTCTCGCGCACTTCGGCGCGCCCCTGGAACCTCTCCTCGAACTTCGGCTCGAGCAGGCCCGTCATCGCCGACTTGATCTCATCAACCAGGTTGTAGATGACGGTGTAGAGGCGGATATCGACGCCTTCCTTTTCCGCGAGCTCGGCGGCGTTGCGCTCCGGCCGGACGTTGAAGCCGACCACGATCGCGTCCGATGCCGATGCCAGGAGCACGTCATTGGTCGAGATCGCGCCGACCGAGGCGTGGATGATGTTGACCTTGACCTGCTCGGTCGAGAGCTTGCGCAACGTATCGTTGAGCACTTCCACCGAGCCCTGCACGTCACCCTTGAGGATGATGTTGAGCTCCTTCACGGTCCCGGCCTGCATCTTCTGGAAGAGCTGATCGAGCGACATGCGGCTGGAACCCTGCTGCGCGGCTTCGCGCGCTTTCTCTTGCCGCAACTGGCCGATCATCCGCGCCTGCGTTTCATCGTCGAGAACCTGCAGCGCGTCGCCGGCGTTGGGCACATCTTCGAATCCCGTTACCTGCACCGGCGTGGCAGGACCGGCGTCTTTGATGCGCTGACCGCGCTCGTCGGTCATGGCGCGAACGCGCCCGTTGGTGGTGCCGGAGAAGAACGGATCGCCGATCTTCAGCGTCCCATCCTGCACCAGCACCGTCCCCACAATTCCTCGGCCAACCTCTTTGCGCGCTTCGAGGACCACTCCCCGGGCGGGAAGCTCGGGAGTGGCCTTGAGATCGAGCAAGTCGGCCGTCAGCAGGATCATGTCGAGCAGATCGTCGATGCCCTTCTTCTTGGTCGCGGAGACCTCTACCGACACGACGTCGCCGCCCCACTGCTCGACCAGCACGTTCGCTTCCGACAGCTCGCGCCGGACGCGATCGACATTCGCATTGGGTTTGTCGACCTTGTTGATCGCCACTATCATCGGCACTTTCGCGGCGCGCGCGTGATCGATTGCTTCTCTGGTCTGGGGCATGACGCCGTCATCGGCGGCCACGACCAGCACGACGATGTCGGTGACCTTCGCGCCGCGCGCGCGCATCATCGTGAATGCTTCATGGCCCGGGGTGTCGAGAAAGACGATCTTGCGACCTTTTTTCTCGACGTGGTACGCGCCGATGTGCTGCGTGATGCCGCCCGCCTCGCCGGCCGCCACGTTCGTCTCGCGGATGGCGTCGAGCAGCGACGTCTTGCCGTGGTCGACGTGGCCCATGACCGTGATGACCGGACCACGCGGCGTGGTTCCCCTCGAGGCCCCCTTCTCGATCGCTTCGAGCTCCACCGCGGTCTCGAATGAAACGATTTCCGTGTCGATGTCGAGATCTTTCGCGATCTCGAGTGCAAGGTCGGCCCCCAGGGGCTGATTGATCGAGACCATGAGGCCCTTCTTCATCAGAAGGTGCTTCATCAAGTCGTTCGCTTTAACGCCGAGTTTGTCGGCCAGCTCTTTCACCGTCACGCCCTCGGTGAGCGCAACCTTGCCGGTCGGCTTTTTGAATTCGAGCACCTTCGCCGATACCGGCGCGGCCTGCTTGCGTGTGTCGCGGCGTGCCGACGGTGCCTTCGGCTTTTCTTCCTCTTCCGTCGGCTCAGGCAGAATGATGTCGGGCCCGATGTCCTCGGCGATGATCTGCGTTCCGGAGAATGGTCCTTTCGTAAACAGCTCCGCGTCGACTTCCAGTTCGCGCGTCTTCTTCACGCCCTTGCCGGCAACTTTTTTCTTGACCGGACCTTCTTCTTCGTCGCTCGTCTTCTTGCGTCGCGTTGTCGCGCCGCCAGGCAAAACCGGCGGCGGCATCGGCATCGGGCGGCCAAGTCCACCTGCGGGGCGGAGTCCGGGACCGGCCGATCGCATTCCGGCGCCGGCCGGGCGTGCGCCCGCGGGACGCGCAGTTGCTCCGGCGCCGGCCGGACGCGCGGCCATGGGACGTGCCCCAGTGCCGAGGGTCGATGGGCGAATCGCGGGCGTCTGGCCCGCGTAGTTCGGACGCGTACCTTGTGGCGCACGCCCGCGGGGACCGGTCGGTCCGGCGGGGCGGACGGGTGTGCGGGCGGGCCTGGGTGTGGGAGCCGGCGCCCTCGCCGGCTCAGCGGCGGGCGAGGCGCCCGCCGCCACACTCGGCGTCGGGGCTGCGGCCGGCGCGGGCGGCGCTTCTTTGGCCGCGCGCTCTTCGTCCTCAGCCGCCTGGATGAACTCCGGGATGATGACGGGCGGGGGGGCCGGGGCTGCCGGTGCTTCTTCTTTCGGCGGCTCGACTTTCGTTCTCGGCGTCGGCTTGACGATGGGGCGGGGCGGGCGGACCGCTTCCTTTTTCGCCTTTTCGGGCTGCGGCTTGTCCTCGCGCATGATGACGCTGCGGGCGCGGGTGGTCAGCTTCTTGCCGGTGATCAGTGCCTGAATCACCTCGGGTTCGAGGACCTGATTCGGGTCGGTAATCTCTGCGCCGAGCGACTGCAATTGGAAGATGACGTCCTTCTCGGACTTTCCCATCCTCTTGGCAATGTCGGTCACTCGGATTTTCGCTGCCGCCATTCACTCTCCTGGTCTCGTGGTTTCGCGGTCTCGGAGTATCTCACCGCGAGACCCCGCAACCTCGCAACTGCGCTACTCCACTTGCGCCTCTTCCTGTGTCTCTGACCCCGCCGCCCCCTCTTCGGGCTCTTCAGGCTGCTCTTCCGGCTGCTCCTGCACTTCTTCGTGGCGGGTGGCAAGCTCGATGATCTTGGCCGCGGCGTCGCCGTCAATGCCTTCGATGGCCGTCAGATCCTCGACGCTGCAATTCAGAATCGAATCGAGATCGTCGTAGCCGGCGGCCTCCAGTTTGTTGGCCCATTCGGCCGGCATCTCATCGACGTCATGGACGTTGACCTGCGCGCGCGTCTCGGCCATCGCTTCCTGCAGCATGGCGCTGAGCGCGTCGGCAACCTCGCCTTTGACTTCCTCTTCCGACTTGATGTCGATCTTGGCGCCGATGAGCTCGGCCGCCAGCCGCACGTTGAGTCCGCGTTTTCCGATCGCGAGCGACAACTGATCGTTGTCGACGATGACGTCGAGATGTGGGCGATGCGCCGATTCGTCGCTGGTGACGCTGACGCGCGTGATCTTTGCCGGCGCGAGCGCATTCTGGGCGTACGTCACGACGTCGTCATTCCACGGAATGATGTCGATCTTCTCGCCGCGCAGCTCCCGGATGATCGACTGCACCCGCGAGCCCTTCATGCCGACGCACGCGCCCACCGGATCGACGTCACGTTCCCGTGAAGCGACCGCGATCTTGGCGCGCTCGCCGGGCTCGCGGACAGCGCCTTTGATCACGACGGTCCCGTCGTAAATCTCAGGCACTTCCATCTCGAACAGCTTGATCAGCAGCCGCGGATCGGTTCGCGAAAGGATGACTTGCGGCCCTTTGGGCTGCGTGTGTACATCGATGATCACGGCCTTGATGCGATCGCCCTGCGAGTAGCGCTCGGCGCGCGACTGCTGCGATCGCGGGATGATGCCCTCGGTCTTGCCGTTCAGATCGATGATCATGTCGCCGCGCTCGAACCGCTTCACGTAGCCGTTCTCGAGCTCGCCGACCTTGCCGACGAATTCGTTGTAGACCTTTTCGCGCTCCGCCTCGCGGACCTTCTGATAGAGGACCTGCTTGGCCGACTGCGCGGCGATGCGGCCGAACTCGTCGGCGTTCTTGGTGAGCGGAATGTGGACTTCGTCGCCCTGCTCGACTTCCGAGTCGATCTTCTGCGCTTCGTACGTGCGGATCTGCATGTTGGGATCCTTCACGACGTCGACGACTTCCTTGGTGATGTAGCTCAGCCGGATCTTGCCGTTGACTTCGACATTCGGATCGATTTTGCGCGCCTGCTCCAGCGTCCACTGCGCCTGCGGATCCTCGATCTGATTTTCGTCCTCCACCACTTCCTTGATGACGTACATGGTCATCTGGCCGCTGTTGCGGTCGATGACGGTCTCCATCGGCTCGCGTGTCTTGTAGTACTTGCGCGCGGCAGTGGCCAGGGCATCTTCGAGTGCCTTGAACACGCGCTCGACGTCGATGTTCTTCTCGTACGCCAGCGCTTTGATGTTCTTGCTGAGATTCTCGTCGAACATTTTAGATTTCCACTTCCAGTCTTGTTTCCTTCACCACATCGAGCGGAATCCGATATTCAGGATCCTTCTTCACCGCGGCATCGGTCACTACGATCATTTGTCCGTCGCACTCTTTCAACCTGCCCACGATCACGTGTAGTCCTCGAACCGGCCTGGAGGTCTTCACCCTGACCAGCCGGCCCAGGAACTTCTGATAATCGGATTGGCTATAAAACTTCCGATCGAGTCCGGGAGAAGAAACCTGAAGCTCGTATTCGCTCGGGACGACATCCTCGACGTCGAGGAAAGCGCTGACCTGGCGCGAGATACCCTCGCAATCCTCAAGGGTCACTCCCCCCTCCTTATCGATGTCGACCCGAAGGAGGAAGCCTCGACCCTGCCGGTGATAATCGATATGCACCAGCTCGAGCCCCTCCGACGCGACGATCTTTTCGATCTGCTTCTCCACGTGCTCCGGTAATGTACTCATAGAACAAAAAAAGCGGCCGTTCGGCCGCTTCCGATGGACTGCTCGAAAGCTGTCGAGATACTACCACTTACTCACATGGCGGACAACAGGTTACGGGCCGCGCTGATTCCAAATGGTCTCGCGGACTCGGGGTCGCGCGGTCTCGCAGCGAGGTACCGCGAGACCCCGTAACCGCGAGACCCCGCAACTACGGCTGAAACCGCCCCGGCGCTATCCCTTCCCCTTCAATAATCGAAAGTTGCGCGAAAAGCTGGATCAACTTGCGGCCGTCGCCATCGGATCTCGCGTAGGCGTCGCACAGCATCTCGATCTGCGACTGATCCTCGGCCGCCGAGACCGTGAAGCCTTCGACCGGTTGCCCGGGATCATGCGTTCGCTTCTTCTTCCAGTTGCGATTCTTCTCGAGCTGCAGGCAGATGTAGCCGGTCTCCTTGGCGACTCGGGCGGTCGGCAGCACCGAGGATCCGATGGCCTCCGCGACGTCGGCGCGATTCTCGGTGAGCTGCCCGTGTCGGAAGATCGGCATCTTCTCCACGGAAGTCGGGATGAGACCGCGCGCATTTGCCTTCTGCTCTTCGAGCGCTCGTACGATGAAGCGTCCGATGATCCGCTTCAACTGGATGCGCGTTTCCTGCATGGGATCGAGAAACTCCAGACCGGAGTGATAGACCGTCAAGCCGTCCGTGCCAACCGAGAATCGTTCCAGGCGCGACCGGACCACGCGGCACTCCACGCTGACCTGCTCGTCCTCCAACACGAAGGAGAGATTCGCTGAAGAGCCGGCGGCAGTGCCGAGAGCGGTGTGGTGCTCGATGCGCGCACCGAGAACACTGATGTCGACAACGACAACGGCATTCGCGCCGAATCGACCCGTTGCCGGGAGCGACAAGCGGACGCGCTGGACGCGCCGATCTCTGGACATGGACCCTTCAAATGATAAACAAAAAGGCCGCGCTCCAGGCGCGGCCTTCCGTCAATCGTGAATGAAATTTTCGTCAGTGCTTGACCGCGCGGTGCAGGTTGAAGGCGCCCTTGCAGCCTGTGCTGTTGTAGATGCAGTTGATGGCGGCGGTGGTCAGGGACTTCAGGTACTGCGGCTCCAGCGTGGTCGCGTCACCGCTGGCATTGTCGAGAACCGAGCCGTAGGCGAAGAACGCCGGGCAACCGTTCGGGCAGCCGTTCGCGGCCGCGTCGCCGGTCGGCATGGTGTTCGTCTGCTCCACCGTGATGTACGCATTCGTCGCAGTTGAGCCCGAAAACACCGAGAACATCGCCGAGATGCCAGGCTGAACGTGGCCGAGCGGTGACAGCGTCTGCGAGAACGTGCTTCCGATCTGCGCTCCGGTCGCTCCATTAAAGAGTTTCACCAGCAGGGTGGTGGTCGAGTATTGCGACGCGTTCACGAGCCCGATGTTGCCGCGGTACGTTCCCGCGGTCCCCGCGCCGCCGGTGTTCCGAAGACCGGTGATGAAGACTTTATCGAGGCCGACCGGCGCGGCGTCGGAGGATACGAAGTTGTACCAGGGAAGGCCAGAGAAGAGCTGCCCCGTGGTCGGCGCAGTCGCTGGATTCCCGCCGGGAGGAATCGAGTAGATGCGGCTCTCGACGCTGATGTCGCGGAAGTCGGGGCAGACACCGGTGGTGGCGCCATTCGGGCAGGTGTTCACATCGCAGTTGCCGCCGGTCTTGCAGCCGTTGAAGATCAACTGACCGAATCCGGTCGCCAATCCGAGCTTGGTGGGAAAGATGTCCAGGATTTCCTGGCGCTCGTTCGGCTGAAGCGCGATGACGTTGTTGAAACTCTGCTGCGCGCCACCTGCTCCGTTCCCATAGATGATGGATACGCTTACCCCGTCGGTGGTGAGATTCGAGATGAAGATGTCCGAAATGAACGTGCCCGATGCGCCTGCAAGGTGACCGGCGGCCGGAACGTAGACCTGATCCGCAGCGCGGAAGTTACTCGCCATCGCTGCGGTAGCAATGAACGTCACTGCCACGGCCACAACATTCTTCACTTTGACCATAATCTCCTCTTTTGCGGGTATTTTCTTAACAGACTCCAAGCCGCTGCCTTCTGCTTACATGAGCAGGATTGCACGAAATTGATACGGACGATGCTAACAAAACGTCACGCCGCTTCCATGCTGGACTTCCACGGAAAGGACGCGTCATCGTAACACGGATTCAAACATTTCAAGTCGAGGACAACGGCGTGCGACTCGACCGCGCGCTGGCAAGAATCTTTCCGGAATACAGCCGCAGTTTTCTGGCAAAACTCATCGCCGACGGACACGTTACGATCAACGATCGCGCGGCGTTGAAAGCATCCGAGCGCGTCATCGCCGGAGAGCGTGTGGCCCTCGATGTACCGCCGCCTTCGCCGACGGAAATTATTAAACAGAACCTGCCGCTCACAATTTTGTTTGAGGATGCCGATCTGGCGGTGATCGACAAACCGCCCGGACTGGTCGTTCACCCCGCCGCCGGCCACGCAGATCGCACGCTGGTCAACGCGCTCCTCTTTCACGTGAAGAATCTGAGCGGAGTGGGGGGAGAGCTCCGCCCGGGGATCGTTCATCGGCTCGATAAGGACACCAGCGGCGTGATGGTCATTGCCAAGAACGATTCGGCGCACCGAACGCTCACTGAGGCGTGGCCGAAGATCCGGAAGGAGTACCTCGCCATTGTCTACGGCAAGCCGAAAAGCGATCGCGGAACGATCGAGGGTTCGATCGGACGCGATCCACGCAATCGCAAACGCATGGCAGTGGTGCGCAGCGGCGGGCGGGCGGCGACGACGGAGTACGCCGTCGTCGAATCACTGCGATACGCATCGCTGCTGCGATGCGTACTACGTTCCGGACGCACGCACCAAATCCGCGTCCATCTCAAACACCTCGGACACCCTCTGGTCGGCGATCCGCTCTATTCCGGCCCGCAGTGGCGCGGCATTCCCGACAAGCGGATCCAAAAAGCAATGGCCGCGTTCTCACGACAGGCATTGCATTCGGCGCGTCTCACCCTGCCGGATGGACGGAGTTTCGAAGCTCAACTGCCGGAGGATATGCGCGTTTTAATCGACGCTCTTCGTTAGCGCGGCTTTGGGGTCTCGCGGTTGCGAGGTCTCGCAGTGCTTCGCTCCATCTGCTGAACCCACCGGATGAGCCCAACCAGAGCCTTCCCCGTGCGCCGAATCTCACGATTCAACGATTCGAATGATTCGGCGGAGACGAAACGAAGTCGGCTTGCGATGATCGCTTCGGCTTCAACCTCAAATAGTGAACCTCGAGCCTGACTCAGAAACTGCCGCCATTCTCCGTAAGTTATCCGGCCGTGTCCTTCCGCGATTTGCGCCACCACGCCGACAGATGCCCTTCGAATCTGCGCCGTGAGGCCGTAACACTCTTCCTTTGGGAACGGTGACGAAACTTCGTAGACAACTTCCGTCATATCCAGCGCACGCTGGAAAGCAACCAGATCATGCAGTGATTTCATATTGTTCGTGGTGCCGCAGACAGAGCGCTGCGCGTGTGTGGAATACCGCGGAATAGTGTACCTCGGCAACCCCGAGACCGCTCAACTCCGAGACCGCGAGACCGCGCTACAACAACATCCCCGCAATGGTGGCAGTCAGAAAATTCGCGAGCGTTCCAGCGAACATCGCGCGCAGGCCTAACCGCGCCAGATCGCCGCGCCGGCTGGGGGCGAGCGAACCGATGCCGCCGATCTGAATCGCGATCGACGAGAAGTTCGCGAATCCGCACAGCGCGTAGGTGGTGATGATGAAGCTGCGCCGCGCCAGGCTGCTGCCCACACCCGGCTCGCCTAACTTCGCGAACGCCACGAACTCGTTGAGCACCATGCGCGTGCCGAGAAGATTCCCGACTGTCAGGCTGTCCTTCCACGAAACGCCCATGGCCCACGCGATGGGCCGGAAGATCCAGCCCAGGACGATGTCCATGCTGGCAGGGAACCACGCGATGTAATTGTGCACGTAGCCGAACGATCCATTCAGCAGCGCCACCAGAGCGACGAACGCGATGAGCATGGCAGCGACGTTCAACGACAGGTGCAATCCTTCGATCGCGCCGCGGCCCGCGGCATCGATGATGTTGACGTCCTGCTTCGGAACGACGACCTCGACGTCGCCGCCGGTCTTGGGCTGATCGACCTCCGGCACGATGATTTTCGACATCATGATCGCGCCCGGCGCGGTCATGATCACGGCCGTGAGCAGATGGATGACGTCGACCTTCGCGACCAGCACATAGGCAGCCATGATTCCGCCCGAGATGTGCGCCATGCCGGCGGTCATGATGGTCATGAGCTCGGACATGGTCAACTCGGGCAGAAATGGACGAATCGTCAGCGGCGCTTCGGTCTGTCCCATGAAGATCGAAGCGGCGACCGAGGTTGATTCCGCGCCGGATGCGCCCAGGAAACGCGTCATGATCCTTGCGAAGAGCTTGACCACCAGCTGCATCACGCCGAGGTAGTAAAGGATGGCGAAGATGGAAGCGATGAAGATGATGGTGGGCAGGACTTGCGTTGCGAAGATGAAACCGATCTTCTTGCTGTTCTGCACGCCCAGCTCGCCGAACACGAACTGAGAACCCGCGCCGGTATAACCAATCAACTGGTTGACGATCGTCTTCATCGTTTCGAAGAGATACGCCAGCAGGTTGAAGGTCAGAAAGAGGTAGAGCGTCACGACGCCGAAGCCGTACCAGAGGAAGCGGCGCGACTCGATGGGCATCAGCTTCGCGAGCCAATAAATCGCGACGGCCAGCACGATGAAAATGAGCGCCGCCACTCTTCGATCGATTGGAACGGCAATCGTTGACAAGTAGTCCGCGATCATCTGCCCTTTGAGCACCGCGATCGCAATGAGAATCTGAAGGAGCAATCCCCAGAAGACGGTCCGCCATCGAATCGCTCTGCGATTGTTCGACAGCAGAAATGCGATGCCCAGAATTACAACGAAGCCGATGAGGGCCGAAAGTCGCTCCACGTCATGCTCCTTGTGCCGATTTGAACGGACGCAAGCATATACTCGCCCGCCATGATTCAGCCGATCAACGATGCGGTGGCCTTCGTTCGCAGGAAGACCAAAATCACGCCCCAGGTCGGTGTCGTGCTCGGATCGGGCCTCGGCAGCGTGGTCGATTCCGTCAAGACCGAGACGGTGATTCCGTACGGCGAGATCCCGGGCGGGAAAGCCGCCACTGTGATCGGTCACTCCGGTCAGATGGTGTTGGGCACCATCGGAAAATTGCCGATCGTGATTCTCAGCGGCCGCATGCACTTCTACGAAGGCTATGAGATGAACGAAGTGATGCTGCTGTCGCGAGTCATCGGCCGGCTCGGCATCAAGAAACTCGTGGTGACCAACGCCGCCGGCGGGATCAACACCTCCTACAAGCCCGGCGATCTGATGCTCATCTCGGATCACATCAACTTCATGGGAGTGAACCCGCTGCGCGGCCCCAACATCGACGATCTCGGTCTCCGCTTTCCCGACATGACCGAAGCCTATCCCGAAGATTTGCGAAAGATTGCGCGCGAAGTCGGCAAGAAGCTCGGACTCAAACTGCAGGAAGGCGTTTACCTGGCGCTGTCCGGACCGACATACGAAACGCCGGCAGAGATTCGCGCGTTTCGGACGCTAGGCGCCGATGCGGTGGGCATGTCGACAGTTCCGGAAGTGGTCGCGATGGCGCATATGAACATCCCGGTCCTCGGCATCTCGTGCATCACCAACATGGCCGCAGGCGTGCTCAAACAAAAACTGCATCATCAGGAAGTGATGGACACCACGCAGCGCGTGGCCAAGGACTTCACGGCGCTGGTGGTCGGAATCCTGGAGCGCCTGGCATGAGCCTTCTCTTCGCTGCGGCGCTGGTTCTCTCCGGGGGAACAGTCGTGGGCGCGCGATCCGACTTTCACAATGCCGTGATCGTCATTCGCGATGGACGCATCGAATCGGTCGGAACACAGAAGCTGATGGCCATCCCGAAGGATGCGCGTGTCATCGACGTCACCGGCGCGTACATCGTGCCGGGACTCAACGATGTGTTCGCCGGATTAAACAGCCAGTCGCAAGCGAACGCCTACCTCTACATGGGGGTGACGTCGATTGTCGGATCCGACGAGCCGGGCGGCCGGCGCGGTGCGCTTCTGAGAACTGCCAAGCCGAGTCCGCACATCCATCCTCTCGCCCTCGTGGCGAAACCGGAAGATGTTGACGAAGCCGCGCACCACGGCGCAGAGGTCCTCCTTCTCTATTATCCGTTGAGAGCGGACCAGACTCGCCTGGCGGTGGCGCGAGCACGCCAGCTGAATTTGCCGACCATCGGCGAGCTGGGTGCGACGCCGTACGCCGAGGCCATCGAGGCCGGTGTCGATGCGTTCGTTCATGCCAGCCGCTACGCACTGGAGCTTGCGCCGGCCCAGATACGCGATGCGGTGGCGAACGATCCTTTCGGTCCGCCGCGGACAACCTTTTACCAATATCTTGCCAAACTGAATCCCGATGATCCCGCCGTTGAAAGATGGGGAGCGCGCCTCGCGCGCGGCCGTACCGTCCTGATTCCGACTCTGAGTCTTTACTACCTCGAGCTGCCGAATCACGAGAATCCGTGGAAGGAAAAGATTGCGGCGATTCTCGATCCGAAGGACGTCCATCTGCCCGCCGACCGCCAGACAGGGAAAGCGCCGAAGCCGCCCGGGGTCCCCGATGGTCTTGCGGAAAACGTGATTCGGATCGAAGAGCGCTATCGACGCGCCGGCGCACAATACCTGGCCGGCAGCGGCACGAGCGCGTTCGGCACGCTGCCGGGCATCTCGCTTCACAATGAGCTCCGAATGCTCACCGACCTCGGCCTAACACCGCGTCAGGCACTGGCCGCCGCAACGCGCAACGTTGGCGACGCGTTTCGCTGGCCGACGGTCGGCAGAATCGCGGCAGGCTACGACGCCGATCTGGTGGTCGTCGACGCCGATCCGACTATCGACATTCGCAATCTCAAGAAGATTCGCATGGTCATTCTGAACGGCGAGATTGTCGATCGTGCGGCCCTGTTGAAACACTGATGGACACGGTCCTCAAAGCGGCTGGCCGCGAGGTCGTGATCACAAACCCCGACAAGGTTTTCTTTCCGAAAGCCGGCTACACGAAACTCGATCTTGCCAGGTATTACCTGGCGGTCGCTGACGGCGCACTGCGAGGGATCGCTGGACGACCGATTGTTCTCAAGCGCTACGTGAACGGTGCCGACAAAGAGCCGTTCTTCCAGAAACGCGCACCCGAGACGCACCCCGACTGGATCGAAACCGTTGAACTGAAATTTCCATCGGGCCGCACCGCCAGCGAGATCGTCGTACGCGACGCCGCCCAGCTCCTGTGGATCGTCAACCTCGGATGCATTGATCTGAATCCGCATCCCGTCCGCGCGGATGATCTCGATCATCCGGACGAGCTGCGCGTCGACCTCGATCCCGGTCCTGGCGTTGGCTGGGATGATGTCAGGCGCGTGGCGTTGGTGGTCCGCGATGTTCTCGAGGATCACGCCCTGCGAGGATGGCCGAAAACATCGGGATCGCGCGGCATTCACGTGAATGTTCGCCTGAAGCGCAAGTGGACTTTCGATCGGGTGCGACGCGCGGCGCTGGCCGTGGCTCGCGAGGTCGAAAGGCGTGCCCCGAAGTTGGCGACCAGCAAATGGTGGAAAGAAGAGCGGCACGGCGTCTTCATCGATTACAACCAAAACGCGAAAGATCGAACAGTCGCTTCAGCGTGGTCGGTGCGACCAACGCCCGACGCGCGCGTGTCCATGCCCATCGAATGGGATGAGGTTGCCGATTGCGATCCGGCCGAATTCACGCTGGCCACCGCGCCGAAGCGTTTCGCAGAACGCGGCGATGCTTCGGCCGGCATCGACAAGGCCGCCGGATCGCTCGACAAATTGCTCGAGCTTTCGGCGGCCCAGGAAGCGGCGGGACTCGGCGACGCGCCCTGGCCTCCGCATTACAAGAAACAGCGCGGCGAACCGCCGCGCGTCGCGCCCTCGAAGCGCAAAGGCCGGCAATCCTCACAACCGCTGATCACGGTCGCGAAAGCACAGCACAAGGAAGACGCCATGGCCGGCTTCGAACGCTGGAAGAAAAAACATCCGAAGGCTGCCAGGCGATTGCAGGTCGACGACGTTCTCATCGACTCGATGCGCGGGCGCTCGAGCACATGGACGCGCATCCGAGTCAATCTGCGCAACGTTCCCGAGGATGAGCGGCCGGCTGAGGAGACGCCCGATCCCGATTACGATCCGTGGCGAGGTTTCGAACGACCGCCAACGCGCAAATCGCGCGCGCCGAAAACGCGCTCCAGCTCGTAAGGCGGCGTGACCTCCAACTGATCGTAGCGGCAGTCCTTCGGCTTTTTGTCGGGGCGCCAGCGAAGGAAGTGTGCCGCGTGACGAAACCGGGTGCCCTGCATGTGGTCGTACGCCACTTCCACGACGCGCTCCGGACGCAGCGGCTCCCAGCTCAGATCCTTGCCGCGATTCCACCGGCTGGCGCCACCGGGCATCCGTTGTCCCTCCATCGCTTCCGCCCAATCGCGCCACGGATGATTTTTCAGCGCATTTTTGCGCAGGGGCTCGAACTCCTTGACGAGCTGCTTGCGCATCGCCGTCGTGAACGCAGCCGCGACGCCGACGTGATGGAGCGTGCCTTTTTCATCGTAGAGGCCGAGGAGCAGGGATCCGATCAGGGTGCCCGCGCCCTTCTTATGCCATCGGAAGCCGGCGACCACGCAATCGGCCGTGCGCTTATGTTTGACCTTGATCATCGTCCGTTCGCCGGGTTGGTACGGCTCATCGAGACGTTTGGCCATGACGCCATCGAGTCCCGCGCCCTCGAAGCGCCGGAACCAATCCTCGGCCAGCTTGCGATCGCCCGTGGCCGGCGACAGATGAATCGGCGCAGCCGCCTCTGCGAGAGCCGCTTCGAGTCGCGCACGCCGTTTCTCGAGCGGCGACTCGCGCAAATCTTTGTCGCCGATCGCAAGAAGGTCCCACGCCACGAATGACGCGGGCGTCTGCTCCGCAAGCATCTTCACCCGCGACTCTGCCGGATGAATGCGCAGCAGAAGCGCCTCGAAATCGAGACCCGACGAGCCGACGATCACGATCTCGCCGTCGACGACGCATCGTTTCGGAAGAGTCGCGACGAGTGGCGCAATCAGTTCGGGAAAATATCGATTCATCGGCCGCTCGTCGCGGCTCTGGAGCAGGATCTCGTCGCCGTCGCGAAATACCAGCGTTCGAAACCCATCCCACTTCGGCTCGAACAGCCAACCCTCATCGGACGGCAACGCCTCGGCGGCGGCGGACAACATCGGCGCGAGCGGCGGATCGAATGGCAATTTCACGATGGCGAGCTTACACGCTTGACGACCGCCGCGATCGAATCGGCAACGCTGTTGCGCCGGCCAGGAACGCCAGCGCGGCCGCCGCCAGCATGTCGATGCGAAACGCGCGGAGGAATGAGGCGTCGACCGCGGCGCGAATCCGCTTGCGCGTCACCGCATCCAGATTCTGCGGCGGCTCGGCCTCGATCAGCTTCGTGCTCTGCTCCAACATCACCTTGCGGACGCCGGGATTTTCGCTCTCGAGACGCGAGTCGAGTCCGCGTCCAAAGACGAAGATCGAGATTGCACCAAAGAGCGCAATCGCCAGAAGTCCCGCCGCCCGCGAGATGGCATTGTTGATTCCGGACGCCGCCCCCGCGTGCCGTTCATCATCGATCGACGTCATCACCGTGGTCGTCAGCGGCGCCACGGTGATCGCCATTCCGATTCCGAGAATGACCAGGCCGGGAAAAAAGGTAGTCCAGTACGAACCGCCGATTCCAGGAATTGCCAGCAGTCCGAAACCGATCCCCGCCACGAGCGGACCGCCGACCAGCGGCAGCCGCGGACCGATTCGGTCCGCGAGCGCGCCAGTCCACCTTGAAAGAGCCGACATCGTGACCACCAGCGGCAGAAACGCGGCGCCCGCGCGTGCCGGCGAGTAGCCCTGCAACTGGATGAAATTGAAGGGCAGGAAAAAGACCCCCACGCTGAGCGCAGCGTAAAGCAGAAGCGTCAGCGCATTCGCGGCCGTGAACGCCCGGGAACGAAACAAAGTCAGCGGCACAATCGGGTGATCGGTCCGCCGTTCGACAATGACGAAAGCGATCAACGCGATCCCGCAGACTGCGAAGGCAAGGTATTGAATCGCGGTGACGAGGCGACGCTCGGGCGCCTCGATGAGCGCGAACGTCAGCGCCGCCAAAGCAATCGTGATGAGAAGTGTCCCGCCCCAATCGATGGGACTGGGATCGGATTCCGAAGACGCCGCCGGGGAGGATCGAAGGTGCCACGTAATGGCGAGGGTTGCGGCAGCAATCGGAATATTGATGTAGAAGATCGCGCGCCACGAAACAGCCTGGACCAGCCAGCCGCCCAGGACAGGTCCTGCGATGATGGCGAGCGAAGTCAACGCCGACCAGGTTCCGATCGCCTTTCCGCGCTCGCCGGCCGGAAATGCCGCGGCGATGATGGCGAGACTGCCGGGAACGAGCAGGGCGCCGCCTACTCCCTGCAGAGCGCGCGCGACGATCAGATGCCGCGAGTCGGGAGCCAGTCCGCACCACAGCGACGCCGCGGCGAAGATCGCGACCCCGGTGGCGAAGACGCGCATGCGGCCGAGGTGATCGCCGAGCGCCCCGCCGGCGAGGAGAAATGCCGCCAGCGTTAGCAGGTAGGCATCGACGATCCATTGCGCATCGGTCACGGTCGCGCCAAGCGACTTCTGCAACACCGGAAGCGCGATGTTGATCACCGAGCCGTCGATGAAGGCCATCGACGTTCCGAGGATCGTCGCCGCCAGAATCCAGCGACCGTGATTTTTTTGCATCACGGCTGACGCGCGGCTTTGTATCGCAGAACGTTGACCTTCTCGATCGTCACCAGACCATCGTCGAGCATTTCGTCGAGAATCGGCTGCAGGCGATCGATGTGCTCCTCGCTGTCGACGACTTCGATCACGACAGGCAGATCAGCCGAAAGCTCGAGAAGATGCGTGGTGTGGATGACGCTGTTCGCGCCAAAACCTGCGACTCCGCGAAAGACCGTCGCGCCCGCGAATCCTTCTTTGCGCAGGCGTTCCAGCAGCGCCGTCTCCAGCGGTTGATGTCTCCATCGATCGGACTCGCCAAAGAAGATTCGAACCATCACTTGCTGGCCCGACAACGCTCGCATGTCGCCTCCTTACCGTCCGAGGATCATCCGCGCGATGGCGAGGCCGGCAAATCCGGCCGCCAGACAGATGGCGACCGTCAGCAATACGTTCGCCGTCGCCATCAGCCAGGCTCCTTGGCGGAGATATTCAGAAGTCTCGTAATTGAATGTCGAGTAGGTCGTGAATCCGCCCATGACGCCGGTCGTGAGCATTGCGCGAGCGTTCGGCGAAAGGATCTCGGTCGTGCCGCCGACGTGCATGATGAACGCGATCAAAAACGATCCGACGCCGTTGACGATCAGCGTGCCGTAGGGGAACGAAGTGCCCAGCAGCGTCGGCACCCAGATGGCGGTGAGATAGCGCGCCGCCGTTCCGATGGCACCGCCGAGGCACACGAGAAGAAACCGCATCATGTCAACGACCCCTCATCCGGTCCCGATCCGCGGGACCACCTTCTCCCCGCTTCGCGGGGCGAAGGGCAATCGCGGGGCTGCTATCATGAAGCGACACCTCGATGATCCACTTCTATCACGTCACGAAGCGTTTCGATGCGTACTCGACTGCGTTGCACGACGTGACGTTCCATATCGAAAAGGGCGAATTCGTTTTTCTGACCGGCCCGAGCGGCGCGGGAAAGTCGACGCTGCTGAAGCTGATCCTGCGACAGATCCGGCCGACGGAGGGACAAATCGTCGTCAACGGCCGCAATCTCAATGCCATGAAGCGATCGCAGCTCCCCTACTTTCGCCGCGAGATCGGTATGGTCTTCCAGGATTTCAAGCTGATCGAGCGGATGACGATCTTCGAGAATCTTTCCTTCATCCTGACCGCCATCGGTTTGCCGGCCAAAGAGCACAAAAAGAAAGCATACGGCGCGCTGCGGGCGGTCGACCTGCAACACAAGATCAATTACTACCCGCTGCAACTTTCAGGCGGCGAGCAGCAGCGGGTGGCCATCGCCCGCGCGCTGATCAACGATCCGCTGATGCTGATCGCCGACGAGCCCACCGGAAATCTCGACCCCGACCTGGCGCAGGAGGTGCTCGAGATTTTCAATGATGCAAACTTGCGTGGCTCGACAGTCCTGCTCGCGACGCACGACCGCGATCTGATCCAGCGGAGCAACCGCCGCGTCATCGCCCTCGATCACGGCCGCATTGTCGACGAGAAGCCGGCCACGGCGGAGAGGCCGGCGGCGCGCGGCGATACGCTGTTCGTGAACTGGTCGTGAGCGAACAGATCCCATCCAATATCTTCGTTTATTTCTTTCGCGAGGCCCTTCGTCGCATCTGGGTTTCGAAGCGATCGAGCTTCGTGGCGGTCGCGATGATCACCATCTCGCTTCTCATCGTGGGGGCCTTCCTCCTCCTCTCCGAAAACCTCGGCCGGGCCGTGGCGATTGCGCAGGGAAAATCGCGCGTTGAGATCTACCTCACTGCCGAGGCCAATGCGTCGCAGATCGCAGCAGTCGATCGATATCTGGCCGCGCATCGCGATTTCGGGCGGCGCCGCTTCGTCAGCCGGGACGAGGCGCTGCGCCGATTCTCGTCGTACTTCTCGAACCTCGATTCCGTGGTCGGGCAACTCGACGGCAATCCGTTTCCCCCTTCCTTCGAATGCGACGTCGCGCCGCAGATGGTGCAATCGGCGATCTTCGCACGCGAAGTCAGGGAGCTTCGCGTCATCGCCGGAGTCGATGACGTGCAGTTCGATTGGGAGTGGGTTCGGCGCCTGAAGAGAGTCGTCAACGTGATCAACATCGTCGGCCTGGTGGCCGGAGGCATCCTGGCCTTGGCGGCGGCCTTCACGATCGCCAATGTCATACGATTAACCATGATGCTTTATCGTGAAGAAATAGCGATCATGCGGCTGGTCGGTGCGACCGAAGGCATCATCCGCGGCCCCTTTCTGATCGAGGGATTGCTGCAGGGCGTCGTGGGCTCGATCCTGGCGCTGCTTATTCTTTTCACAGCTTTTGTGCTGGCACGGAGATTCCTCCCTCCCGCCAATGCGCTGGTGTGGAGTTTTCTGTTCAACGGATTTCTTCCCTGGCAAAAAATCGCCGCGCTGATCGCAGGTGGAATGCTGGCGGGCTACTTCGGCAGCTGGCTTTCGGTCCGTGAAAGCGGCGAGGAGCCGGCGTGAAGCTCGTCGAATGCGTCCCCAACATCTCCGAAGGACGCCGTCCGGAGGTGTACCAGGCGGTTGTGGCCGCCGCGGCAGCCGTTCCAGGTGTGACCCTGCTGAATATCGATCCCGGGTTCGAGACCAACCGCACCGTGATCACGTTGGTCGGCGAACCGGAGGCCGTCCTCGAGGGCGCGTTCCAGCTGATTCGAAAGGGCGTCGAGCTGATCGATATGAGCCAGCATCGCGGCGCGCATGCGCGGATCGGCGCCGTCGACGTCGTGCCCTTCATTCCGATCTCCGAGATGACGATGGAGGACTGCGTCGAGCTGGCCCGACGCCTGGGCCGGCGCGTCGGCGACCAGCTTTCGATCCCGGTTTACCTCTACGAATTCGCGGCCACGGCGCCGCATCGCCGCAATCTCGCCGACATCCGGGAAGGGGAGTACGAAGGCCTCGCACAGAAAATTGTGCATCGGGACTGGAAGCCCGATTTCGGCCCGGCCAGGTTCAATCCGCGCAGCGGGGCCACGGTCATCGGCGCGCGAAAGTTTCTGGTCGCCTACAACGTCAACCTCAACACCATGGACAAGCGCCTCGCGACGCGCGTGGCATTCGATGTTCGCGAGCGTGGGCGCATGAAGCGCGACCAGCACGGACAGCCGATTCTCGACAAAAGCGGCCAGCCGCTCTGGGAGCCTGGACTATTGAAATCGGTGAAAGCGGTCGGTTGGGTCATCCCGGAGTACGGACGCGCCCAGGTCTCGATCAACCTCACCGATCTCGATGTCACACCGCTGCATGTGGCCTTCGATACCTGCGAGGAGCGCGCACGCGAGCGCGGACTGCGCGTCACCGGATCGGAAATTGTCGGCCTGGTGCCGCTGTCCGTTCTCCTCGACGCCGGACGTCACTATTTGCGCCGCATGGGCCGGCCGGCCGGGGTGCCTCAGCCAGCCCTGGTACGGATGGCGATCCAGACCCTCGGTCTGTCGGAAGTGAAACCCTTCGATCCAAAGGAGCGCGTCATCGAATATCGTCTGCAGCCGGTGCCAAAACTCGTCTCGTTGTCGGTGCGCGACTTTCTCGAAGAGCTGTCGAGCGACTCCCCCGCTCCCGGCGGCGGATCGGTCTCTGCTCTGGCAGCAGCGATGGCCGCCGGACTCGCCTCGATGGTCGCGGTACTGTCCCACACGAAAAAAGGATTCGAATCGAAGCACGACGCGCTCGATGCCATCGCGGTGCGCGCGCAGGCGCTCAAAGATGCGCTGCTGGCTGCCGTCGATGCCGACACAGCAGCGTTCGATCGCCTCCTGGAAGCGATGCGGATGTCGAGAGAGGATCCGAATCGCGAGAAAGCGATCGACGATGCAACCATTGCCGCCACCGAAGTCCCCTTAGGCGTGCTCGAGGCATGTCCGGAGGTCATCGAGCTCTGTCGCGAGGTCGGCCGCATCGGACTGCAAGCGTCGCTGTCGGATGCCGGCGTGGGCGTGCAGATGGCGCGGGCGGCCGCTGCCGGCGCGTATCAAAACGTGTGCATCAATCTCGCGAACCTGGAGCGCCGCGACGCATTGCTCGATCGAGCCGAAGCAGCCTGGCTAAAGGTCAGTGAGCTTCACGCGATCGCCGAGGAAGAAACGCTGGTGAAGCTCCGGGATGCACTCGGCACCCGGCACGCGGCACCCGGCACTACTTCTCAAATTCCCACGCCACCTTCTTCAACGCGCGATCGGCGCGCTCGATGAGCTGCAGGATGTCCTTCTTGGCGTGGGCGGCGGAGAAGAATGCCGCTTCCATCTGCGAAGGCGGCAGGTAGACGCCCTCCGCCAGCATGACGTGAAAAAAGCGTGCGAACTTGTCGCGATTCGACCGGTTCGCCGACTCATAATCGGTCACCGGCCCCTCGGTGAAGAAAATCGTCCACATCGATCCGACGCGATTGAATGTGATGGGCACGCTGTGCTTCTCCGCCGATCGCCGCACGCCGTGCTCGAACTCCGCGCTGCGCTCCTCCAGATCGCGATAGATCGACGAGTTCTTCAGAACGCCCAGCGTCGATTTGCCGGCAGCGACGGCCAGCGGATTTCCCGACAGCGTCCCGGCCTGATAGACCGGGCCGAGCGGCGCCACCAGCTGCATCAGCTTCTTCGAGCCGCCGTAGGCGCCAATGGGCATTCCGCCGCCGATGATCTTGCCCAGGGTCGTGATGTCGGGTTTCACGCCGTAGAGCGATTGCGCGCCGCCGTAAGCGACGCGAAAACAGGTCATCACTTCGTCGAAGATCAGAATCGCGCCGCGCTCGTCGCAGATCTGACGTAGTCCCTGCAAAAAGCCGTCTGCCGGCGGAACGCAGCCCATGTTGCCGGCCACCGGCTCGACGATGATGGCGGCGATGTCATCGCCGTGTTCGTCCATGGCGTGGGTGACGGCGTCGAGATGGTTGTAGGGCACGCTGACGGTGAGCCTGGTGACGTCTTCGGGAACGCCGGCCGAGTCGGGGATGCCGAATGTCGCGCCGCCCGATCCTGCCTTGACCAGCAGCGAATCGACGTGGCCGTGATAACCGCCATCGAACTTGAGGATTTTTTTTCGCCCAGTGGCCGCGCGCGCCAGTCGCAGGGCGCTCATGGTGGCTTCCGTGCCGGAATTCACAAGGCGCAGCATTTCGATGGAAGGCATGGCGGCGATGACCATTTCCGCCAGCTCGACTTCGCCCAGAGTCGGCGCACCGAACGAGAATCCGCGTGTGGCGGCACGCTTGACAGCCTCCACGACGTAGCGATGGCCGTGGCCGAGGATCATGGGACCCCAGGAGGAGACGCAGTCGATGTACTGGAGGTTGTCGGCGTCGAAGATGCGCGATCCCTGTCCCTGCTCGATGAACGGCGGAGTGCCGCCGACGGCTTTGAACGCGCGCACGGGAGAATTCACCCCGCCCGGAATGATCTCCTGCGCGCGCTGAAAGAGCGCTTCCGATTGCTTGCCCATCCCGCGAGTTTAACTGTAACCAAGATACCCACAGAGACACAGAGGACACAGAGGTCTTTTCTCTGTGATCTCTGTGCCTCTGTGGTGATCACTCCAGGTCTCAGTGGTGACTCTAGCGCGGCGGGTTGTACGCTCCGACGCCGCAGGCGAGATCGCTCGCGAACTTTTCGAAGAAGCTGATCTTCGGCTCCATCTTGCGGGTGACGGGATTGATCCACTGGTATTCGATCGACCCGCTGTTCTTTTTGGCGAGAATGTCCCAGGTGGCCTTGCCGATTCGATCGGTTTTGCCGCGCCGAAGTCAGCAATGGCCTGCGCTCTGCCGACCTTCTTGTAATGATCGACCGCCTTGGCGTCACGTCAGCTTCCGCGCTGTTCGCGCCGAATGACCAGCTTCAGACCGGACCACACTTCATCGACAGCGCACACTTTGACCTCTTTTTGGGCCACGACACCCACACCATGGCGTCATCTCGCATCTTTGACCGGTAACGCTGCAACTTCGCGGCAAGCTCGTTCACGCTCCTTGTGAAGAGATGAATGATGTCGACGCGATCGGAGAGAGTGGGGGCGAGCGTCGCGCCGTGGGAGGGATAGTGGTCGGGGGCGCCTTCGACCAGGAGCGTGGAACCAGGCTTGATTCCGAGCTTCTGCGCGAGAGGCGTCCCCGAGTAACCGGCCATCAGACGAACGCGTCGAGGACGTGCGCCATGTCCTGAGCGATCGCGTGGACGCTGTCGCGCATGACATCGAGGTCGCTTCCGCCGCCTCCCTTCCAGGTGCCGGCGGAGCGACGCTCCTGCGTGACTTTCGCCAGGACTTTGCCGCTCTTGGCGTCGACGACCTCGAAAGAGAGTTTGGTCGACGCCGACCCGGCACCAAATCCGCCGAAATAGCGCCCCGCCCGCGAGCCGGGATCCATGGCGTCGACAGTGCCGCGAATGATCAGCGTCTTCGAGTCTTTCGGACTGTTACTCGACTGCTGCAGGTCGGCTTTCGTTTTCAGCTCCGGCTGCAAACCCTCCATGAACCATTCGGTGGTCGCCGCCAGCGCACTCTTCATGGTGCCGTACCACTTCTCCTTCTTGTCGGGAAGCGGTGCCTTGGTGGTGTCGAAGGGCTGCACGATGATCTTGTCGTAGTCCGAGATCTTGAAAGTCTTGATGATCTCGATCTTATCGATGTCCTGGCCCCACTCCTTGTACGTTCCGGGCGCCGTCGGTGCCGGCTTCTTTCCTCGGGCGTAAAGGGCCGGGGCAATAACAGCGAGAACGAGAATGAACACGAGAAGACGTGGTCTCATGAATCCTCCTATTCGATTTGTGGAGTGCTAATTCTAATACGCGTTTTCGTGCCGGAGACCATGAAGTACGGTCATAAAGAGGATTTTGAGGTCCAGCAGGAGGGACCAGTTCTCGATGTAGTAGAGGTCATGCTCGATGCGCATGCGGACGGAGGTGTTGCCGCGCCAGCCGTGGACCTGGGCCCAGCCGGTCATGCCCGCCCGCACTTTATGTCGCAACATATAGTGGGGAAATTCTGCACGAAATTGTTGTACGAATTGAGGGCGCTCCGGACGCGGGCCGACCACGCTCATATCGCCGAGGAGAACGTTGAATAGCTGCGGAAGCTCGTCCAGCGACCACGCCCGAATCAATCGTCCCACGCGCGTGCGGCGCGGATCATCCGGCTCGGCCCATTTCGCGCCGGTGTCGCTCTCTGCCCCGACCTTCATCGATCGAAACTTGACGATGTTGAATGGCTTGCCATCGAGCCCCATCCGCACCTGGCGATAGAAGACCGGACCGCGATCTTCGAGCCAGATCGCAAGTGCGATGAGCAGCATCAGCGGCGAGAAGAGGATCAGCGCGGCAGCCGTGACGACCAGATCGAAGCCGCGTTTCACGAAGCGGCTCCATCCTTCCAGCGGCGTCTCGGAAAGGTTGATGGTGGGAAGACCGTCGATGTCCTCCACCCGCGATCGCAGCACCATGAACTGCAGCAGGTCGGGAACAACGTGGATGGACACGACGCAGCGCACGAGCCGATCGAGGAGCGCGGTCATGGTCTGCGAGGATGCGTGCGGCAGCGCCACGAAGACGTGATCGATCGATTGCTCTTCGATCACGCGCTCGGCGTCGTCGATGGCCCCGAAACATTCGAGATCGGAGAGCAAATTGTCGCCGCCGTTGCGAAGATAGCCGACGATGCGGAACCCGAGCTCGGCGTGCGAACGCACTCGCTCCACGACCGCGCGAGCGAGCTCGCCGTTTCCGGCGATCAGGACGCGATCGAGGCTTTTGCCGGCACGATGGCGCCGGTCGGTTACGAATCGGACGACTCCGCGGCCGAAGATGACGAACAGAATCGCGCACAGCATGAAGATGCCCAGAGTGGCGCGTGAATAGAGGACGTCGGGGCGCTTGGGCGGACGAATCCACAGCAGCACGCCCGACAACACCACCGTTGCGACCACCGAGCCGATCGCGACCGACATCCACTCCTCTGCTTTCGATCGGGTCGGCCGGATGCGATACAAGCCCTGGACCGCAAACGCCAGCGGAAAGACGATCGTGATGATGGGAAGGATGCTCAGGTAGATCTCGATCTGCTGCATGCCCTTGGTGACAGGCACGACCTCGACGTGAAACCTGAGGAACCACGCCGCCAGCATGGCCAGGTTCGATGCCACCGCATCGTTGATGAGGTAGATCGATGCCAGCGCGCGATGTTTCTTTTCGATCAAGCGGCGACCTGCCGGAGTGCGTTCATGAATTGCCTGTGAAAGCGTTCTCGCGAAAAGGCAGTGGCATGCTCGCGAATCGCCTCGCGGTCCCAGCGGCGAGCGTCGGCTGCCTCGAGCGCCCCCCGCAGCGAATCTACCACGGGCTCATCGAAGAAAATTCCGGTGCGATTCTCCACCACAGAGTCGAGGACGCCACCCGCGCGAAACGCGACCACCGGGGTGCCCAGGGCCATGGCCTCGACCGGGGTGATGCCGAAGTCCTCCACGCCCGGCAGGATCAGCACACGCGCACGCGACAGATGATCGAGGATCACCTCCCTCGATACGGAGCCCGCAAAGGTAACGTTGGGCCCGGCACGCGCCTGCAAGCGCTTCCGCATCGGACCTTCTCCGATCACGACGGTGTGCCGCCCGGTCGCGAAGGCGAGCTCGAGGCGTTTGTACGGCACCAGCGCGGAGATGATCAGGTCGAAATCTTCGCGATCTCGGCGCAGCGGCGGGCTAAAGAACGCCTCGTTCACGAACGGATGAATCACCACCGCATCGCGGGCGTAGTACTTCTGGATGCGCCCGCGGACGAAGTTCGAGTTCGCAACAAAGCGACCGACATCCTTTGCGGTGGCCACGTCCCATCGCCGCAAACCGGGTGCGAAGAGTGACACGCCCGCCCGCAAGAGCGGACGCGATCGCGGGAAGTAATCGTCGAAGCGGTCCCAGATGTAGCGCATCGGCGTGTGGCAATAGCAAAGGTGGGGCTTACCGCGCGCGTCAACGCCCTTCGCGACGCAGTGGCTCGACGAGATGATGCAATCGAATCGCGAGAGGTCCCACGCCCGCACCGCCCGCGGAAAAAGCGGCAGCATTTTGCGGTAATCGCCGACGCGCGGCGCGATTCGCTGCAGCGAGGAGGTATGGATCGTACGCGACTCGATCTTTCGCGAGACCGCACCCGGAAAATGAAATAGCGTGAAGATTTCGGCGTCGGGAACGAGATCGAGAATGCCCTCCAGGACCTGCTCGCCGCCGCGCATGCCGGTCAGCCAGTCGTGAATTACCGCAACCCGTCCAAGGGATGAGGGCGGAGGGCTGAGGGATGAATCTCGCAGGGACTCATCCCTCATCCCTCAGCCCTCATCCCTTTTCGGTGTCGATTGAAGCGGAAAATCATCTTCGGCCTGCGCGCAGTTATCGCACAAGAAGTCATTGCGCAGATACTCCTCGCGCGGCACCTCGCTCAGGCATTTGATGCAGCGATGCTTCTCGGTCCGCTCTTTGAGCTGGCGCGGCGGGGCGTCATCCATAGTATGGAGTATGGAGTTCGGCGGCTTGTCGCCGCTCTCGGACTGGCAGCTTGCTGCCAGTCCCGCCGCGCCAAGGCACTGCACTCCAAAACTAGAACAGCTCGTTGATGGGCCCGTATGTCCCGTCCTTCGCGAACGGGACGTACTCAAAGCCGCGATTGAGGGGATCATCGTGCCGGACGGTGGTGTAGTCGATGCCCAGCGCGGAGTAGATCGTCGAGGTGACGTCTTCCGGCCGCGCATCGCGATTGGCCGCCCAGCCGAATTCTTTGGCGTCTTTTCCAGCGGCGTCGGTCGCGCCGATGACCCTGCCGCCGCGGACGCCGCCGCCCGCGAAGACCATCGACATTCGCAGGAAGTGATCGCGTCCGCCCTGCGCGTTGAGCGCGCCTACGGTACGGCCGAATTCGCCCAGGACGACCACCATGGTTTCGTCGAGAAGGGTGGCCCCTCCTTGTGAGCCGGCGGTATTGGCGAGGTCGGTCAGCAGCGCGGAGTACGCCGGATCGAATGTCTTCATCTGTGTGTACAGCGAGTTCGCGTTCTTGTTGTAGATGTTCGAGTGGTGATCCCACCCGCCGAAGGTCACCTGCACGAATCGCGTTCCACGCCGCGCGCCGACGAGGTTGCGCGCGATGATCAGCGAATTGCCGAAGTTCGTGCTGCCGTATCGCGCACTTTCGTCCGCGCTCCAGCCGAACAGCCGATTGACATCGGGTGAATCGACCAGCGTCTTGGCCTGGTCGTAGAACGTTCCCATGTCGGCCGCATTGCGACCGAGCTCGCCGGTCTGGCGATCGGGATCGACCAGCTGCAGCAGATTCCAACGGTCGCTCAGACGCGCAGTGCCGTCAGGATGTGTCAGCGCTGCCAGTCCATTTGCGGCCGGTGTGACGGCGAATGGAGCGTAGCGGGCCGGCAAATATCCCGAGCTCGCCATGACCTGGTTGAGCGACACGAATCCGGGAAGGATTTCGCCCGCCTGACGCGAAGCCTGCGATTCGAGCGCGACCACCGCGCCGATATGCGGCGCGATGTGGCCGGTTGCGCCGCCGGGGTTGCGCGCGATCTGCGCCCACGCCTGTGCCAGCTGATGCACCGCCGCCCACGACAGACCCGATCGGACGATGGCCATCTTCTGCAACTGATTGGCGGTGTTGGGCATCAAACCCTGAGGGAAGCGCATCTCGCCGAACGTCGTCGGCGCGAAATCGATCGGGGTCCACGCGCCTTCTTTCAAATCCCACGTATCGATGTGACTCGGCGCGCCGGAGAGAAAGATGAGAATGGTGTTCTTGGCCGTGCGATGGAGCGTCGGATTGACACCTGTTGCACTCTGGAGCAGACCGGCGTTGAGGACCGGCAGGAAGTACGAAGCAACGATGCCCGTACCGCTGACCTTCAGGAATTGCCGGCGCGAGAAACCGGAGCCGCTCAGCGGAAAGGATCCGCCTCGTTCACATTCGCATTGTTTTCGCTTCGCCATGGCCGCTCCTCAGTTGAACAGGAACTCGAGTTTGTTGAGCAGGGCAAATTGCAGATCTTCGGTCTTGCGCGTCAGATCGCCGCTGCGCAGATACGTGATGGCACTGCCGCGCTCGGCGGCACTCGGATATCGCCCGAGCGTCGCGACGTAGAGCGTGTCGGCGATCGTGCCCGGATCCTTCGACGCCTGCAGCGTATTCGCGATGGTCGAGTTGGCAGTGGCAGCTTTGACGCGGTTGGTCACAATCGGATCGTTCATCAGCGAAAGCGCCTGGACGATCGAGCTGTCGGCGGTTCGCGGTTGATCGTCGCGATTGCCACGGCCGAATCCGTTCAGGAACGCCCGGAATCCACCACCCTCAGTCGTATCCGGAAGCTGCATGGCCTTGGTTGCCGGCGCGGTCGATGTTACCGGAATGGAGATCATCGAATTCGTCGCCCTGGCAATCGCATCCACCACTTCCTCGGCCGTCAACCGATGGGGGTAATGTCGCGCGTTGTACGGCACCCATGATTCGTTCCACACGCCCGGCGTGTAGCGCGATGCGAGTTGATAGGCGTTCGAGCTGACCATCAGTTTGAGCATTGCGCGAAGATCGTAGCGATTCGAAACGAACGCGCTCGCGAGCTGCGTTAGAAGCGCGGGATGCGTCGGTTGCAGCGTCGCGCCAGCTGCGAGTGTGGCAGGATCCTGTCGAAGCAGGTCGAATGAGTCGGCCGGCTCGACGATGCCGAGTCCGAAGAGCTCTTTCCAGAGATAGTTGACGGTGGCGCGCGCAAATTGCGGGTGCGCAGTCAGAATCCGGCCGTACGCGAGGCGACGCGGCTCCCCTGACGCGGGTTTTTCCTTGGTGAGGAAGAACGCCGGCTCGATCGTGCTCTCGCCGTTGACCGGCTGCCGCGGCGTCTTGTTTCCCGACGTCGTGTTGAGTCGATAGGCACCGGTGGTGTTGTCGTTGATGGCCTGATTTGTTCCACCGGCGGCATTGGCGACGCGATCGAACTGCACCTGCGCGAAGAAGGCCGCGTTCTGCCAGAAGTCATAGCGCAGCTTCTTGGCAAGTCCAGTGTTGACCTGCTCGAGATGCCCGAGACCGTTGTGACACGAGACGCACTGGTAGGGTTGCGCCAGGAAACGTGCACCGGTGGAGGCGGAGAGATTGTCGTAGGTGTCCTGCGCCGGTCCGTTGTTCTGGCGGTCGCGGTTGTAGTAATTCGATTCGCCTTTGACGGTGGTATCGCCGACTCCCGCGATCAGCTCACGGACCATCTGATCGTAGGGTTTCGCCTGCTGGATCGAATCGTGGATGAACTTGTAGTAGACGTTGCGCGATGCTACTCCGATGTTGGTATTGGTGGCGGTCTGAACGTTTTCGACCAGATCGCCGAACCACATCGTCCACCGATCGGTGAATGCGTCCGATGCCAGCAGACGGTCGATCGCGCGATCGCGTTTGTCGGCGGTCTGATCGGCGACGAACGCGCGCACGGTCGCCGCGTCGGGAATCTCGCCGGTGAGATCAATGGTCACGCGCCGTAGAAATTCTGTGTCCGATGATCGCGAAGTCCAGACGATTCCGTCGCGCACCATCTTTCCGAAGATTTCGCTGTCGATGAAATTCTTCGCGATGAACGGATCGCCTTTGGGCGGATTCGTCACGCGGCGACGCGTCGACGACGGAGCGACCGCTTCCGCCTGCGCCGAAAGGCGATGCCAGATCTCCGGCGCAGAATGCAACTGATCGGCTTGGAACGTGCAGTCGGCGGCCGGCAGGTTTACGATTTCGTCCTCGCCGCGCGATGGAGTGCCGGCGATGAAGACGCCCACGGCAAGGAGCGGCGTCGCTATGCGTGACCATCGATTTAGCCGCTGCATATCTGAACCTCCTGCGATGATCCGGAACGGTTATTTTAACGGAATACCCATTTGTTGGTAGTGACAGAGGCTACACTCATATGATTCAAATTCGGAAGGCAGAGGATCGGGGGCATTTCGACCACGGCTGGCTCAGTACCTATCATACATTCTCTTTTGCCGACTATTACGACCCCGAATGCATGGGCTTTCGGGCCCTGCGCGTCATTAATGAGGACCGCGTCGAGCCGGGACGCGGTTTCGGAACGCATAGTCACCGCGATATGGAAATCGTGACTTATGTCCTTGAAGGGGAGCTGGAACACCGCGACAGCATGGGAACAGGCTCCGTCATTCGTCCCGGCGAGGTACAGCGCATGAGCGCGGGAACCGGTGTGATGCATAGCGAAGTCAATCCTTCGCGCAGTAACGCCGTGCATCTGTTGCAAATTTGGATCCTGCCCGACAGGCAGGGCATTCGCCCTGAATATGAACAAAAGACTTTCCCCTCCTATGAGCGCGACGGAAAGCTGCGACTGGTCGCCTCGCACGACGGTGCCGACGGGTCTCTCACGATCCATCAGGATGCCAAGCTCTTCGCCGCGACGCTTCGCAACGGAGAGTCGATTCGCTACGATTTGCCGCCCGGCCGCTACGCCTGGCTGCAAGTGGCTCGAGGTACCGTCGAGGTCAACGGACAGAAGCTCGGCGCGGGCGATGGTGCCGCCGTCGAAGATGAGAAGACGCTGACACTCAAAGGACAGGACGCCGAGGTGCTGCTGTTTGATCTGAACTGATGGTTCTGCTTTTTCGGCTCATTCGCATCATCCTCCTCAATCTTCTTCGCAGGCGTCGCCATGTCCTCGACGAGTCGGTCCTGAGGTTTCGCGTCTTGCCAACCGACATGGACCTCAATTTCCATCTCAACGACGGCCGCTACGTCAGTCTCACCGGCCTTGCTCGAGTCGAGCTGCTGCTGCGGACCGGTGTGCTCCGTGGTGGCGTGAAGCGCGGTTGGTATCCGGTCGTGGGCGCGACGATCATTCGGTATCGGCGCGAAATCCGCGCCTTCGAGAAGTTTGTGGTGCGCTCGCGCATCGCCGGGTGGGATGACAAGTGGGTCTACTTCGAACATCGCTTCGAGAAAAACGGCGACCTCGCCGCGATCGCGTATGCCCGAGGTGTGATGCGCAGTCGCGAAGGCGCGGTGCCCACTCGGGACATCCTGGCGCTGATCGGTTACAACGAGCCGTCGCCGGCGCTGCCGGATATCGTCAGCAAATTTCCATGAAGCGCGCGGAGAAGGCCAGGAAAATCGGCGCGATCCTCGATCGTCTCTACCCTCAACCCGACATTCCTCTCGGCCATCGTGATCCGTTCACGCTGCTGGTGGCAGTCGTTTTGTCAGCGCAGACCACCGACGCCCAAGTCAATCGCGTCACGCCAGCGCTCTTTCGTCGTGCATCGACGCCAGCCGCGCTCGCGCAGATGCCGGAGCACGAAGTCTTGATGTTGATTCGAAGCTGTGGCCTTGCTCCGAGCAAGGCGCGGCGACTGAAGCAAATGGCCCAGGCCATTCTCGATCAATACGGCGGCCAGGTTCCGCGCCACATCGAGGAGCTTGAAAAGCTGCCCGGCGTCGGCCACAAAAGCGCCAGCGTCGTGATGACACAGGCATTCGGCGAGCCTGCCTTTCCGGTCGACACGCATATTCACCGGCTGGCCGCGCGTTGGGGTCTTTCGAGCGGCAAGGATGTCCGAAAGACCGAAGCAGACTTGAAAAAACTTTTCCCGTCCGATGCCTGGGGCAAGCGCCACCTTCAGATCATTTACTTCGGAAGGGAGTACTGTCCGGCACGGAATCATGACAAGACCAAGTGCCCGATCTGCTCATGGGCGGCTCGGCGCCAGTCGCTCCCCCGGTCTCGGCGGCTTCCCTAAGTCATTAAAGTCGCGCATGAAGACGAACAGGGCGTAGTTTGGTTGATTGCGTGAGAGGCCTGCCACCAGCTCGTCGTTGTAGCGGTCGATGAAGAAATCGAAGGGATCGCTCGGGTCGGTGTCGACCACGAACATGTCGGCATCGACCATCAGGAGCTTTCCCATCCGCAGCGTGCCGCCGCGGTAGTACATATAGTTGGGCTCCTGCGGATGCGGATTCGGAAGGTCGGCAAGGTGCCGTCCGGCGTCGAATGTTTGCATCAACTCGTCCCCTTCGATGTGGACCTCCACGAGATGCAGCTCCGTGTCGGGCGGCGGCAGCATTTTGCCTGGGTCCAGCAACAGATCGTTCTTGTCCGCCGACACGCCATGTTCGTGGGGCAGCTGCTTTCCGATCATCTTCTCCAGCGTCATCCCGACCGCTTTTAGCAGACCGAGTCCGTTGAGTCCGCAGATGCTCATCTTTGTCGGATGGAGTCGGATGCGGCCGCTGTCGGCGGAGACATCCGCCCACATCGTGAACGGGATGTCGATGATCTTGTGGACGATGCCTTCCTGCTTGAGCTGCTTTCCTTCGGTCGTCACGTGGAGATTGCGAATCGGTGAGTCAGGGGCGTTGAAGACATAGCGATTCATGAGACTGTCGAGACTCGGGCCGGTCAGGCCGATCTTTCCGCGATCGACCTTGAAAATGAATGTGGTCTTGTTGTCGAAGTTCAACGGCGCGCCGGGTTGCTTGGCCATCATTTCGCCGCGGACGTAATGAATTTTGAGGATCGTGTCTTCGTCGACGTGAAAGTCGACGTTGCGCATCTCCGTCTGCGTCGGCGCCTTCGCCTGCGCCTCAGTTGGCGTCGGTATTGGCTCGGTACCGATCGTCGGAATATGGGATTGCGGTGCCGTCACCGGACTCACTGGGCCGTGCACGCAACAACACGCTGGAAGTAGAAGCAGCGATAGAAGAACCGTCGTCGCGGTCGTTACGATAGCGATCGGTTTCCACGGAAGCGGCCGGGGCATTACACGAAGATTGCCAACTGCCGGTTTGCCAATCGGGAATCCATTCCGAAAGCGGCCGCTTTTACTCAACAACGTGAATCGTCTGGTTCCCCTGATCGCAATGGCGATGGCCACTGCTGCGCACGCTTCGTCGATCGACACCATCCGCGGAAACTTTGTCGATTACTACACAGCAGCAGGTGCGGATCGAGCTTCGCCGCGCGTCCGCGACGCCCTGGCCGGATTGGAGTCGCAAGCGCGAAGCTACATCGCGCCGGGGTTTCTCGGCAGTGACGGAAGCTGGAGCGACCTCAACTACAACGAGATCCCCTCCGGATCGTGGTCGCCGTGGGATCACACGCGCCGCTTGTTCGTGATGGCGAAGGCGTATCGCACGCCGGGGCAATCGCTGTACAACGATCCCCTGCTCCGTTCCCAGATCGAATCGGCCCTCGGCTATATCAACAATTACTACGGCCGCACGACACTGCCGCTCGGAAACTGGTGGTTCTGGTCGATCGGCACCCCGCTCGACCTCGGCCCAACGCTCGTCCTGATGCGCGGCGAGATCAACGAAGGAATCTACAACGATTGCCTCAGCACGCTCGCCTTTCATATCGGACCGTCTCCGACCTCGAGAGGCTTAACAGGTCCTGTTCCGATCGGCGAGAATCTCGTGTGGTCGTCGTACACGCATCTTTGTCTGGCCCTTCTGCGTGACGATCCGGTGTTGCTCGGGCAGGTCCGCGACGCGATGGCGAGCGCCTGCCTCACCACGACCGGCGACGGAATCCAGAGCGACAACTCGTTCCATCAACACGGCCCGCAGCTCTACACCGGAGGTTATGGCGGCTCATTCGCGAACGACGTCGCGCGCTACGCGCTTCTGGCGCGCGGAACGGAGTTCCAGCTGACGGCGCAGGCATTCGCATCTTTCTCGAACTATCTCGCGGACGGCATCGCCTGGTCGCTGTATGGAAATTATTTCGACGTATCAGTCATCGGCCGCGAAGTCGCGAGACCATCGACGACCGGCTACAACGGCGTGGCGGCGCTACTCCAAGCGTCAGTTCTTGCGTCGCCGCGGCAAAGGGAGATCCGGGCCGCGGCGGCGAAGATGCTGCAGAGCTGGCAGTGGACACTCCCGCCGGAGCTGGCCGGGCTGGCGAACGTCGCCGATCCCGCCGCCTGGCCGTCGGGTCACCAGCATTACTTCGCATCCGACTACACCGTACATCGGCGTCCGGGTTGGTTCGCGTCGGTGAAAATGTTTTCAACGCGGACGAAATCGGGAGAAAGCACCAACGACGAGAACATTCGTGGTTCGCGGCAATCCGACGGTCGCTTCTACCTGGCCTTGAGCGGCGACGATTACTTCGGCCGCGACATCTGGCCGGCCTTGGATTGGACGCGGCTTCCCGGCATCACAGTCGAACAGAAGGCCGATACCGCAAACGCCTACTACGACTTCGGCACGCGCGCATTCGTCGGCGGCGTCAGCGACGGACAAAACGGCGTTTCTGCGATGGATTACGCGCCGCTGCAATCCTCGGTGACTGCGAAAAAGGCATGGTTCTTCTTCGGCGACACGATCGCCTTCCTCACCAACAGCATCAACTCGAAATCGGGGAATGGCATCGAGACAATCGTCGATCAGCGTCCATTCACGTCGCCGGTCACGTCGGGAATCAATTGGGCGGTCGCCAATGGCGTCGGATATTGGTTCTACGGCGCGTCGCCGCGGATCGAACAGATCTCGCGGACTGGATCATGGGCCGCGTTAGGCGGAGCGAGCGATACAATACCCCGCTCCGCGACCTTCACGACGATCTGGATCGATCACGGGACGATGCCCGTGAACGCCGCAGCAGCTTACGCCATCGTTCCGAACGCGACCGCGACTTCCATGCGCGCGTTCGTTCCGCCGTCAATCATCGCCAACGACGCCAATGCATCCGCGGTGCAAAGCGGAAGCACCACCGGAATCGTTTTCTGGAACGCCGGCAAGGTCGCAGGCATCGAATCGGATTCGCCGGCCATCGTCTACCTGACGCCGACCGACCTTTACGTCACCGATCCCACCAGCAGCATGGGGACGTTCACCATCACGACGCCGAACGGAAAATTCTCCGTCCCGCGCAACGGCGGCCGGACGTTCCACGCCACCGTCAATCCGGCACGGCGGCGGGCGGCGCGGCGGTAGCGCTCCGTTCCTTGACCTGCTCCTCGGTCAGGCCGTAGATCGGCGGAGTCGGAATGTCGAGCATAGCGAGGTAGATGTAGACCTGTCCGCGATGATGGACCTCGTGCTCGATCATCGATCGCAGCCATTTGCCGACGCGGAGCTCGACCCCGCCGGGCGTCATGCATTTTTTCTCGAGGTCATCCGGCGACAGCGAACGGAAAATCGTCATCGATTCGTCGTGCATTCGCCGGATGTAGGCGACTGCGGAGTCATATCCATCGGCCAGCTCGTGCCCGTGACCGGGATAACGACTGGGCCTTAGCTTGGCGTTCTCCGCGAACATCCACCGCTCGACGGCGCCGAGGTGGCGAATGATGTCGCCGAAGGTGAACTTGCCGGACTTGTATGTCCAGTCGACTTTGTCGGGCGGAATGCACGCCACGACGCGCATCGTGCGTTCGCGAATGCGTTCGAAGTAATCGACGACCTCAGTCAAAGCTGTCCTTCTTGTGTTTCGCCTTGCGACCGACCTTTTGCCGCTTATCCACTACCACACGCGTCTGGATGATCGGCGCGCGCTGTTTCGGAAGAAGTTTGCCGCGCGGAATCACAATCGGTTGCGTTTTTCGCGGCATGCGACGATTCTACGCCGCGCATGCGTTACTTCCTTGTTGCGCTTCTCTTGGCCACGGCGGTCAACGCGCAGGAATGGCATTCATTCTTTGACGCCGCCGCTTTCGGCTCCTACGTCACGGAAACCGGACCGAAGAAGCCGCAGAGCCGCGCTTTCTCGACAAACTGGATGATCGTCGGCACCGAGCGGGAAATCGGCAAAGGACGGATCCTGGGCCGCGCGCGATTCAGCCTCGAGCCGCTGACGATTCCGAAAGAGGGTTACCCGCAACTGTTGCAGCGCATTTCGCCCGAAAGTGGCGGCCCCCTCGTCGATCACATGCGCGCCCACGATCTCGTCGAAGAAATTGCGGTCGGCTTCGACTGGAGACCGGTCCAGCTCTACCTGGCACCGGTCGGAGAACCTCCCCTTGGCGCGGACCCCTTTGCGCAGCGGTCTTCGTCACTCGATTTCGCGGAAGCGCCATTCACGTACGACGTGCAGGAATCATTTCATCGCGCCACCAGGATCGCGGCTGCGGCGCTGACGTCGCGGTTTGTGGACCTGGAGTACGGCGTCTTTCACGAATCGACTTCAACCGGACGTCACACCAACATCAATGACGGCAACATCGATTCGTGGAGCGCGCGGCTCACCATCGCGCCGGACTCGAAACTCTCCGCACAAATCTCCACCGGCCGACTCGGCGATGCCAAGCGCAAAGTCGACAGCGCGTCGATTGCGTACCGCGGCTCGCTCATGGCCACCACCGCGATGTGGACCAAGCTCGCCGATCGCTCGGCCTACGGAATCGAAACGACCTTGCGCTACTGGCGAAGCACCGTGATGGCGCGCGGCGAAGACATCGATGGCAGAAAGCACATCACGGTCGGCTACATTTTCGATGTCCTTCAACGGCGAACGCATCGCGCCGGGATCGGGATCGACATCGATTATCACAGCAACACCCGCGCGCTCGAGCCGATCTATGGCCACAAACCGCAGACGATCTACACCTTCGTGCGGTGGCGAACCGAAGGGATCACTCGCCCAACTTCGCCTTGAACGCGCGCAGCTCGTCCGTGAGTGCCGCGACCTGCTCCTCCAGACGCTCCACCCGCGTCGCGAGGGGCTCGGTGGATGCGCCGCCGACCTCGGCGGCCGCCGGCGAGGTCGTCGGCGCTCCACTGAGCGTATGCATCCAGCGCGATTCCTTCTGTCCGGAGCGCCGCGCGATCTCGCGAACCAGTGGCGCCATCCGTTGCAGCGTCTCCTCGACCTCGCCGATGCTTTCGAACCCGCTCAGGCGATCGCTCCTGCCGCGGAGCTCGCCGGGAGTTTGCGCCCCACGCAAAAAGAGCAGCGTCAAAATCGCCTTGGCCGGCCGATCCAGCTGCAGATTGGCGTCGAGATTGTGGTCCCACCGCACCGCCCGCCCTCCCACCACCTTCCACACCAGCTTTTCGCTTTGCAACCGATCGAGCGCGTCCTGCACGTCGCTTTCGCTGAGCTCCATGACCGGCTCGCGGTTCGATTTCTGATTGCACGCGGCCACCAGCGCGTTCAGCGTCAGCGGGTAGTATTCCGGCGTGGCCATCTGCTTCTCGGCAAGACTTCCCAGCACCCGGATCTCGCTGGCATCGAGGTCGCGATCCGGAACCTTGCGCGGCTTGCGTTCGCTGTCGAGATCAGTGACGTAATGGCTCATATCGAAAACTGCGGCTCGCGCGCGGGCCGCGGCTGACCGAAGTAATTATCGACACGCATGGCTACTTTGCGAGAAAGCGACATGAACGTGGTCATTTTCCCGCCGAAGATATTGATCAGGTTTCCATGGCGCTGGATCCGGTATTCGCGTCCGATCGCGCTCGGATTGGAGGCCCGTCCGACCAGCGGCCGCACGCCTGCGAATGTCGACGCGATGTCGGTGGACGCAATGGGCTCGCGAATATAACGATTGAAGCGGCTGATCAGATAGTCGATCTCTTCCTGAGACGCGTGCACATCTTCCAGTGCACCGCGCTGCACGACCTCGGTTGTGCCGACCAGCGTTGTCTCTTTCCACGGCAACACAAAAAAGACCCGGCGATCGGAAGCGGACTGAAGCAGCATTCCGACCGCGCTAATGCGCCGTTTGAGGACCAGATGCGACCCGCGGACGAGCGACAACCGATAGCGCGAGCGAATGTGATTCGCCTTCAACAGCTCGTTCATCCATGGCCCGGCGGCATTGATGACCATCGAAAAGCGCTCCTCGTCGCCCAAGGCAGTCCGGATCAGCCAGCCATCGCCGGCGCGGCGCAATCCAGTGACAGGAGTCATTTCCCGGATGCTCGCGCCGTCGCGCCGCGCAGACTCGACGACCGTGCGCACCAGCGCGGCATCGTCGACCTGGGCATCCCAATAACTGAAACCCCCGCGCAATCCTTCGCGCACCAGCGGCGCCATGCGCGCGAGCTCGTCCGCCGATCGGGAGCGATGCCGTCGAATGTTGCTTCGGCCGGCTAGGAGATCGTACAAAGTCAGGCCCATCGCAACCATGAATCGCGACCGCGGACTGTCGTTGTAGATCGGCAGCAGAATTTCGATCGGCTTCACCAGCTGAGGAAGATGATCGAGCAGCCACGCGCGGTCGCGCAGCGATTCACGAACAAGCTCGACGTGAAATCCCTCCAGGTAACGCAAACCGCCGTGGATCATTTTCGTTGTGGCGGACGACGTTTGCGCTCCGCAGTGGCCGCGTTCGAAGAGCGTGACTTCGTAACCCTTCCGCACCAGTTCCCAAGCCACGCCTGCTCCGTTGATGCCGCCGCCCACGACCGCGATCTTCACTTCAGAATCATCCATTGGGGTCAGGTCTTTGATTCTCGCTTCACTCTTCAAAGAGTAGAGGCTGAAGAGTCAAAGAGGCCATTCAATCACTTCTTAGCGGGCGACAGGCTTTGCGTCGTCCGACAACGATCGTTTTTCGCCGGAACGCGAAAAACACGCCCCCTGCCCCGCGTCGACGCGCGTACGTCGATCTTCTACCTGTAGAACCGAGCGAGAATCAAAGATCTGACCCCATTGCACCATTGCATGTGGCGCAAATAATAGGTTGGCAACTTTTTTGAAACGGCTGAGCTTTGGTGACCGTACCAGAACTTGTCCCAGTCCCGGAAACGGTCGATGAGGACCGCGGTGATCTCGCCATCATGCTCACGGGTGGCGGGGCGCGGGCGGCCTATCAGGTCGGCCTGTTGCGAGGCATCGCCCGACACTTTCCGAATCTCCGATTCGAAATCATTACCGGCGTCTCGGCAGGCGCGATCAACGCCATGTTCCTGGCAGCGAAGTCGGGCACGCTGGCAGAAAAAGTCGACCAGTTGACCGACCTGTGGTGCGCACTCGAGTGCCATCACGTGTTCCGGGTCAACTACACGCAACTGATCCCGTTCCGCACTGCCTTGCACGGCGTCATTCCCGGACTGATCAGCCGCAAGCCACATGGCCTGTTCGACTCGGCACCTTTGGCCTCGCTTCTGCGAGACCTGTTCGATTGCCCGATTCATCGCGCTCCGATCACTGGCATTCGCGACAATCTGGCCGAGGGCTGTCTGAAAGCCGTCGCGCTCACCGGACTCGATTATGCGACCGGTCAGAGCGTCCGCTGGGTTCAGGGACGCAATCTCGAAATCTTTGAGGGGACCCAACGGCGAAACGTCCCCTGCGAATTGACGGTCGAACACGTTCTGGCATCGTTGGCGCTTCCTTTCGTCTTCCCGGCCGTTTACATCGGCGATCGGTGGTACGGCGATGGCGGCATTCGATTGTCGGCGCCCCTCTCGCCGGCTGTGCACCTCGGCGCACGCCGCATTCTGGCGATGTCCACCGGCCATCAACGAACTCCCGAAGAAGCGAGTCAGCCCGTCAGGCGTGGATATCCACCCGCGGCGCAGCTCATCAGCCAGCTCGTCAACGCCGTCTTCCTCGATGTCATCGATGAGGACGTCATTCGCATGCAGCGGATGAATGAGATGATCGATCGCCTTCCTGCGGCCGAGCGTAACGGTTTCCGTCGCATCGAGCTACTGACGCTGCGGCCTTCAGTCGATCTCGGCAAACTCGCTGCCGACCAGCAGCGGCTCCTGCCGCGCAGCGTCAGGCTGTTCACCCGCGCGTTAGGCGCGGACGAAACGGAGTCGCCAGACTTTGTCTCCATGTTGATGTTCGAGCCGCACTATCTGCGCGAGCTGATCGAGACCGGCGAGCGCGATGTCGAATCGCGCCTTGACGATCTGCGAATCTTCCTTGACGAACAGGCCGGTCCTAGAGAAGTGTCCCTCGCAAGATAAACAGTGCCTTTGGAGTGCGGTGCCTTGGCACCGCTTTCATGGCCGCAGCGGCGGCAAGCCTGTTTAGACCGGAGACATGGTGAACACCTGGCCGGGGACACGGTGGACACCATTGAGTGACGATACACCTCTAACTGCGATGTGGATTGCGACGGTCGACTGTTGCGATCCGCTTGTGGCAGAAGTA
>DASPZU010000118.1:0-73317 GCA_035636095.1 Thermoanaerobaculia bacterium
AAGCGTCACGCGGCGCGTCCGTTCGGCGTGGCTCGGCTCGGCGAGGCTGTTCACCGGCGCCTTCGGCGCGGTGATGAACGGACTCACTGCGTCCGACGCCACCACCGCCGATCGGAACGTCGACATGTTGATCGGCGGGCAGGCCGTGATCGAGGGCGTGTTGATGCGCTCCCTCTCCGGCTATTCCGTCGCCGTTCGCCAACCGAACGGCAATATCGCGATCAAGAAGGACAAGCTCACCTCGATCACGAAGAAATATCCGTTTCTCAAGTTTCCGGTGATCCGCGGCTCGGTCGTCCTGATCCAATCCCTGATCCTCGGCATCCGCGCGCTGAATTACTCGGCGGGGGTGGTCAGCGAGACGGAGGAAGGGAAGCAGGAGATGTCGAGCGCAGCGGTGGCCGGATCGATGATCATGGCGCTGCTCCTCGGCATCGGCATCTTCATCCTGGCGCCGCTGGGACTGACGAATCTGATCCGGCACTATCTCATGCCTCAGATGACGAACTTCATGTACAACGTCATCGACGGCGTCATCCGTGCCCTCTTCTTTTTCGTATATATTTTATGCATATCATTTATGAATGAGATTCGGCGCCTCTTTCAGTATCACGGCGCCGAGCACAAGACGGTCTACACCTTCGAGGCCAACGAGGAGCTGACCGTGGAGAACGCGCGGAAGAAATCGACGTTGCATCCGCGCTGCGGAACGAGCTTCCTGATGTTCGTGCTGGTGATCTCCATCGTCGTTTTCTCATTCGTTCCATCGTCGATGCCGTTCGTGGTGAAGGTTCTGGCGCGCGTCGTCCTGATCCCGCTCATCGCCGGTCTGGCCTACGAGATCATCCGCTTCTCCGCGCGTCACCTTGCCAACCCGTTCTGTCGCGCGCTGATTCAGCCCGGGCTATGGCTGCAGAAGATCACCACCAAGGAACCGGACGACTCGCAGCTCGAGATCGCGATCACCGCATTGCGGGAGGCGCTGCTCTTCGACGCCGTCGAGCCGGAGCGCGCCGCCGTCGCCTAACGCTGCCGGAGGCGACGTGAACGAAAAACTCGAACAACTCGAAAAGCGGTACGACGAGCTTCAGGCCAAGGTCTCCGATCCGAACATCGTCAGCGACCTCACCGTCTATCGCGACACCATGAAGGCCGTCGCGGAGATCGAGCTGGTGGTCCGGAAATACCGCGAGCTGAAGCAGGTCCGCAAAGGCATTGCCGACGCCCGCGAAATGCTGAAGGGCGAGTTGCGCGAACTGGCAGAGGTCGAGCTCGCCGCCCTCGAGGCAAAAGCCCCGGCGCTGGAAAACGAGCTGCGCATTCTGCTGCAGCCGAAGGATCCCAACGACGAGAAGAACGTCTTCGTCGAGATTCGTGCCGGCACCGGCGGCGACGAAGCCTCACTCTTTGCGGCCGAGATCATGCGCATGTACATCCGCTACGCCGAACGGAAGCGTTGGAAAGTCGACATGATCGACGCCAACTACTCGTCGGTAAACGGCGTGAAGGACGCCACGCTGCAGATTCAGGGAGACCGCGTCTACTCCCGATTGAAATTCGAATCGGGCGTCCATCGCGTACAGCGGGTTCCGCAAACCGAGACGCAGGGCCGCATCCACACCTCCGCCATCAGCGTGGTGGTCCTACCGGAAGCCGAAGACATCGACATCCAGGTCGCGGAAAAAGACATTCGGATCGATACGTTCTGCTCATCGGGCCCCGGCGGTCAGTCGGTGAATACGACGTACTCCGCGGTCCGGATCACGCACTTGCCGACCGGACTCATCGTCTCGTGCCAGGATGAAAAGTCGCAGATCAAGAATCGGCACAAGGCGCTCAAAGTCCTCAAAGCGCGTCTGTACGAGATCGAGCGGCAGAAGCGCGAAGCCGAGCTGTCGGCAACGCGAAAAGGAATGATCGGCAGCGGCGACCGCTCCGAAAAAATCCGCACCTACAACTTCCCGCAGGACCGCGTGACTGATCATCGCATCGGGCTCACGGTTCACAATCTGCCCGCAGTCATGGACGGCAGCCTCGATGGCATCATCGAGCCGGCCATCGCGCACTTCCAGGCTGAGAAGCTTCGCGAGGCCGTCGAGGCGAAATGACGCGCGGAGACGCGTCATCCTGAGCCGCGGAGAGGGCGAAGGATCTCAAGAATGAAGCGAAGAGCCGACGCCATCCTCAAACGCGCGCAAGCCGAATATCTCGAACGACTCACTCCTCCACGCGATCCGCTGCTCGCGCGCATGGAGGCTTTCGCAGCCCAGCACAGACATCCCATCGCTGACCCGGAAGTCGGTCAGCTTCTCCGTATCCTCGTCCGGACCAGGAAGCCGCGCCGGATCCTCGAAGTCGGAACCAACATCGGCTATTCGGTCATCGTGATAGGGCGGGAGTGCGGGCGGGATGCGGTGGTGGAGACAATCGAGATCGACCCCGGCATTCTGGCGGCCGCCAGGGCATTTGTGTCGGAGGCCAGGCTGCCCTGCCAGGTGCGGTTCCATCAAGGCGCAGCGCTGGAAGTCATTCCGGGCCTGGTCGGCCCCTTCGATTTCATCTTCATCGATTGCGTGAAGACCGAGTACGCACAATATCTCGATGAACTCCTGCCCAAGCTCGAGCGCGGCGCTGTGATCGTCTGCGACAATCTGCTATGGGGCGGCGAAGTCGCTGGTGGCAGAGGCGACGCGAACACGATCGCGCTGCGCAAGTTCAACCGGCGCCTTGCCACCGATCCCGCCCTGACCACAATTGTTTTGCCGCTGGGGGATGGGACCGGGATTTCGATCGTGAATTAAGAATTTCAAATTTCAAATGAAAAATTGAAAATCAAACCTGATTTTTCATTTTCAATTTGCAATTTGAAATTCTTAATTTCGGTGTAAAAACAAAAACGCCGCCGTTGCCGGCGGCGTTCACATTCAGAAAGCTCGACCGTTTACTTCGAGGATGTTCCTGAGGCCACCATCTTCTTCACGGTACCCTTCACCGGAAGCGTGACGACCGGATTGATCTTATCGCTGGTGTAGATCTTCACGGTGCCGTCGATGTCGCCCGGCTTGGCGTCTTTTGCCACCTGTAACGTGACTTCGTAGTCGCCCTTCTGCGCCAGCGGCTTGAAGGCTGTCGTGATCGCCGGAACGGTCGATTCGACCTTCGTGACCACGAACTGCTCCGGAGTCTTCAGATCATTCGAGTGCAGCAGCACCGAGCGTGTCGCGGCTGCCTCGCTCGGGGCGACTTCGCCGAAGTTCAGCATCGTCGGCTCCACGCGATAAGTGGGACGAATCACGCCTGTGACGCTGATCGGATATTCGGGCTGGTGCTTCGAGTTGGTCATGATGCGAACTTTGTCAGCCATCGGACCGATCTTGGCTTCCGCGCCGCCGACGGTGATGTCGACCTTGTACTGATCCTGGCCCTTCCTGCCGATATTCGCGTTGCGCTCGGTCTCCTCGAGCTTCTTGTAGGTGACCTTAACCCAATCGCCGGGGACCTGCACATCGGTGATCTCGAACGGTCCCTCCTCCTCAGAGTAGAGAGTGACGCTCTGGGTGGCCACATCGCCTTGCAACTGATTGAAGCGCACGAATCCGGCTGGGAAAGCGTCGACATATGGCTTCACGATCGCGTGGATGGTGAGAGTCGATGTCGGCGATCCCGGATCGTTCGTTTCCAGCGTGACCGTCTTGGCGATCGGTCCGTTGAAGTTGGTTGTGTCGACGTGGGCGGTGACCTTTCCCGTTTCGCCCGGCTTGATCACTTTGTCGAAGTCGGCAACCGTGCATCCGCAGCCCGGCTTGGCGGCCAGGATCTGCAGATCGGCGTTGCCGGTGTTCTTGACCACAAATGACCACTCCAGCTTGTCGCCCTTCGGCACTTCGCCGTATTCCTTCACCGGCTCGACGAGCGTGAGACGCGGGGCCTTCTCCTCAGCGGGTGTGGCAGACTTGGTGGCGTCGGCTTTCGTCGTCTTGGTCTGCGCGGCGGCGATCGACGCCATGAGCGCGACCAGGAACGCCATCGTGACGCTGATGATTCGCTTCGATGACATGCGGAACATCCTCCTGTGTTTGAGCGCGATTATGTGTTTGAGCGCGATTAAGTGATGGTGAAACGTAGGTTCGAACGATGCCTCACGTCAAACAAATTCCTAAGATCAACCGTGTCTACCTGATCGGAATCGGCGGGACCGCCATGGCCTCACTGGCCGGCATGCTGCAGCAGCGCGGTTACGAGGTCGGCGGGTCCGACGAGCACGTGTATCCCCCCATGTCCACGTACCTGGAAAGCCTGCGCATCCCCGTGCTCGAGGGGTATACGCGCGAGCATGTGGAGACGTTTCGGCCCGAGCTGGTCGTGATCGGCAATGTTGCATCTCGAAACAATCCGGAAGCCGAGGCCACTCTGGCGATGGACCTGCCCTACACCTCGATGCCCGAGGCCATCTACGAGCTGTTCATCAAGGGGAAACATTCGATCGTCGTCAGCGGGACACACGGCAAGACCACCACCACCTCGCTGATGGCGTGGGTCCTGGAGGCCGCCGGCCGCGATCCGAGCATGGTGGTGGGAGGCCTCCCTCTCAATTTCAATCACAACTTCAAGCTGGGGAAGGGCTCCGATTTCGTCATCGAGGGCGACGAATACAACACCGCCTTCTTCGACAAAGGTCCTAAATTTTTGCACTATAAATCGAATATATTAATCGTTAATAATATCGAATTCGATCACGCCGACATCTACCCCGACCTGGCCGCCATCATCGATGCCTTTCGCAACGCCGTGCAGCGCGTTGCGGCGAACGACACGATCGTCGCAAACGGCGACGACGCGAACGTCATGGGCTTGCGCAAGGATGCCCGCGCGCGATGGGTCACATTCGGGTCGGGCGACGTGGTCGCGAAGGATGTGGAATTTGCTCCCGAGAGCACCTCCTTCACGGCGTGGTGGGAAGGAAAAGAGTGGTTTCGATTTCGAACCACGCTTTCCGGCCGTCATAACGTCCTCAATGCGCTGGCCGTGATTGCCACCGCGCGGCTTGGCGGTCTTTCGGCGGAAGAGATTCAGAAAGGGCTCCAGACGTTCCAGGGAATCAAGCGGCGGATGGAAGTCCGCGGCGTGGAACGCGGTGTCACCGTCATCGACGACTTCGCCCATCATCCCACCGCCATCGCGACCACCCTCAACGGCGCGCGACGTCGTTATCCCGGCCGCCGTTTATGGGCCCTCTTCGAGCCGCGATCGATCTCCTCGAGCCGGAAGGAATTCGAGAGCGGCTACATCGAGGCCTTCCACGAAGCGGACCGCGTGATCATCGGCCCGATTTTTCATCGCGATCGTTACGTCTCGCGCTACGGCCTCGACAAGATGATGTCAGTACCGGAGATCGTCACGCGCCTGAACGCCGACGGCATTCCGACCAGCCAGTTGGACGACTTCGATGCCATCGCGGAGAACGTTGCACGCGAGGCCTCCGAAAATGACGTGGTGGTGGTGATGTCGTCGGGAGCGTTCGGCGGCGTGCACGAAAAGATTCTGCAGCGACTGGCCAGTCCGCTACACTAGAATACGCCGCTCCATGGGCTTCGCCGATGATGCGAATGCGCTGATCCAAGACAAAAAATTCGACGAACTCGAATCGCTGTGGATGAGTCAACTGGATAGCGATCCCAGCGACGTCGAGGCTTTCGTGCGAACGGCCAAAGCGCTTCGCAAATCCGAACAACGCACCCAATCCGACACGCTCCTGGGACTGCTCGCCGAAATGCTGCTGGAGCGCAAGATGTGGTCCGAGCGTCTGCAAGCCCTCAAAGAGATCGGACGGCTCTCGAAGCATCCGGCGCAGTTGCGCCCGCAGATCGAGGAGGCGTTGCGTAACGCCTACGGTTCTCGAAAGAGCTTTCAGCGTGCCTTCGAGTTCGTCGGTTTCAGCGAGCCGACAAGCAATCCGGTCGAGCGCGCAGAAAAGATCGAGAGCTGGCTGCAGTACGACGAGGGGGAGCTCTATTTCATGGCCGGGCGCGGGGCGGGCGTGGTGGTGGAGCTCAATCCCGAGCTGGGCATCGCACGCCTCGATTTCGAAAAAGAAAAGCGGGTGTCGGTGCCGCTGGGGGCAGCGGGGAAGTTTCTCGTGCCGCTCACCAGCGGCCACGTCCTGCGCGAAAAATTCAAGGATGCCGCCAGGATCAAAGCCGAAGCTGCGAAGTCGCCTCCGACTTTTTTCGCGCGGGTGCTGCAGAGCTTCGGACGCCCGATGACGATGGCCGAGGTGCGCGATGCCGTCATTGGAATCGTGGCGGAAGAGAAATGGAGCTCGTGGTGGACATCGGCGCGAAAGAATCCGCAGATCGTCGTCAGCGGCGCCGGCGCGAAAGCAACCTATTCCTGGAGCACGTCGACCGGCGAGGCTGACAAAACGATCCGACGCGAATTCGATCGCGCCGACCCGAAAGCCAAGCTCGATCTCGCTCGCAAACACAGCGCGCGCAGCAAGGATCTGGCGGATGCATTCTCGAGTGCGCTCGCCAACGAAGCTGTGCGGCTCTCCAAGAGTGACCCCGCCATGGCGTGGCAGATCCTGACCACGCTGGAATCGCTGCCGGGCACCTACACGCCGCCATTCGATCCAGCCTCGCTGCTGAGCGGAGCATTGGCCTCGCGGACTGTGGCAGCCATCAACGACAAGGCGCTTCGCGAGCGCGCGCTGACGACCGTCCGAAATGCGCACCCCGATTGGCCCAAGGTCTTCGGCGAGATTTTCTTTCTCGATGAGGAGCCGCGCATCCTCTCATTGGTCATGTCGACTCTGGAGAAAGATGGACAGAGCGACATTCGCGACCGGCTGATCGACGAGACTTTGCGCTACCCTCGCCGTCATCCGCGTGCGTTCTACTGGTACGCCAAGCAGCTCGACGAACAGGATCCCCTTCCCGATCGTGCGAATTACGGCCTCCTTTTTCAAATCCTCGACGCCGTCGCCTCCGACGAATTCGCGCCGGTGCGCGCGCGCCTGAAGGATTTTTTCGACAAGGGCGGCTTCGTCACGCGCATCATCATGAAAGTCGAAAACGAAGAGCAGGCCCGGAAGCTGGCGGAGAGCCTCGACCGGTACGGCGCCATCGAGGAGTATCGGCGCGAGGACGTCAAGCACGCACTGCTCATGAAATATCCGTCGCTGCGCGAGCCGCAGGTCGAGCCGATCTACGCCACCGCCGATTCGCTGGCCAAGAAACGGGCAGAGCTCGAGCACTTGCTCAAAGTCGAGATCCCCGCCAACAAGAAAGCGATCCAGGTGGCGCGCGAGATGGGCGATCTCAGCGAGAATTTCGAGTACAAGTCGGCGCGGCAGCGCGATGAATATCTCTCGGCGCGAGTGGGCAAGCTGCAGACCGAGCTCGCCAACGTCCGTGTGATCGACCCCGCCGCCGTCGATGTCGGCGCAGTGCGCGTCGGAACAAAAGTGGCGCTCTCCAACGGCGATGTCCGCCGCGAAGTCACCATCCTCGGTCCGTGGGAATCGGCGCCCGAACATGGGATCTATTCGAATCAATCGGACGTCGCCAAAGCCTTGATCGGACGCGCCGCCGGCGAGATCGTCACCTTCATGGGAAACGACTATGAAATCGAGTCGATCCGGCGCTGGAATGAGTAGTTCGATCAGGTAGTTCGATTACAATGACCCGGCCATGACCTACATCATCGCTGAGCCTTGCATCGGCACGAAAGACACGGCCTGTGTCGATGTTTGTCCGGTGGATTGCATCCATCCGCGAAAAGATGAAGCCGGTTTTGCCGAAGCCACCATGCTCTACATCGACCCGGAAGTGTGTATTGACTGCGGCGCTTGCGAACCGGCCTGTCCTGTGCAAGCGATCTTTCCGGCCGATCTGACGCCCGAAAAATGGAAACAGTACATTCAGATCAACGCGGACTGGTACAAAAGTCGAAGTTGATATTTGTGACTGAAGTCACTACATTAGTCAGCACAGTGCGATAGAGTCTCACATACAGAAACCGGCCGGCTTGACGGCAACAAAGGGGCGTAACGCCCCTTTTTTGTTCTTTAGAAAATTTTTCGATGGGTCGTTCGAGACCCTTCAGCTACGCGCCCACCTCGGACCCAGCCACGGGGAGCGGGCGAATGGGCGTGCCCCTGTGGACCAATTGCTGAAGCTACCTCTCTCTCTGCAACGCGAGCCGGAGGGTCTCGTAGGGTCCATCGAATTAAGAAGTTCGAAGTTCGAATTAAGAATTAAGAAGACCTCGAGGGTGGATGGGGCGGTGGGGTTTCTTAATTCTTCATTCTTCCCTCGAACTTCGAACTTCTTTTCTCCTTTAGAATGCCGCTCCCATGAAGCTGGCATCCATCGGTCTCGGCGCCATGGGTTTCCCCATGGCGCGCCACCTCGCCAAACAGCACGAAGTCATGGTCTGGAACCGCACCCCCGAGAAGGCCGAGCGACACGCGCGCGAACATGGAAGTCGTCTGGCGCGCGATCTCTCCGAGTGCGGCGACGCCGACGTCATCATCACGATGCTACCCACCAGCAAAGAGGTCGACGAGATCGTCGACAAGCTGACGCCGCATCTCGGGAAGGGCACGCTTTGGATCGATGCCACCAGCGGCGATCCGAATGTCAGCCGCGAAACCGCGAAGAGGCTTGCCGGCAAAGGGGTGGCGTTGGTCGATGCCCCGGTGACCGGCGCCACCATCGGCGCGGAGAACGCAACACTGACAATCATGGTCGGTGGTAGCAAAGAAGACTTCGCGCGCGCCGAGCCGATACTCGAGATCGTCGGCAAGACGATCATTCATGTGGGGCCGGTCGGCGCCGGCCACGCCATCAAAGTGCTCACGAATTCGATCATGGGCGCGACCGTCTGGATTACCTCGGAGTGTTTGCTGCTCGCGAAGCAATTCGGCATCGATCTCAAGACGGCGTTGGCGGTCACCAACGCCGGCAGCGGCCGGTCGAATGCTTCCGAAAATCTGCTGCCGATGCGTCTGGTCGAAGGCAAGTGGCCGCTGATTTTCAAGCTGGTGCATCATGACAAAGACATCCGCATTGCTGCCTCGATCGCGCATCAGCAACATGCGTCGACGCCGCTTCTGGCGTTGACGCAAAACTTGTTTACCGCAGCGCTACACCAGCTTGGCGACAAAGCTGACTACATTGAAGTCGCGAAAGTCATTGCCGAGATGAACGGCACGACATGGGAGGCCTCGTGAAGAGATTGATCGTTGCTGCGTTCGTGCTCCTGGCCACCGCGGCGGTGGCCGACGAGGGGATGTGGCTTTTCAACCGTCCGCCCCGCGCGATTTTCAAACAGCGCTATAACTTCGAGCCGTCGCAGACGTGGCTGGATCACCTGCAGAAATCGTCGATTCGATTCAACAACGGCGGATCGGGATCGTTTGTCTCGGCCGACGGGCTCATTCTCACCAACCACCATGTCGGCCTGGACTGTCTGCAGAAGCTCAGCACTGCCACTCACGACTACGTCGCAACCGGTTTTCATGCGAAAACGCATGCCGAGGAAGTGAAGTGCGTCGATCTCGAGCTCAACGTTCTCATGAGCATCGAAGAGGTGACGCAGCGCGTGAGCGGCGCCGTGACGCCAGCCATGAGCACCGAGGAAGCGAACCGCGCGCGGCGGGCGGTGATGAACACGATCGAGAAGGAGTCGCTCGATAAGACCGGACTGCGGAGCGATGTCGTCACGCTTTTCCGCGGCGGCGAATATCACCTCTATCGCTACAAGAAGTACACCGATGTGCGGCTGGTGTTCGCGCCGGAAGTGGCAATCGCGTTTTACGGCGGCGATCCCGACAACTTCGAATATCCGCGCTACGACCTCGACATCTGTGTCTTTCGCGCGTATGAAAACGACAAGCCCGTCAAAGTCGAAAACTACCTGCGCTTCAATCCCAACGGTCCGAACGATGGCGATTTGATTTTCGTCTCCGGCCATCCCGGCAACACCGATCGACTCGACACTCTCGAGAACCTCGAATTTTTCCGCGATTACACCTATCCGTTCCAGTTGAACACCCTCCGCCGGCGAGAGGTGCTGCTCGATACTTACAGCGAGCGAAGCGCAGAGAACGAGCGTCGCGCTCACGATCAGCTGTTCAGCATCAAGAATTCTCGCAAGGCGTACATCGGCCTTCTGGCCGGATTGCAGGATCCGGTGATCCTGAAAAAGAAAGCCGACTCCGAAGCAGTGTTGCGCCAGAAGGTGAGCGGCGATCCGCAGCTCAACAGCGCCTACGGCGATGCGTGGCAGATGGTGCACAACGCCTTCGAGACCTACAAGCCATTCATGATCGAGTTCCGATACCTGGAAGGAGGAACGGCATTCAACAGCCGCCTGTTCGGCATGGCCAGAACAATCGTCCGGCTGGCCGATGAATCGCAGAAACCGAACGCCGATCGGCTGCGCGAGTATCGCGCGTCGAACCTCGAGTCTCTCAAGCAGCAACTGTATTCGACGGCTCCGATCTACGAAGACCTCGAGACGATTCGGTTCGCCGACTCGCTCTCGCAGTGGCTGGAAGCGCTCAGCCCGAACGACCCGACCGTCAAGCAGCTCCTCAGCGACAAATCGCCGAACGATCTGGCGTCGGAGCTGGTCCGCGGTACGAAGCTCAAAGATGTCGCCGAGCGCAAGCGGCTCGCCGAAGGCGGAAAGGCGGTGGTCGAGGCATCGAACGATCCGATGATCCGCGTGGCACGTCTTGTCGATCCGCGAGCGCGCGAGCTGCGGAAAAAGTACGAGGACAGCGTCGACGAGACGCTGACGCAGGCTTACGCCAAGATCGCCAACGCGACCTTCAAGACCATGGGCGGCGAAACATATCCCGACGCCACCTTCACGCTGCGATTGTCGTTCGGGACCGTGAAGGGCTTCCTGGAGAACGGAAATCAGATTCCGTGGTCGACCACCATGGCGGGAACGTTCGAGCGCGCCGCACAGCACAAGAATCAACCGCCGTTCGAGCTTCCCAAGTCATGGATTGCGAAAAAGGCGGCCATCAAGGGCAGCACGCCCTTCAACTTCGTCAGCACTGCCGACATCATCGGCGGCAATTCGGGGAGCCCGGTGGTCGATCGCGCCGGCGAGTTCGTCGGCATCATCTTCGACGGCAATCTGCAGTCGCTGCCGTGGGACTATCAATTCGATGATCGCGTTGGACGCGCGGTGGCCGTCGATTCCGCCGCGATTCTCGAGGCTCTGCGTCACGTTTACGCCGCCGACAATGTGGTCGCCGAGCTGACCAAGAAATGACGCGAAGCGTCATCCGGAGCCGAGCAGACGGCGCAGGATCTCGTTGACGGAGATCCTTCCCCCGCTCCGCGGGGTCAGGATGACGATGTGAGAGCTCGCCCTGCCACAACGGACGACGCGGCGGCCATCGCTCGCATCTACAACGAAGGGATCGAGGAGCGGATCGCGACTTTCGAGACGCGGCCGCGCGCTGCCGCCGACATCGAGAAATGGTTTGACGGCCGCCATCCCATCGTCATCATCGAGGAGAGCGGCGAAGTCATCGCCTTCGCATCGACATCGATGTACCGGCCGCGCGACGCCTACGCCGGCATCGCCGAATTTTCGGTTTACGCCGCGCGCAGCGCGCGAGGAAGGGGCGCCGGCCGGGCGGCCATGCTGGCGCTGTTCGAGGCCGCACGCGAGGCCGGCTTCTGGAAATTAGTCTCGCGCGTTTTCGTTGAGAATGCCGCCAGCCGCGCGCTGCTGCGGTCGGTCGGATTCCGAGAAGTCGGCATCTATGAGCGTCACGCGCAGCTCGACGGGATCTGGCGCGATGTGGTGATTGTGGAAAAACGACTGGAATGACAAGCTGATCAGGTGACCGACCCGCAACACATCCGCAACTTCTCGATCATCGCCCACATCGACCACGGCAAGACGACGCTCTCCGATCGTCTGCTGCAGAAGACGGGCGCAGTAGAAGTGCGCGAGATGCACGATCAGATGCTCGACGACATGGACCTCGAGCGGGAGCGCGGCATCACCATCAAAGCCCGGGCGGTCACGATTCGCTATGGGGACTACACCTTTAACTTGATCGACACTCCGGGCCACGTCGATTTCACCTACGAAGTTTCGCGAAGCCTCGCGGCCTGCGAAGGCGCGGTGCTGGTCGTCGACGCGACGCAGGGCGTGGAAGCGCAGACGCTCGCGAACAGCTATCTCGCGATCAACAACAATCTCGCGATTCTGCCGGTCATCAACAAGGTCGACTTGCCGTCCGCCGAACCGGAGAAGGTTCGCGAACAGATCGAGAACGTGATCGGGCTCGACGCGCACGATGCCGTGCTCGCCAGCGCGAAGGCCGGCATCGGGATCGACGAGATCCTCGAGAAGATCATCACCAACATTCCGCCGCCAAAGGGCTCTTCGGATGGGCCACTGCGCGCGCTGTTGTTCGACTCCTGGTACGACTCCTATCGCGGCGTCATGAGTCTCCTGCGAGTCGTCGACGGCGAGATCCGCACTGGGATGAAGATCCGATTCATGTCGACCGGCCGCTCCTATGAAGTCACGGAGCTGGGCATCTTCACGCCCAAACCCAAAGCAGTCGATTCGCTCGGCGTCGGTGAAGTCGGGTTCCTTTCCGCAAACATCAAGGACATCGTGCAGGCGAAGATCGGCGACACGGTGACAGGCGAGCGCGACGACCCGACGCCGCTTCCCGGCTTTCAGGAAGTCAAGCCGATGGTGTTTGCCGGAATCTTCCCGATCAATACCGAGGATTACGAGCAGCTCCGCGATGCCGTCGCCAAGATGAAACTCAACGACGCATCCTTCAGCTACGAACCCGAAAGCTCCGTGGCCCTCGGATTCGGATTCCGGTGCGGCTTTCTCGGCCTTCTCCACATGGAGATCATTCAGGAGCGCCTGGAGCGCGAGTTCAATCTCGAGCTGCTCACCAGTGCCCCCGGAGTGCGCTATCGCGTGACAAAAACTGACGGGGAAGTGCTCGAGATCGAGAACCCGCAGAAGATGCCCGACCCCGCATTCATCAGTTCCATCGAGGAGCCGTTCCTGGAAGTGACCATCCTCTCCACCGACGAATTCGTTGGCCCAATTCTCGCTCTGGCAATCGACCGGCGTGGCCAGCAGAAGAAGCTGGAGTACGTCAGCGGCAACAGAGTAATGATTGTGTACGAAATGCCGTTGAATGAGGTGATCCTCGATTTCTTTGACAAGCTGAAATCGATCTCACGCGGATACGCCTCACTCGATTATCAGTTCGTCGGCTATCGCGAAAGCGATCTGGTCAAGATGGACATTCTGGTCAATGGCGAGCCGCTCGACGCGCTTTCTCTGATCGTGCATCGCGAGAAGGCCTATGCCCGCGGCAAGTTGCTCGTGGAAAAGATGAAGGAGTTCATTCCCCGCCAAATGTTCGAAGTTGCCCTGCAGGCCGCGATCGGAAATCGCGTGATCGCCCGTGAAACCGTCAAACCCCTGCGCAAGAACGTCCTGGCCAAGTGCTACGGCGGCGACATCACGCGCAAGAGAAAACTTCTGGAGAAACAAAAAGAAGGGAAAAAGCGGATGAAACGGGTCGGGAAGGTCGAGATTCCGCAAGAGGCTTTTCTGGCTGTCTTGAAGATCGACTGATCACTCTCCCGCCGGAGGGTGCCATGAAGTCTTCGCTTGCAGCAGTTGCAGCAATGTTGATCGGCGGAACCGCCATGGCGGCACAAGTCGATTTCAAGGATCCGCGGCGGGCGCTCGGCCGTGAGGGGGATGTCCGCGTGGATGCCGAGCTGGCGCAGGACACAATCTCGCAAACTTCTCCGATCAACGTCACCTACCAGATCCAGAATCTGTCGGCTGCCCCTGTGGCAATCGCCGACAGGACTTTTGACACCAATTTTGATTGCGATTCGCGAACGATCAGGGTCTCGATCGGCGCGGAAGTTCCTCCCGGGCCGAATATGCCGCACCTCGCCATCATCCGTCCCGGTGAGAAGCGGGTGTTTTCCGGTGGAGCGCTCCTCCACATCGTGACGCCAAACTTCCGCACTCCCTGGACAGCGGTTCCGAGGTACATTCAGATTCAAGTGATGATGCTGCGTGACGTTACGCCGTTTCAGAAGCTGATCGAGCTGCAGTCAAAGACCACCCTCCCGGTGCCGCTTTCCAACGAAATGTTCGACCGCTGGGTGGAAGCCAGCGAGTCCGTTCTTCTCAACACCATTCCGGTATATTGGAAGAACGAGAACCGCCGCGGAACCGCCGAAAGCGACCAGCCCTTGTCGGGAACTTACTGAGACTCCCAGGCGTTTCTCGAGGGGGAAGCTCTCGTGAAACGGTACTCGCCACTCGCGTTCCTACTCATCGTGATCGCGTGTACGTCGACCAAGCCTGTCGACATGAAGGAACCGCGGCGTGTGGTGGGGACGGAGAGCGACGTGCGGATCGATGCCGAGGTTTACGGTGATCGGCTGGGCCCGAACATTACGCTTCCGCTCAAATACGATGTGACCAATCACCGCAACACCACCATTCTGATCGCCGATCTGCTTCCGGACGCCACCTACGATCAAGAGACGCACATGGTGACGATCAGCATCGGGTCCGAGATCCCTGGCGAGCATTTCCTGCCGCGTCTCATTCCGATTCGTCCCGGCGAGCGGAAAAGCTTCTCGACAGCCGCTCACGTCGTGATCGTCGCGAATCCGGGATCTCCGTGGACGCCGCGCCCGAATGCGCTGCGGTTGAAAGTGAACTTCCTGGGCAACACCTCGCCCTTCGAAATGCTGATCGCGATTCCCGAGAAGGCTGTTCACGATCCGGTTCTGGCGGCGCAGCTCTTTCCGAAGTGGGTCGAGGGCAACGAGACGGTCTTTACGAACTCGCTTCCGATGCGCTGGATCACGGTCTCCGAAGAACCGACCCCGGCCACCACGCCCTCCCGGCGCCGGCGCGGCGGAACGTAGAAGGTTAGGCGGTCTCGGAGTCGCGAGGTCTCGGCGGGGGGGACTCCGCAACCGCGAAACCCCGCGACCGCGGAACCTCAGAAGCTTTTCACCGCCTCCTGCTCGTTCTCGTAGACCTCGAACACTGTAATGAGCTGCGTGACGTGCAGCAGCTCGTTCAGTTTGGCAGGCAGGTGAAGGAGCTTGAGCTTGCCGCCACGATTGGTGACGGTGGTGTACGAGCCGACCAGCTCACCGATGCCTGACGAATCGATGGTCGTGACGCCACTCATGTCGAGCAGGATCCTCGTTTTTCCCTGATTGAGCGCGTTCGTGATGATCTCGCGGAGCTGCTGGTCACCCGAGCCAATGGTGATCTTGCCATCGAGCTTGATGACCTCAACGTTGTCAACCGTACGCGGGGTGGCTTTCATTGTCCTCTCTCCTTCTTGCTCGCTAGACCTTGCTGCTCGCGACGCCCGTTCCTTTCGCGAGGTTTTTCGTCATGACCAAAGACGTTCCGCCGCCGGGGGCAAATGAATATCGCACCTGGTCCATGAAAGTCTTCATATAAAAAATGCCGCGGCCGCTGGTCTTCATCAGATTCTGTGGATTCAGAGGATCGCCGATGGTGGCCGGATCGAACCCGGCCCCTTCGTCGGAGATCCTGATCTCCAGCTCGTGGTCGTGAAGATGAAACGTCGCGTTCACTTTTTTCCGCACGTCGAGCTTGTTGCCATGCTTGATGGCGTTGGCGACCGCCTCGCGAACCGCCATCCCGATCCAGTGCGACCCGTCTTCGTCCAATCCGGCGTTCTCACAGAGATGTTCGGCGATCACCTGGACGAGCTCGATGTTCTCGAATCGGCTGCTGATGGTGATCTCGATTCGCTCGCCGTCCCTATCCATGAAAACCGGTCGGCATTCTAGCAGGGTGCTAGAAAAATGCGACGCGTTCCGGCGGGCGCGTTGCGGCCCAGATGCGACGAGCGAGGAGGGGGTGATGTGGTGACATCGTTGACGACGAGCGAGAAAGCAGATTGGCCGCAACGTACCCAACCCTCCGGGTTGCGGACGGCGACCGGCCGTCCATTTCGTCGTCGCTGCTCGACCTTGTCCGCGCATCGCCGTCGCGACTCCTTGCATCCGGCCGGTCGGCGTCCGCAACGGAATGCGTCGGATTCTTGTAGCGCCCTGCCAGGGAGGGGCACTGAGCCCGCAAGACGGAATGAGCGCCGCGGAGGGCTGGTTCGCATGCGCATGTCGAGGCTTTCGAAGCATATCGCGGCAGCGCTCCTTCTCGTTGGCAGCGTTTCAGTTGCGTCGTCTTTGGACAAGGAGATGCGCGAAGTCGAGAGGCTTCGCGGCCTCACCTTCGCTCACGATGTCACGCAGCGGACCATCGATCGCAGCGAACTGCGACCGCTGATCCGCCAGCAGCTCGCCAAGTCCATTCCGTACTCCATCGAAGACTACGTGAAGATTCTTCAGGCGCTGCAGTTCGTGGATGCATCCACCCCCGATGTCATCGAGCGCATGTTCAAGTTGTACGACTCGCAGGTGCTGGCATTCTACGATCCGATGACGCACACCTATTTCGCGATCCGGCAGCTTCCGGAGAGTCTGGCCGGCCTCGGCGACGCCGACGCGCTGCGCAAGTCGGTCGTCATGCACGAATTGACGCACGCCCTGCAGGATCAGCGTTTCGACGCCGCGGCCCGCGACAAGGCATTGCAAAAGGACACCGATGGCGAGCTTGCCTATCACGCCCTGCTGGAAGGGGAGGCGACGCTGGTCATGCTCGACTACCTGCTGCAGAAGTCGGGGCAGTCGCTTGACGAGGCCATCAAGAGCGATTTTCTGATCAACGCGTTAGGCGGAGCGGAGGCCGAGAAGACTGTCGATCCCGACACGCCGCGCTACTTTGTGGAGGTTCTCAAGTTTCCGTACCTGGAAGGCCTGAAACTCGTGGCGGAAGCTTATCGCCATGGCGGCTGGAAAGAGATCGGCAAGATGCACGCGAATCCGCCGCGGACGACGCGTGAGCTCCTGCACCCGGCCGAATATTGGGCGCGCGTCGCGCGTGGAGAAAAAGGAGCGGCGCCGTTCGATCCTCCTCGTTCCCGCGACACCCTGACCATCGAACGCCTGGGCGAGTTTCACTGGCGATATCTCGTCGGCGATCGTGCCGAGGGCTGGGTTGACGATCGCGTCACTGTCAAGCGCGACGGAAGCGTCCTGGCCGAAACGCAATGGGAGAATCCCGCCAGGGCGGCCGCCTTCCGTGATGCCTACGCAAAATTCCTCCGCGATCACAAAATCGATCCTCAGGTCTCGAGCAACGGCGCGTCGGTCACGATCGCCTACAAACCATGAATGTCGATTACGAAAATCTCGAGCGCGATCTCGTCACCGGACTTTTTCGGGAATCGCTGCGGGAGGAGCTGGTGGCCGGCTTTCGTCAGATTCAGGCTTCCGGCGAGCGCTTGCCGGCAGCATCGCACTACGCATCGCAGATTGCAGAGATCGTCAGTCGTGGCGCCGACGCGCCGCTGAAGCCTGATCTCGCCTTCGAGCTGTATCAGGAGATCCTCGACGCCGTGGAGGCTGCGCGAGCGATGGTGTTGGGCGAGGAACGGCCGCAGTAAAGGCAGAAGGCAGAAAGCAGAAGGCAGAAGTGAGTGCGCGCGACTTCTGCCTTCTGCTTTCTGCCTTCTGCCTTAAGATCTCCCCGTGAAGCGGAAGATCAAGTCGTATCCGCCGCTCTCCTCGTTCGCCACCACCGGCGGTTGAGCCTGCAAGCTGGGTCAGGATGACCTTCACTCCGTGCTGGCGAAACTCCCTTCCACGGAAGGGCTGGGGGATCTTCTGGTCGGTTACGGCACCAACGACGACGCCGCAGTGCTGCGCATCAACGGCGATCAGGCCATCGCGCAGACTGTCGATTTCTTCACGCCCATCGTCGACGACCCCTACCTTTTCGGTGCCATAGCGGCTGCCAATTCCGTCTCCGACATCTACGCCATGGGTGCGACACCGATTTTGGGTCTGGCAATCGCAGCGTTTCCGACCGACGTACTGCCGCTCGAAGTTCTCGAGCAAATTCTCCGCGGCGGCGCCGACAAAGCGCGCGAAGCGGGATTTCCCGTCGCGGGCGGGCACACCATCATCGACGACATCCCGAAGTATGGACTGGCAGTCACCGGCGTGGTGTCTGCCGACAAGATCGTCCGCAACTCGACCGCCAGAGCGGGCGACACTCTCATTCTCACCAAGCCGATCGGCAACGGCATCCTGGTATGCGCCTATCGCGGGTTGAGCAAGCGGACGTTTCGCCGAAGCGAGCCGCCCGATATGTCGGAAGCGATCCGCTGGATGACGATGCTGAATCGCGACGCGGCTCGGGTGATGAGCGATGTCGGAGTCAACGCAGCGACTGACATCACCGGCTATGGTCTGGTCGGACATCTGCTCGAGATGTGTACCGGTTCGAGAGTTGGAGCGGAGATTCACGTTGGGTCTGTGCCGTTGCTCGAAGGAACGCGCGACTACCTCGCGCGCGGTTTCCGCCCGGAAGGGACGATCCGCAACGCGGAATCATTCAAGTCGCACGTCGGCGTGCAGGTCGACGATTTCGAGTACACATTGATGTGTGATGCGCAGACAAGCGGAGGCTTGTTGATATCGGTTCCCGCCCAGAAGCTTGCCGCGATCGAGAAGCGCTTTCGCGAAGGCGGCCTGTTCTATGCAAAGATCGGGAAAGTGACGGACCATCCCGGAACCGTGACTTTGCTTCGCTAGGAGACTGCCATGCCCGAAGACCTTCCGTACAACACCTTCCAATCCGATGACGGCACGACGTGGATCGAGATTGCCACCGCTCCCAATTCGGACGAGGCGCAATTGATCCAGGGCTTCCTGGAGGCTGAAGACATCGATGCCCAGGTCGAACACGCCGAGGCCAGCGTTCTCCCCTCAAACATGGGGAGGCTTGGGGATGTGCGGGTGTACGTTCGCGCCGACGATGAAGATCGCGCTCTCCGGCTGCTGCGCCAGCGTCAGGAGGAGTTCGACAAGCTCGAAGACGACGAGGACACACTGGTGACGGACGAAGGTGTGGCGGAAGTCGACGAGACCGCGGAAAGTGAATGACGACTGAGCCGGAGCCGCCGCGCGAGCGGCATGTTTCCGAACCGGGGCTGCCGGCATGGGTGCCGGCGGTCATCGGCATCGTGCTGGTGGTCATGGCCGGTCTTGCGGTCTACACCGGCCTGCGATTTCGAAATCCAACTCTGGCGAACGGCATCATCAAGAATCGGCGTCCGCCGCGGATGACCGGTGGCGGGCCGCCCGGTGAGCCCGAGCCGGGCGCGTCGCTCGTTTTCCCGGAGAATGCACCGACGGCCGGCGGACCGGCTGCTCCTGGCGCGGCCCAATTGTCTGCCCGCCGCGGGATGATCACCAGCGTCGTGCCCGAAGACGCGATGGTTTACGTCAACGGCGTCGCCATCGGCGAGGCGCGGCAGTTCAACAATCTCGACAAGGTCTACGACTTTCCGGCGGAGGGGAGCTACACGGTGCGCATCGTGGCGCCGGGATACCAGGACGCGCAGTTCTTGGTCACGGCCAGCGAGAACGCTCAGCTCGAGATCGCGCACATCGACGTACGTCTCAGTGCGCCGCGTGCTGCTCCTGCTGCAACTTCTTCGACTCGGCGATGATCTTCTCCTGAAGGTTGCGCGGCACTTCCTCGTAATGTGAGAACTCCATGTGGAAGCTGCCGCGGCCCTGCGTGATCGATCGCAGCGTCGAGCCGTAAGTCAGCATCTCGGCCAGCGGGACGCGCGCGTGCAGCGTTTGCACGTCCTCTTCGGCGTCGACGCCTTCCATTCTGCCGCGACGCGAATTCAGATCGCCCATCAGATCGCCGACGTACTCGGTCGGCGCGCTGATGTCGACTCTCATGATCGGCTCGAGCAGCGTCGGCTTGGCCTGCTCCATTCCCTGCTGAAACGCGAGCGAGCCTGCGATCTTGAACGCCAGCTCCGACGAGTCGACGTCGTGATACTGACCGTCGATCAGTCGCACCCGGAAATCGACGACCGGATATCCTGCCAGGAACCCCTTGCGCCGCGCATCCTGAATCCCCTTCTCGACGGCCGGGATGTACTGACGCGGGATCGAGCCGCCGAAAATCTCGTCGACGAATTCGAAATCCGCTCCGCGCGGCAGCGGCTCCATCTTGATCTTGCAGTCGGCGAACTGACCGTGACCTCCCGACTGCTTCTTGTGGCGGCCGTGCGCATCGGCGAGCCTGGTGATGGTCTCGCGATACGGAACTTTCGGCGGATGGAGAATGACGTCGACGCCGTATTTCTTCTTCAGCTTCGAAACGACGATCTCGACGTGCAGTTGTCCCTGCCCGCTGAGCAGGAACTCCTTGGTCTGCTCGTCGCGGTGGAAGCGGATGGTCGGGTCCTCTTCCATGATGCGCTGCAGGGCTGCCCCGATTTTGTCTTCGTCGCCCCGCGCTTTGCCTTCGATCGCGAAGGAAATCGCCGCCTCCGGATAGACAACATGCTCGATGACGATCTGATGGTCCTTGGCGGCCAGCGTCTCACCGGTGTGCACATCTTTGAGCTTCGCGACCGCGCCGATGTCGCCCGCGCGCAGCTCCGGCACCGGAACCTGCTGCTTACCCTGAAGAAGCTGCAGTTTTCCAATGCGCTCTTCGTGATCCTTGGTGGTGTTCCAGTAGGACGTGTCGGACTTGAGTGTGCCCGAGTAAATGCGGAAGACCGACACGCGTCCCGAGAACGGATCCGAGAAGGTCTTGAACACCAACGCTGCCGGAAATGCCTCGGCGCGTCGCTCGAAGGTGATCTTCTCGCCTTTGGCATTCTTGCCGTCGATGGTCTTCACTTCGTCGGGCGACGGCAACAAAGCGACGAAGGCATCGAGAATCGGATGCCCCGCCATGTTGTGCGACGCCGAGTCGAGCAGGACCGGGAAGATCTGATGATGCAAGATCTCGCGTTTGAGTCCGTCGATCAACTCTTCCTGCGAGAGTCCGCCCTGGTCGAAGAAGCGCTCCATGAGCGTGTCGTCGCCTTCGGCAACCTTCTCGATGAGGGCCTCGCGGGCCTCGTCCGCTTCGCTCTTCTGATCGGCGGGGATGTCGATCGTTTCAAACTTGCCTGATCCGTCGGTCGCGTACCGGTAGCCCTTCATGGCCACCAGATCGATGACGCCCTTGAAATCCTTTTCTTCTCCCATCGGAAGCTGGATCGGAACGACGTTCTTGCCGAACTTCTTCTGCAGCGCCTCCAGCGACCGGGAAAACGAGGCCCGCTCGCGGTCCATCTTGTTGATGATCAACAGCCGCGGCAGCTCGAACTCATCGGCGAATTTCCACATTTTCTCGGTCGTCACTTCCACGCCTGTAACGCCGCTGACCACCACCGCCGCCGCGTCGGCGACGCGCATGGCGGCCTTCGCCTCCATCAGGAAGATGCCGAAACCGGGGGTATCGAGCAGGTTGATCTTGACGTTTTTCCACTCCACGTAGCCAATGGCGGCCGAGATCGAGTGCTTCCGCTCGATTTCGTCCTGGTCGAAGTCGGTGGTGGTCGTGCCGTCCTCGATGCGGCCCTGGCGGGTGGTTGCGCCGGCGTTGAACAGGAGCTGGGAGACCAGGGTGGTTTTGCCGGTGTCGTTATGGCCCACGACGGCAACGTTTCGGATCTCGGAACTGGAATAGACCTTCATATTGGATGTCCTCGCATGGGGGGTGTCGAAATGGGACGTAGATGATAAATTAAAGTTGGGTACGAGGTGTGGCACAGGCACTCCTGCCTCTGCCGCGCAGACATGGGTGTCTGCGCACATTCCGTATTTTTTGCAGGAGTTATCATTGACGGCCTATGGGTCTCCCCTTGAAACGGGGCCGCAAAATAGCGGAGAGCGAACGGTGAAGCTCGCTCGTTACGAGATTGTGCGCGAGCTCGGCAAGGGCGCCATGGGGGTGGTTTACCTAGCGAAAGACCCGCTCATCGGCCGGCTGGTGGCGCTCAAGACCATCCGCATCCGGCCGGGAGATGACGACGAGACCAAAGAGTTTCAGCAGCGATTCGTGCGTGAAGCGCAGGCGGCCGGGATTCTGAATCATCCGGCCATCGTGACGGTGCACGACATCGGTCAGGATGACGCCAGCGGCACGTCCTTCATCGCGATGGAGTTTGTCGAGGGGCAGAATCTGAAGGAGATCCTGGCGCAGGGCCGCCCGCTGAGCTTCGACGAAATCGGCGACATCATCGCCCAGGTCGCCGACGCCCTCGACTTCGCGCACGCAAAAGGCATCGTGCATCGCGACGTGAAGCCTGCAAACATCATCCTGGTGGAAGGCAATCGCGCCAAGATCACCGACTTCGGCATCGCCAAGATCGCCTCGGGCGGAAATCTCACCACCACCGGACAATTTCTCGGAACGCCAAACTACATGGCCCCCGAGCAGATTCGCGGCGCGCCCGTTGACGGCCGCACCGACATCTTTTCCCTCGGCATCTGTCTCTACGAATGTCTGACGCGGCGTAAACCGTTCGGCGGCGATTCGCTCACGTCGATCTCGTACAAAATCGTTCACGAGCCTTTCCCGCCCCTGCACGAAATCAATCCCCAGATTCCCGACGGTTTCGACGAGGTGGTCGCCTTTTCTCTCGCCAAAGATCCGGCCAAGAGGTATCAGCGAGGCCGTGAGTTTGCCAGCGCCCTGCGCGCGGTCGTGCGCGGCGAACGCCCGCTCAAACAGTACGAGCCGATGCTGGAAGAGCCGACCATGATCACGCGCGAGCATGACCGGATTCCGACCATCGAGATTCCGTTTCCGCAGGCGAGTCTGGCAAGCGAGAATCCGCGTCCGGCTTTGAGGGGCAATCCCCACGGCACGGTGGCAGCTGCCGCGGCCGCCGGCGCGCCCTCTGTCGTTCCTGCCGCTCCCGCGCTGCCCAAGCCGGTCTCAATGCCGCGACGTCGTCCGGCGGAGATGATGCGAAAAACGCTCGACGGCGTTCGAGCGATGCCGCTGTGGCGGACTCCAATCGCGCCGGCGATCTTCTTTTCCATCGCAGGCGTCCTGGTCCTCGGGCTCCTCATCGCGGTCGCGGTGATCCGCGCCAGACGGCCGGCGATTCCGGTCGCCGACACGGCGTGGGGAGCGAGAATCGCGCGCCAGAAACAACTGCGGCTGCAGGGCAATCAGCTCCTGCATCAGGGTCGCGTGAACGATGCCTTCGACAAGTTCGATCAGCTCGCCAAAATCGCGCCGCAGTCTCCGTACGTCGCCTCGCTGCTCTCCAAGCTCACCGAGATCATGAAGCGGGAGGAAAGCTCCAAGCAGCAGTCCGTACTGGCGAAAGCGCGATTCGACGAAGGCATGGTCTTCTTCAACAACCGCCAGTTCCCGGAAGCGGTCAAGGCCTTCGAAGACGCATTCCATCTGAATCCGAATTCTGAGGACGCCGCAAACTATCTGAAGCTGGCGCAGCAGGAAGCTGATAATGAAGAGCGATCAAAAGCAGCGCAGCGGCTGACGCAACAGCAGGCAACGACAACGCAACCCGTCGCGACGACTACGCGCGGGCGGACGCAAACGAAACCGGTGCTGCGTCCGGTGGCCGGACCGGCACAGATGACGGTCTCCATGAACAGCTCCGTGGCCGACGGCTACATCATGGTCAAGGTCGGCGGCGAAGTGGTGGCGCACGAGAATCTGTGGATGGAGACCGGACGGTTTCTGCTGAAACGCAAAGTTCCGCGCGAGGTCAGCGCCACCAGGGAAATCACGCCCAAGACCGCCGATGTCGAAATCTGGGTCGTCATTCCATCCCTCTCGATTCAGGAGCATCACACGATCCAGCGCCAGAACTTCGCGCCCGGTGTTGCGCACCGCCTAACGGTCACGTTCAACGCGCAGAGCAGGACATTCAACTATCAGATGAATTGAACGGCCAGGACCATTTCGTCATGGTTCGTCGCGATGAGCTGTGGGTGCGCGGCTCCCTGGCGGAATCGCGCTCGAGCCAGGGGCAGGCCATCGCGCGCGGGCGCAGGATCGTGGCCAGCGACAAAATCGACGACGGCGCACTGCTGGACAAACTGAATCACGATTGCGATGCGGAGATGGATCGCCTGCGCCGCGCCACCGAATCGTTGAGGGATGCTCGTGTTCGGGGCATCGTCACTGCCACCGCCGCTGACGTCGAGTCGACCATTACCATCACACTCGACGGAGTCTCCGTCGTCACGACTCCCGACGATGCCGCGGCCGATTACGACGCGCTGCGGCGCCTCCTCCGCCCCCCTACCGCTCCACCCCCCTCCCGCCCCCTGCCCATCGTGTGGCGCAACGGCTCGGCGGCGGTGCTGCTGCACGAGGCCATCGGCCACGCCGCGGAGCATGCCCATTCCGCGCTGGAGTGGCCGGGGTGGCTTCGCGCGCGCGACGTTGCGCGCGATGGGCGCGTGGCAAACCTCCTCGACGGCCAGTCGCCCGCTGCGCTGCGCCGCGAATCGTTCCGCGACCTGCCCCTCCGCCGGATGACCAATCTGCATTTCGAGCAGATGGGCGCCCCCTTCCAGCTACCATCCGAACGCATCGAAGTCTTCCTCGTCAGCGGGGGCACTTACGAGCCGCTGTCGGAATCGGTCTCGATCGATGTGGCGGTCGCGGATCGTGTCAGCGGAAAAAAGTCGGACAGAATATCGCCATTTACTATACATGGATTACGTATACATATTTCGCGGGCACTCACCGGCGCGACCGGCGATCCGATCCGCTATCCCGGCGTGATCTGTTCGCGGGAGGGGCAGGAACTGTATGTCGCCTCCCACGCACCGGTCATGGTGACGGCGGCGCTGCGGTGAGCGAGCTCTATCGAAAGTGGGGAAGGTCGGTGCGGCGGGAGGGCCAGCATCTGTTGTTCGTCGACGAGGCAGGCGAAGCCACCGAATCCCACGGCATCTTTCGCACCCGGGCCCTCGGCGATGCCCTCGATCTCGCCGATCCTGACTCCAAGCGCGTCGAGGCTGCCGCCGCCGAGATCGAATCGATGGTCGAGCGTCCGCTCATGATCGAGCGGCTGTTCGTCAATGAAGGCGTGGTGGCGCATCAATTCGGCGAAGTGCGCTGGCGCGAGAACATTCGCCGGGTGCATCTCTCCATTGCCCGACCGCCCTTGCGCGCGATCTTCGATTTCGCCGAATTTCGATTCGACGCCTTGCGACGCGTGCTCCCCGCTCTGATGCGCGCCGGAAAAGAACGCAAGCCCGCCAGGAGAATTCGCGTTGCCGAGCATGTCGGCGCGGCGCTCCTGCCGCTGACGGCCATTGCCAAGCTGCAATCGACTGCCCCGCACGACGGCAAGGGCGAACCCATTCGCGAGCAGCTGGCCGAGCATGAGCCGCCCAATTGGTTTCGGCCGAGCTACCGCGTGCGTCCGCGCAAAGCGTGGTTTCATCTGCGCGTTGCACCGTTTGGCGCCATCGACGAAGACGTCCCGGAAGCGGTGGCCCTCCTGGCGCCGGTCTCGCGACGCGAGATTCGCGCTCTGTGCGTCGATGGTGGGGCCGCTTACCCCGTCACGCTGCCGCTGCGTCCGATCATCGCTGCCTGGCCGACCGCGACGTGGTACCCGTTCGGGGCCGGTGCGTTCGGCGCGGAACTCATGCTTTAGAATCGGATTGCGATGCCGACCAACATCAAACAGATCGAGTTCCTGGCGCGGGCCATCGTCAATCGCCTCGAGGACCGCGGGCTGGTCGAATTCGGCGACGCCGAGATCGGTATCCAGATCGTGACCCGCTCGCTGGAGGACAACTTCCAGGCCTACGACTCGATCGAGACGGAGGCGCGCGGGCGTCTGGCCAGGACCATCGGCGATCGCGAGCCGTCCGAGATCGAGCTGGCCGACGAGATGCAGCGCGTGGCCACGGAACGGAATTTCGTCCTGTGAATCTCGACGAACTCGAACGCCGCAAAAAAGAGAGCGAGCTGGGCGGAGGCGAGGCGCGCATCCAGCGTCAGCACAGCGAAGGCAAGCTGACCGCGCGCGAGCGCGTCTCGCTGCTGTTCGATCCCGGATCGTTTCAGGAGCTCGATCAGCTGGTGGTCCATCGCAACACCGATTTCGGGATGGAGAAGCAGCGCGTTCCCGGCGACGGCGTGGTGGCCGGCTACGGGACTGTTCAGGGAAGACTGGTGTACGCCTTCGCGCAGGACTTCACAGTCTTCGGCGGATCGCTCTCCGAAACGCACGCCGCCAAGATCGTGAAGATCATGGACCTGGCCATGAAGAACGGCGCGCCCATCATCGGCCTCAACGACTCCGGCGGTGCGCGCATCCAGGAAGGCGTGGTATCGCTGGGCGGCTACGCCGACATTTTTCTGCGCAACACGCTGGCCAGCGGCGTCATCCCGCAGATCTCCGCCATCATGGGACCGTGCGCCGGCGGCGCCGTTTACTCGCCCGCCATCACCGACTTCATTTTGATGGTGAAGCGCACCAGCTACATGTTCGTCACCGGTCCGGACGTGATCAAGACCGTAACGCACGAGGAAGTCACCAAGGAAAAGTTAGGCGGCGCGGAGACGCACAATCAGATCTCCGGCGTCGCACACTTCGCAGCCGATTCCGATGAAGACTGCCTGGCCACCATCCGCGAGCTGCTGTCGTTCATCCCGTCGAACAATCTCGACGATCCGCCCCGCATCGCGAACGCCGACGACATCAATCGCGTCGACGCCCGGCTCGACAACTTCATCCCGGAGAATCCCAATCAGCCTTACGAGATCCGCGATCTGATCAAGACCATCGCCGACGAAGGGCACTTTCTGGAGGTGCATCAGCATTTCGCCCGCAATCTGGTGGTCGGATTCATCCGGCTCAACGGATCGCCGGTGGGGGTGGTCGCGAATCAGCCTGCCTTTCTGGCGGGTGTGCTCGATATCAACGCGTCGCGCAAGGGCGCGCGGTTCGTCCGCTTCTGCGATGCCTTCAACATCCCACTGCTGGTGGTCGAGGATGTGCCGGGATTTCTCCCCGGGACGGACCAGGAATACGGCGGCATCATCGTGCAGGGCGCGAAGCTGCTCTACGCGCTGGCGGAAGCGACCGTGCCGAAGATCACGGTGATCACGCGGAAGGCGTACGGCGGCGCGTACTGCGTGATGAACTCCAAGCACATTCGCGCCGACATGAACTTCGCGTACCCGACCGCCGAGATCGCGGTCATGGGCGCGGAGGGGGCGGTCAATATTCTCTATCGCGGGTCGTACGATCGCGATCAGAAGATCGCCGAGTACAGGGAGAAGTTCGCGAATCCGTACATCGCTGCCGAGCGGGGATATATCGACGAGATCATCGAGCCGCGATTCACGCGGCGCAAAGTGATCACCGCCTTCGCAATGCTGCGCAACAAGCGGGACAAGAATCCGCCCAAGAAGCACGGCAACATCCCGCTGTAACTGTCTGTTGACTGTCTTGTAACACGGTCATATATTGCGCGCGGCACAGCAGGCCAACTCAAAAACGAGGTTCACAGGGGGCGAAGATGAAAGGTCTTGCGTCGCGTTCTTTTCCATTGCTAGCAATCGCACTTTTAGTGCTTTCCGCAATTCCCGTTGTCGCACAGGAGCAGACGGCCACCATCGAGGGCGTAGTGACCGACCCGTCGGGGGCAGCGCTTCCAGGCGTGTCGATCGGACTGGTGAGCGCCAATGGCCAACGCTTGTCGGCTACGACCGACGGCGCGGGCCGATACCGATTCCCGGCGGTGCCTCCAGGGATCTACGCGATTAACGCGACCCTGGAGGGAATGCAGAAGACAACGATCAAGGACGTTCAGGTCACGCTCGGTGCGCCAAAGAAGGTCGACGTGCAGATGAAATTGGCACACGTCTCGGAGAGCGTCACAGTGAGCGCGGAAGCGCCGATCGTCGACGTGACCTCGAGCGCAACTACGAATTCGATCCGTGCCGAAACTTTCGAGCGGCTTCCGAAGGGTCGCGACTTTACATCGATCGCCACCCTGGCACCGGGCGCTAGAAATGATCCGAAGGCCGGAGGCATCACAGTTGACGGAGCGTCAGGTTCCGAGAACAAATACATCATGGATGGTGTCGACACCACAAACCCGCAGACGGGCGTGTCCGGCAAAGTCCTGGTCACCGACTTCGTCGACGAAGTTCAGGTGAAATCCGCCGGCTATCAGGCCGAGTTTGGTGGCGCGGTGGGCGGAGTGATCAACGTCATCACCAAGACCGGCACGAACGAATTGAAGGGTTCGGTCGGTGGCTACTACACGAATCGTGCGTGGGGCGGGGGCGTTCGCCCAACGCTGCAGATCAAGGCGACCGATCCGAATGCATCCGAGTACCACACGTTTCCTCGCGATGACAACAAGGTCGTCGAACCGGGATTCACGCTCGGCGGTCCGGTCATGCGCGATCGACTGTGGTTCTTCGCCGCTTATGAGCCGGCCGTTCAGAACATCGACCGAACGCCGGAGGGTTTCACTCAGTCATATTCGCAGGATTTCCGGCGAGACAACGGGGTGCTGAACCTCACCGGAAGTGCCACTTCGAAGTTTCTCTACAAATTCGCATTCAACAACAGCGGCTACAAGACGACGAACCTTCTGCCTGGCGTCAACGGCCGCGGCAACCCCAACCCATCGTTGTACACGGGAAAGAACGACAAGTTCATCAACTGGACCGCGTCTGGATACGCCGACTTCGTGGCCAATTCATCGTCGTATTCGAGCCTCCGCGGCGGGCGTTTCTTCCGGAACTACCGTCAGTCGGGAATCTCGACTGATCCACGCTACGTCTTCTCCGGTTCGAACAGCGTGTTTTCCGACGCGCCGCCGAGCCAGGTCCATCCCTCGGGCTATTCGAGCATACCGACCAATACGGCGACACAGAAGGACGCCTACACCCGCGACAACGTCAACCTGGATACTTCCTGGTTCACGCAATTCATGGGTGAGCATCGGCTCAAGGGCGGCGTGCAGATCGAGAACCTGAAGAACCAGGTTTTAGATGGGGAGCAGAACTATCGCGTCACGATTTACTGGAACCGCGCCAATCCGCTGAGTGGCACACGCGGCAAGTACGGAGCGGTCCGCGTCCGTCAGTTCCGCAGAACGGGCGACGTGACGAGCAAAAATCTCGGGCTATTCCTGCAGGATAGCTGGACCACCCTGAACGATCGCCTGACGCTCAACATTGGCTTACGTGGCGAGCAGGAGAAGGTGCCGTCATATGCCACTGAGGGAATCACCGGTCGCTATGCGGTCAATTGGGGGTACGGCGACAAACTCGCTCCACGTCTCGGCTTCTCTTACGACGTTCGTGGCGACGGCCGCACGAAGGCGTATGGCAGTTACGGCAGGTTCTACGACATCATGAAAATGGAGTTGCCGCGCGGATCGTTCGGCGGCGAGAAATGGATCGACGCCTCTTTCGATCTGAACACCGTCGATTACCTGTCGCTCAATTGTCAGGGCATCACCAACTCCATCACTCAGCGGCCGACCTGCAACGGTGCGACGTTTGTGTACAACGTCGATTTCCGTCATCCTGCCAACGCAGCCGATCTGAACCTCATCGACCCGAAGCTCAAACCGATGCAGCAGGAGGAGTACACCGTCGGCATGCAGCATGAGCTTTCGCCGACGATGGCGATCGGCGCCCGCCTCACTCGCAAGCACCTCGTTCGGACCATCGAAGACACCGGAGTTCTGGTGACCAACCCAGATGGCTCCCAGGAAGAGCAATTCTTCATCGCCAATCCTGGCGAAGGCGTTGCCCGGCACATCCTCGGAGCGGACTTGCCGTCCATGCCGAAGCCGAAGCGCGACTACAACGGCCTGGAAGTGGAGTTCACCCGGCGCTTCTCCAACCGCTTGTCGCTGCATGCGAGCTACCTCTACAGCCGGCTTACAGGCAACTACTCCGGGCTGGCCAATTCCGACGAGGCGGTTGGCTCCGGCAACGCTCGCACTTCACCGAACGTGAATCGCGCCTTCGACGGTCTTTTCAATTTGTTCAACGCGCAAGGAAAGGCGGTCGTCGGCAGGCTGGCCACCGATCGTCCGCATCAGTTCAAGGCCCAGGCTGCGTACGCATTTGCATTCGGAACGACTATCGGCGTGAATCAGTACGTCGGCAGCGGCACGCCATTCCAGACCGAGTTCTCGGTCTCCAACATCCCCTTCTTCGCCTTCGGTCGCGGCGACATGGGCCGCTCGCCGTGGCTGAAGCAAACGGATCTCAACCTCACGCACGAAATCCGCCTCGGCGGCGGTTACGCGCTGGCGCTCGGCGTGAACGTTCTGAACCTCTTCGACACGAAGACAGTGCTGAACATCTACGATGTGTACAGTGGCGATAATCTGCGAATGCGCGACGCCAACGGTAACGCGCTTGCGGTCGGTTCGCACGCTGAGGCGCAGGCATTCTTCAAGGGCTTCGATCCGAAAGCACTCTGCGCGCTGCAGAAGTGTTTTGTCGATCCCTTCTACGGGAAGCCGAATGCCTTCCAGGATCCGCGCGAGGTGCGTCTCAGCGCTCGCCTGATCTTCTAGTCGCCCGACACGACCCCGGCATCAAAAGGGTGGCGCTCCGGCGCCACCCTTTCTTATTCTGTGACGGTTGCGTAAGCCTTTCCTGGTCCTTTTGATTCTTTTGACCACCTGCGGGAAGCACGAGCAGGCAAAGCCCAACGTCCTCCTCATCACCCTCGATACCTTTCGCGCCGATCGCGTCACTCCGGCAACGCCGAATCTGCTGAAACTCGCGCAGAGAGGCGAGTGGTTCCAGCATGCGGATTCGGTCGCGCCGCTGACCTTGCCCTCGCACGCGACCATTCTCTCCGGCATCCTTCCTCCGCATCACGGCCTGCGGAATAACGAAGTCGGCTCGTTTCCCGATCGCCCTACTCTCGCCACTGTTTTCGCGAAAGGCGGCTATCGCACGGGCGCGTTCGTCAGCGCATTCGTCCTCGATCGGCGCTTCGGCCTTTGGCGTGGATTCGAAACGTACGACGACGCGATCGCCCGCGATCCCAACGACACCGCGGCGATGTTCGAGGCCGAACGCCGCGGCGGCGAGACCGTCGATCGCGCGCTGGCGTGGCTGAGCCGCAGCGACGGACGGCCATGGTTCGCGTGGATCCATCTCTATGATGCGCACGCCCCCTACGCGCCGCCCGCCCCGTTTCCGCAGACGTACGACGGCGAAGTGGCGTACGTCGACGCGCAAGTCGGCCGGATTCTGAGCGCGATCGATCCCGCGAAGACGATCGTCGTCGTGGTCGGTGATCACGGTGAGGCCCTCGGCGAACACGGCGAGCTGACCCACGGCCTGCTGGTCTACGAATCCACGCTGCATGTTCCGCTCATCATGGCGGGACCCGATGTGAAGCCCAACTCAGTGCTGCAGCCGATCAGCACCGTGGAAGTCGCGCCGCGGATTGCGGCCATGGTCGGCTTGTCGATTCCGCATGACGCGGCATCGGATATCTACGCCGAATCGGAGTATGCCAAGTCATTCGGATGGAGCGGCCTCACATCGATTCGCAGCGGAAATATCAAGCTGATTCGCGGCGCGACGTCCGAGATGTTCGATCTTGCCCGCGATCCAAACGAGACCAGGAACATCATCGATGATCGGCGGCGGCTTTACGGTCAGCTCGGCAAACGGCTGGACGCGATTGGCGCGACCGCGATAGCCGCCACCGGAACGGTCGACGCCGAGACCCGCGCGAAACTCGCGAGCCTCGGCTACGTTGCGCCGGGTGCGGCCGCCAGGGGCAGCGGCCGCGATCCGCGCGAGATGGCGCCGCTTTTTCGACGCTACGAAGAAGCACAGGCCAAAAATTCGATCGCCGATCTCGAGCAGCTGGTCTCGAAAGATCCCGCCAATCCCGTTTTCCGTTCCACGCTCGCCCGCGCGGTCAAGCTCCACGGAGCGATCGATCGCGCCATTGCGCTTAATCGCGAGGCGGTCGCGCTTTCTCCTGCCGATCCCGACGCCTGGTACAACCTCGCCTCGGCGCTTCAAGAGCGCGGACGCACGGCCGAGGCGAGACAAGTCGCGATCGAGGCGATCCGACTCGATCCTCATCGTCCCGACGCGCACAACATCCTCGGAATCGCCGACATCGAAACCGGCGACCCCAGCGGCGCCGAAACCGAATTCCGAAAAGCGATCGAGCTCGATCCTCGCAACGCCCGCGCCTGGAACAACCTCGGCAACGTTTTGCGAAGTGCCGGCCGCACAGCAGACGCCGAAACTGCGTATCGCACAGCCCTCGAGATCACTCCCACCTACGCCGATCCTCTGAACGGACTGGGGGTGATCGCCGTGCAGGAGGGGAGGAGCGCCGAGGCCATCGCCGATTTCGACAAGGCGCTGGCGGCGGCGCCTAACTTCTATGAAGCGCGGCTCAATCGGGCGATCGCTCTGCAATTGTCCGGGAACATCTCGGGCGCGCGAACCGAGCTCCAACACCTGCTAACACACCTGCCCAAGGGGAGTGCGCAGCGGAAAGCGGCCGAAACTCTGCTCGCTCGGCTACCACGGAAGCGTTAACTTGGTCTATAGTCGGCGTCAATTTTCGGATTCGAAGGAGGTCCATGTGAAGAGGCCACTCTCTTATATTGTTCTTTCCCTACTTCTACTTCTGACCGTGACGGCTGCCTTTGCGCAGACTGGTGGCGCGGCTCTCGGTGGAACCGTGACCGACGCGTCAGGCGGGGCATTGCCCGGCGTTACCGTCACGGCAACCCAAAACGCCACCGGCTTCAATCGTTCGGTCGTGACGGGAGCCGATGGTGCCTATCGTTTTCCGTCTTTACCGGTCGGCACCTACATCGTCACCGCCGATCTTTCGGGATTTGCCTCCGTGACGACACGCAACGTCGAGTTGAACGTTGCGCAAGAGCGTGAGCTGAACATCGCGCTCAAGCAGGCGGCGGTCAAAGAACAGATCACGGTCACGGCGTCGGCTCCGCTTATCGAGACCACACCGGCGGTCAGCACGGTCGTCAGCCAGAAGGAGATTCAGAATCTACCTCTCAACGGCCGTCAGTTCGCGAACCTCGGCACACTTGCGCCGGGAACGACGCTCTCTGTCAACGCTGACCCGACCAAGCCGGGACAGATGACTATCGCGCTGAACGGCGGCAGCGGCCGCAACGTGAATTTCCTCATCGACGGCGGCGACAACACCGATGACACCATCGGGGGCGCGCTGCAGAACTTCAACATCGAAGCGGTGCAGGAATTCAACATTCAGACGCAGCAGTACAAAGCGGAATTCGGCCGCACCACCGGCGGCGTGCTGACGGTGGTCACCAAGACCGGGACGAACACCTTCGAAGGCAGCGCTTACGAGTTTTATCGCGACAAGAGCCTCAACTCGGAATCCGAGAGCGAAAAGCTCGGCGGGGGCGGCAAGGCGCCGTATCGCCGCAATCAATACGGAGCGTCGTTCGGAGGCCCGATCATGAGGGACCGCGCGCACTTCTTCGTCACCGGCGAGCGCACGGAACGGCCGACGAACTACATCGTCCAAACCAAGGGAATTTATCCGGACTTCGATGGCAAGGCGATCCCCACTCCGTTCAAGGACAACCTTCTGACCGCGAAGGCGAGCGCCGATATCAACGCCAAACAGTTCCTGCAGGTGCGATACGGCATGCAGAGGAACTCGGATAAGTACGGCGCGAGCCCGGTCATTCTTCCGAGCGCGCTCGGCACGATCACGAATACATACCACTCCATCCTCGGCGGGCACACCTGGCAGATCAGCTCCGACAAGTTGAACGAATTTCTTTTCCAGGACACCCACTTCAAGAATTCGATCAGCCCCGATTCCACTGACCCCACCATCGTTTATCCGTCGGGTGTCTCGATCGGACAGAGCATCAACGCGCCACAATCGACGACACAGGTAAAACGCCAGTTTAAGGACGACTTCGCGTGGTCCATGAATTTCGGCGCGATGCGCCACGACTTCAAAGTCGGCGCGAACTACATCGACGAGCCGATCCTGGGCGGCGACTTCACTGTCGGCACCACCGGCCAGTACACACTGACCGCCGACAAGCAGGGATCGCCGGTGGCCGACATCACGATCTTCGGCGGCTTCTTCGGCAACAAGACCCCCATCAAGCAGTACAACTATTACGTGCAGGACGACCTGGCGGTCAATAAAAACCTGACCGTCAATGTCGGCTTGCGTTACGACCTCTGGAAAGGCTTCGATCTCGATCAGCACACGAATCCGATCTGGCAGGCGCTCTCCACGCAAACGAAGTACAACGAGGCCTACTTGCAGCCCTTCAAGAACGGCGGCGGGGGGAAGCTGAAGAACGACACCAACAACTGGGGTCCGCGCATCGGCTTCTCGTACGACCTGCGCGCCGATTCGAAGAACATCATCCGCGGCGGTTACGGACGCTATTACGATTTCCCGTACACGAACGCCACGATTCTGTTCCCCGCTGCGGCAGTGCAGTCGAATTACGGGGTCGTTTACAACAACAGCGATCCCAAAGGGATCAAGAACGCGAACGGCACGTTCTTTCAGCCCGGCCAGCCGCTGCCCCCCAATCAAATCACCGGGAGTCAGGTCCCTCCACCGAATGAAGTCGCTTCTCCCACCTTGGCCACACCGTACTCCGATCAGTTCTCGCTTGGATATTCGTGGCAGGTCAATCCATGGCTCGGACTGAATGTCGACGGATCGCACATCAGCTACAAGGACATTCCGTTCCGCTTCCGCGCGAATCCAACCGATCCGTCGACCGGCAAGCGGCGCTTCCCGGCGTTCGGCAACTTCCGTCTCTGGATGGGCAATGGTTTCGCGAAATACAACGGCCTGAACATCGGCGGACATGCGCGTCTGGGCGATCGCTTCGAGCTGCAGGGCTTCTACACAATTTCGCACGCGACCGGCAACATCCTCGCCGGAGCCGACGAGTTCCGCATCACGGCCGCAGGTTATCAGCCCGATCTACGGACTGTGCGCGATCAGAGCGTCAATCCGTACGATCCCAACTGCAGCGCCTGCACTGGTCCTCTCGACACCGATGCGCGCCATCGCGTGACGCTGAGCGGCATGTATCGCGCTCCGTACGGCATCAATCTCTCCGGCATTCTGCGCTACCACTCGGCAACGCCGTACACCGATTGGGCCGGCACCGACCTCAATGGCGACAAGTTCAACTTCGATCTGCCCCCCGGCGTCAGCCATGTGAACTCGCTGCGGGGTTCGTCGTTCTCGCAGCTGGATGTGCGCGTGGGCAAGGCGTTCAAGTTCTTCGGCAACTACGGCGTTGAACTGATCGGCGAAGTGTTCAACCTGTTCAACTCGAAGAACGAGGCCGGTTTCGTTGGCAATCGTTTGTCGAAAGCGTACAAGCAGCCCAGCTTCTTCGCTGGCGATCCCGGCCACGGCGAGCAGCGCCTGGCTCAGCTCGGCTTACGCGTCACGTTCTAGTCAAGTCACAACCGTCCATGGTGAAGGGCGCCCGAAACGGGCGCCCTTTTTCGCACTTGCTGAGCTGGATGCAGTGAGTCAAAACGGGGCGGCACATTGAGTTGAACGGAAACGTTGCTGGCCCGCACGCCTGAGGCGTTGAGATCGTTCTTGACGGCGTCTGCGATTCGATCGGCAGCATCGCGTCGCCGGTCGATGAGATCGGCCGTCGTGAGCTCGGATGAGGATCGGGTAACGGCATACTGCACGCGCTGCCGCAGCGAGGCGCACCACGTGCCCGGCGGCCAGTCAGGCGGAACGCTTTCGGGGACTACGTATGTGAACCGGATCCGAATCGGAATGGCATTGTGCGTCGTGGTTGTGCCGCTCGCGACGTCGTCAAAGGACATCGTGGTCCGGCACGCAATTCCGCGCGCACGGACAAAGAACATCGACCTCCGCATGACGAGATGTTGTCGGTCGCGAAATACGGTGACGCTGCCGGCCGGCTGATAGTGCACAAAAACCAGCAGCGCGAGGATCGCGGCGACAAGGATTAGAACCGTGATTGTTCGCATCAACTGAACGATGCGTGATCCTGGTCTCAGGATACAAGGTCGACCCCGGTTAGGTCAGGCAGTCACGTTCCAGTCAAGTCACAACCGTCTATGGTGAAGGGCGCCCGAAACGAGCGCCCTTTTCTTGGTGTTCGCGAGATAATGATGCCCATGCGCAAGTTAGCCACGGGTTGCGCCTTGCTGGTTTTTTCTCTCGCCGCTGCCGGACAACAGATCTCTCCCCTGACCGAACGGATCGACGTTACCGTCATCAACGTCGACGTCACCGTGACCGACCGTGCCGGCAATCCAGTGGCCGGTCTGACGCGCGACGATTTCGAGATCTTCGAGGACGGGCGCCCGCAGAAGATCACGAACTTTTACATCATCCAGAACGCTGCCGTGCGAAGTGGCGCGGCGGCCGAAAGCGCTTCAGATTCGCCGCAGTTCCGGCGAAAAGTCGTCCTGATGATCGACAACAACTTCATCCTGAAGCCGCAGCGCGACCTGGCCTTGAAAAAAATCGATGACTTTTTCGATAAGCATTTCGATGGCAACTACGAATGGTCCGTGATTACGGTGGGGCACAACGTCGAATCCATTCAGCCCTTCACGACCGACCGGACCAAGATTCATGCGGCGATCGACCACGTTCGCCAGATGGAAACGTTCACGCTGCAGCCGGAGATGAATCGCGCGCTGTTGTCCGATAGCACCCGCAAGGCCACCATGGGCGATGCCGCCAGTGGCTTCGCTTATTCGAATTCGGTGAACTTTCACAGCCGCGAGCAGACCATGCGGATGCTCCAGGCCACCACCAACACCGCCCGCGCAGTCATTCAGATGTGCAGGGCCTTCGGCTCAGCGGGCGGCAAGAAAATCGTCATCCTGGTGACCGGCGGCATGGAGCGAAACACCTCATTCCAGGCCTATGAAACCGGCGAGGATCGCATCCTTCAGCAGATGAAGTTCGATGCCAGCCTCACGCTCGATGAAATGGTCCATGAAGCGAATGCCGCGAACTTCAACCTCTACGTCGTGAAAGCCAGCGGCCGCGGAATGATCGCCCCCCAGCACGACGTCTCGAACAAATCGTCCGGGCTCAACCTCTACTCCACGAACATTTTCCAGCAGGGCGGCGGCGCCGGACCGATCGACACCAGCGACGTCGATTCGACTTCACTGACCCTGGCCCTCGGCACGGGCGGCCTGTATCTCACCGGCACCGAGACCGGCCGGAACTTCGAGCGGATCGATACCGACACCTCGAATTACTACTCCCTCGGTTATTCGCCGCAACATCCCGAGGATGGCGATTACCACCGGATCACGGTGAAAGCGAAAAAGGCCGGCCTCAAGATCCGGCACCGCGAGGGCTACGCCAGTCTTTCCTTTGAACAACGACTGGAGCAGACGCTGATCGCGCCGCTGACTTTCCAGTCAGAACGCGGCTCGCTTCCGGTCACGGTTGAGGTCGGAGTTCCGGCCGATGCGGATCATGTCCGTGTTCCGGTTGTGGCGCATCTGCCGATGACTCGGATCACAGTTCTGCCATTGGGCGACGCGTACGTTGGCCGCGTCCACGTCTATCTGTCCGTTTATGACAGCAGCGGAAAGAACGTGGGGTACCACCATCTGATCAAGGATGTGACTGTGCCGAAGGCTGAGCTCTCGAAACTCGGCAATGCGCAGTTTCAATACAAGATGAATGTCGCGTTAGCGAAGGGTGAATTTACGCTGGTGGTCACGCTTCGTGACGATGTCACGAATGATATCGGCACCGCTCTTGAAAACGTGCGGCTATAGCCGGAGGAGACCTTTCATGCGCGCCATTTCCTTCGCGTTGCTGCTCGGTGCAATGCCGCTCCTGGCCCAGCAACCCATGCCGCTCACGGAAAAGATCGACGTTTCGGCCGTGAACGTCGATGTGACCGTGTTAGACCGCCAACGCAATCCGGTTCGTGGCCTTACCGCTGCCGATTTCGAAGTCTTCGAGGATGGTGTCGCTCAGAGAATCACGAACTTCTACGCTGTCGAGAACGGCGGCATCGCGCGCACCACTGCCGTCGAACCGGACGCCGAGCGTTTCCGGCGCAAAGTGCTCGTCATTGTCGACAACACGGCTCTGTGCGCCAAGCCGCGCCGCAATCTTCTGCTGAACAAACTGGAATCGTTCATCGATCAGCACTTCTCGGGAGACTACGAGTGGGCGATCGTTCCTCTGGGAGGACCCCAGTCGCCGGGCGCTCTTCCTTTCACTCAGGACAAGGAAACAATCCACAACGCCATCGAGGCCCTACGTCGGGATGAAGCTTTGCCGCGCGACATGGACTTCGGGGAGATCTCCCGGACCACGCAATCCGCGTGCAGGATTTTGCAGGAACAATCGTTTCTTTCGCAGCTTCTCAATAAACAGGTGCGGATGAAGGGAGCTGCTATCTCGGCAGCGGTCGAGGAAATGTGCGACGGATTGGCGGCCGCCCCGGGGAAAAAAGTCATTCTGCTGGTCACGGATGCCATTCCCAGCGGCAGTTTTCGCGCCGACCTTCCTGACGATGCGATTCTGATTCAAAAAATGCATGAAGCAGTCGTCCGCAGCGCAAACGCTGCCAATGTCAACGTGTTCGTGATGAATACGGAAGGGCTGACCGACGGGGGGACGCCGGGAAGGCCCTTCACGTTGGCGGCCGATGAATCGGGAGGTTTCTGGCTTGCCACTGAAACCGGCGGAAGGTACTTGCACAGCAGTTCGTTTTCGGAATCGCTGCAGACTTTCGAGAACGCGACGGCAAACTTCTACTCGCTGGGCTACATCATGCGACACGCCGAAGATGCGAAATACCATCGGATCTCGGTCAGGCTGAAAGGGCCGGGATCGTACGCGCTCAGCTATCGCCTCGGTTTCTCGAGCCGCTCGACGGAGCAACAACTCGAGCGCGCGCTTCGGACGCCGCTCGGAATCGCGACGCAGCGCTCAACGCTTCCCCTCACCATGGAGGTTGGCGCGCCATCACAAGTCGGAGCGAAAGTGGTTGTGGCCTTGACCGCGATGTTACCGGCGGAGCGGGTGCAGGCGGGCCGGCTGGATCTTTATGTCACGGTTTTCGATCAAACCGGACGGAAACTCGGCTTCCATCACTTCAGGCGCGACATCGAGACGATCGAAACGCCGCAGTTGGTGCTGACCACGCGCCTTACGTTTCCGCACGGCAGCTACCGACTCGTGATGACTCTCCGGGACGAAGAGACGAACGAAATCGGGATTGCGTCAAGCGATGCCACGTTCTAACGTCATGTCGGGCTTTGTCGTGGGCGTTCTGGCGACAGCAGCTCTTGTCTCAGCACAGCTCCCGCTCGTCGAACGCGTCAATGTCTCTGTAGTCAACGTCGACGTAAGCGTATTCGACCGTTCGGGACGGCCGGTCACCAAGTTGCGCCGAGACGATTTTCAGATCTTCGAGGACGGAAAGCCGCAGAAGATCACCAACTTCTATATCGTCGAGCATTCTGTTCCACGAGCTGAAACGACGCAACAGGAACAAACGCACGGTTCGGAAAGCCGTTTTCGCCGCAAAGCGATTCTGCTCGTCGACAACATTTTCATCGAGAAGCCGCGTCGGGATGCAGCGCTGGCGACGGTGCAGAAGTTCATGGAGGGCCGTTTCGCCGGCGATTACGAATGGTCGGTAGGCACGATCGGTAGCGGCATTCACACGATTCTTCCGTTCACGAGTGACAAGACGAAGATTGCCGCGGCAATCGATCTCGTGCGCCGTGGTGGAACGCTTCCAAAGCGTGATGCTGTAGACCTTGGCATGCTGGCCGACGAAACCGCGCTGCGTGCCGTTCGGGGAGCACGTGAAAGCGAGCAGACGCGGACGGACCTTGCAAGAAGCATCAGCGCTAACGAAGGCCTGGCAGCTTTGTCTGAACTCGCGAAAGAAGTGATCGACGCTTGTCGTGGATACAGCAGCGCAGATGGTAAGAAACTCATCGTCTTGGTCACGGGTGCGATTGAAATCGACAACCGTCGTCCAACGATCGACGATGCGGTCAATCAACCGGCATGGAAGCTTCAGCCGCGTGAGAACCGCAGCGAAACCGGCCGAATCCTCGAAGCGATGGTGCGAGAGGCCAACACTGCGAATTTCAATGTGTACGTCTTGAACGCCTCGGGAGTTGTCAATCCGGTCCCTAGCGACGTCTCCAACCATGCGTCGGAGTATGTGGCTCAAGGAGGGTTCAATTCACCGCACACCGAACGCGATTTCGACTCTTTTCCGCTGTCGCTCGCTATGCAAACGGGCGGAGCATATCTGCCCAGCAACGATCTCGGCGCGTCCTTGCGCCAGGTCGATGAGGAAAGCTCGACTTATTACTCGCTCGGTTATAGCCCGCCGCATTTCGAAGACGGCAAGTACCATTCGATCGAAGTCCGCGTGACAGGTTCCGCGATGACGGTTCGCCATCGGATGGGCTACGCCGATCTCTCGGCCGAGCAAAGAGTCGAGGACGCGATGCGTGTAGCCGTCGCTCCCACCGCCCTCCCGCATCAGATTCCGGTTCAAATCGAGATCGGGAAATCACGCCAAGAGAACCACAAGATGCATCTGCCTGTGACGCTGATCGCACCAATGAGAAGCGTCGCGCTGTTGCCGCGCGACGGCCTGAGCGTTGGTCGCGTCCATATCTACCTCTCGGTGTTCGATCAGGCTGGAATCAATATCGGGTTCGATCACCGCACCCAGGACTTGGCGTTGACGCCGGAGCAATTGCAAAAAGTGACTGAGCTCAACAGCAACTTCCGATATTTCCTGAGCGTAGCCCTCAAACCGGGAAAGTATCGCGTCGTGGTCGCTCTTCGCGATGACGTCAGCAGCGAGATCGGTATCACTGCTGCGGATGTTCAGGTCTAACGCGGCATGCGCTGCAACATCGGCTGGTTTGGATTGAGCTGCAGCGAACGGCGGAAGTAGCTCTCCGCAGCGGAGCGATCGTCAAGGCACATCTCGGCCAGGCCGGCGGAAGTGTAGGGAACGAAATCGTTCGGATTGAGATGTTGTGCAGCGATGAAATCTTCCAGGGCGCCTCGGCAGTCTTTCCGCTCGATTCGATAACGTCCGCGAAACATTCGCAGCTCCGCATCCTCCGGCTTTGCCGCCACCGATTCCTCGAGGAGTTTCAAGCTTCGATCGACATGACCGCCACGCTGGTATTTGATCGCGCGCTCGATCACGTAACGCGAAGCTTCCGGTAGTCCATTGGTCAGGGCTTTGATCAGCAGCGCATCGGATCGCGCCATATCCTGGTGACGATCGAATAGCAAATCGCTCAGATTCCATGCCGCTGATGCCAGATTCGGATCGATGGCGAGCGCACGATCAAACGACGTGACGGCGTCAGCAATCCGGCCGTCATGCTTCAGAATGAGGCCTTCGTTGTTGTACGCACCGGCCGTCTTCGTTGACGTGCCGGCGGCCGCTGGACGAGCGGCGGCCGATTCACCCGTTCCGATGTAGCCAAGCGCGCGCAGTTTTGCGATTTCTTCCGCCGCCGCCTTTGTGGTCTGCCTGACGCTCGATCTGAATGGCGCATAGTGGGAGCGGTAGTCGACCACGCGACTGCTTTCGCCGTCTGTAAGCGAGGGGCCAGCAACTCCATCGGCGCGTGGCATCTGCGTCAGGCTCAGCAAAGTCGCGCAGATCTGCCGGATCGATCCGTGAATCGAGTGACCGGCTTGTGCGCGAATGCCCTCGCCCCAGGCGAGGAAGATTCCTTCGTTTCGATGCCACTTGGCTGCTGTCGCTGTGGCGGCGCTCGAGAACTGCGTCGGCCGCCCTTCCTTCCATTGGAAGCCGTGGTCGGAAGCCAGCACGATCATGGCGTGCTGCCGTTCGGCGGCCGCGAGGAATTCGCCGAGGATCGAGTCGATGCGTCGGAAGTAGAGCTCGGGAACCTGGTGATAGCGTTCGTACTCTTCCTGCGTGACCTCCGGCTGCTTTGGCGGAGCGTAAGGCGCGAAGATATGGCCGATGGTGTCGGTGCCCTCGAAGTACACGATGGTCAGATCTGGAATGTCGCGCGCCACTGTTTCTGTGCCGGTCCGGCGATAAACCTCCGTCTGCACCAGAATTCGGCGCAGAGCGCTGCCTGGTTTGGCGTAAGGATTCGCTTCATGTGTGAGCTCTTCGTACTGCTGCTGATCGAGCCACGGTAGAAATTCGCGCAGCGCATTGAAATCCGTTGCGCGCTCCGAGGCCGCCAGCGCTTCGCGACCCCACACCTCGCGCGACGGCGGAAAAATGATTCCTGGTGGTGGGGTGCTCTCCGAGTAGAGAAACGTGAACAGGCGATCGCTGACCATTAGACCGTGCACCGGTTCAGCAGGATAAGTAGCCCAGAGACCGAAAACGGCCACGCGCTTCCCGCCCATGGAGGCCATGTTCCAGATCGCCGGCACGCGCCGTTCGTCGCTGGTGATCGGCTCCTTCTCGCCGGTCGTCGGATTGAAACGCACGAAGTCCAGGATCTGGTGCTCGAGCGGACTGACGCCGGTCATCATCGTCGTCCACACCAACGGCGAAAGAGGAGGATGCTCGGTGGTCAGGTACCCGCTGATGCCTTCCCCAACGAGGCGGGCCAGATTGGGCATGACGCCGCGCGCGATGTAGTCGTCGAGCAGTTGCCAGTCTGCGCCATCGAGTCCGATGAAGATGATCGGGCGTGACTTGCGCGCCAGCCGCGCGATCTCTGCGATCGCGCGCGTCCGTTCCCATCCCGGCGGAAGGTCGAAGCGAGCCGAGATGCTGCTGGTCGTGAGATGCGCGGCCGAGAGCTCGCGCTGAATCGCCTCCGCGATTTTGTCGCTGGTTTGGCGCGGCGACTCGACGTTGACCGCGTTTGCGTTAAGGATTCTCTGCACCCGCTGCCCGAGCGAGTCGCACCAGTTCCCGGCGGGCCAATCGGATGGAAGCTGTGCCGGCGGCTCATAAACGAAAGTGACTTTCAAGTCGAATGGATCGGCGTGCAGAGTTCGATCGAACAGCAGACGGCCGGCAGCCATCGGAACCGTGCATGGCTCGCCGAATGCCGGCAACCCGATCCGGCTGGTGGAAACCTGAATGGCGTCGCCGTGCCGCACCACACGGGCCGTGTCGGCTGGCCGGCATGAAAGAGTGAGGAGAAAAATCGACAATAGGAGGCGCCGCATAAAAAAAAGGCCCCGCCGAAGCGGGGCCTTGGATGTTACACGATGCTACTGGTTAGAAAGTCGCTCGAACTCCGAATCGGATCTGGCGAGGTCCGGTAAACGCGCTTCCCGCCCTGAGGAAATCGGGGTTCGGGTGCGCCGAGATGTCGACCGTGCCGACCGGGTTGACTGTTCCCGGCATTGTGACCAGCCCGCCGTCGGAAGTGCAGACGTCATCGATCTTCTTACCAGCCGGTACGATGAATCCGCCGCATGAACCGTCCTGGATGCGGTTGTAGCGTTGATCGAGGGTGATCTTCCGCTGCAGATTGAGCAGATTGAACACATCGGCGATCATGGTCAGCCGGACGCCCGCGCCGACTTGCACCGGGTAGTCGACGTGTAGGTCAGCCTCGTAATTCGCAGGGCCACGACCTAGTGCGCCGCGCGGCGTCAGGTAGTACTCCCAGTTCCCATAGGCAAACGAATAGCCGACTGCCGTCAGCGGGGTCCCTGACGCGTAGTGCGCGCCGACGCCGACGGTAAGACCGCGTACCGGACTGCTCCCCGGGAACTGATACGAACCGTAGAACTTCAATTGATGCGTCCGATCGTTCGACAGCAGGCCATGATTGTTGACGATGAAGTCGGCGTAGTCGAACGCGGAGTTGATGTTCGGGTCGAGCTGACCAGTCGACGCCTGGAACGTGCCGTCGTAGTTGCCTTCAAGGCGCGACCACAGGTAGCTGGCGAAGAACTGGTAGTTGTTGCTAAAGCGCTTTTCTGCATGGAGCTCAACGCCCTTGAAGGTTCGCTTTGCGGGGGGCGTGACCACCGTCCCTCCGTCGTAGAAGCCCGCCTCCCGACCGATACCGCTGCCGGGGTTGGCAATAAAGTACTCGCCGGTCGCAGGGACGAGCATGTCCTCGATGACATTTCCCAGCTTGCGATACGTGCCCTGGATTCCGACTTTGAGGTTGGAGGCGATTTCGTAGTCGTACCCAGCAAGGAGCTCGTCGATGTGCTGCCCCTTCAGTTTGGGATCAACGGCTTCGGTGCTGCCGCCGAGAACGCCCTGACGGCGCGGAGCAGCCGGGTCCTGGAGGTAGTTGGCGGGATCGGGACTGAAGTTATAGCAGAAGCAAACGATCTCGCCGCCAAATGAGCGGATGTTGATATCCATGGGGATGGACTCGTAGAAGCGTCCGTAGTTAGCGTACAACTTGCTACGGCCATTGTTCTTCACGTCCCAGATCAGTCCCAGTCGCGGCGCCCAGTTGCTGTTTAACTTGAACGCCTTGGTGTTGTTGCGTCCGATGAGCTCTTGTGATTCCCACCGAACGCCGGCGTTGACTGTGAAGTTCGAAATGACGCGCCAGCTATCCTGAATGTAGGCCGAGGTGTTCTTGTCCTCGGGCTTCACGACCAGCGGCGCAGCGATGACCCAGGTGGAAGGCTTGCTGCGATCATAGCCCGGCGCCAGATCATCGATGTAGTAACGGTGCCGGTAGTAGATCTGCCCACTGGATGTTTTGAGTTTGTAGATCAGCTGTCCGGCGCCACCCTGCCAGCTCTGGATGTTCGACTTGAGATCTTCGAAGTCGCCTCCGAGCTTGATGTCATGGTTCGCCAGGAACTTGCTCACATCGATCTTCCCGACGGTGCGATTGTATTTTTCCTTGCTGAAGAAGGCGAAGCCGCCAGTCCTGACATTCGGACTGACTGACTGGTCTCGGATTTGCGGAATTTCCGTGCCCGGTCCAGACACGCTCGATTGTTCACTGTGCCTGCCACCTTCGGCGTCGACCAGGAATGTGCTTCCGAACACGCCGTTGTAGCGCCCAAAGTAGTCTGTTCCGCCGGTCTTCAGTTCGCCTTGGAACGTTGATGGCGGGCCGGCGATGGCGAAGATCGGTCCGCTCGTCTTGGTGGGGTCGCCGATGACCGACAGCGCCAGGTTCTGACTTTCGGTCGCGCGGAACGTCAGCTTGCCGGCGTACTGCTCATTCCTGACTTTGGTGTCCAGAACTGCCCCGATCGGAAGCTGATAGTTCGGGAGACTCAGGGGAGCGTTGATACGCGTGCTGGTGTTGGTACGAGCCTGATGATCGTACGCTCCGAAGAACCAGAGGCGATCTTTGACGAAGTAACCGCCGAGATCGCCGCCCACGTCCAGGGTTTGTTTGCTGTCACCGGCGGAGCCGTCGGTGCCAGGGCGCTGACCAAAGGTCTTGTTATCGGATCGCAACGCATGTGCCGCGTCGTAGCCGAACACATCACCGGTATACGCGTTGCCACCCGACTTGGTGACCGCGTTGATCAGGCCGCCGGTCATGCGCCCGTACTCGGCGGGCAGACCGCTGGTCATGGTATCGACTTCCTGAATGAATTCGACAGGCGCCTGCTTACCCTGCAGGCCGCTGCGCATTTCCGTCGTATTCAGCCCGTCGATGATGTAGGCGTTTTCCGCGCCAGTCGAGCCGTATACGGTAGTTCCAACAGCGTCGGTCTGTGTGCCCGGCGCGACCTGGGCAGCGGCCACGAAGTTGCGACCGATGGGGAGGGACTGAAGCGTTTGCGAAGTGAGGTTCTGACCGCCAACTGTCGATTTGACATCCACCACCGGGGCGGCCGCCGTCACCGTGATTGTCTCCGAGACTGCTGTCGCCATCTTTACGTCGAGAGTGACGGTGTGGGCGAGTTGGACCACGATGCCCTGCTGCTGGACCGGCGAGAATCCCGTCAGCGTCGCCTTCATCGAATACACGCCCGGCGGCAGGAAACCGAAGCGGAACGTCCCGGTCGCGTCGCTGACCGATACCTTGGTTCCCTGCAGGTTTGGTGATTTGAGTTCCAGGGTGACGCCCGGAAGAGGCGTTCCCGCCTTGTCTGTAACTTTCCCCTCGATCGAGCCCGAGGTTGACGTCTGAGCGAACGCGCCCACGACGACGATCAGACTCAACACGAGCAGGAGTGCGACTTGAAACTTTTTCACAATCATTCGTTTCTCCTACTTTGGTTTCGTTTGCGACAGTTTCTTGAATGAAAGTATCTGAAAAACAATTAGTCCTTGAGGGGCACCTCCTCATCATCTCGAATTGTCTGGATGGGGCTGCACACGGGCTGCCGCCCAGTGGGCCGCCTCTGCAGCGGCGAACCTTACTAATTTTCGATACTTAGCACAACTGGCACTCTTCACTCGCGACTGCCAGGTTCAAAAAACCGAAGATTGGCTACGAGGAACAGGACGTTAGTCCCATCGACGGCCTGGTGCGGAATAACCATCATTAAATCCGCGGTTTATCCGATTCCACGCCGTTTTTTCTCGGAGGTTAAACTGTGTTCGCCATCATTCGTTCCGGTGGAAAGCAATACCGCGTCACCAAGGGTGACCGCCTCGTCGTCGAGCGCGATGTCCTGGGCGCCGCCGACAAGGACAAAGTCACCTTCAGCGAGGTGCTGATGATCGGCGGCGACAAACCGAAGGTCGGCTCTCCGACGATCGAGGGCGCGAGCGTCGTGGCGACAGTGGTCGGGGAATCTCGCGGCAGCAAGATCGTTGTTTTCAGGAAGAAGAACCGTAAGAATCACACCAAGCGGAAACGCGGCCATCGTCAGGAGATGGTCGAGCTCCGAATCGACTCGATCAAGGGGTAAACCATGGCTCACAAAAAAGGACAGGGTTCATCGCGCAACGGCCGCGATTCGCAGCCCAAAATGCTCGGAGTCAAGCGCTTCGCCGGACAGTTCGTCACCGGCGGCTCGATCCTGGTCCGCCAGCGCGGAACGCGGTTCTACCCCGGCAAGAACGTCGGCATCGGTCGCGACCACACTCTCTATGCCAAGGTCGACGGAATCGTCAGCTACGACGACAAGGGCGCGCGCGGCCGTTACGTGAGCATTACACCGGCCGAATGACGTCATCCTGAGCCGCGCAGACGGCGAAGGATCTCGTCGGCGAGACCCTTCCCCCGCTCCGCGGGGTCAGGGTGACGAAAGAATTCAAGCTTCAAGATGTTCATCGATCAGGCGACCATCCGGGTCAAAGCCGGCGACGGCGGCAACGGGTGTGTGGCCTTCCGCCGCGAAAAGTTCGTGCCCAAAGGCGGACCCTCCGGCGGTGACGGCGGCAGCGGCGGCTCGGTCTACGTCGTCGGCACCCAGCGCCTCAACACGCTCTACCACCTGCAGTTTCAACGCGATTGGCGCGCCGGCCGCGGCCAGCATGGCATGGGCTCGAACTGCTCGGGCCTTGCCGGCGATGACGTCGTCATCGAGCTGCCGATCGGCTCGGTCGTGCGCGACAAAGATACGAATGAAGTGCTGGCGGATCTCACCACCGAGGGCCAGCGCGCGCTGGTGGCGAAGGGAGGGCGGGGCGGGCTGGGGAACCAGCACTTCGCGACATCGACGCGACAGGCCCCACGCTTCGCACAGCCGGGCGATGGCGGCGAAGAGCGGCAACTCTTCATCGAGCTGAAACTCATTGCGGACGTCGGCATCGTCGGGCTTCCGAACGCCGGCAAGTCGACGCTGATCTCCGTGATCAGCGCCGCCAAGCCGAAGATCGCCGACTATCCGTTCACGACACTCGCACCGAATCTCGGCGTCGTCAAAGCGGACGACGATCAGACGTTTGTGGTCGCCGACATTCCGGGACTCATCGAAGGCGCTCACGAAGGTCACGGCCTGGGACACGAATTTCTCCGCCATGTCGAGCGCTGCTCGCTGCTTCTACATCTGGTCGATCTGTCTGCCGACGAGCATCCTGATCAGGATGCCGCGGTCGTCGCGCGCGAGCTGGAGTTGCATTCGAAAGTCCTGGCGGGAAAGCCGCGGCTCATCTGCGGCTCGAAGCTCGATTCTGCCATTCCGGGAAATAGCGAGAAGCTCCGCGCTTACGCGCAGCGCAACGGCTACGACTACCACGAGATCTCGTCGGTCGCCGGCGACGGCGTGCGCGACCTGGTGCGCAAACTGGCAGCCATGGTCAAGCGCGAACAGGAGGCGGCTCTATCGGCGCAATGAACATCGGCGTCTGCGGCGGAACTTTTGACCCGTTTCATCGCGGTCACCTCGAGCCGGTGCTGGCGATGCGAAGGGAGATGTCGTGGGATCGCGTGATCTATGTTCCGGCGTGGCGCCAACCGTTCAAGGTCGACCGCGAAGCATCCTCGCCATATCACCGTTTTGCGATGTCGGTGCTTGCGACGCAGAACGACGATTCGCTCTATGTTTCCCAGGTTGAGCTCGAGCGTGGCGGCATTTCGTACACGGTCGACACTTTGCAAACACTCCACACCATGTATCCCGGCGCCACCTTCGATTGGATCATCGGCGATGACAATGTCACGCAGCTCATGACCTGGAAGGATCCCGAGGGCCTCTTCAGGCTGGCGAGGTTCGTCGTCCTCGCCCGCGGCGGTCCGGCGCCCGCTCCCGAGCTCGCGAAGCGTGTCGCGGCGGGCCGAATCGTCTACGCCCACAACGAATCGGTTCTCATCTCTTCTACCGAAATTCGCAAACGGGTCCGCGCGGGCCAGTCGATCGACGCTTTTGTCGATCCGGTCGTCTCGCGCTACATTCAACATTACGGGTTGTACAAAGAGGAAAAGAAAGCTTGAGCGATCCCATTCAACAGCGCGTTCGTACAGCCGTTTCGGCAGCCCTCGACAAAAAAGCATTCGATCTCGATGTCCTGTTGGTCAGCGACCTGACCTCGATCGCGGACTACTTCGTACTCTGTTCGGCCAACACCGAGCGGCAGACGCAGGCCATCGCCGACGGCGTCGTCGACAAGGTGCGACGGAATGAAGGCCTCAAACCTCTTCTGGTGGAAGGAACGACGCCCGGCCGGTGGATTCTGATCGACTTCGGCGATTTCATCTTTCACGTCTTCACCGAAGATTGCCGTCGCTTTTATGGCCTGGAGCGCCTGTGGGGCGACGCGCCCAATGTGACTCCGGTGTTCACCGCAGTGGCAGAAGCGCCGCGGAATGCCCGCCGCAAGAAAACATCGTGAGGTCGTCATCCTGAGCGAAAGCGAAGGATCTCTCCGGCGAGATGCTTCGCTTCGCTCAGCATGACGTCGATGAAAGCCTTCGTTCGCACCAAGAACGCTTCGATGCGATCGCTCCTTCAGACGGTCGAGAAAGTGCTCGACCACGACGTCAACGTCCTTCTCCTCGGTGAGTCGGGCGTCGGCAAAGACTATTTTGCGGAATCGATCCATGCCGCCGGGTCGCGGCGTGAAAGGCCGCTGGTGCGCATCGATTGCGCTGCCATTCCCGCGGATCTCTTCGAGGCCGAGCTTTTCGGGTTCGAGAGAGGAACGTTCACCGACGCCGTGGCGCGCAAGATCGGAAAGCTCGAGATGGCGCAGGGCGGCACGATCTACTTCGACGACATCACTGCGCTGGCACCCAATCTCCAGGCGAAGCTGCTGCGCGCGATTCAGGAAAAGCGTTTCACGCGTCTCGGTGGACACCAGCCCATCGCGTTCGATTCGCGGATCATTTCGTCATCGAGCACCGCACCTGAATCCTTGCGGAACGATTTGCTCTATCGCATCAACGTCGTGACGCTGACCATCCCGCCGCTCCGCGACCGGCCCGAGGACATCCCGCAGCTCGCGAAGAACTTCGTCGGGCGCCGAAAACGCGCGATCGGCGCCGAGGCCCTGCAGATGCTGATCGAGTATCCGTGGCCCGGCAACGTGCGGGAGCTTCGCAACGTCATCGATCGGGCCGTGCTGATCGAGGAGACCGATGTCCTGACGCCGAAATCGCTGCCCGAATTCGCGGCCGATCCGGTCGAAAGCGCGATGCACGCACAATGGACGCTGGAGGAGCTCGAATCCCGCTACATCCGGCAGGTGCTCCGCAAAACGCGCTCGAATTACTCGCGCGCCGCCGAAATCCTCGGCATCAATCGCAAGACGCTGCTGGAGAAGCGGCGCAAGTACGGGATCGAGTAGCGTCACTTGCGCACGGCGCGGCGCCGGGCGATACCGGTGACAACAAACAACTGTCCGGCTTTCTCAGCGTAAATGCGACCGTTGTCGTCGATGGCAACGGGCGTGTACGCTTGGCCGAGGGCTTCTGTGAGGACGATGGCCTCGCGGATTTTTCCCTCGGCGGTGATGGCGTAGAGGAAGCCGTCTTCGGCGTTGATGTACGTGACACCGTTTCGATCGATGGCCGGACCGTTGACACACCACTCCTGATCGTTCGGATTGCGCACCTGCCACTCGACTGCTAAAGATTGATCGAGTCGCGTGACGAAGAATCCGGCCGGATCGTTCGCTCGACGCGCATTCGAACATTGACTGGCATCGTCGCAGTACGATCGGACGTTGTAGTGGTTCTCCTTCGTCACGATCGAGTATCCCTTGACGCGCGGAAAGATGGCGGGCGTGATGTCCCATCCAAACGGATAGGAGCCGAGGTAATCGCCGGATGCGCTGAAGTGCATGAGGTGACCGCGCGCGTAGTTGTAGCGGGTGTACGCGCCGTAAAAAACGCTCCCGTCCGGCGCGATGAGCGGCGAAGAGCTGGAGTCATCGATTGCTCTGCCGCTACCCATCAGGTTGTCGGAGGGATCCACGCCTGTCATGGCTCCGTCACGGCAGCCGCCGGGAGTTCCGTTAGGCGGCAGCAGCACGTTGCAGCCGTCATTCAGTCGGTATCGAAGCGAAACGCTCCATTTCGGGGCCAGGTTCGAATCGAGCGCCACCAGGTATGCGTAGCGGCTGTTGAAATGCGCGCGGCTGATTGTGTAGATCGTTCCATCCGCTGCGATGGCCGGGGCGACATTGAGGGCCGGCCGCTGCGATCCGCACGGAAAGGTCGGCGGAAGTGCGTCCGGCCTTGGGGGCCAGGGAAGCTCGCCGTTTGAAAATACACCGAAGCAAAGCGTTGATCCGGATGGCGCATTGGGAACAAGAGCGGCGTAACCGGCGACACGCACCGCCAAGTTCGGCTTGATGCGCGCGATCCACGCGTCGCGGATGTCGGCGGTCCACGGCTCTTCATGGTCGAGCGCGATCACATTGTAGTAAACGTTGCCGGCTGCATCAGCGACCAGGGGCCCGCTGACGAATGTGTCTTCTTGATCGGGAAGTTGGCCGCCACCCAGCCGGTCGATGATGCGTCCGGTGTTGCGATCGACTCGCAGCACCGTTCCGTTGAAGCCGGGCATGAACAGAAATCCGTTGGCCAGGACCGGCTGAAAAACAGGCTCGAAGGTCGGACCAACTCCTCCGCCGGTGAACGGAACCGGGCTCCAATCGCTGAAGACGATCCAACGCGGCGATAGCGTCGACCCTTGCCATCGGAAGGCCTGTACACCCCACGCTTGCGTTCTCCAATTGCCGACGGTGTAGTTGCCGCCCTTGATCTCGACGAAGACGTCATCGCCGTCGATCAGCGGAGTCGCGTAGTGGACGAAGAGGTCGTCGCCGGAATTCGCTCGCTCAATGTCGGCAAATGGATCGATCGTAATCTTCGCCACACGCACCTGCAGCGGCTGCCCGGCGACCTCGGCAGTTCCGGTATGACCCGGATCGCGCCCAAATTGGGGCCAGGCGGCGGCGAAGAGGACCGTAAGCGCGGTTGCGAAATGCATCGCTGAATGCTACTGAAGTGCCTACCCTAGGCACGCAGAATGAAATTCAGACTGGTCTGGCCCCGTTCTAATGCCGACCCTGAGCTCGGGGCCATAATCGACCGTTATCTCAATCGTATCAAGCACTTCTTCCCAATTGAGGTTACGGAATTGGCACCACAGAGAAGTAGACAAGGCTCAAAGGATGGGTCTATCATGCGCGCCCAATCCGCGCGCCTGCTGGAGGCCATCCCGAAGGCTGGGTATACGGTCGTCCTGGATGAGAGAGGACGGCTGATGGATTCTTTGAAGTTTGCAGAATTGCTCGAGCGACTGACGGCCGAACAGCCTCATGGGGTCACGTTCGTCGTGGGGGGCGATGTGGGGTTCAACGACGCCGTTCGAGGGCGCGCCGACCTGCTGCTCAGCCTCTCCGCAATGACGCTTCCCCATCAGTTAGCCCGAGTAGTGCTTCTGGAACAGATTTACCGCGCGTGCACGTTGATGCGGAACATTCCGTATCACAAGTAAGGAGACCGGCTCGAATGGCACGAACCAAGACCAAATCGAATCCCTATCAGATTTACATCAACGCTCTTCGCAAAAAGCAGCATGAGCTGCTCGATTCGTACGAGCGAGATAAAGCAGCCGGCAATGCCCTGCCCGATGATGGCATCCAGGATCTGGCCGACAAGGCGGCCAGCGCCTATTCGAAAGAGCTCAATTTCTCGCTGTCGGACGGCGAGCGCAATCTTCTGATGCTGATCGATGAAGCCTTCAATCGAATCAAGGAAGACGGCTTCGGGACATGCACCAATTGTGGAAACACGATCGGCGAGAAGCGGCTGCAGGCAGTTCCGTGGACGCCGTTCTGTATCGATTGTCAGGAGCTGCAGGAAAAGGGATTGCTGGGCTGATCCGAACCGCGCGTTTTGTGATTTGAATGGGAGCGCGCGAGCGCTCCCTTTTTTTGAAATTAAGAATTTCAGTCATGCCGAAGCCTTTAACCACCGTTCTCGCGCAGATCGCGGAGAAGAACCCACCGCGCGCGATTCTCGTCGGCGGCACCAGCGACTATCTTTCCCAGCGTGCCTTTCACGATCTTCGCGAGGCGATCGTGGCTGCCGATCCGAACATCGCGATCGAATCGTTCGAGCCGGGGAGTGAGCTCGCCACGATCATCGACTCGTATCGGACGTTGTCGCTCTTCACTTCGGCGCGCCTTCTGATCGTTCCCGAAGTCAACGCCTTCGTTTCCGCAAAAGAGTTGTTGTCGCTCTATCAGAAAGCTTCGGCCGACTGGAAGAGCGCGAAGACCGACCGCAAGCGCGCTTCATCTGCTGCCAAGCTGCTTCACGTTCTTGGCCTCGTCGGCGCGGACCTCGACATGACCGACCGCGAGATCGCCGACGCTCTCGGGATGCCGCTCGATGCGCTTCTTGCCGACATGCTGGCGTTCTGCCGCGCGACAGGAAAAAAAGCGGGGCGCGGCGAAGATGACGCGGCGCTGCTGACTGAGGCCATCGCGCGCGGCGGGGCGGCCGGGACGATCCTGCTGATGCGAACCGGCGAGATCCCTGACGATTCCGCGACCGTCGATCTGATCGATCGCTCGGGCGCCGTGGTGGCGCTCGACATTACTCGCGACAACTTCAGCTCGGCGCTGCAGACCGCCATCGAGGAGATTTCAGAAGAGGCGGCGGTTCGCTTCGACGCCAAAGCCATCGCGACGCTTCGCCGGCGCCTGGGCATCGATCGCATTCTGAGCGATAAGTTCTCGCGCGACGTCCCCGATTTGCGCTTCGCGGTTTCGGAAGCGGAGCGGCTCGCCACGCTCGCCGGCGAAGGCGGAGGCGTGACTTCTGACATCGTCGAGCGCGAAGTCTCGCTTGTCGAAGGCGGCGCGCGATACGAGCTGGCGTCTCTTTTTTCGGAAGGAAAGATGATCGAGGCCGTCGGGAAGCTGCGCGATCTCGTCGCTCAGGGGCGACGCGAAGATTCCAAGGCCCCCGCCGACATTCTCTACGGCCGCTATCTTTTTCCGATCGCAGATGAGATCCGCCAGACCATTGGGATCATTTCCTTCGCGCGCGCCAACAAGATCGACCTGCAGAAATCGATGCCGTACAACCGATTCAAAGACACGCTCGCCGATCGGCTGGGCGAATATCTGAGAGATCACGGCATCGTGCGGCAGAAGCCGCATCCCTTTCCGCTGCACAAGAAGTGGGAAGCGGCGCGGGAGCAGAGCGAAGAGGATCTTTTCCGCGCGCTCGGGGCCATCGCCGATCTGGAGGTCAAGCGCAAGTCCGGCGGCATTCCGGTCGATGTCGGGATGGAGATGTTTCTATTGTCGCGGCGATAGGTGCGTGCCGGGGCTTCAGCCGTTTAGAGGCTTGGGCATGACTGAAATTTCAAATTTCGAATTTCAAATGAAAAATTCTGAATGCGGCCAATTTTCAATTCTTCATTTGAAATTTGAAATTCTTAATTTCAAAAAAAAGGAGCGCTCACACAGCACCGTAGATCCCTCGCTTCGCTCGGGATAAACTCCAAAAATGTCGGTCCTGGCGGTCGAACGTTCTGCCTGGCGCGCGCTGTTCGCGGCGCAAATCGGCTGGATGCTCGACGCCATGGATTTTCAGCTGTTCACCTTCGCGATCGTCCCGATTCAAAACGAATTCGGCCTCGCCAGCTCCACCATGGGCGGGCTGACGTCGGTCGCGCTGATCGCCGGGGCCGTCGGCGGGATCGCGTTCGGCAGGCTCGCCGATACCATCGGCCGCGTTCGCGCGATGACGATCAGCATCCTGCTGTTCTCGTTTGCCACCGCCGGGATTGCCACGGCACAAACTCTTGGGCAGTTGATTTTCTGGCGCGCGCTGGTGGGACTCGGCATGGGCGGCGAGTGGTCGTGCGGATCGGTGCTGGTCGCGGAGACGTGGCCGGCGCAACATCGCGCCAAGGCCATGGGAATCATGCAATCGGGCTGGGCGATCGGCGCCTTGATCGCCGCCGCCCTCTCGGCGCTGATCCTCGGCAACTACAGCTGGCGGATTCTGTTTCTGGTCGGCGCACTTCCTGCCATTGCGGCTTTTTTCATCCGACGCACCGTCGAGGAGCCGCCGTTGTGGCGCGAGCGCAAACGCGAGCCCTCGCGATGGGGCGAAATGTTCACGCCGCCGTATATCAGGCGCACCGTCATCGCAACCCTTCTCTCCAGCAGCGTGCTCATCGCGTACTGGGGCGTGATGACCTGGCTGCCGGCTTTCCTGGCATCGCCGGTCGAGAAAGGGGGCGCCGGCCTCACGGTCACAAAATCGGCGGCCTGGCTCATCCTCCTCCAGGTTGGCGCGTTCGCCGGCTATATCAGCTTCGGGTGGTTCGCCGATCGATTCGGCCGGCGCCTGGCGTTCACGGGGTTCATGATTGCCGCGACAGCGGTCGTGCCGATCTTCGCCTTCGGCGCGCGCTCGCCGATCACGCTGCTGACCATCGGGCCGCTGGTCGGCTATTTCGCCCACGGTTACTTTTCGCTGTTCGGCGCGATGCTAGCGGAATTGTTTCCGACGCGTTTCCGCGCCAGCGCTCAGGGTTTCTGTTACAACGGCGGGCGGCTTGCGTCTGCTGCTGCCCCGTTTGCGATCGGCGCCGCCGGACACCGGTTCGGGTTCGGATTGGCGATTGCGGTCGATGCGCTTTTCTTCGCCGTCGGCGCCGTCCTGGTCTGGTACCTGCCTGAAACGAAAGGAGCCGAGCTGTGATTGATCTGAGTGCCGACGTTGCTGAGGGGGCTGAGGGGGAGGCGGAAATGTGGCCGATGATCTCGTCGGCAAACGTCGCATGCGGCGGTCATATCGGCGACGCACAATCGATGACCGACGCGGTTCGCCGCGCAAAACGCTACAACGTGGCGATCGGCGCGCATCCGTCGTATCCCGATCGCGCGAATTTCGGCCGCACAACGATGACGATGGCCCCGCCGGCGTTGCGCGCGACGTTGATCGAGCAAATCGCCGCGCTGCGCGAAATCGTGGACCGCGAGCGGGTGCCCATGCGTCACGTCAAACCGCACGGTGCGCTCTACAACGATGCCCACAAGGATGTCGTGCTGGCGGGCGTCATCGTCGAAGCGATTCGCGAAGTCGATCCCGACCTTTCCATCGTCTGCAGCGATCGATCGCAGATGGCCACCGCCGCCCGCGCCGCCCACACACCCGTCATTCGCGAGGCCTTTGCCGACCGGCGCTACAACGCCGACGGATCGCTGGTGTCACGAACGATCGCTGGATCGCTGCTCACCGTCGAAGAAGCTGCCGATCAGGCGGCCTTGCTCGCCGACGAGCATGCGGTGATCGCGCGCGATGGAACGCGCGTTCCGATCGCCTTTGACACCATCTGCGTGCATGCCGACATGGCGCACGCCGTCGAGCGTCTTCGCGCCATCCGGCAGCGGTTGGGAGGAATGCGATGAAGCGGTGGTTCGGATTCGTGCTTCTGGCGGTGGCCGCGCAGGCTCAAAATTTCGATCTCACGATCGACAACATCATGCGCGGCCCGAATCTCTACGGCTATCCTCCGCAGGATGTGCGCTGGACGCCCGACGGCTCGAAAATCTATTTCAGTTGGAAGCAATGGAGCGATCCGCTCGAGAAGGATCGCGATACCTGGGTCGTCAATCGCGACGGCAGCGGCCTACGGAAGCTTTCCGACGAAGAGAAAAAGGATGGGCCGCCGGCGAGCGGTGAATACACCCGAGACAAACGCAAGGTCGTCTACGTCGAGGATGGCGACATCTACTTGTGGGACGGAAAGCGTCACGCCATCACGCAGACAACCGACACCGAATCCGCGCCGCATTTCACGTTCGATGAACAGCGCGTCACGTTCGTTCGCGACAACAATCTGTTCGCGGTTTCGCTGCGCGACGGCTCGATCGCACAGCTCACCAATGTGGTCGGTCCCGACGACAAGAGCCCGAATGTCATGCTGTGGGATGACAAGAAGGGCACCGAGAGTCAGGAGTACCTCAAGGGCGAGGAGCGCAAGCTGCTGGCCATCGTCGACGAACGCGCACGTAAGCGCGAAGAGGATGAAGCGAAGAAAAAGAAAGAGCATCCCCTCAAGCCTTTCAAGCTCGAGAAACGGCAGACCGTCAACGACATGCAGTTGACGCCGGACGCCAGGTACGTCGTCGCGGTGATGCGCACGGAGTCAGAGAAGGCAAAGCGCGTGATCGTTCCGAGCTACGTCACCGAGAGCGCCTACACCGACACGGTTCCGTCTCGCGAAAAAGTCGGCGATGTGCTGCCCGCAGCGCGCATCGCGATCCTCAATGCCGCCAACGGCGAAGTGAAGTGGTTCGAGCATGGACTCAAGACCACGGAGGCCAAAGAGCGCGAAGTCGCGCTCCGCGCGCCGGTGTGGTCGGACGACGGCAAACACGCGTTTCTGTTGGTGCGATCGACCGACAACAAAGGCGCGTGGATCATGGCCTTCGATCCTGCCAATCCCAAAGGCCGCGCGATCGTCACCATGCGCGACGACGCCTGGCTTCGAGGGTTCGACACGCCCGCCCCCGGCTGGCTTGCCGACAATCAGACCATCTACTACGCCTCGGAAGCGACCGGCTTCATGCATTTGTACGAAGTCGCGTTCGACGGCGGCGCCCCACGGCAGATGACGAGCGGAAATTGGGAAGTAGATTCTATTACATTAAATAGTGATAAGAAATACTTCTATCTAACGGCGAGCGAGGAGAGTCCGTTCGAGCGTCATCTCTACCGCATGCCGAGTGGAGCGCCGCCGACCTCGGCGGCGCGCACGAAGCTGACCACGACTGCCGGCAATCACGAGGCCGTTCCCTCGCCCGACGGCACCGTCATCGCCGATGTCTACTCCTACACCAACAAGCCGCCGGAGCTTTTCATCGGGACGAAACGCGTCACGACATCTCCTGCGCCTGAGTTCGCGAATTACGCCTGGCTCGACGTTCCGATCGTCCGCCTTCCCGCCCGCGATGGCGCGCAAGTTCCGGCACGGATCTACAAGCCCGCGAATCCGTCCGGGAAGGCCGTTATCTTCGTTCATGGCGCGGGGTATCTGCAGAACGTGCATCGCTGGTGGTCGAGCTACTCGCGCGAATACATGTTCCATCATCTGCTGATGTCGCGGGGCTACACCGTCCTCGACGTCGACTATCGCGGCTCGCGCGGGTACGGACGCGACTGGCGGACGGCGATCTATCGTCACATGGGGGGAAAGGACCTCGACGACCAGGTCGATGCCGCGCGATGGCTGGCCAGGGAGCATGGCATCGATCCGAAACGCATAGGCATCTACGGCGGGAGCTACGGCGGCTTCATCACGCTGATGGCGATGTTCACGCAGCCCGATCTCTTCGCCGCCGGCGCCGCGCTGCGCCCGGTGACCGATTGGGCACACTACAACAACGGCTACACCTCGAACATCCTCAATTTCCCGCAGGGTGATGTCGAGGCCTACCGGCAGTCATCGCCGATCTACTTCGCTGACGGCCTCAAAGGGCGGCTGCTGATCTGCCACGGCATGGTCGACACCAACGTGCATTTCCAGGACAGCGTGCGGCTGGTGCAGAAGCTGATCGAGCTGCGCAAGCCGAACTGGGAGCTGGCGGTGTTTCCGGTCGAGAATCACGGCTTCGTCGAGCCCACATCGTGGGCCGACGAGTACAAACGGATTTACAGGCTGTTCGAGGAGACGCTGCATTGAGGTTGCGAAGTCTCGCGGTAGCGAAGTCTCGCGGTTGTCTTGCTCCGAGACCGCGCAACCCCGAGACCCCGAGACCACACGCATGACGCAGCTCATATTCGACGAACCCCAACTTATCGCACGCCTCCGCGCCGGCGAAGAGTCGGCGTTCGAGCAACTGGTGCGCTCCACCAGCGGACGCCTTCTGGCCGCCGCCCGCCGGCTGCTGCGCAACGAAGAGGACGCACGCGATGCGGTGCAGAACGCGTTCATCCGCGCGTTCCAGTCATTGTCGAAGTTCCGCGAAGAATCGCGGATCTCAACGTGGCTGCATCGCATACTCGTCAACGAGGCGCTGATGAAACTGCGTTCGCGCCCGAGGGCCGAAGATGAGTCGATTGATCATCTGTTGCCGACCTTCGTCGCCGATGGACATCAAACGCGCGACACCGTCGATTGGAGCGAGACCGCCGAGGAGGCGCTCGAGCGCGAAGAAACGGCGGCGCTGATCCGTCGCAAGATCGACGAGCTTCCTGATGACTATCGTACCGTGATCGTCATGCGCGATCTCGAGGAAATGTCCAACCCCGAGATCGCTGACGCCCTCGGCATCTCCACCAATCTCGTCAAAGTCCGCCTGCATCGCGCGCGACAGGCGCTGCGCACGCTGCTCGAACGCGAATTCGGAGGAACGCAATGAATTGTCTCGAAGTCATCGGCTTCATCATGGAATACCTCGATGGCGTCCTCGCGCCTCGCCAACGCAGCGAGTTCGAAAAGCACCTCGAAATCTGCGATTCGTGTGTCGCCTATTTGCGGACCTATGAGCAAACGATCAAGATGGAGGTTGCAACCCGAATCGAAGACGTAACGATCCCGGAAGACCTGGTGCGAGCGATCCTGGCATCGCGTAGGATGTAACCGCTCGTCCAAAACTGCATCCAACGGACATGAAGACGCTGGAGAAGAAGCATCCGCTTGCCATCCGGTGGTTTCACTGGATCAACTTCCCGATTCTGGCGTTGATGGTGTGGAGCGGCTTGCTGATCTACTGGGCCAATCCGGTGTACCGCATCGGCATCGGCAGGCACACGCTCGTGAAGATGACCGTCGCCGAGAAGACTTATGAAAAGGCGAATCTCGCCTTCCGACTCGCGGAAGGTCTCACGCTCCATTTCTTCTTCATGTGGTTCTTCGCGGTCAATGGCATCCTCTACGTGGCCTACACGATTTTTTCGGGCGAATGGCGCGATCTCGTCCCCGATCGGCGTTCGTGGAAGGAAGCGATCCTGGTCGCGCTGCACGATCTCCATCTGCGCAAGGAAGCTCCGCCGCAGCGCAAATACAACGCCGCGCAGAGAATTTCCTACACCGCCATCATCGTGATGGGACTCGGATCGCTTCTCACCGGTCTGGCGATTTACAAACCGGTGCAGTTCGGATGGCTGACGTTTCTATTGGGCGGCTATCCGATGGCCCGCTTCTTCCACTTCTGGATCACCGTCGGTTACGTCGTTTTCTTCGTCGTGCACATTGCCCAGGTGATCAAGACCGGGTGGAACAATTTCCGCGCCATGGTCATGGGATACGAGGTCCAGAACTATGAGTGACGAAGACATCATCATCGCCGACGAAGAAGCGTTGCGAAACGCGATCGCCGAGAACGACACCAACATCGATCGCGAAGTGCGCCGCCTTTCGCGGCGCGGCTTCATCGTCGCCGGCGCCGCCACCCTCGCCGCCTACGGCGCGTGGAAGTTTCTGCGGCTGGCCTCGCGTGAGGGCGATGTGCCCTGGCCGCTGCGCCGCGGACTCGAGACCAACGAGAAGTTGTCGGAGGCATACTTCAGGACTGCGCGCCTGAGTCGCACCTTCCCACCGTCGGCGATCACAAACGCGCGGATCAATGGGGGAGTCGGCCTTCAGCCGAATTACGATCCCGAGAACTGGCGCTTGCGCGTGGAAGGAATCGCGGGACAGCCGCCCGCGACGCTCACGCTCTCCGACCTCAAGTCATTTCCTCGGCGCGACATGACCACAGAGCTCCGCTGCATCGAAGGCTGGAGCATCGTCGTGCATTGGACCGGCACCCGACTCGCGGATCTGATGGCCCGATTCTCGCCACCGCGCGGAACGCGATACGTCGCCATGGAATCACCCGGCCGCGGGTACTACGTCGGGCTCGACATGCTGAGCGCAATGCATCCGCAAACACTTCTGGCGTACGAGCTCAACGGCGCACCGCTGACCTGGCAGCATGGTGCGCCACTGCGTCTGGCCGTTCCAGTGAAGTACGGCTACAAGAACATCAAGCGCATCGCGACCATCCGCTACACCGATGTCCGGCCCGCCGATTTCTGGGGCGAGCGCGGATACGACTGGTACGCGGGACACTAAAAGGCAGAAGGCAGAAGGCAGAAGGCAGAAGGCAGAAGGATGAGGGAAGGATTGACTAATCCGACTCACTTCTGCCTTCTGCTTTCTGACTTCTGCCTTTATACGGACAGTGCCGGCAGCCTGACTCGCAGCAGTAGCCGCGCTTCTTCAGGAATTTTTCGGTGAAGACGATGTAGGGGCCTTCGCGGTAGAAATCCTCTCCCTCGACGAGCTCGGATTTCTTCTCATCCTCCACGCAGGCGATTATGCGTCGCCGCGTGGAATGAGGCTATCGTCCGCCAGGTCTTCCTGCTTCTCGAATTCGCTCAAGCGCTCGAGCGCCTCACTGGAGTCGCAGGAAGCATTTCCCTGTTCGATCTGCAGCTCGAGTGTTTTGCGCGATCGCCGAAGACTCTCCGTCAGCGTCTCGCTCGGGTTCCGTAGCGTCATGGCACCGCCAGCGTGCAAACGGGACGCCTTTGCCGCTATCTGCTTAATTGATCAGGTTTTGCGAGGAGATCTCTCGAAAGACGCGATGCAGCGCTGCCCGAAACATGAGCATTGTTTCAGCGGTCGTGTTTTCGTCGATCTGGAGGATGACGAGCGAGCCCGGGAGCGCGTCGTAATCGTTCAGTTTTTCGGCTTCCATGGTTGTCTTCCATGGTCGGCTGGAAACCCGGGCATCGCATGTATCGAGGGTTGGACAAGGCTCTATCGATGGATGGATTCGAGTGTGATCTGGCGCACAATCGCGGTCATGAAGCGTGAAATGACGACTACCACCTTCACCCTCGACGGATTTCGGGTCTCCAGGAACCTCGGCGTCGTCCGCGGAATCACGGTGCGCTCGCGGTCGATTTTCGGGACCATCGGCGCCTCGCTGCAGACGCTCGCTGGAGGCAACATCTCGCTCTTCACGGAGCTGTGCGAGAAGGCGAGAGAGGAGGCGTTCGAGATGATGTTGCAGCACGCGCGCGAGGCCGGCGCGAACGCTGTCATCGGCGTGGCATACGACGCCACCGAAGTGATGCAGGGCGTGACCGAGGTGCTGTGCTACGGCACGGCGGTGGTGGTGCAGCCAACCTAGATCTGAGCGTTAGTTTGGCGCGGCGTCTCGCCGATGCAGAAGTGATCGCCGTGGACGTGGCGTGAAAGGAAGGTCGTGTCGACCGGCTTTGCCAGGATCATCCTCACCACGGGGCCGAGGTCCGCGTTCTTGATCCGAGCGGCGAGATCGGGGTACCCGGAGACCACCACCACCGGCGTATCGGGCGAGTTGTCGTGGATGTATTTCGCCAATTCGAACCCGTCCGGCGGCGGGATGTTCAGGTCGAGCAGTACGCAGCAATACTCTCCTCGGCCTAGCAGAGAGATCGCCTCACGTCCGCTCTCCGCGACGTCAGTCTCGATGCCATGACGCTGAAAAAGAAGAGCGAGCGTCCAGCGGACGGACGGTTCGTCCTCGATGACCAGAATGCGATGCTTTGTCAGAGGCGCTTGCAACATTCCCTCCGCTCGCGCTCTCTGCACACTTCGGACGTCGGGTCGATATGCAAGTGCTGAGCCGGATGGATTTGGCTGTGGCGGGAGGACTCGAACCTCCGACCAACGGATTAACAATCCGCCGCTCTACCAACTGAGCTACACCACAGCACTGTTGGGAAGGAGGTGCATGGTCGCCGATCGTTTTTCGGATGTCAACCGCGGCCGTGTTACCCTCTGCCCCTTCAGGAGAACCCATGCGCCGAGCCCTCATCCTCGCCTCACTCGTTACTCTGATCGCGCTGTCCGCCGTCGCGGCCGATCGCGCCAATCGAACATTCGAAGCAACCTACATCGCCACGGTCGCCAACATTCCGCCCGATGCCGGCGTGCTGGACGTCTGGATTCCGCTGCCGCGGGCCCGCAGCGCTCAGGGAATCAGCGACGTCAAGATCGATTCGCCCTTCCAATGGCAGCGGCTCACCGAAAAAGAATTCGGCGACGACTACGCCGTCGCGAAGATCCCCGCGCCTCAAACAGGCGAGCTGGTCGTCAAAGTCACCTTCCGCGGAACGCGGAACGCAATCGCGATGGAGAAGATCGGCAACGTCACGCCCAGCAAGAGCGAGCTCGCTCGCGCTCTTCGCCCGGATCGCATGGTCACGCTGTCGCCCCGCGTGAAGAAGCTGTCCGACCAGATCGTCGCCGGCAAGACCACGACGTTGGAGAAGGCGCAGGCGATTTATCAGTATGTGATGACCACCATGAAGTACGACAAGACCATCCCCGGCTGGGGCAATGGCGATACCGAGCGCGCCTGCGATATCAAAGCCGGCAATTGCACCGACTTCCATTCGCTGTTCATGTCGCTGGCGCGGTCGCAGGGAATTCCGGCGCGGTTCGTGATCGGCTTCCCGTTGCCTCCGGGCGACGGCAGGATTCCCGGATATCACTGCTGGGCCGAGTTCTACGTCGAAGGAAAAGGATGGATCCCTGTCGACGCCAGCGACGCGTCAAAGTCGAGCGACCCCGCCGTTCGCGCGATGCTGTTCGGAAATCTTCCGCCGCACCGCGTCGAGTTCACCATGGGACGCGATCTCGTCCTGACGCCGGCCACTTCAGAGCCCCTCAATTTCTTCATCTATCCGCGCGTGGAGGCCAAAGGAAAGCCTGTCGGCACGGCGACCCTTTCACTCGAAGTGCACGATGTGAAGGCGACATCGGAGGCGGCCACATCCGCCCAGCGCTGAATATTGACGCTTCCGAGGGCGTTCACTAGACTCGCCGCACTTCCCGGGGCGACGTAGCCAAGTGGTAAGGCAGAGGTCTGCAAAACCTTCATCCGCCGGTTCGATTCCGGCCGTCGCCTCCATTTCGACTCCGCCGGCCTTCAATTTTGTATCGACAGTCGAGTCGCACGGCTGGTATCTGCTGGCCCCATTTCGGTGGTCGCGCGCTGAAAAGACCCTTCGGCGCGTCGAGGTCCTTGGCGGGAAGTCGCGGGGAATTGCGATCTCAGCGCCGCTGGGGTCGGCGGCGCTCCACATCACGGGCGCCGAGGACACGTCCGAGCTGCGCGCGAAGATGACGCGCATGTTCCAACTGCACCTCGATATGGCGGAGTTCGTGGCGGTGGCGCGCGCATCGACCGATCACGCCTGGGTCGAGAGCGCCGGATTCGGACGCCTGCTGTGCGGAAGCACTCTGTTCGAAGATGTGGTCAAGATCATCACCACCACCAATACCACCTGGCGTCAGACCACGAGGATGGTGGAACTGCTGGTCGAAAAGTGCGGCCGCCGCGTGGCCTTTCCCGAACCGAAAGACGTCGCGCGCTTCACCGTCGACGCTCTCCAACGCGACTGCCGCCTCGGATACCGCGCCAAGTCGATTCATGCCCTTGCGCGGGGTATTGTCGAAGGTGCGATCGATTTGAGAGCGATCGCTAATCCGTCGCAGACGACGGAGGAGCTGTTCGAGAGCTACCGGAAACTGCCTGGAATCGGCCCGTATGGCGCGGCGCATCTTCTGGCCATGGACGGCCGCCACGACTTCATCGCCGTCGACAGCGAATTTCGTCGATTCGTTCGGGAGCGCCATCACAAAGGCCGCCGCGTCAGCGACAAAGCGATGCTACGCCGCTACAACAAATGGGGGCGTTGGAAGTACCTGGCGTATTGGTCCGAACTGTGGAGGTCAGTGGCGGCGGGTTTGCAGTCGGACAAGTAGTGTACGCCCTTCCGCGGCGAATCGGAATCTTGACCGCGGGCGGTGCCGTTTGCGATAGTCGAATCCGACGTGGACGAGAAGATCAAACAGCTCTTGCGCGAACTCGGAACGGCGATCAACGAATCGATCTCCGGCTCCGACGACGTGAACAAGCAGATCCAGAGGATCCGCGACGAGGGCTACAACCTTTACGTCGTGCTCGATGCGACCATCGGGCTGAATCGGCAGGACGAGCCGCAAGCGCCCACGGAGATCATCGTCAAGAGCGACAAGGAGATCCAGTTCCGGATCAACATCAACGACCTCGCGCTTCTGCGCGCCCTCGGAATCGATCCGACCCGAAAAGTACGCACGACGCGGCGCATCGAGCCCATCTCGAGTTCCAGTGACGACAAGCAATGACGGCCTCAATCTCTACGATCTCGCGCCTGCCCAGCTGCAGAAAACATTAGGCGAGGTCGTCTCCCCGCCGTTCCGCATCAAACAAATCGCTGAATGGATGCACCACCGCGGCGTCGACTCTTTCGACGCCATGAGCAATCTGCCCAGGGGCCTCCGCGCGAAACTGGCGGAGCAGTTCAAACTCGAGTTTCCCCACGTCGTTGAGCGGACCGCACCTGCCACCGACGGCAGTCAGAAGTACCTCTTCGTCCTCGGCGACGGAAACCGCATCGAGTCGGTCTACATGCCCATGCGCGATCGCACCAGCATCTGCCTGTCGTCTCAAGCGGGATGCGCCGTCGGATGCACATTCTGCGTCACGGGCTTCTTCGGCGCCGGACGCAATCTCACGCCATCCGAAATGGTCGGGCAATTTTTCACCGTGCAGCGCCAGCACGATGTTCCCCTGGAGTTGATGAACGTTGTCTTCATGGGCATGGGCGAGCCACTGCTCAATCTCGAGAATCTGGTGGCAACGCTCGACATCCTTTACAAGAGCGTCGCCCCGAAGCGCGTCACGGTTTCGACATCCGGAATCATTCCCGGCATCGACGACCTGGCCAAGCTCGAGCGCCGTCCGAATCTCGCCGTTTCGATCAATGCTCCCGATCGCGAGCGTCGCGAGGAGATCATGCCCATCACCAAGAAGTATCCGGTCGATGCGCTGATCGCTGCGTTGCACCGTTATCCGCTGGAGCGCGGACGCGAGATGACCATCGAGTACGTTCTGCTGGCCGGCTACAACGATTCACCGGCCGACGCCGCCGCGCTGGCGCGGCTCATCCGGGGCCTGCGCGCGAAAGTGAATGCCATTCCCTTCAACGAAGACCCGAATCTTCCCAAGTGGATGCAGCGACCGGGCGATGAAGCCATCGACGATTTCGTCGAGGTGCTGGTGCGCCATGGCGCCCGCGTCACCGTCCGGCGATCGAAGGGGCGCGAGATCGCGGCGGCCTGCGGTCAGCTACGCGGAAAGACCGAGCGCAAATTGCCGAAGCGGCGTGTGGATCGCGCCCTTCGGACTGAGGCGACTGAGGTAGAGCGTGACGTGGTCCACCGGGAACGTCGCTGACCGATAATCGCGTAGCGTGCTCTCAAAGGTGTCGGACGCCAGCGGAGGCCAGTAGTCGCGAATGCGCATCAGCGTGAGGTGAGGCCGGAACTCGTTCTGATCGAGCTGCACGCCCGCGGCACTCACCGCGTCGCGTATCCGCTGCGCCAGCGCGACGAACTGCTCGCGCGGCTCCACACCCACCCACCCGACCCGCGCGTGGCGGCGATTCGGAAAGAATCCGGATCCCTGGAGAAAGGCCTCGAACGCTTTGCCGCAGCCGATCGCGACTCGATTCACGATCGCTTCCTCCTGCTCTCCGAGGAATGCGAAGGTCAGGTGCTGGGTCTCGGGACGGACCCACGATGCGCTTGGTAGTTTTGGCTTGAGCATCTCCACACGTTCGTTGAGCGCGCGGAGAATCGGCTCCGGGAAAGCCGTCGCGATGAATAACCGCATTTTGGACGCTGAGCAGGATACAGCGATCGGCAGCCGGTTCAGAAAATTTCAAATTTCAAATTTCGAATGAAAAAATGAATAGGCCGGGAATTCTTAATTTTTCATTTGAAATTTGAAATTCTTAATTTCCGTCACACGCGGTCGGCCTGTCCTACCAAGAACTCGGGCGTGAAGATGCGCGCGATCTCCTCTTCGCTCAGCAATTTCTTTTCGCGCAGAAGGTCGGGAATGGGTTTGCCGCTCTTCGCCGATTCCTTCGCGATCTCGGCGGCCCGCGCGTAGCCGATCAGCGGATTGAGCGCCGTCGCAAGTGACGGCGAGCTGATGTAGTACTCCCGGCTCCGTTCGCGATCGGCTTCGATTCCTCGAATGCACTTCTCGACGAGAACGGGGAGGAAATTCTTGAGGATCTCGATCGAGAACATCATCTCGAACGCCATCAGCGGCATCATGACGTTCAGCTCGAGCTGGCCGGCCTGGTTGGCGTAGGCGATGGCGGTATCCGCGCCGATGATGTGAAAGAGCACCTGATTCATGCACTCCAGCATCGACGGGTTCACTTTGCCCGGCATGATGGACGAGCCCGGCTGCACCGAGGGCAGAATGATTTCCGCCAGTCCCGTCTGCGGACCCGAAGCGAGCAGCCGAAGATCGTTCGTGATACGCGTCAGCTCGAGCGACAGATTGCGGAGGGCACCCGAGACACCGGCGATCGGCAATTGCGACTGCATCCCTTCGCGAAGATCGTCGATCGGGCGGAATTCGAGACCGGTGATCGCGTTCAGGTGCCGCACCACCGCGAATCGGTAGCCTTTGGGCGTGTTGATTCCGGTGCCGGCCGCCGTTCCGCCAATCCCCAGCTCGAGCAGCTCCATCGATGCATCGACCAGCAGCCGATTCGCGCGCTTGATGGCTGCGGCGTAGGCTTTGAATTCCTGGCCCAGCGTGACCGGAACGGCGTCCTGCAGATGGGTCCGGCCGGACTTGATCACATCCGCGAACTGCGTGCCTTTCTGATCGAACGCATTGGCGAGCTTCTGCACCTCCGGGATCAGGAGTCCGAGGTGAATGGTGACGGCGACGCGGATGGCGGTGGGGAAGACGTCGTTGGTCGACTGCGCCATGTTGACGTGATCGTTGGGATGAATCGACTTGTACTCTCCGACCTTTCCGCCCAGGGCGCGGTTGGCAATGTTCGCGATCACCTCATTGCAGTTCATGTTGAAAGACGTGCCGGCGCCTGCCTGGAAAACGTCGACCGGAAACTGATCCCGATATTTAGCCTCATTGTTGAGGAGCTCGTCGCACGCGGGCACGATCGCGTCAGCGAGACGGGCCTCCATTGCGCCCAGCTCCTTGTTCGCCAGGGCGGCGGCTTTTTTCAGGTAGATGAACGAGCGGATGAAGGTGGGATGCTCGCGCAGGCCGCTGATCGGGTAGTTCTCGACCGCGCGCTGCGTCTGCGCCCCCCATAAGGCGTCGGCGGGCACTCGGACCTCGCCGAGCGTATCTTTTTCGGTGCGGTAGTCGGTCATGGCGCGCGAGATTGTACCCCTCACCCCGTCCCTCTCCCCGCGAGCGGGGAGAGGGTGGCGCGAAGCGCCGGGAGAGGGGCTTGCACGGGGGAATTACGAGGCAGACTCGCCCGTTAAGAAACCTGAGTCTCATATACTCAATGTGAGGCAACCCTATGAATTTCAATAAGCTTACGGTGAAGGCTCAAGAGGCGGTGGTCGAGGCGCAGAACCTCGCCCGCGGCGCTGGCAACCCGGAAGTCACTCCCGAACACCTGCTGGTCGCGCTGCTGCGGCAGGAGGGGGGAATTGTCGCGCCGATCCTGAACAAGCTCGGGCTCACGCCGTCGACGATCGAAGCCGAAACGGCCGCCGAAGTCGCGAAGTTTTCCAAAGTCGGCGGCGCATCGGCCGAACCGCTCATTGCGTCGACGCTGCGCAAAGTCTTCGATACCGCGTTCAAGTCGGCGGACGACTTCAAAGACGAATACGTCTCGACCGAGCACTTTTTGCTGGCCATCGCGCAGACAAAAGAATCGACGGCGGCGAAGATTCTTTCCCGCCATGGTGCCGTTCCCGATGCAATTCTCAAAGCGCTGCAGAGCGTCCGCGGAACGCAGCGTGTCACCGATCAGAATCCGGAGGACAAATATCAGGCGCTCGAGCGCTATGCCCGCGATCTGACGAAGCTGGCCCGTCGTGGCAAGCTCGATCCGGTGATTGGACGCGATGAAGAGATCCGCCGCGTAATCCAGGTCCTGTCGCGGCGAACGAAAAACAATCCCGTGCTGATCGGTGAGCCAGGCGTCGGAAAGACCGCCATCGTGGAAGGACTCGCCCGTCGCATTGTCGAAGGCGACGTTCCTGAGGGTCTCAAGAACAAACGTATGGTGGCCCTCGACCTGGGCGCCATGATCGCGGGAGCGAAATATCGCGGCGAGTTCGAAGATCGGCTCAAGGCGGTGATCAAGGAAGTCGAGGAGAGCGAAGGCAATGTCGTCCTCTTCATCGACGAGCTGCACACCCTCATCGGCGCGGGAGCGGCGGAAGGGGCGATGGACGCCTCCAACATGCTCAAGCCGGCGCTCGCCCGCGGTGAGCTGCGGGCGATCGGCGCAACGACGCTCAACGAATATCAGAAGCACATCGAGAAGGACGCAGCGCTGGAGCGGCGATTCCAGCCGGTCTACGTCGGCGAGCCATCGGTGGAAGACACCATCGCGATTCTTCGCGGACTCAAAGAGCGATACGAAGTGCATCACGGCGTGAAGATCACCGACTCGGCCATCGTCGCCGCCGCGACGCTGTCGCACCGCTACATCACCGATCGATTCCTCCCCGACAAGGCCATCGACCTGATCGATGAGGCCGCATCGCGTCTTCGCATCGAGCTGACGTCGATGCCACAGGAGATCGACGAGCTGCAGCGCCGCATGACGCAATTGCAGATCGAAAAGCAGGCGCTGTCGAAGGAGAAAGACCCCGCGTCGCGCGATCGTCTCAAAGCGATCGAGAGCGAGATCAGCGAGCTGCAGGAAAAGATCGCCGGCCTGAAAGCGCAGTGGGAGAGCGAGCGCGCCGTGATCAAGACCATCAATGATCTGAAAGCGAAGCTCGAAGAAACACGTGAAGCCGGCAACCGCGCCGAGCGGGAAGGAGATCTGAACAAGGCCGCCGAGCTTCGTTACGGGACCCTTCCCCAGCTCCAGCGCGACCTCGACGCCGCCTCGGCCAAACTTGCCGAGATGCAGAAGAGCGGCGCGCTGTTGCGCGAAGAAGTCACTGATGAAGATATCGCCGAGATCGTGTCGAAGTGGACCGGCGTTCCGGTGACGCGAATGATGGAGTCGGAAGTCCAGAAGCTGATCCGGATGGAGGACAACCTCAAGCTCCGGGTGGTCGGTCAGGAGGAAGCCGTGCGCGCGGTGGCCAATGCCGTTCGCCGCTCGCGTGCCGGTCTCAAGGATCCCAATCGTCCCATCGGCTCATTCATCTTCATGGGGCCGACCGGCGTTGGCAAAACGGAGCTGGCCCGCGCGCTGGCCGAGTTTCTGTTCGATGACGAAAACGCCATGGTGCGCATCGATATGTCGGAGTACATGGAGCGCCACGCCGTGGCACGATTGATCGGTGCGCCGCCGGGGTACGTTGGCTACGAGGAAGGCGGGCAGTTGACGGAAGCCGTTCGCCGCCGGCCCTACGCCGTCGTTCTGTTCGACGAGATTGAGAAGGCGCACCCGGAAGTGTTCAACGTGATGCTGCAGATCCTCGACGACGGCCGGCTGACCGACTCGAAGGGGCGTGTGGTCAATTTCAAGAACACCGTCATCATCATGACCTCGAACGTCGGCTCGCAGTACATCCGGGACGTCTCTTCGGAAGAAGAAATGCGCAAGAAAGTCGAGGAGGAGCTGCATCGGCACTTCCGTCCCGAGTTTCTCAACCGCATCGACGACGTGATCATCTTCCACGCTCTGGAGATGAAGCACATCAAACGGATCATCGACATCCAGCTCAAGCGGCTGGCCAAGATCATCGCCGAGCGCGGCATCACCATCGAGATCAGCGACAGCGCCAAGGAGCACCTCGCGCGCGCGGGCTACGATCCGGCCTTCGGCGCGCGACCGCTCAAGCGCGCGCTCCAGCGCGAGATCATCGACCCGCTGGCGATTCGTTTGCTGGAAGGGAAGTTCAAGCCCGGCGACACCGTGTTCGTCAACATGCATGACGGCAAGCTGGAGCTGTCACTCGAGCCCGAGCCGATGAGCGTGCACTGAGAGGGCTGAGGGCTGAGGACTGAGGACCAAGAGGGCGGGACTCAGTCCTCAGTCCTCGTCCTCAGCTATGGCATTTCGTAGAGCGTGATCGCGCGGCCGACGCGGATCGATCGCTTCGCCTGCGAGAGCCACACGAAATGCTGCTCGACACGGCGCTCGATGCCCACCGCCACCCACCCGCGCGCCGGCGTCCGCGGATCGAGCGGGTAGTGTGGCGGCATGCCGAGGCGATCGAGATCGGCCATGGTCGTGATCGCGAGTCCGATGCGCTGAACTCCCAGACGCTGACACTCGCGCGCGAGGGGGAGGGCGTCCTGCCCCCAATCGAGGTTGCTGTCGAGCGAGATCCACTCCGGATGGCCTAACGTCAGCTCGTTTGTCCATCCGAGGTAATTGGGGTGCGCCAGGGTCGTGACGACGAGCTGCCATGCCAGAAGAATCGCGACAATCCATCGTCGGCGAATGGCGACGGCGGCGTATCCTGCCACCATCGCCAGCAGCGGATAGATCGGCATGACATGGCGGACGCCGAGGTTCATGCGGCTCGCCATCGAGGGAAGAAGAACCGCCAGCGGCAGAATCGCAAAAATCCATTGGCGTGTGCGCATGACCATGGTGGTGCCCACCGCCGACAAGATGAGAAACGGCAGCGGCGTCGCAAAGAGCAGCACAGCCGGGAAGTAGTACCAGCGACCTTCGTTGGACCAACTGCCGAATAGATAGGCGCGATGTCCGCGATCGTTGTGCAATTTCACGTCGAGCAATCCGCCCAAGAACAGCGGCGCCGGCATTGGAACATCGGCGACCCAGTCGGCGGCGCCGAGGTGCGCCATCTCGACTCCGCGTGAGTGGGCGGCGGCCAGCGTGCCGAAATCGAATCGATATCCGCCCCAAACGATCAGCGCTGACAACCCGATCGCAATGGCAGTGGGACGAAGATGCCGCATCGCGATGCGCGTGGGAAGGAGAAACGCGAGCGCGAGACTGTAGAAAACCGGGAACGAGAACTTCACGAGAAGTCCGATTCCGATCGCCACGCCGAGGAGGATCGTGTGGATCAGTGTCGGACGATCGAGCCAGACCAGCGTCGCGAGGAGCGCGATCGGAAGCATGGCCGTGACAGCGAGGTCGGTGGTGGCGAGGCTCGCGTGCGCGAGGATCGGGGGCAAGGTCGAGACAAGGGCGAGCGCGATGAGCGCCGCGATGTCGCCGAATTCGCGCCGCGTCCAGACGAAGACGACCATCAACAGCGCGATCAGAAAAACGAGATTGCCACGCCGCACCCGCACCAGGTTCTGAATGTAATCGCCGCTGCTCAGCAGCGCGCCGCCTCGGCGGAATCCGAACATGTCGTGAATGCCCGGCTCCGGCGCCCGGCGCAGCGGCCAGGCGAACATCGCGCGCGCCAGCGGCGGATGCTCGATCTCGATCTCGGGGATCCCGTGAAGCGCGTTGTAACCTGCGGCGATGTGCGCGGCCTCGTCGTTGGTCGGTCCGTAGTACGCCGACACGACCGCCACGCGAACGACACAAATGACGGTCAGCGCAACTGCGACGGCGAATACAGCCGGATGGATTTTCCGACCCGCCGATACGGCCGGTCCTTCAGCCACTTCCATCCTCTTTCCATGCGGTAGGCGTGATCGCTGATCGCAATCCAGCCGTCCTCCGGAACGAATGCGCTGAGTCGGTGTCGCGGCGGGAAATGCAGAGCATCAAGATCGACATTGCCAAATAGTGCCACCCCCATTGTGCCGATCTTCAGCTCCTGCACAACGTGCGAAAGCCGGAGAATGTCCTGGCCCCAGTCGAGATTGCTGTCGACGAGATATCGCGACGGGTCGCGTCCCGCCAGCTCGTTGAAGTAGGGGAAGTAATCGGGATGGACCGCTGCCGATTCCGCTATCTGCCAGATCAGCAGCACAGCTGCGACAACGCGTAGTGCCGCGTGCCGCGTGCCGAGTGCCGCGATGACGACTCCCGCGGCCACACTCAGCGGGACAAAAATCGGCAAGACGTAACGTACTCCGATATCGAGGTGGCTCGGCAGCGTGACGACCAGCATGGCCACGCCGGCTGCCAGCGATTCGAAAAAAACGCGATTGCGAGCGACAAAGAAGCCGGCCGGGAGCAGCAGCAGAAATGGCAGCGTCGATTTCAGCGCCAGGGTCGCCGGAAAATACCACCACCATCCGTTCGTCCTCACATGACCGAAAAGGTATGCCTGAATCGGATCGTTGTTGATTTTGATCACGTCGCGGATTCCGTCGATGAACTTGTCGACGCCGAAGGGCGCGTAGACGATGGCAAGGATGACCGCCGCCGCGACCGGCACGATCGCGACCGTCCGCCAATCGATCCAACGTCTGCGCACCAGCAGAATTGCGGCGCACCCGACCGGGATGA
>DASPZU010000119.1:0-54181 GCA_035636095.1 Thermoanaerobaculia bacterium
CGATAACGAAGCCTTCGATGCGGAAGTGACCGCCCGGCGAAAGGATGGCTCGGAGTTCGAGCTCGACCTGCAGATCGTGCCGGTCACAGACTCCGGCGAGCTGACGCACTGGGTCGCTTATTTACGCGACATCACCGAGAGCAAGAACCAGCTTCTGATGCTGCGCCGGCAGGCCATGTTCGACCCTCTCACCGATCTACCCAATCGCATGCTCCTTTTCGAGCGGCTCGAGAAAGCCATCGACAATGCGCGCGCCGCCAAGAGCATTACGGCGCTGCTGATGATGGATCTCGATCGATTCAAAGAGATCAATGACACGTTCGGCCATCACTTCGGCGACATGGTCCTCAAAGAGATTGCCGTCCGGCTCCGCAAGCTCCTCAGCCCCAACGACACTCTCTCGCGCCTGGGCGGCGACGAATTCGGATTGTTCCTGACGCGCGCGGCCGACTCCAACGATGTGGCTGCCGTCGCGAGACGGGTCCTCGACTCGCTGCAGGAGCCATTTGCGATCGAGGGCCATCTGCTGGAGGTCAGCGCCAGCATCGGCATCGCGCTCTATCCATTGCACGGCACCGACGCGCGGATGCTGATGCAGCGCGCCGACGTTGCCATGTACGCCGCCAAAGAGGCCAACGTCGGTTACGCCTTTCACAATCAGGAGTACGAGTCGCAGACACCCGAACAACTGGCGCTGATCGTGGAGATGCGCGGGGCGATGGAGCGCGATGAGTTCGAGCTCTACTACCAGCCCAAGCTGCATGTCAGCAGCGGCTTGATGACGCGCGCCGAGGTGCTCATTCGATGGAACCACCCCAAGAGGGGCCTGCTGGCGCCGGGAGCATTCATCCCCATCGCGGAGCGCACCGGCTTGATCAAGCCGATGACCGACTGGATCATCGACCGGATGTTGAAGCAATGCCGCGAATGGCACGACACCGGCGCGCCGGTGCACGTCGCGGTCAACATTTCCGCCAAGAGCCTGCAGGAACAATTGCTGCCCGTGAAGTTTCAGGCAGCGCTCGACAAGTGGAACATCGACCCCCGTTTCGTGAAGGTCGAGATCACCGAGAGCAGCATCATGGCCGATCCGGCGCACGCGCTGGCGATCACATCGATGTTGCAATCGATGGGCGTTCGCCTGTCGCTCGACGATTTCGGCACCGGCTTTTCGTCGTTGACCAACCTTCGACAGTTGCCGATCGACGAGCTCAAAATCGACAAGTCGTTCGTGATGGGCATGACCGCCAGCGAGGCCGACACGACCATCGTCCGCACCATGATCGACCTCGCCCACAACCTCGGCAAACAGGTCTGCGCGGAAGGGGTCGAAGATGAGCCGACCTGGCGGCGGCTCGGCGAAATGGGATGCGATCTCGCGCAGGGCTACTGGATCAGCCGGCCCCTTCCAGCCGGCGATTTTCTGGCCTGGCTGGTCGAGACGTTCTGGGGGCTGCGCCAGGTCAAGCGGTCATTGCGATCAGTTGCCCGCTGATCGGCGAGGCCGCATCGGGAAGAGAAACGCAATCGCAACGCTACTAGGGAAGAGCAGAAGTGCTACCTGACGGCGCCCCGGAGCTCAGCAACGTGCCCCGCTTTGATCACCGTGCTGCCGACCGTAATTGACGGATCTGTGTAACTGACCGCAGGTAAACTGAGAGCTGACCGAGCACCATCCAGATTGGAGCGTAACTCCTGAATATGGATCGCCTTCACTTGTACACCAAGAAGTGAGGGATCAGTAAAAGAAGCCGCCCCAAGCCCCGCCGTCGCTCGAACCGCGTTAACTGCCGTGCGAAGCTGATCTACGTGCGTCGCCTGAACCACCGTCATCTGCGACGCCAATGGGTCGTCGTTGAAAATCACCGTGGTCGCTAGATCCGGGTTGCTGTAGTTTCCGGGGTTGGTTCCTGGATCAAGGGCCCTGACCCGGTACAGGTACGCCGTATTTGCTGACGCGGTGGTGTCTGTGAAACTTGTACCAGTGGTCGTATTGTTGATGACTGTGTAGGCGCCCGCATCGCGTCGTGAAATCTCATAGCTATCGGCTCCCTGTACGGGCGACCATGTAACATTGACGGTGGTGCTGCTCGCTGCCGTCGCCACGACATTCGTTGGAGCTCCTAAGCTGATCGGTCCCCCGGCGTTATAAACGAAAAGTGCGAAATCTTGATTGGGGCAACCTGAGCAGCTTGCATCCGGTATGGCTTGAGCGCCGATGAGCGTTGCTTGAACGACGACTGTGAATTGCGTGACGCCTGCTAGATTCGGATAGAAAATCACCGTCTCGACATTATTTTTCGTGTCCGGATTACCAGTGCCACCTACGTAGAGAAATGACTCTTCTCCTTCATCTGGGCTCTGTGTGGACTCAATGAGATTGTTGCCCGCGTACGTCTTGCGGTTGGTTGAGTCCCCAATGCTGACCAGAAGGTCAAGATCGTTCTGAATCAGTGTCGGCACGTTTCCAAGTCCAGCTTGGGCGGGAGCATCAGTCCACGCCAGCACGATCTTGACCGGCTGACTCACGTTACTGACGGGGTATGTCGCGCTCCACTTCTGAGCTGATGCTGTGAACTTATAGCCTTGGTTGAAATACTGCCGCGCGGGTGTGTGGGTGACGATATCGACAAGACTAATTCGCCCGAAGCCCTGAACGGCATTGGGGCGCGCTCCGATCGCTGGCTGAGGCGTGGCGGTGCTCGATTTGTCGATTCCAGTGCGCATTGAGCGTGCACTTCCGACAAGCATCGCCTTCAAGAGTGCCGGGCTGGCAGCTGCTGGATTTGGCGTGCCACCAATCGCAGCAGAGTAAACCCGGCTGGCCACCAGCGCAGCACCTGCGCCCACCGGCGCTGCGAAACTTGTTCCCGTACCAATCCAATAGCTAGGATCATAGTCCGGTGGATTTCCCCCGTAACCGAAACATCCGTAGTTTGGGCCGGGAAGCAGTGGGCTGAGATCTGTGGCTCTTGTCGAGACGATTTGCGATGCCGGTGCGAAAAGATCCGGCTTGTTGTATGTGTCCCAACCGTGACCGCCGCTCTGCACCAGCGTTCCGTGCTTGCTGTCGGCCATGATGTTTCTGAATGAGTTTGCATCGGTTGGGATGAAGCCGTTACAGTCGTTCCTCCACTCCGAAGAGTCGCGAACATTCTCCGCCCCGCCCACCGCGATCACATTTTTTGACGTGGCTGGTGGAAGCAGTGGAGTCAGTGGGACAGCAAACATATCTCGACTTCGATCTTGATGCCGATTCCCGGCGGACACAGTAAGCATGATTGGACTCAACTGAGTGCCGTTTCCGGTGGAGTTACGCACGGCAATATCGAAATCCCGTGACTGCTGGGTGTACATCCCTGTCGCACTGGGATTGGCGTTGTACTCGTTCTGCGAGTGATTCTGGATGTAAACAAAGCGGCTGGTCGCATCGGTCGCCCAGTCGTATATGCCGTGCGCTAACCAGGAAATACCCGATGAGTTCAATTTCTTCGTCGAGAGAATTCCGGCGGTGGGAGCGATGCCCGTTCCGAGCAAAAATCCGGTGGCCGCGGAACTCGAGTCGCGTTGCTGGGTATTCGCATTTCCCGCGGAAACACCCGTGATGAAAGTTCCGTGAAAACTACCGTCGCAATCAAAGCAAACGCCTGGATTTTCACAAACCGAGGGTGGTTGACCTGGCGGAGGAGCCGGACAGATGCCGCTCGCGTCCCGTTGCACCAGAAACACGCCTCCATACCTTACGCGGCTAGCAGGAAATACGGGTTGTAAGTCGGCATGGCGCGCACCGTTCGCGCCGCTGTCCACGCCGGTGTCGGCGATCCCAATGATGAACCCTTCATCACTTAGTCCGCCGCAAACATTGCATGCGGTGGCACTCGTGAGCCAGGAAGCATAGCCGGCGGGTTGCGTTGGAATGACGTTGCCCCCCGAGGTCATGACGTTCGAACTCAATGAGGTCGCCTGCCGTTCGTCGGATGGTGTCAGTGCAGTTAGCTGGTGCACGCCAATTACAAGACGGTTCAACAGCAACCTCGGCAAATCTTGGGCTTTTAGTTTTCCGAACAAATAGAAACCGGAGCGATTCTTCTTTTGAGTTGCGATGCCCAAGATTCCCATAACTTCTGAAACCGTCTCGCCAATCCCTGGAGCTTCCGCGAGTTCCACTAGGACGTCCTGCTCTTTCAAAGCGAGTGGGTCAACCATCGCAGCTTTGAGGAAGGGATGATAGATCTCGAGAAATTGGACTTCTGGAAGTGTTGAGACGGTTGCGGCGCTCTCCGGAGTCAATGCCACCAGGTAGCCACAGAGCGGCACAGCGTCGATGAGCACGCCTCCTGCCGCCGAAATGTCACCTAGCCACTCTGGTCGGGGCGGTCCGATGAGCTGAAGTACGTAAAGGCCGTATTTCCCGCTGGGGTATGCAGCTATCAATTCAGCGCCGGGCGGCTTGACGATCCCGATCCGCGTGTCGATGGTCCCGCCGGGTAACCCGAGCAGATCGTACTCGTCGTGAATAGCCACGCCGATTCCCGCGGCAGCAGCGCGGGCTTTGATTCTTTCGATTGCTACCTCGGGAACGGAGATGAGGGTGAACGAATCGTAGTCAGCAAGAATCGTGGCACCCTCTCCGACGATGAAGGCTGGCGCGCTGGCATTCGGCTGAACGAAGAGGTGGCTTATCAGCGCTTTCGAGTAGCCTCGGAGAGGTGCGGCGGGCAACATGGACGGGAAGATTCCAGCCACAACCGCGATCGGCACGAATCTGAGAAGTAAAACGCGCCACGAGACTTGCAAACCTGCCTCCTGACCGCGCTGTTACCCTGGAGTTTGGAACGGTAGAATTGTGTGTCGGAAGTCAGTCTAGAGTCAAATGCGGAATGACGCACATCAGCAAATCTACCTGGCGCGGTTAAGCATAATTGGAAGCCGGTATGTCGCACTCGGCATCCTATGCTTGATTCTTGCGGTTCCCGCACAAGCCCAGCAACACGTTTTTTTTCAGAATGGCGACATCATCGCAGGCGGGCAAACACCATCGCAGATCGAGGCGTTCGGAAGATTCGATTGGTTTCTGCCTGACGGAACGCTGAACAAGCGAATGGCGGCACCATTCAATGAATGGCCTTCGGATTTCGCATTCGATTCTGCGGGCAATGTCTATTCGCCGACATTCTTCACAGTGCGCATTTTCGACTCAAGCGGCCGTTTTGCCAGGAATTTCCCCCGATTTCCAGCGAACTGGTTTACCGCGATCGCCTTCGACCGGCAAGGAAACGCATACATTTCGGGGAGCTTTAATACCGGCAATCTCGCGAAGGTGGACGCGGCGGGAAATCTGTTGCGCACATTTGCGTTGCCGACCGACATTGGCATCGGAGTTTTCGATCTCGCTGCAGATCAGTGCACGATTTTCTACGGAAATCCCGTAGATAGAATTCGCCGATATGATGTTTGCAACGCTGCTCCACTAACTGATTTCGTCTCGATCCCGAGCCCTGGGCATTTGCGCATCCTCGCTGACGGAGGTCTGCTCGTCACGAGTTCAGACTCGATCTACCGACTCAACAGTTCAGGCGTGATCCTTCGGACGTACCAGGTGCCCGGCCAACTCTTCTGGTCCGGCATCGCCGTTGACGTCGATGGCCGTTCCTTTTGGGCAATTGGATCAGGAGATTCAGCGTTCAAATTCGACATCGCCTCAGGTGCGCAAATGGCGTCCTTCCGATCGTCAGATTATCTCTTCGACGCTATCACCGTGGTGGGTGAGCCTCGGGCTGCGCTTGCAGGGCCCCCACCATCGATTCCAAGTCTCTCTAATTGGATGCTCGCTGCGCTTGCCGCGAGCCTCATCGCGCTCGCTTTCATCCAGTTAAAGAACTGCGCATGACGCGGATCTTGTTTTGACTGCGCCAGGTCAAGCGGTCATTGCGATCAGTTGCCCGCTGATCGGCGAGGCATCTTCGCTCAATAGAAAGGCAATCGCCGCGATCACGCGCTGGTGCGGGACGCCATCGGGGCCGAGCGTGGACGGCAGCAGCGCGTTGACGGTGATGCGCCGCTTCTGCAGCTCTTTGGCGAGGACTTCGATGTACGCGTTGAGTGCCGATTTCGCCGCGACGTAAGCCGCCAGTCCGGTCGGTTTCGTCAGCGAAGCGACCGAGCCGATCGCAACGATGCGTCCGCCATCGGAGATTTTCTCGCGCACAGACTCGATCACGCGCACGGCGCTCATCAGATTCGCGTCGAGCATCTTGGAGAAATCGTCGACTTTCGATCCCTGCGTGAAAGCGCCGGCAATATGCAGAACGCCAAAGAGCTGATCGACTGGCGGCACCGCATCGCGTGCCACCGGGATACACTCGTATGCGTTGCTGAGACGGTCGACCACCGCCTGGCCGAGTCGTCCGCTCGCGCCGGTGATCAGCAGAGACTTCATTGCTTGGCAGTCAGACTCTGAATTCTCCGATATTCGCGTTCAACCGCCCACGAGCGGTCGTGGTCGAACATCGGCGGCATCGTAGAAGCGTATGGAGTTCCGGTCAATTCGAACGGGTTCGGAATCTTCGCGCCATCCTCGAGTCGCGCGCCCGGGAGGGGGGCCAGGATCGGCAGATAGAAAATGCGCCAGTCCATGCCGAGGGCGTGAATCTCGATGAAACCCGGGTGAACTTCCACGCGGCGTTGCGACGCGGGGCGGTTATCGGGGTTCAGTTCGCGGAAGGCTTTCAGCTTCTCCACGTCGTCCACAGACTGCGCGAAGGCGGAGGTTGCCAGAAAAAGAGCGACGAGCGTCAGACGCTGCATGTTCCTTCGACGCAGCCTACCGCGTAACGGTTCGGGGGCGCTGCGGGATTTGCGTTCCGGTCAAAACCAGCGCGTTTGGAATCTCCTGCGTCGTGCGCGGATACGAGTAGGGCAGCGGCGCGAGCAACGGCAGCCAGGCGATCCGAATGTCAGCCGACCGGGTGTGGATCTGCGTCATTCCGATATCCGTCTCGACGCGCTCTTGTTTTGGCGGATTCACCTGCAGAACAGTAGGTTGGTCAGCAGCAAGGGCCGTACCCGCAATCGTGAGTACGGCCAGCATAACCATCAGCCTTTTCATGATGATAGCTATCGCAAAGTCGATGCCGAACAGGCCAACTTTTTCGCGCGCAAATTGTAATTTCTTGGTAGCATCGATAAGCCCAATAAGTAAACGAGCCGATCAGTGACCAAAACCGTGTGCGGCTTGACTGGTCGGTCAGCGGCAACTTCAGGGATCCGATGACGCGCCGCCTCAAGTTCGAAATCACTACAGGGAAAATGCGAAGCTGCGCCCGGCGGCTTCGTCCTCACGGTTTCGCGTTCGATGGGTTAAACATTTGGGTCGTGAGTTCAACGAGCAATGGAACACCTAATTCGATATCCAAGCTCTAGTACCGTCCTCGAGCCCGAGTAAAGAATTCGACGTATTAGTCAGTGGCTCCAGCCGTTCGAGCTGCGGGATGACGGAGGCGCGGTTCCGGCGTTGCATATACTTGCAACCCGATGAAACCGCCCTCCGTCCTTCGTCTCACTCCCGGCAAGCGCGTTCTCTTCCTCACCAAGGATCCCGAGCTCATCCGCAAGCAGCTTCGCGGTGAGCTCGACCTGCAGATGAAGGATCTGAAAGTCGAGGATCTTCTCGACGACATCAACACCGACGCGATGACGCCCGCCTGGGTGTGCTTCGATCACAAGCCCGCGGACCTCGCGCGCAATGCCTACGCCGGATTGATCGTCGATGGCAAGCGCCTTTTCGAGCAGGACGCGCTGATCAGTGGCAATTTCGAGGTCATCGTTTCCGGCTATCGCAAGGGCGTCGGCAGCTCGCGCGAAACCGCGACGCAGGCCGAGGTGTGGAGCGGGATCCGGATCGCGATCGCGGCGTCGTTCGCCCCGATCCACGCCGGCAACAACATCAATCAGGGATTGCTGATGGGCAACCACGAGATGTTGACGCGCCTGCAAGCTGGCGAACGGATCCCCCTCGAAGAATTCACGCAGGGCTACGATCCCATCAAGCAGCTCATCATCAAAGAAGGCGGACTGTTTCCGTTCGCAAAAGCGCTCGATCGCATCAAGCTTCCGACGCCGAACACGCCCAAGCGTCCGATGACGATGGGGGAGAAGATCCTCGCCCGCCACGCCCGCGGCAATGTGAAGTACGTCAAGCCGGGCGACGCGCTGGTCGTCGACGTCGACGGCGGCTACACCCACGAGTTCACGACCGCGCAGGTGCACTACTTCCTGGAGCAGGAATACGGTCTCGACTACGCCATCAAGAATCCGCAGAAGTTTGCAGTCTTCGAAGACCACCTGATCTACGCCGACGACGTCGCGCGCATGCGGCCCTTCCTTCCCAAGATCGAAGTGCTCCGCAAGCTGCAGCACGATTTCCAGCACCACACCAGTTGCCGCGATTTTTCGGCGACCGACAACATCTCGCCCGGCATCTGTCACGAGGTCGCACGCGAGTTCATCGTCGATCCCGGCGATTTCATCCAGGCCACCGACAGCCACACCTGCATGGGCGGCGTGAACAACGCGCTGGCGTGGGGTGTCGGCACGACCGAGTACGCCAACCTCGTGCACTCCGGCTTCACGATGGTGGAAGTCTCCGAGTCGATTCGATTCGAGCTCGTGGGCCGGCTGCAGGACAACGTCACCGCCAAGGATGTGATGCTCCACATCCTCCTGCGCTACGCCAAGCAGCAGATGACGCTCGATCGCATCATCGAGTTCACCGGTCCCGGCCTGCGATGGCTGTCGATGGACGAGCGCGCGACACTGGCGAACATGGCGACCGAGTGCTCGGCGCGGACTGCGATCGTCGAAGCGGACGACAAGACATTCGAATGGATTGCGTCGATACGGCCGGGTATCGAGGTTGCGAAGTTGCGGAGTCGCGCGGTTACGCCGGACGCCGACGCTGAATACGACGGCGGGATCCACACCATCGACCTGAGCGAGATCCGCCCGATGGTCGCGCATCCGGGCGATCCCGATCACGGCATTCCCTCCGATCCGACCAATGGCGCGTCGATCGACGACATCGGCGAAGTGAAGATCGATATCGCGTACGCGGGCTCCTGTACTGCCGGAAAGATCGACGACCTGCTCTTCTACCATCAGGTCGCGAAAGAGGCGATCGACGCCGGACTCAAAGTCGCGGACGGCGTGACCTTCTACATTCAGTTCGGATCGCAGATGGTGGAGAAGTTCGCGCGCGAGAACGGTCTGGTCGACACCTTCGAGCGCGCCGGCGCGATCGTGCTCAATCCCGGCTGCGGCGCGTGCATCGGATGCGGTCCCGGAGTCTCCGAGGTTACCAATCAGGTGACCATCAGCGCGATCAACCGCAATTACAAAGGACGATCGGGCCCCGGCAAACTTTGGCTCGCCTCGCCGCTCTCGGTAGCAGCCTCAGCATTCACGGGACACATCACGGCCTACACGCCGGGGATGTTCGCGAAAAAAAGCGAGCTCGTCAGCACATAGACTGCTATCCTTCCGGACATCCCAAATTCGGAAGGAGAACGGATGAAGCGATTCCTCGCAGTGGCTCTCGTTTTGTTTGCAGTTCCCCTGTTTGCCGACGGTCCCAAAAAGCCCAGGGTCATCAAGGCCAAGAAAAAGATCCCAAACTCCTGGATCGTCGTGCTGGAAGACCGCGTCGACGTCGATGCGGCCGCTCAGGACCTCGGATTTTCGCGCGGGCAGTTGAAGCATCTCTACAAGTCGGCGCTAAAAGGATTCGCGGCCGACATGTCGGATGCCGCGGCTGCCGTCATCGCGCAGGATCCGCGCGTCAAGTACGTTGAAGAAGACAGCGAAGTGAATCTCGACGCTACGCAGACCGGCGCGACGTGGGGACTCGATCGTGTCGATCAGCGCAATCTGCCGCTCGACGGCAGTTACACCTACAACACCACCGCGTCCAATGTTCACGCCTACATCATCGACACCGGAATTCACACCACGCACAACGACTTCGGCGGCCGGGCCAGCATCGGATTCGATTCGATCGGCGATGGTCAGAACGGCCAGGACTGTAACGGCCACGGCACGCACGTCTCCGGCACCGTCGGCGGCGCAACGTATGGCGTGGCCAAGGGTGTATCGCTGGTTGCGGTCCGCGTTCTGAACTGCAGCGGATCGGGAACCAACTCCGGCGTCATCGCGGGCGTCAACTGGGTCGCTCAGAACGCCATCAAACCGGCCGTCGCCAACATGTCCCTCGGCGGCGGCGCATCGCAGGCGCTCGATGACTCCGTCAACGGCGCCATCAACGCCGGCGTCACCTTCTGCATCGCGGCCGGCAACAGCAACACCGACGCCTGCACAACCTCGCCGGCGCGGGTCGGCGCGGCGATCACGGTCGCTGCCACCGACAGCACGGATACGCGCGCGTCGTTTTCGAATTTCGGGACGTGCGTCGACATTTTCGGCCCGGGCGTGAACATCACGTCCGATTGGTATTCGAGCAACACTGCCACCAACACCATCAGCGGAACGTCGATGGCAACGCCGCACACGACCGGCGTGTCGGCGCTCTATCTAGCGAACAATCCAACCGCCAGTCCCGCCAACGTCGCCAGCGCATTGACGAGCAACGCCACCACCGGAATCGTGGCCAATGCGGGGAGCGGCACTCCGAACCGCATGCTCTTCTCGATCTTCGGCGCACCGCCGCCCCCTCCGCCGCCGCCTCCCACCGGCTCGCAGCTTCTTCTCAATCCCGGCTTTGAGCTCGGCAACAACGGTAACTGGACGACCACGGCTGGCGTGATCGACAACTCGACCGGTCGTCCGGCGCATAGCGGATCGTGGAAAGCGTGGCTGGACGGATATGGCACCACGCACACCGACTACGCGTATCAACAGGTGACCATCCCGGCGTCGGCGACCAGCGCGACGCTGACATTCTGGATCCGCATCGATACGTCGGAGACCACGACCACCATCGCGTACGACAAGTTGAGCGTTCAGATCCTCGACAGCGCCGGCAATCTGCTGCAGACGCTGGCGACCTATTCGAACCTCAACGCGAACAATACCTACGTGCAGAAGTCGTTCAGCTTGAGCAATCGTATCGGACAGACGATCCGCATTCGCTTCTACGGAACGGAGGATGTTTCGCTGCAGACTTCGTTCGTGATCGACGACACGGCGTTGAACGTACAGTAAGGCCCCTCACCCGGTCCCGCTCCGCGGGACCACCCTCTCCCCGCTCACGCGGGGCGAGGGTTCTCGCCCCACTCAGCTCCCTCTCCCCGCTCACGCGGGGCGAGGGTTCTCGCCCCACTCAGCACCCTCTCGCCGCTCACGCGGGGCGAGGGTTCTCGCCCACTCAGCTCCCTCTCCCGGCTCACGCGGGGCGAGGGTTCTCGCCCCACTCAGCTCCCTCTCCCCGCGTGCGGGGAGAGGGCCGGGGTGAGGGGTTACGCGGCCATCGTGCGGCCTTGCGAAGTCATCGTTCCCGCAAGGTCCGCCGCAAAGCGCTTGGCGTCGGCCGGCGACAGCCTCGCGATCGTCACGCGGATCGCCGGTCCTGACGCGATGCGATAGCTCTCGCCGGCGTGCACCGCCCATCCCGACTGAAAGAGGGACTGCACGGTTGCACTCTCGTCGATCACGGGAATCCAGACGTTGAGTCCCGATTTTCCGTGCGCTTCGATGCCTGTCGCCTCGAGCGCGCGAAGCAGAGCCCGGCGTCGGGTGGCGTAAGTTTTCTCCGCCAGGGCGAGCTGCCGCTGCACGGTGCGATCGCGCCACAGCGCCGCGACCAGCGCCTGCAGGACGTGGCTGACCCAGCGCATGCCGATGGTCTGCCGGCGCTCGAGGGCCTGGATGGTCTCGGCGTCGCCGGTCATGATCGCGACGCGGAGATCGGGTCCGAAGAATTTCGAGACCGATCGCACGACTGCCCATCGTTGTCGCGGCGGCTCGACCAGCGTCATGTACGGCGCGCCGGCAACGCGGCCGGCGTGATCGTCTTCGATCAGCAACAGATCGGGACGCTGTCGCAGAATTGTTCGAAGCCTTCGCGCGCGCGAGCGCGTGATGGCCGCGCCGGTCGGATTCTGCGCGCGCGGCGTGACGATGATGGCCGCCGCCGCGATACGCATCGCACGCACCAGCGCGTCCGGCTGCATTCCCTCATCGTCGACTGCCACCGGAACCGGCACGAGCGCCAGCGCGGCCAGCACGTCGAGGATTCCCGCGAAGCAGGGATCTTCGACCAGCACGCGATCGCCGGGGCGAAGCTGTTCGCGCAGCACGCGTTCGATTCCGTCGAGCGCGCCGCTGACGACGGCGATGTCCTTGTTGGGAAGAGCGTCGGCGCGGAAGTGACTGCCCGCGACGCGCACCAGGTCGCGGTCGTTGAGCTCCTCGCCGTACAACCGCCGCCGCACTTTCAAAACACGCAATTGCCGCCGCGGATCGGGCAGCAGCTCGCGATCGGGGTTCCCGGCCACCAGATCGCGCACTCCGCGGGGCGGCGGGGGTGGGGCGGGGGCGGCGGGGGCGGAGGGGCGGACGCGCGTCCCGCGGCGTCGCTCGGCGATGGTGACGCCGCGCTCCTGCAGGATCCGATAGGCCGCCGCCACCGTCGCTCCGGCGATGCCGAGGTGTTTGGCGAGATGGCGAACGGCGGGGAGCTGCTGGCCCGGCAAGACTTTCCCGGCTGCCACCGCCGCCTCGATGCTCCGCGCGATCTTGACGGCCGATTTTCCAATGATGTATTTTTGTTCTAGCATATGAACGATATTGTACTAGAACAAACTGAGAAAACGCGAATCCACCGGCTTCCCGAACGCGGCAATTACGACCGCGCCACCATCCACGCCATCCTCGACGAGGCTCTGATCTGCCACGTCGGTTTCGTCGTGGAAGGGAGGCCGGTCGTCATCCCGACCATTCACGCGTGCGTCGCCGATCATCTCTATTTCCACGGCTCTCCCGCCGCGGGCATGCTGCGCACGCTGCGCAACGGCGTCGATGCCTGCGTGACCGTCACGCTTCTCGACGGGCTGGTGCTGGCACGATCGGCGTTCCATCACTCCATGAATTACCGCTCAGTGGTGGTGTTCGGAAAGGCGGAGGAGGTCACCGATCGCGAGGAGAAGCTTCGCGTGCTGAAGGCGCTGGTCGAGCACGTCTGCCGCGGACGGTCAGCCGACGCGCGTGGGCCGAACGCAAGTGAGCTGAAACAGACGCTGGTGCTGCGCGTGCCCATCAGCGAGGCGTCCGCGAAGATGCGCACCGGGCCGCCCAAAGATGATGCCGAAGATTACACGCTCCCAATCTGGGCGGGCGTGCTGCCGCTGGCGCTGGCGCCGGGGACGCCGGTTCCGGATAATCAGGTGATCACGCCGCGCTACGTATCCGATTACGAACGCTAGGGCGTCGCGCTCCACGGCGGCACGACGCCGTTCATCCGCGCGTAGGCAATCGATTGCCCGAGGTGTTCGTGCAGGTGATTCAGCGCGGTGACGAAGGCGCCGCGGACGGTGGTGTCATTGCCGAACATCTTGATCGGCTTGTCGAGATCGGAGTCGCTGGCCATCAGCGCGGCCAGGCGGATGTGATCGAACGATTTGCGAAGCTCCGCTTGCACGCGAGCCTTGTCATTGATCCGCTCCAGACTCTGCTCGTCATACGCTGGCGGCTTCATTCCGACGAAGCTGGCCAGAAAGTAATTGCCGCCCGCGATGTGCATGTAGACCTCGCTGACCGACCGCACGCCCGGAGCGGGCCGCCAGGTGTATTTCGCAGCCGGCATGGCCGCGGCCAGATCCTCGATCTTCTTCTGGACGTCGGCCAGATCGCGGAGAAACTCCGCGCGAAATCCGCGCGTCGGCGGCGCGGGGGCCGGATTCTGCAGCGCCGCCAGCAGTGCGATGGCACCAATCAACATTCGCATGTGCGTTTGAGCGTACTACACTAGTGGCCCGAATGGATTTCCGCCTCTCCGAAGAACAAATTCAGATTCAGCAGACCGTCAAAGATTTTGCCGAGAGCGAAATCAAGCCTCACCTCATGGTGTGGGACGAGGCCCAGACGTTTCCGGTCGAGGTGGTGAAGAAGCTCGGCGAGCTGGGAATGCTCGGCGCGATCTTTCCCGAGCAGTACGGCGGCGCCGGCCTGTCGTACGTCGACTACGTGAACATCATCGAGGAGCTCGGCGTCGTCGACAGCGGCATCGGCCTGACCGTCGCGGCGCACAATTCTCTGTGCACCGGCCACATTTACCTCGGCGGCAATGAAGAGCAGAAGAAGAAGTGGCTGCCCAAACTGACTTCAGGCGAATGGCTGGGGGCGTGGGGATTGACCGAACCGGGATCGGGCAGCGACGCGGCCGGAATGCGCACCATGGCCGTCAAAGACGGCCAGGACTGGATTCTCAACGGCACCAAGAATTTCATCACCAACGCCTCGCACGCCGACATGTCAGTCGTCATCGCGGTGACCGACAGGAACGATCAAAAGCGCGGCATGACCGCCTTCGCGATCGAGATGGACCGCAAAGGAATCCGTCCCGGAAAAAAAGAGAACAAGCTGGGGATGCGCACTTCCGATACCGCGGAGCTGGTGATGGAAGACTGCCGCGTTCCGGCCTCCAACGTCCTCGGCAAGATCGGCGACGGATTCGTCGACGCATTGCGCGTTCTCGACGGCGGTCGCATTTCGATCGGCGCGCTGGCGGTCGGCATCGCACGCGGTGCGTACGAATCGGCGCGGGACTACGCCAAGCAGCGCAACGCCTTCGGACGTCCCATCGCTGATTTTCAGGCGATCCAGTTCATGCTGGCCGACATGGCGACGGAAATCGATGCCGCGCGACTGCTCTGTTATCGCGCCGCCGTTCTCAAAGACAACGGCGAGCGCGTAACGCAGGCCTCCGCCATGGCGAAGCTCTACGCCTCGGAGGTGGCCGTGCGCTGCACCGAAAAAGGGGTGCAGATTTTCGGAGGCTACGGCTTCATCAAGGATTTTCCCGCCGAGAAGTACTACCGCGACGTGAAGTTGTGCACCATCGGGGAGGGAACCTCTGAAATTCAGAGAATGGTGATCGCGAGGCACTTGCTCAGCAGTGATTAAATTTCAAATTTCAAATTTCAAATGAAAAATTAAGAATCCGGAATCATTTTTCATTTTTCATTTGAAATTTGAAATTCGAAATTTCTTCAACTGTCGACTTGGCCAGGGCAATTTCGCTCGTCGAGCGGGAGGATCCCGCTGCAGAGCAACTTCTCGCCGCCATCTATCCGTCCACCGGCAAGGCGCGCATCGTGGGCATCACCGGATCGCCGGGCGCAGGAAAGTCGACGCTGGTCGCGGCGCTGGCGAAGTTCTATCGGCGGCAGGCGAAGCGAATCGGCATCGTGGCCGTCGATCCGACTTCGCCCTTCAGCGGCGGAGCAATCCTCGGCGATCGCATCCGCATGGCTGAGCTGTACACCGATCGCGGCGTTTTCATCCGGTCGATGGCCACGCGCGGCTTCATGGGCGGGCTCGCCAAGGCCACCAACGATGTCGTCGATCTTCTCGACGCCGCCGGATTCGACATCGTGCTCGTCGAAACTGTCGGCGTTGGGCAGGACGAGGTGGACGTGATCCGCACCGTGCAGACCAACGTGGTGGTGCTCGTCCCGGGAATGGGCGACGACATTCAGGCCATCAAGGCCGGCATCATGGAAATCGGCGACGTCTTCGTCGTCAACAAGGCCGATCGGCCCGGCGCCGACAAGACCGTCACCGAGGTCACCATGATGATGGGACTGGTGGAGGAGCACGGCGACTGGATGCCGCCGATCGTGAAGACAGTGGCCTCGCGGGGCGAGGGGATCGCGGAGCTCGACGACGCGATCCGGAAGCATTTTGAATACCTCTCGACCTCGGGCGAGCTCGATCGGCGCAATCGCGAACGTGTGCGGATTCGGATCAATATGCTGCTGAAAGAGAAATTCATGGGACGGCTCATCGGCGAGACCGTGACCGAGTCGGACTTCGAAAAAATACTCGAGGATGTCCTTCGCAAGCGGAGCAACCCGCATGACGCGGCCGAAGACGTCATTCGGCGTGTAAACTTCTAGTCACCAATGATCCCAAAGCAGAAGAGCTCGAACGTCCAGCCGATCCTGTGGATCTTCGCGATCGTGGTCGCGGTCGGCGGTTTCCTGGCCTTCAAGTTCGGTTTGCCGATGATCCTGAACAAGCAGGCCGATCGCGAGCTGCTGAAGACGCCCGCTTATCAGCAGATCGCGAAGTGGGAGCCCGAGGCCTACGCCAAGATGAAGGCCGAGATGATCGACGCCATCCAGAGCAAACAATCGCCGGCGGTGGCGCAGGGGCGCGTCCGCAAAGTCGTGGAAGGGCTCGCCAAGAAGTACATGAAGACGGCGGACGACGCTGCCCTGGTCGCGTACATCAAAGTGACCGCCGACGAGATCCAGCAGGTCGCCGACAAGGATTCCGACGTCGCCTTCGACATGCTCTTCAGCAATCAAACCAATATCGACATCACGAAGTATGTCGACCCGGAGACGCAGAAGCGCGATCAGGAGGCGCTGGCCGAGGTCATCCGCAGCGGCGTCGCGAAAGAGGCCGGCGTCCAGGACGATCACCGCGCCACGCAACTGCTGCGGGAAGTCGTCAACGGCATGCACCGCGACTACGGAAATGACGCCGACCTGGCCTTCAACCCGGCGCAGACCACCAACAAATCGCGATCGGTGCAGATGGCGTTGCAGTTCTACACCCGGGTGTTGTCGCTGCGAAGCGATCAGTCCGCCAAAGTCCTGCGGCTGCTTTTCTCGAAGGTCTGATGAAGTTCTCGCGCGACTGGCTGCAGGAATACATCGATCTGGCCGGCCTCTCGGATGAAGAGCTCGGTCGCTGCTTCACCGACATCGGACACGCGGTCGAGGCGATCGAGCGTAGCGGCGACGACACCATCTTCGATCTCGAAGTGACCACCAACCGCGTCGACGCCATGTCGCACCGCGGCATGGCGCGCGAGCTGGCGGCGGCGCTGGGACGCCCCTCACCCGCCGCTGCGCGGCACCCTCTCCCCGCGAGCGGGGAGAAGGACGGGGTGAGGGGCGTCAAGATCCGCATCGACGTACCGGGGATGTGCCACCGCTACACGGCGCTGGCGATTCGGGGCATCGCGATCCGACCTTCGCCGCCGAAGATTGCGCGACGTCTGGAGGCGGTCGGCCTTCGCCCGATCAACAACGTCGTCGATGTCACCAACTACGTCATGCTGGCCCTCGGCCATCCGCTGCACGCATTCGATCTCGACAAGCTCGCGGAGGCGACCATCATCGTGCGCGCCGGAAATCGCGGCGAGACCATCAAGAGCCTCGACGGAGAGACGCGCAAGATCGATCCCGACACCGTTGTCATCGCCGACGCGAGGCGCGCAGTCGCGTTAGGCGGAATCATCGGCGGCTTCGATACCGAGATCACTCAGGTAACCCGAAATGTGCTCCTCGAATGCGCGTGGTTCGATCCCTCCACCATCCGGCGTACCGCACGCCGCCTCGGCATCAAGACCGACGCGTCGTATCGATTCGAGCGACTCGCCGATCCCAACGATACCGTCGAGACTGTGCAGCTGGCGGCCAGGCTGATCGTCGAGGCCGCGGGCGGAACGCCTGAGGCGCCCATCGATGTCGTGGCCGTCGAAGATAAGCCCGAGACATTGCGGCTGCGACCCGCGAAGCTGCTGGAAGCTTCCGCGGGCGTGATCAACGACGCCTGGGCCGTCGATCTTTTCCGCCGTCTCGGATTCGGCGCCGACAAAACGCAGGATGGCCTCGCCGTGACCGTGCCGACCTGGCGCGGAGATGTCCGCGAGGAAGCCGATCTCATCGAAGAAGTTCTGCGTTTCTATGGCCTCAACAACATTCCCGCCTCTTTGCCGCGGATGACGATGGGCGATGTTCGTCGCGAGAAGATCAACATTCTCGAGGATCAGGTGCGCGACATCATCGCGTCGTCCGGTTTCAGCGAGACCATGAACTATTCGTTCATTCGCCGCGAATGGAATGCGCTGTTCTCGGGCGAAGAGCCGGTGGCGATCACCAACGCGCTGTCGGAGAACGTCGCCACGATGCGTGTGTCGCTGCTGCCGGGACTTCTCGAATCGGTCGTTTTCAATCGAGCCTACGGAACGCGAGACGGCGCGCTCTTCGAAGTCGGCCGCACCTATCATCGCCGCGGCGACAGCCTGAAAGAACAGCGCCGCGCCGCAATGGTGATGTTCGGCGCCGCCGATTTCTTCGCCGTCAAAGGCGTCATCGAGCAGCTCGTCGAGCGGCTACACGTTGCGCTCAGATTCAAAGCGTCCGATCAGGAATGGCTGAAGAAGGGAAAGCGCGCCGTCGCGCGGTCCGGCGAACAGCGCGTCGCCGATCTTGGCGCGTTGTCACCGCAAGTGCTGCGAACCTTCGACATCAAAGGCGAAGTGATCGCTGCCGAGGTTGACCTCGAAGCGCTGCTGGCGTCGCAGTCGGAGTGGAAGATGGTGCCGGTGGCGCGATTCCCCGGCGTTCCGATGATCCTGGCGGTGACGCACGGTCACGATCTGGAATATCAGCGGCTGATCGAGACCATCCGGTCCTTCGACGTCCCCTATCTGCACGAGATCGGTCTGCGCGACCGATTCGTTCCCGAGGGCGGCGAAGTGGTGAAGACGACACTCGGAATGTGGTATCAGGCCTTCGACCGATCGCTGACTCAGGAGGAAGTTTCGGCGCTGCAGCAGAATCTCGCATCGCGACTCACTACTGCGCTGCCCGTGAAACTCGTGTCATGAAAAAGAAAACGCTGGAACAGCAGATGGTCCTCTCCGGATCGGAGGAGGAGATTCTGGCGCGGCTGAAGGAGCGCGTCGACAAGGCGGTCGCAATCATTCAGGACCTGCGCCGCGAGCGCGATGCCCTGAAGGCAGAGCTGGCCAAGCGTCCCGACTCGAACGAGCGCCTCGATCAACTCGAAAAGGAACGCAGCGAGATCCGCAATCGGATCGAATCGATCTTGTCGAACCTGGAATCGCTCGAGGTCAGCGAGTAGGCGATCTAAGCGCGATTGTCGAGCAACACCGCGCGAGCGAACTTGATGAAGTAATCGATCATCGACACCAGCGCGAACAGCATGACCAGCCAGAGCGCGATCACGCTCGTGAAGCGAAATTCGCCGAGCTCGTAGGCCACGATCAGAAGTGAGATGGCGATCACCTGCGTGATCATTTTCGTTTTTCCGAGCGGCGAGGCCGCGATCGTCACGCCCTGTTGCGCCGCGATGGCGCGCAATCCGGTAACGGCAAATTCACGGCCGATGATGATCACGACCATCCACGCCTTTGCGAGACCGAGCTCGACCATCGAGATGAAGGCCGCCGACATCAGCAGTTTGTCGGCGATCGGATCGAGCAGCGCTCCCAGCCGCGTCGTCTTCTTCAGCCGGCGCGCGAAATAGCCGTCGAAGTAATCCGTGATCGCTGCCAGCAGGAAGATGCCCAGGCCGAGAAAATCGGACCACTTGGTGAGGAGGACTACCACCAGGAGCGGAACGAGAAAAATTCGAAAGAGCGTCAGCGAGTTCGGAAGATTCCAGATCTCGTTGCGGACGTTGTCGCGCGGAGCGGGAACGGGACGGGGAGTCTCGACGAGCGGTGTTGCGGTCATCCGTGAATCAGAATACATGCTGCTACAGGAATATCGAAGACGCAATTGACATTCCTGAAACCGTCGCGGAGAATCGCGACCCCACCCGAAACGCGCGAAAGTGGCGGAACTGGTAGACGCGCTGGTTTCAGGAGCCAGTGGTTCACAGCCGTGGGGGTTCGAGTCCCCCCTTTCGCACCAACCTTCCTCACGTCGAGCACGCTGCTGAAGAGTATTTCTAACGAACTGGGTAGCGAGCGGCTAACCGCGATCACCACTCTTATGGGATATCTTCCACCTTCTATCGACAGAAGGAGAGGAGCATGCGCAAGCTAGCGGTCGCAGTCGTTTTCCTCGGGAGCGTAGCCGCATTGATGGCAGCGCTCACCGGTGCTGTGGTGGGAACAAGCCAGTCCACCGACAATGAAGGTGCCTTGGGCAACCTGACAGAAGGCGTGTCGGGCGCTGCTTCGGGCGCCGGTTACTACGGAGTGCGAGGCGCAAATTCGGCGACGAGTGGTGTGGGCGTTTACGGCAGTGCTCCTCTTGGGTTCGGAGTCTACGGCGTAACAGGTACACTGAGCGGAAATGGTGTGCAGGGTTACAACGGAGCGACCGCGTCGAGCGGATTTAACGCCGTCGCGATATACGGATACGGGCCTGCAGGGACCGGCCTTTTCGGAAGGACAGATTCAAGCCAAGCAGCTGCGAATGGCGTAACAGGTTATGCAACCGGCGGCGGGATTTCCGCGGCCATAAACGGAATTCAATCAGGAAGCGGTGGGTATGCCGGCTACTTTAGCGGTAATGTCACAGTGATCGGAGCGCTGACGAAATCAGCAGGCTCATTCAAGATTGATCATCCGCTGCATCCTGATACGAAATATCTGAGCCATTCGTTCGTCGAATCGCCGGACATGAAAGATATCTACGATGGCGTAATCGAACTGGATGCTGGCGGGAGCGCCGTAATCCAACTGCCGGATTGGTTTGAAGCGTTGAACAAGGACTTTCGGTATCAATTGACTTGCATTGGTCAGCACGCGCCGGTTTATGTTGCCGATGAAATACGTAACAATCAATTTGTCATCGGCGGTGGAAAGCCCGGCATGCGAGTCTCGTGGCAAGTTACTGGGACCCGTCACGATCAATACGCCGACGCTCATCGCATACCTGTAGAGGAGCAGAAGTCGAAGGAAGAAGAGGGTCGATATCTGCATCCAGAGCTTTTCCATCAGCCTCCGGACCGCGGAATGGCTGCGGCTCGCAACGGAGTAGCGAGCGTCAGTCTGTATCGGCCGCTTGCTCGCTGAAAAAAGTCTGCTCGTGCGTCTATCGCGGAAAGCCTGAGTTTCCGGAGAACGGATCATCGTTCATCACGTTGAGGCCGGTGGCGAGCTCGCCATTGGCGACGGCAAGACGCGCCTCGCGCGCGTCCGCAAATAACCTGTCCCACTTTTTGCAGTGGACGCAAACCCATGAGACGACTATCAGGGGTTCTGACCTTCATTCTGTTTCTCCCATGCGCCGAGGCAATCACTGTGGCTCCGCAGGCTGCCGCCGGCGATACCACCATCACGCTCAATCCGGCCACACCCGCGCCCAACGAGCGCTTCACGCTCACCGTGCGCGGAATGTGGAGCGATGGATGCGTCCCGCAATTTCAGTCCGTGACCGGATCGGGGACCACCATTCAAATCAACGCGGTGGCGAATCCGAACTGCATCAGCGGATGCACGGCCGCGCTGACTTCCTATTCGCTCACCACGTCGATGGGCACGATCACCTCGCCGGGCATCTACACCGTCGAGTATTACGTGACCGAGTGCAACAAACCGCGCACGCTCGTGAAATCGCAGTCGATCGCGATCTCGGCCTCGTGCCAGTTCGACCGCTCGCTGACCGTCAGCCCCTCGGCGGTGCGCGTCGGAAGCTCGGCCCTTCTCCGGTGGTGCGATCCGTCGGTGAATCCGACCGCTGAAGGGGGACTTCGTATGAATTTCTTTCGCGTTCTGGCGGCGCGCAGCGCGAACGGACTCTTCGTGCCCATCGGTGACATCCAGGGCTTTCTCGGCGTCGGGATCAACTTCGATGCTAACGATGTCGGCCCGGCGTTCTTTTTCATCGAAGCGCATGAGTGCCAGGTCACGATGGGCATGTGCACGGGCGACATCGTCGTCCGCAGCAACGTCGTCCGCGTCGACGTCGCCTCGGCCACCGGCTGTCTGCAGGATGGGATGACGCTCTGCCTCAACGGCGGACGCTTCCAGGTCACCGCGAACTGGCGGACTGCAGATGGAAACAGCGGCCGGGGAAACGCCGTCTCGCTGACCGATGACAGCGGCTATTTTTGGTTCTTTGGCCCCAACAACGTCGAGGTGGTCGTCAAAGCTCTCAATGCGTGTTCGCAGCCCGAACCGCGGTATTGGGTGTTTGCATTGGGCTTGACCAATGTTTCCGTCGATCTCACGGTAACGGACACAAAGACCGGCACCGTCAGGACTTACAGCAATCCGATGGGCCAGCCTTTCCAGCCGATTCAGGACACCGGCGCATTCGCGACCTGCCCGTAGCAGGTGCCAGGGTAGCAATTTGGCGCGCACGGTCACTACTGGGTGGTGGATCGTGCGCGCACTCCTCGTGGATGACAGCGAAGAGCTTCAGATGACGGCTGCCTGGGCTCTGTCCCGGGAAGGATTCGAGACTTCAATCGTGAAGCTGGGCCGGGACGTGCCGGTCAGGATCAAGAGCTTCGCTCCCGATGTCCTGATCCTGGATCTGTCGGCACCCGACATCAACGGCAGGATGATCGCGTGGCTTTTGCGCGACCATTGGCCGGACCTCCCGATCGTGCTGGCGGGCACTCGCAATGGCGATGTCGGTCCGATGCCGACGCGAACGGAATTGCTGGCCAAGCCCTTCTCCATCGACGCGCTGGTCGAGGCCATCGTGCGGCTGATCTACTCGCCGAGCAGCGATTTGTAGACTTCGTTCTTGCGAAGACCGAACTTTTCGGCGACGGCTTTGACGGCGTCGTTGCGGCGCATTCCGCCGTCGCGCAGCCTTTCGAATTCCCGCGCCACCTCCTCCGCCGAGTACTTCTGAGGCTGCTTCTGCGCGGCTGCGAACACGAGCGTGATCTCGCCGCGCACCGCGCCACGCTTTTTCAATTCGGCAAGCACTTCGGAGACCGAGCCGCTGACGAATTCCTCATGCATCTTCGTCATTTCTCGCGCGACCGTGACCTCGACGTCGCCGAGGATCTCGAGGGCGTCGTCGAGCGACTCGGTGGCGCGCTCGGGTGACTCGTAAACGATGGCCGTTTGCCCGACCGCCTTGATGCGGCGGTAAAACTCTTTCCGCTCTCCTGCGCGATGGGGCGTGAAGCCGAAGAATGTGAAGGGGAGGGGAGCGATGCCACTGGCGACCAGCGCCACGATTCCCGCGAACGGGCCGGGAATGGGCTCGACGGGCAGCTTGCGCTCCCGCGCCAGGCGCACCAGACGGAATCCGGGATCGGAGATGACCGGCATGCCGGCATCGCTGACCAGCGCGACCGTCTTTCCGCCTGCGACGGTCTCAATAATATGTTCGCTTTTATCATCTTCATTATGTTCATGAAAACTATGCACGTCTCCTTTGATCCCGAAATGCGTGAGCAGCTTCCGGGTGTGCCGCGTGTCTTCGCACAGGATGAGGTCGGCCGATTTCAAGGCTTCGACGGCGCGGGGGGACAGATCGGACAGATTGCCGATGGGAGTTCCGACGATGAGGAGTTTGCCCGGCACGCGCCGGAGTCTACTTCAGGCTTCGCTGCGCCGCCGTGACGTCGCGATCGAGCTCGTGCGACAGCACGATCAACTTCTCCGAAAGCTCTTCGGGCGTCGGGCGTTGCGTCTCGGCCGGATCGAAAAAGAGGTTCAGCTCGTGGCTCATTCGGCGCGCCAGCTCCGTGATGCGCGGAAATCCGAGCGATCCGCCGGAGCCCTTCAATTGATGCGCGACGAACAGAAGCTCGGGAAAGGAAGTCTTGAGGTTCTGACTCTGCCGGCGCACGCGCGCGGCCGTCTCGTGGACGTTTTGGAGGTAGTCCTGCCGGAGCGCGCGGAGATCGTCGATCACGCTCCGGTTCGATTGCGAAAGCCACGCCACAGGAAGATCGCCGTCGCGGCCGCGACATTGAGCGATTCGACGCGACCGGAGGTCTCGATCGCGACGGCCCTTGCGCGCTTCCGCAAGACTGGCGAGACACCCTGGCCCTCGCTGCCCAGAACGAGGACTCCGGTGGGCAGCTCGTTTGTTGATCCGGCCGCGTCGGCGACGTACATCGGCCTGCCAGTGGCGAGCAATGCGTCGGCCGTCATCGAAACGATCGGCACGTTCAGGATCGCTCCCGCTGAGGCGCGGATCGCTTTCGGTCCGAACGGATCGGCACAACCGGGAAGAAGGATGATGCCCGCCGCGTCGAACGCCGCTGCCAGGCGCACGATCGTGCCGACGTTTCCCGGATCTTGAACGCCATCGAGCGCGATGACGAGTGCATCGCCGCGTGAAAAAATCTGATCGGCCTTCCATCGCGGACGCTCGAAGAGTCCGATCACGCCCTGCGATGTTTTCGTGTCGGTGATCGATTTGAGCAGGGTGGGTGAAAAGGTGGGAAGCGGAACCGGCTTCCACCCCGCGGCGATGGCATCGGCGACCGCTTTCGGTCCTTCGATGACAATCTCGTGACCATGCTCACGCATCGCCGTGCGCACGCGCTTATACGACGCGTTGTCTTTGCTCGTGATCATTTAGACTTCGGGCCGCGATGATACTGAAAACGTCCGCGTTCTCTTCGCTGTGGACGTTTCCGGCCATCCTGCTCTCGGCGTTCGCGATCGCGTGGGGTGCCGAGGCGGCGCAGTTTCTGATTTCGCAGGGGCTGGCGCTGGCGATTCTGGCGTGGTTGCAGACCATGCCGGAGTTTGCGGTCGAGGCGGTGATTGCGTGGGAGGCCGGGAAAGATCCGTCCAAGATGCCGCTGGTGATTGCGAATTTCACGGGCAGCCTTCGTCTTCTGGTCGGACTCGGCTGGCCGATGATCTATTTCGTCGCGGCCGCCTTCCGAAGAAAGTTCATCGCGATCCAGCTGGAGGACGAGCATTCGGTCGAGATCTTCGGGTTGCTTCTTCCCATCGTCTATTTCACGTTCATCTGGTGGAAGGGCACCCTCACGGTATGGGACGCAATTCCGCTGACCGCATGCTACGTCGCGTATCTGCTGGTGCTCTGGAAAATCCCGCCGCGTGAAAGCGATGAAGAAGCGCTGGAAGACCTGGGCGTCATTCCGCGGAAGACGCTGGCACTGCCGCCGCTGCAGCGCAACCTCGCCATCTGGATGCTCTTCATCGTCGGCGGCGTCATCCTCTACTTCTCGGCGCATCCGTTTCTCAACTCCATGCTCGCGCTGGCGACATCATTCGGGGTATCGACGTTCGTCTTCGTGCAGTGGGTTGCGCCGTTTCTGTCGGAGTTTCCCGAAAAGCTGAGCGCTTTTTACTGGGCCCGCAAAGTCTCGACAGCGAATGTGGCGCTGATGAACATGGTGTCGTCGAACATCAATCAGTGGAGCATTCTGTCGGCGATGATTCCGGTCGTATTCGTGATCAGCGCCGGCAGGATCGAGCCGCTGGTGTTCACCGAGTTTCAGCGGCAGGAGATCATCCTCACCATCCTGCAGAGCTTTCTCGGCTTCCTTCTGCTCTCCAATCTGGAGTTGAAGCTGCACGAGGCGGCCGTGCTTTTCATTTTCTGGTTCGTGCAGTTCGTCGTTCCCTCGTGGCGCGAGGCCATGATTTACGTGTATCTTGGCTGGTGTCTCATCGAAGTCGCGCTGCTGATCGCCAGAAGATCCGCGCCGGCAGCATGGCATGGTTTGCGCCGGACATTCGCTGAGCACTTGGCGGCAAAGTCATGACGACTTCGATCAAACCATCGGTTCGCCTGACGCGGCGCGTCATCGCGATTCGCATCTCGCCGACCATCGCCGTGATGAACAGCGCGCAGGAGCTGATCGGAAAGGGAGTCGACGTCGTCGATTTCGGCCCGGGCGAGCCCGATTTTCAAACCCCAGCCTCGATCTCTGCCGCAGGAAAGCGCGCCATCGATCAGGGAAAGACGAAGTACACCAGCAACGCCGGAACGCAAGCGCTGCGCGATGCCATCGCCGGGCGCTACCAGCGCCGCTGGGGCGCACGCGTGGACGGGAAGAACGTCATCGCCGGAACCGGTGGAAAGCAGGAGCTGTTCAACGTCGTCCTGTCGCTGGTCGAAGAAGGCGATGAGGTGATCATTCCGGCGCCGTACTGGGTGAGCTTCCCCGATCAGGTGCAGTTCGCGGGGGGAACTCCCGTGTTCGCGCCGACGGAAGCGCCGAAATTCCGGCCGACGTTCGAGTCGATCGCCGCGGTGGCAAGCGAGCGGACGCGCGGCGTGATCATCAATTCGCCGTGCAATCCGACCGGCGCGGTCATCGAGGCATCCGAGCTGGAGAAGGTCATCGAGTGGTGCAGCGCGCGCGATGCGTTTCTGCTCTTCGACGAAACCTACGAATTTTTCGTCTACCACGGCGCGCAGCATGTCTCCGCGATGCGCTGGTACAACGAACATCCCGAAACCGTGATCGCGGTCAATTCGATGTCCAAGACCTTCGCCATGACCGGCTGGCGCCTCGGATTCGCAGTGGGGCATCCGAACCTCATTGCGGCAGCCTCGAAGATCCAAAGCCACTCCACGTCGAATCCGAGCTCGATCTCGCAGGCCGCGGCGCTGGAAGCGCTCAGTCACGAGGCGCCCGAAGTCGAGGAGATGCACCAGGCCTATTCGGAGCGGCGGGCGTGGCTCGTTCCGGCCATCAATGCCATCGACGCATTGCGCTGCAGCGATCCTGATGGAGCGTTTTATCTCTTCCCGGAAGTGAAAGCGGTGTACGGGAAGGGAAAGGTCCACGATTCCAATTCGTTCGCGCAGTACCTGCTCGATGAGGCCCGGGTGGCGGTCGTGCCGGGCATCGCGTTCGGATCGGATGATCACGTCCGCATCAGCTACGCCACCTCGATGGACAGGCTGCATGAAGGGGTGCGCCGGATCGAGGCGGCGCTTCGCAAGTTATAGGGAATCAAGGCCAAAGAGCCCCCGTTGTACCTCGCGCCTTTCATCAGGGTAACCAAGGAGAACGTGTGAAGAAAGTCATCATCACTGTCAGCGCACTCGCGCTCGCGCTGGTCGCGCTGGCGCAGGAAAAGCCGGCAGCGCCGGCGACCACATCGGCAGCGACGACCACTGCCGCTGCGACCGCGACGAATCCCGATCCGGTGATCATCACTGCCGGCACGGTCGCGATTCACAAGTCGGACTTCGAGACGGCCGTCAAGTCGCTGCCCGCGGAATATCAGTCCTATGCCCTCGGACCGGGCAAGAAGCAGTTCGCGGACGACTACCTCCGCATGAAGCTTCTGGCTGCCGAAGGAACGAAGGCCGGCCTCGACAAGGATGCCGAAGTCGTCAAGCAGCTCAACCTTCTCCGCGAGAACCTGGTGGCGCAGGAAGAGCTGAAGCGGATCGACAGCAACATCGCGGTCAGCGACGCCGATCTGAAGAAGGCCTACGAGGAGAGCAAGAAAGAATATGAGCAGGTAAAAGCGCGACATATTTTGATTGCATTTAAAGGCAGCCCGGCCGCGCCGAAGGGGAAGAAAGAGCTCACCGACGCCGAAGCGAAGGCGAAGGCGGAAGCGCTCCGCGCGGAAATCGTCGCCGGCAAGGCGAAATTCGAGGACGTCGCGAAGAAAGAGTCGGACGACACCGAGACCGGCAAGAACGGCGGCGAGCTCGGCAACTTCGGGCGCGGCCAGATGGTTCCGGAGTTCGAGCAGGCGGCCTTCGCTGCCAAAGTCGGCGACATCACGCCGGTCACCCGCACCCAGTTCGGATACCACATCATCAAAGTCGAAGAGCATGCGTTGACGCCGTTCGAGCAGGTCAAGCCGACACTCGAAAAGAACGTGAAGCAGAAGAAGCTGCGCGACACACTCGACGCGTTGAAGGAATCGGCGAAACCCGTCTACGACGAGGCCTACTTCGCGCCGCCTCCAGCGCCGCCCGCGCCGAAGCCGCAGGCTGCACCCGCGGCCACGCCCAAGAGCGAAAAGCCGGCCGCCCAGAAGCCGGTCAAGAAGCCGTAAGTCTCCCGTCCGCCCGCCCGGTTAGGACGTTGGGATGTTGGAATGTTCGTCCATCATCCCAACATCCTGACATCCCAACCGGGCGGGTGGTCGTGTTAACTTACGCGCATGGAAATACCTGCGAAGGTCTCGGTCTTCAACAAGACGGTCGAGTTCAAAGGCAAACCGGGGACTCTAGTCGCCATCAACGATCTCGGCTTTTACGAGATCATCGTCGAGGTCCAGCAGCGGAATCACACCGTGCTGTTTCCGATTCAGGAAACGACAGTCATTTTCAACGAAGCGCTGCCATCGATCGAGGCCGATTTCGAAGTCGAAAGATAGGCGCTACCGCCAGAGCGCGAGTATGACGCCCGCGAGCACAAACGAAACGAGGTTGTAGCCGGAGTTGATCAGCCACAAGGCCTTCGGCTGCATCGAGAACAGCGAAGTCGCGTAGCTCGTCGCGGCCGCAAATCCGAGCCAGCAAAGAGCGCCCACTTCCGCGCCGCGCAACGCGGACGGCAGCGCAAAGTGCCTCACGATGATCGCCATCACCCACGCTGTGACCAATGCGCACAACAGAGCCATGCCGTACATGAGCGGCATCTCTCGCTTCGCCTGCGGCGACGCCATGTAGGCCTTCATCTCCTCTTCGTTTTTTCCCATCAGGCGAGTCCACGGCTTCGCGAACAGGATGGGCGAATACCAAAAGCCACCGAGGACGAAGATAACGACCCCGCTAGTAAGGACGGCCAGATAGTTCACTGAGGGAATCACTGCTGCCTCAAAGTGACTTCAAGTATTCCACCAGCGTGTTCTTTTCCTCCTCGGTTAGGCCGAGTTTCTTGAACCTGTCGTAGTGGTTCACGACGTCCCGAAGCGTCGCGAAGCGGCCGTCGTGGTAGAAGCCTCCTTTTTGATGCGACCAAAGGCCGCGCAGCGGGGCGGTTCGATACGTTTTTTCGGGCGAGCGATCGGCCTGGAAGGCATCGATCCCGATTTCGGCAGGGAAGTGCGTGTTCCATCCCGGCTCGGTAAAAAGCGGGGGGACATGACACGTCGCGCACTGCGCCTTTCCGTTGAACAACGCCTGACCGCGCGATGCGCGATCGGCGTCGAATGCATTTGCGGGCGGAACGGGCGCCGGTATGGCCAGTTGATAGAAATGGAGGGCCGCGAGCTTCGAGGTGACCATGTCATTGCGGGCGCGCTTGTTTCCGAAGCCATTCTTGGCCGCAATCGGATACTGCGATGCGTTCATCAGCCGCCGATCAAAAAAGGTTCCCTGTCCATTCAATTCGAGATTTGCAACGTAGGCATTCCAGTACGTCACCGTTCCCCATCCGCCGGTCCAGGTGTGAAGATTCACACCGGCCATGCCGTAGGCCGGAGGAATCAGGGTTGCGGCCGGTTTTCCATCGGGACGAAACGCCTTCCCGTCCAGGTTGAGCTCAGCGTCGAACTTTCCGGGGCCCCAGCTTGCGAGGACTTTTTTCGTCGTCGCGTCGTCGACGCCGAGAAGCTTGCTGATCGCGGGAAGTCCGGGTGTCAGGGAAATGATTGCGCCGGCATTCAGATCGCGGTTGGGCCAGCCGTCCAGACGTTTGCCGATTCCAGGCGCGAATGAATCGTCCACCGTCGAATGGCAAACCGCACAGGAGAGTCCGATCGAGCGCAGACTGCCGTCGGTGTTGAAAGTTCCCTTGACGCCCACGACGGCATTCAGCTTCAGCAATGTCAACGTCGTGGCGGGATCATCGAGGTTCACCTGCCCCTTTTTGATCGCGTCCGCGACGGCGTCCGGAATTGCTTCGGCGTCGACCTTCAGTCCCACTGCCAGCGCCGCTTTCGGCGAGACACCCGATCCGACGCCCCCATTCGCCGCTCCCGCGATGGCCTGATTGAGCCGGAGCGTGTCAGTCCAGAACACCTCGTCACCAAACGTGTCGAAGCGGAAAATGCGCTTCCCTTCAGCGAAGAGGGTCTGCGCGTTGTCGTCCACGGCGGCGCTCCAGTTCTCCTTCGTCGCCGTGACCTCGCCGGTTTTCTTCGGCGGCTGCTGTGCCTGGAGCGTGAAAAATGCTGCGAGGATGAACGAAACGAGCACGATGGATTTGCGCGGAAATGCTGATTTCATCGAGCCTCCCCGGTTACGCAAGTTCCGCAATGCATAAGTCGTTCCGCCCCGGATGGTCAAGTTTTTTGCCGACCGTTATGAACAATCCGCCCTCGTATCCGATCGAGCCGATCCAGCCGATTTGCGCCAGCCATGCCTCCAGGTGCCAGTTGTCAGGGTCGCGTGCAAAGAGATCTTTCGAATCGCCGTCCAGCAGAGCGCTGGGATAGGCGCGCAGATATTCAATGCCGTTCTCCGCGAACCACTTCTGCACCTCGCCGAGGGTGTGGCAGTGTTCCTCCGGGTGTTGATATTGATCGCGGATCCACGCTTCGCGCCGCTGCGGCTCACTACGACGATCGTGTAGCACCGGATCGGACGCCATGCCCGAGATGCGCGCAAGGAGACGTCGCAACTGAAAGGGGATGCGCGCGACCGCGTTGTAGAGGCCGACCACGATCATTCCGCCCGGCCGGGCAAGTTGTGCGAGGCGCTGGAATGCGGCGCGAGGATTGGGCGTGTGATGCAAAACGCCGGACGAGTAGATGACGTCGAACGATCCTTTTCGCAGGCCGGGACGATGCAGATCGGTCTCGACGAACTGCACGCCATCGAGACCGAAGCGACGCGCGGCTGCCGCGCCGAGTTGGAGCGAAGCACGCGTGAGGTCGGCGCCGATGACCCGACGATTGGCGCGCGCGAGATGCAGCGTCATCTGCGCCGTGCCGCAGCCGAGATCGAGGACGCGTGCATCCCCAGGAATGGCGCGATCGAGCATGCGCGCGAATTCGCTGCGCTCCGCGCGAGCGCGAAGCCATTCCAGGCTGTCGCGCGGCGGGTAGCCCGGGAAGGGCGCCTCCTGGTAAAAATGACGGACGACTTCCGTGCGCGCATCGCCGGGCAGTCGCAGATTCGCGATTCCATCGGCAGCCTCGTAAGTCGCACCGCACGCGGCACACGACCAGTCCGCGGTGAGCATGCCGTCGCATGCGGGACACGCGAGAAGCTCGAGGAAATCGCCCATCACGTCAGAAGATCGAGTAGATGAACGGCGCCAGCGCTTCGACCGTCGTGGCCAGGATCAGCAGCAGGCCCGTCACGCAAAGAAAGATCGCGAGTGGCACCAGCCACCGCTTGTGGGCTTCGCTGTGCCAGAGGCCTCGAGTGAGCGCGGCGATCGAACCGGCCGTGCTGCCGAGGACGATCACGCCGCGTTGAATGCGGCCGCGTCTTTTGAGCATGTCATGTCCTCCGCTCTCTTGATCAACAGTGAATCGCGTTTGGTGACGCGCGTCCGATCAGCAACCAGCACGTCAATGCCGCAGCGCAAAAATGTGGAGTAGCCCTCGACCGCGCGATTCACGATCGGCTCGCCGGCCAGATTGAATGAGGTGTTGAGCAGGACCGGCATTCCGCTCTTTCGTTCGTAGGCTTCCAGCAATGCGTACAAGCGCGGCGCCATGTCGCGCTCCAGCGCCTGAACGCGCGCGGTGCCGTCGACGTGCGTGACGGCCTGCAATCGTTCTCGATGTTCCGGCCGCACCGGAAAGACGCCGGACATGAATCGTCCCAGCCGGGCGCCGCCGGCGGGAAGATCAAAATAGCGATCGGCCGCCTCGATGGTCACCACAGGCGCGAAGGGACGGAATTGCTCGCGATACTTGATCTCGCGATTGAGTCGATCGCGCATCTCGATCGAGTGTGGCGCGGCCAGGATGCTGCGATGGCCGAGTGCGCGCGGACCGAATTCGAGAGCCCCTTCCATCCAACCGACAATCCGTCCGGCGGCCAGATCCTCTGCGGTCCGCTCGACCAGCGCCGCCTCGTCAAATTGATCAACATATTGACCATCTTCACGGGCGATGCGCGAGAGCTCGGCGCCGTCAACCGATGGACCCCAGAAGGGATGATCGGGAACATCGCGATCGGAATTTCGAAAGTGGATCCGATCGGCATAGAGCGCCGCTCCCATCGCGCAGCCTGCATCGCCCGGCGCTGAAGGCACGAACACGCGCTCGAAGCCTGACTCGGCGAGAATGCGCGCGTTCGCCACGCCGTTGAGCGCCACACCGCCGCCGAGACAAAGATCGGGCAGGCCCGTTTCCTGACGCAGCGAACGTGCAAGATCGACCAGCGTGTCCTCGAGGACGCGCTGCACGCTGGCCGCGCAATCGGCAAACCGGCGGCCGTCGTCTGTTTCGAGATCGATCGGCTCGTATGGATTTCGAGGCGGTCCGAACAGCTCGACGAAGCGCGATGAATACGATCGCTGCGACGTGGTGTGAAATTCAAAGTAGTCGAGGTCGAGTGCGAAAGCCCCGTCGGGCGTGGGTCGAATGACCCGGCGGACCTTGTCGACCATCGTCGGACGGCCATAGCCGGCGAGGCCCATGACCTTGTATTCGTCCTCATTGACTGCGAAGCCGAGGTAGGCGGTGAAGGTCGAATACAGCATGCCGAGGGAGTGCGGAAAGCGAATTTCGCGAAGAAGGGAGATCGAGGTCGAACCGTTGCCTCGTTCGCCATGGCCCACAGTGAGGGTCGCCCATTCGCCAACGCCGTCAGTGGTCAGGATCGCGGCACGCCGTGTCGGTGCCGTCAGAAATGCGGCCGCCGCGTGTGACTGGTGATGCTCCGTGAAGAGGATCTTGCGTGCAGGCGTGCCGAGGTGTGAAGAGATGATTCCACGGACCCAGACTTTTTCGCCCAGCGAATTCTTCATCGCTTTCGGAAATGCGCGCCACGAACGAGGAAATCCGCGGAGCGCGCATGTGAGTATGCGATCGAACTTCAACATCGGACGCTCATAGAAGACGACTGCGTCGAGCGCCTCCGGGTCGATGCCACCGTACTCGAGGCACCATTCGATCGCGGAAAGCGGAAAGGCCGCGTCGCTCTTCTTGCGCGACAGCCGCTCTTCCTGCACAGCGCACACCGGGACGCCGTCGACGATGAGTGCTGCTGCTGCGTCGTGATAGTGAGCTGAGATGCCGAGAATCTTCATGATCAGTACTCGGTCCTCATCGATCCATTCCGCTCGGGCGCGATCGTTTTCCAGCCGGGCGGTTCGCGCCGTTCAGCGCGCTTCGCGAGAAACGCGAATGGCGGCAAGAGAACGAAATATTGGATGGTGAGGACCAGCGTGCCGATGAGGCCGGCCAATGCGGTCGCGATGCGCAGATACGCTTTCCAAAGACGCCCAAGTCGTGCCCGCCAAAGCTGCCATCGGTGCCGCTGCGGTGCCACACGGACCAACTGGCTCAGGGTGTAGTTCATGTGAAACATTTCGTCGTGCAAGATTTCCTCGAAGACTTTTTGTGTCCCTGGATCGGATGCCAGAACGTCGCGATAGATCGTGAATCGGTCGGCTGCAGACCTTTCCGCAACGTGCAGAAAGGCGAGTAATGTATCGTCGCTCTCGTCGGCGACCTGCAGGTCATCAATCCCGTGTCCCGCCAGCGGCAGCCACGCTTCAGATGCAGGCGTCGCGAATGCGCGCGAGTTGCGCAGAAGGGCCGCCGCTCGCCGTCGGAAGAGCAGGCCGTGACGGTTCTCGTCCACGGCGTGGAGCATGTACAGCCGCCGCAGCAGCGGATCCGCCGTCACCTCGGCTGCCCGGAGGATGTCGCGCCCTCCATCGATTTCTATTTCACTGAATCGGAGCAGCTTTTGCACCCTGCGCTTGGGATTGCTCCAGATCCAGCGGTGGATTGGCGAGAGTATTCGCTCGAGTACCGGGGCGGGACTTTGCATATTTCGCAAACGGCTGATTGCCGAAATTGCACTCGCTTGCATTGGCTGTGCCTTCCTGGCATTTGCGCTCGTTGCAAACCGAGAATGGTTTGACGCGCACTTTCTGCCGTCATTCTTTGTGCCGCGCCAGCACTACCTTCACGCGTATTGGCAGGTCCGCATCGCCATCGTGTTGATCGGTATGGGCCTTGCGATTGTGGCGCGACATCCGATCGCGCGCTTCATCGCGGACAGCAGTGCGACGGCCGCCACGATTTTCATCGCCGTTGTTCTCGGATTTGTCGCGAGCGAGGCGCTCCTGCGACAGAGACCCTTCCGCGCTGCCCAGGAGGTTCCAGCCAGATCGGAGCCGAGTCGCCGGCTTGATCCGTATCTGGGCTGGACATTCATCCCATCGCGAGTCGGATACCAGAGGAGCAAGACCGCAGGAGTTACGGAGTATGCATTCGATCGCAGCGGCTATCGCGTCCGCCGCGTGATCGAGCCCGTCGATCTCGATCGTCCCACGATCATCTTCACCGGAGAATCGATGGTGGTGGGCGAGCGGCTCGGGTGGCAGGACACGATCCCGGCGCAGACCGAGCAGATCACCGGCATCCAGAGCGCGAATATTGCTGTGTCCGGATACGCCTCCGATCAGGCCTATCTGAGGTTGAAGTCCGAGATCGTCCGTTTTCGGCGGCCGATCGCGGTAGTGATGCTGTTTACTCCCTCGATCTTCGATCGCAATCTCGACGATGACAGGCCGCATCTGGCGAGTGGTCTGGTGTGGCGTCCGCCGGCGGAGCGTTGGCGTCTGTCAGCGCTCGCGCGGCGAGTCGTGCGATATCGCAGTGCCGAGACGATCGAACGCGGTATCGAGACAACGCGCGAGGTCCTTCGCGCCACGATCGATCTTGCGCGCAGTCGCGGCGCCGTGCCGGTCATCCTCGTCCCGCAGTTTGGTCAGGAGTCGCCGCGCGAAACCGACTTGCGTCATCGCATTCTCGACCAGCCTGGTTTTTCATATCTGTGGATTCAGATCGATCCACGATGGCGCGTGCGCGACGATGGCCATCCCGATGCACGCGCTGCGCACGCCATGGCCGAAGCAATCGCCACGCGGCTGGCTGGTGCTGAACATGCAGACGCCGACCGGCATGAGATTCCATCGAATCGCGGCAGTCTGCGCGATGGCACTCGGGTGTCGCCACGCACAAGTCCCTTTGCCGGCGTTCTCGCCGGCCATCGTTAGCGCCGCGACCGTAGCCCGCGGGGAGTACATCGTCCGCAACGTCGCGGTATGCGGAGGCTGTCACGCCGCCGATCCGATGCACGACGTCGACGGACCGCTGAGCGGTGGAAAGGAATTTCACGACTGGCGCATCGGGACGACGCGCGCCTCGAATCTGACGCCCGATCCCGAAACGGGACTCGGCACATGGAGCGACGCGGAAATCGTCCGCGCCATTCGCAATGGTCAGCGAAAGGACGGAGGTCTGCTCGCGCCGGTGATGCCTTATGAATGGTTTCACGAGATGTCGGATGACGACGCGCTGGCAGTCGCTCGCTATCTCAAGAGCCTTTCGCCGGTCCGGCATGCGGTGACACAGAGCCCGAGCATTGCCTTCAAGCTTGGCAAGCTTCTGTTTCTGCGACCGAAGGCGGCGATTTCAGTGGCAACGCCTTCGCGCGGGACAACGGCGTATGGCGGTTACCTCGCACAACATGCCGGCCTGTGCGCCGATTGCCACACGCCGCGCACCGGTTTGCGCTCGGAACCGGACAAGAGTCGCCTCTTCGCCGGCATGGCGAATCCGCCCAAGGATCTTCCGAAGAAGCCGACCAACCTGACGCCCGAACCGGAGACAGGAATCGGGCGCTGGAGTGAGACCGATTTTCTGCAGACCATACGCACCGGAAAACTTCGCAACGGCGACGAGCTGAACCCATTCATGCCGTGGCGGCAGATTCGGCGAATGTCGGACGATGACCTTCGAGCGATCTACGTCTACTTGCGCAGCTTGCCGCCGATTCGCAACGACGAGGCGCCGGCAGCGCGCTAATGGGGTCAGATCTTTGATTCTCGCTCGGTTCTACAGGTAGAAGATCGACGTACGCGCGTCGACGCGGCGCAGGGGCGTGTTTTTCGGGTTCCGGCGAAAAACGATCGTTGTCGGACGACGCAGAGCCTGTCGCCCGCTAAGAAGTGATTGAATGGCCTCTTTGACTCTTCAGTCTCTACTCTTTGAAGAGTGAACCGAGAATCAAAGACCTGACCCCAATGAACTTGTCGATGAAGAATCCGCTCCCGCCGAAAAGAAGATTGGCGAAACCGCGCACGCGCTCGAACGTGTAGTCGATGTTGTCCGTCGCGGCCAGAACCTGGTGCTCGCGCACGTCGATTTCATCGCCCTGCGTAAGATGAATTGGAAAAATATGTCCCGGGCCGTCGCAGGCTGAACGCGATCTGCCCGCGGCCGCGGGCCTCCGTGACGAGGATTTGCATCCCGGCCAGTATCCGCTTGAACGCGCCGCGCACGGCTTTCAGGCCGATCGAGACGCTGGGGCTCTTCCAAAGCAGGATGTGATGCTCGAAGCAGATCGGGATGCGCTCGATGTCGACCGTCAGAACCGGGATCAGCTCGCCGTCGATGTGATAAGTGACGTGCGTGACGTGCGCGAAGGTCTCGCCCTGGACGCTGGTGGGCATCAGGACGGGTGCTGTCACGTCGTTTTCTTGCCGAAGATGTACGCGATGGCGATGCCGAGGGCGTAAAGAGCGATCATCGGAACCGCCAACACCGTCTGCGTGACCATGTCAGGCGTGGGCGTCACGATAGCCGCGATGATGAACGACAGCACGATCGCCCATTTGAACTTCTGCAGCAGAAAGGCCGGCGTGACGATGCCGAGGCGCGCTAGGAAGAAGATCAGGATCGGCGTTTCGAAGACCAGTCCGGTGGCCAGGATGACCATGCTCGCGAACGAGAAGAACTCGTCCGCCTTGATCATCTGCCTGAACTCCTTTCCGGTTTCCAGAAAAAAAGCACAGGTTCCGGGAAGCAGCACGCGCCAGCCGAACCAGCCTCCCACGATGAAAAAGAGCGACGCGATGATGATGAACGGCGCCGCGTAGCTTCTCTCCCGCTTGTAGAGACCGGGAGCGATGAACAACCAGAGTTGCCACAGGATGATCGGCGAGGCGACAAAAATCCCCGCGAAGAACGCCACCTTCATGTACAGAAGAAACGGTTCTGTGAGCCGCGTGAAAACGAGCTTCTCGCCGGGGGGGAGAAAACGTGATAGCGGCCGCGCGAGCAGACCGAAGATGCGATCCGCGTAGTTCCAGCACGCCAGGAACGCGACGCCGAGGGCGATGATGGAGACGAGCAGGCGCTTGCGGAGCTCCTCGAGGTGCTCGAGGAACGACATCTTGGGGAGGTCGTGCTCCGGCTCGGTCGAATCGAAGCTCGACTCCGCGTCAGTCAGCGAGTCGGTCATGCCGGTTTCGTGTAATCCGTTCGCTCCGGCGGCAGCGCAACCACTGGCGTGGCTGGCTCATCTCTTGATACCACCTCGGCGGCAGGAGTGATATGCGGCGTGAGCTGCTTCATCTCCTCGACCTGCACTTCGCGTTCGATGGTGTGTTTCAGCTCGTCAGTGGCTTTTCTGAACTCTCCGATGGCTTTACCGAGCGTGCGACCGATTTCCGGCAGGCGTTTCGGGCCAAACACCAGCAGGGCAACGATGAAAATGAGCAACAACTCCGGGATGCCAAGTGAACCGAACATGAATGGCCCTTTCTGTGACAAATCGAACAGCAACCGCTGGGCGAATAGTCCGCCCGTATAATGACGTTACGACCCTCAAATCTGTTGCGACGCAGGACTGCATGGTAACCATTCAAAAGACAAGCAAGTGGACCTTTTCGCTAACCCTTCTGGTGGCTGTCGCCGCGGCGACTCTGTTCGGCGGCTTCTACGGTAATCGACTGTTCGGCTCGCCGGTACAGAACGATGTCCAAAAGCGGCTGAAAGAGTACACGGATCTGTTGGCTGCCGTCACATCATGGGCGCCCGAGGATACGCCTTCGGACAAGTTCGTGTACTCCTCGATCGACGGGATGCTCCGGACGCTCGATCCGCACACCACCTTTCTCGAGCCGAAAGAGTACTCCGACATGCAGGACCGCCAGAAAGGCTCCTTCTACGGCCTCGGCATCCTGGTGACGAAGCGCAACGACCAGGTCACGGTCATCACCCCGCTCGAAGGGACCCCGGCAGCGCGACTCGGCATCCGTGCCGGCGACGTGATCGCGGAAGTCGAAGGTACGGCCACCGACGACCTCTCGCTAGATGATGTCGTCAAGCGCCTGAAGGGACCGAAGGGGACGACGGTTCATATCAAGATCCTGCGCGTTGGAATCAAAGAACCGATCCCGCTGACGATTGTTCGCGCCGCCATCCCGACCAATTCGATTGCGAACGTGCTGATGCTCCGGCCCGGAGTCGGCTACATCAAGATCAAGGATTTCACCGCCACGACCGTCCGCGAGCTCGATGACGCTGTCGAAAAACTGAGGCAGGAAGGAATGCAGAGGCTGGTCCTCGATCTGCGCGGCAATCCGGGCGGACTGCTCGACGCGGCGGTCGGCGTCGCCGATCACTTCCTCGACAAGGGTCAGATGATCGTTTACACCAAAGGTCGCACCACCGACTCGGCCCAGGACTACACCGCGCCTGGAAAACATCAGAAGCTCGAGATTCCGCTGGTCATCGTTGTGAATCGCGGAAGCGCCTCGGCGTCGGAGATCGTCGCCGGCGCCCTGCAGGATCACGATCGCGCCCTGATCGTCGGCGAGACCAGCTGGGGCAAGGGCCTGGTGCAGAGCGTCTACACGCTGCAATACGGCGCGGGTCTCGCGCTGACGACGTCGAAGTACTACACGCCGTCGGGCCGCAACATCCAGCGCGACTACAGCTCGTTCTACGACTACTACGTCGCCGACGAAGGCGATGCCAGCGGCTCGACCGAGATGCCGCTCAAGGATCGCAAGCAGTTCAAGACCGACACCGGACGCCTCGTCTACGGCGGTGGCGGAATCACTCCCGACGTGATCGTCAAGCCCGCGCCGCTGACCAAGACCACACAGCTTCTGGAAGTCCGCAGCGCAATTTTCAACTTTGGTGTCGAATATGCGGCCAAACATCCCGAGGTCGGCAAAGACCTGGTGATCTCGCCGCAGATCGTCGAGGACTTCATCCGCTACGCAGCCGGCAAAGAGATCGCGCCCCTCGACGAGATTCGTCTGTCGATGCAGAAAGAGAATGATCGTAAATTCATCGATCGCGCGTTAAAGGCGGAGATCGTCGCCGCGAAATTCGGCTTTGATGCCTCGTATCCCTATCGCCTGCAGGGCGACAATCAGATCGAGAAGGCGCTCGACGTATTTCCGGACGCGCAGAAGCTGGCTCTTCAGGCGGCCGATGTTCGCGCCCACGGTGTCCCCGGCGCGAACGAGGCCGGCTCGCGCGCCGCGCAAGCCATTCCGAGAGTGCAGTGACAAAAGGCGGAAGTCAGAAGGCAGAAGGGCGGCGGGACTTCTGCCTCTTGCCTTCTGACTTCTGCTTTTGACCGACTTGCTCCCCAGTAGACCCGGTGCTAGTGTGTCGCGCCGCATGGCAGACCTGGGACGCAAATACACTTGCTACAGTTGTCACACCAAGTTTTACGATCTCGGAAAGCCGATTCCAGTATGTCCAAAGTGCGGCGCCGATCAGCGGGATGCTGAGGAAGCGCCGCCGGCGAGCTCGCACCGCGGGCGCGCCGCGCGCGTCGTAGAGGAACCACCCGAGGAGGAGTTCCCCGCCGAGCCGGAGAGCGCGCCGGCCGCGGGGGTCCCTGAAGAGGAAGAAGAAGACCTCGTGACGCCGGAGCGCGAAGAAGAAGCAACAGCGGAAGAGGAAGAGGAAGAAGAAGAGGAGTACTGAGTGAGATTTGGGCTCGTTGGCTGTTTGGTGGCATTGCTTATCGTCCTGCTGATCGGCGGCATCTGGTTCATCAGCGTTCGCAACAACCTGGTGGTCCTCGATCAGGCAGTGCAGTCGCAGTGGGCGCAGGTCGAGAACGACTATCAGCGCCGTTACGACCTGATTCCGAATCTCGTCAGGACCGTTCAGGGGGCGGCAAATTTCGAGAAGTCGACGTTGGAGGCGGTCGTGAACGCACGCGCGCGCGTCGGACAAATTGCGGCTCCCGCCACCGGCGCTCCCGGCACGGCCTCGAACGTGCCCAACAATCCCCAGGCTTTGGCGCAATTCGAAGCGGCACAGGCAGGGCTCAGCAACGCGCTGTCGCGATTGCTGGTGGTCGTCGAGCGCTATCCCGAGCTGAAATCGAATCAGAATTTCCTGGAGCTGCAATCCCAGCTCGAAGGAACTGAAAATCGCATCGCAGTCGAGCGCCGCCGTTACAACGAGGCCGCGCAGCAGTTCAACACCGCGGTGCTCAAGTTTCCGGCGAACATCGTCGCGAACATGAGTGGATTCAAGCCGAAAGCGTACTTCCAGGGCGTGGCTGGATCGAGTAAACCGCCCGAAGTGAATTTCCAGCCTTTCGGCAATCAGCCGGTACCGGCTCCGGCGCCGCGATGATCTGGGAGGGATGAGGGCGGAGGGCTGAGGGATGAAGCGCCAATTTCTTTCATCCCTCATCCCTCATCCCTCATCCCTCGCGCTTGCGGCGCTGCTGCTTTGCGCGACGACGACGTTCGCGCTCGACGTTCCTCCGCCGCCGACCACGTTCGTCACCGACAAGGCGGGAATTCTCGGCGAAAGCGCCGCGCACGCGCTGAATGAGAAGCTGGCGGCCTTCGAGCAGCGAACGGGCGCGCAATTCATCATCTACACCTTCCCATCGCTGGAAGGGGAAGCGCTGGAAGACTTCACGATCCGCTGCGCGGAGCGGTGGAAGGTCGGCAACAAGAAGTTCGACAACGGTCTGATCCTCTTCGTCTTCATCAAAGAGCGAAAGATTCGGATCGAAGTCGGATACGGACTGGAAGGGACGATCACCGACGCCTTTTCGCGGCGTGTGATCGATCAGTACATTGCGCCGCACTTCCGGCAGGGCGATTACGCCGGCGGCCTGAGCGCCGCCGCCGACGCGCTCATGGCCGAGGTCGAGCACAAGGAAGCGCCGGCTGCGCCGGTGCAGCGCGCTGCACCGGCGTCACGGGCAGCGGGAGCCGGGTGCACTGTACTGTTTTGGATCGTCGTCATCCTCCTCATTCTCATCTTCTCGCGCGGTCGCGGATGCTTCTGGCCGTTGCTCTTCCTTGGCGGCGGAGGGCGTACATTCGGAGGTGGCGGGTGGAGTGGTGGCGGAGGTGGGGGAGGGTGGGGCGGATTCTCGGGAGGTGGAGGATCATTCGGGGGCGGCGGCGCTAGCGGAGGCTGGTAGATGAAGCAGAAAGAATTTCTCGACAAGCTCGATCAGGACCGGATCGTCAAGGCGATTCAGAACGCCGAAGAGCGGACCTCCGGCGAAATCCGTGTTCATGTCCAGCCAAAATCCGGATCCGACATCCGCCAATTCGCGGAGCGGACCTTCGAACGACTGGGGATGACGAAAACGGCGCTGCGCAACGGCGTGTTGCTCTTCATCGCCAGCGAGGAAAATCGCTTCGCGATTCTCGGAGATCGCGGCATCGATCAGAAAGTGCCGGCAGGTTTCTGGGACGAGATCGCCGCCAAGCTCACCCACCGCTTCAAGAACTCCGAGTTCACCGACGGAATTGTCGAAGCGATCAACGCCGCCGGCGAGCACCTCAAACAATATTTTCCGCGCGCGATCGACGACGTCAACGAGCTCGCCGATCAGATCGACATCAGCGAGGAATAGTTGCCCTACACCGTCGTCATCGCGCTGGGATCGAACCGCGGCGATCGCCGACGATATCTTCGGCGAGCGGTCGACGAATTACGGCGCGTCATCTCGGTCGTGCGCCTGAGCTCGATCATCGAGACTGAGCCCGTCGATGCGCCGCCGCCGAAATTTCTCAATATGGTGATCCTCGGTCACACCAATCTCTCGCCGGAGAAACTCCTCGACGCTCTCCAGCAAATCGAAGCGCGCCTCGGCCGCCGCCGCTCGACGCGCAATGCGCCGCGCGTCATCGATCTCGATTTGATCCTGCACAGCGCCCATCGACGACGCTCCGCGCGTCTGACCCTCCCGCATCCGCGCTATCGCACACGCGAATTCGTGATGCGGCCGCTGCGCGAGGTGTGGCCGGGACGCACAGCCTTTTAGCAGAACGGTCTTCCGACCGGAACGACGCCGTGCTCCGCGATCCCGATGGGCAGGTCGGCGATGCACGAGATGATCACGCCACCGATAATCCACAGCGGCGTACGGACTGCAGAACCGCGATGGCGCACGAACAGGTACCAGATGCTCCACTCGATCACGCGGACAGGAACGTAGATGGCAGCGTAGGTGAGGGGAGCATTGCGCGTGGCATTGTTCATGGTGAGGGCCGCCACAAAGATCACCAGGCCGAGGCCGACTCCGAGTAGCAGGCGGCCGAGGCCGAGTGCGATCGCGGCAGCACCAGGAGAATGATTGTCGGGCTGGAACCATCGGACGCCCACGTAACACCAGGCGATGTAGGCCAGGGCCTTTACGAGAACGTACGGCAGGATGTACACGGCGGTCAGACGCAATTACCGCGTCCCGAAGCCGCCGCCCAACTCCACGTGTGCGCGGGCGTGCTGGGTGGGTGCGGCGCGGGCGAGCAGGGGAAAGGGATTGACCATCTCGTCGTTCTGATTGATGCCGAAGTGCAGATGCGAGGGCGTGTGTTTCGCGTTGCCGGTGTTGCCGACGAATCCGATCAGATCGCCCGCCTGCACTTCCATCCCTTCATACAAACCGGGGGCCCAGCGGTCGAGATGCGCGTAGTAAAACGACGTTCCCGATTCCGTGGTCAGCCAGAGGCAATGTCCGCCCTTGGGCTGATCGCCGATATAGCTGAGGAACCCGTCGGCGACGGCCACGATTTCTCTTCCGCGCGGCGCGAAGATGTCGATGCCCTTGTGCACGCGCACACCGCCGTCACGCGGATCGTGCCACGAATCGCTGAGCTCCCGCCCCTGCACGCCCACGACGGGCATTCGCATGGAACTGAGCGGCGCAAAGAGCGCGCGGGCGCGGTCGGCGAACTCCTTGTCGCGTGCTTTGGCAGTGCTCGCGCTCGGAGCCATGGTCGGCTTGCGGACGATTTCGCGGCTGTTGAAGCGGTTCAGATCGGCGCGCAGTTGGGCGTTGAGCTGATCCCAATCGTCATCATCGGACTGCGTGATGACCGCTTTCGAGGCCGACTCAGCCGTGCGGTCGAATGGAATGGACGCGCAGGCGCTCATGAAGAGGGCGCCACCGAGCACGCCAAACACACTGACCCGCCACCTGCACGCGCGATAAGAGGTCATTGGAGTTCCTGGAACTGTTTGCAGTTTACGAACTGCGGCTGAGCTTGTAAAGGAGTAGGCTCGCCTCGTGACGGTGGCCTTGTTGATTGTTTTCCTCCGGATGCCGGGCCATCCGACTCCCAAAGTCGACTTCAAGACGCAGATCCGACCAATCCTCGAGCAACGCTGCCAGCCCTGTCACTTCGCGGGTGGGAAGATGTATGAGCGCCTCCCCTTCGATCGTCCCGAGACCATCGTCAAGCTGGGGACGAAGCTGTTCACGCGCATCCGCGACCAGAAGTCACAGACACTTATCAAACAGTTCCTCGCCTCTGCGAAATAGTAGGATCTCCGTTCCGGAGGAGGAACACCATGAAAATTCGCGGAACTGTAGTTGTCATCGCACTGCTCGTCGCGGTATCGACGATGGCGCAGCCGGCGCTTCGGCTGTCGGAACAGAGTCCGGCCGCCACAGTCGGGCAGACGATCGGGATCACCGATGTCAACATCACGTATCACCGCCCGGCGGTGAACAAGCGGATGATCTTCGGCGGACTCGTTCCGTATGGCGTTTTATGGCGCGCCGGAGCGAACGAGAACAGCACCATCGCATTTTCGACGCCCGTGAAAGTCGAAGGCCAGACGCTGCCCGCCGGAACGTACGGACTGTTCATGATTCCGGGAGCGTCGCAGTGGACGGTGGTCTTCAGCAAGTTCTCGAGTGATTGGGGAACGTACAACTACGATCCATCCGAAGATGCGGCGCGCGTGACCGTCACGCCGCAGACCCTGACCGACAATCAGGAAAGGATGGCATTCGGATTCGACGATCTGACCAACAACAGCGCGACCGCAGCGCTGCGTTGGGAAAAGCTCCGAGTTCCGTTCAAGATCGAAGTCGACGTTCCGGCCACCGTGCGCGCGTCGATCCGCAGCGAGCTGCGCGGTGGAAAGCATTGGAACTCCGACGCCTGGGCGGCCGCCGCGCGCTTTGAGATGCGCAACGGCGATGTCGACACCGCCCTCAAATACGCCGACAACGCCCTGGCCCTCGGCAACACCACCACCGCCCTTCGCACGAAGGCCGCCGTTCTCGAAAAGAAAGGCGATAAGAAGGCAGCCACCGAGCTGCGCGATCGCGCGAAGCAGAACTACAACGAAGCAGAAGCGCTCAACATCATTGCTTTCGGTTTCCTCGGCGATAAGAAGCCTGACGAAGCCATCGCCTTCCTCAACAACTGGATCACCAGCCACCCCAACAGCCGTGAGACCTGGCGCGCCTACAGCATCCTCGGTCAGGCTTATGCCGAGAAGGGGGACCAGGCCAAGGCGCGTGAGGCCTTCAACAAGGCCATGACGGCATCGACTCAGGAATCCGACCGTGTCGAAGTTCAGGATTTTCTGAACTCGCTGGGAGCGGAAGGAAAATAGCGCGCGGATGTTCACGCTGTCGCTCAAAGACTTCGAAGAAGTGCGCGCGCGCATCGCGCAGCACATCAAGCACACGCCGCTGCTGACGTCGCGGCAGCTCAGCGAGCGCACCGGCTTCGATGTCCGCCTCAAAGCGGAAATGTTTCAGCGGGTCGGGTCGTACAAAATCCGCGGCCCGCTGAACAAATTCGCGCTGATGCCTGAGGAGCAGAAAAAGCGCGGCGTCGTATGCTCGTCAGCCGGCAATCACGCCCAGGGCGTCGCGCTGGCCGCGAAGATTCACGGCATCCGTGCCGTGGTGTGCATGGCCCAGAACGCGACGCCCGCCAAGATCGCCGCCACCAAAGGCTACGGCGCGGAAGTCGTGCTGCACGGAATGATCTGGGACGAGGCCAACGAGAAAGCGAAAGAGCTGGTGCGCGCGCAGGGACTCACTTACGTGCATCCGTTCGACGACGAGCAGCTCATCGCCGGCCAGGGAACCCTCGGCCTCGAAATCGTGCAGGACTGGCCCGAGGTCGACGCCGTGATCGTGCCGATCGGCGGCGGCGGTCTGATCTCCGGCGTCTCGATGGCGGTCAAGAGTCACAATCCGAAGATTCGCGTCATCGGCGTGGAGTCGTCGGATGGCCCGGCCATGAAGCGCAGCGTCGAGGCCGGACATCTCGAGACCATTGATTGCAAGACCATCATCGACGGCCTGCGCGTGCGCCGCGTCGGCGACATCACCTTCTCGGTCGTGCAGCGCTTCGTCGACCAGATCGTCGCCCTTCCCGACCGCGAGATCTTCGACGCCATGATCTGGATCATGGAACGCTGCAAGCTGGTGGTCGAAGGCGCAGCCGCCGCGCCAGTGGCAGCGTTGCTTCACGGCCTGGTGAAATTGCCGGCCGGCTCGCGCGTCGCGGTCGTGTTGTCAGGCGGAAACGTCAATCTCGATCAACTCCGATCGCTGACGTGGAATTAGCCGCCGCACTCCAAAATCAATGCCCGACCGCGCGATGTCGCGAGGCACCGCGCGTGACGCGTTCGATCACGAAGCGACCGTCCCGCAGCGCGTGGTAGTACAGCGCCCGGCCGCCCGGTGCGATCGTCGGCGCCTCGGCGAATCCAGTGATGGCCGCAATGCGCTGCGGCACTCCCCACGCGGATTGGCGATCGCCGCGCGTGCTGCGGAAGATTGCCGGCGTACCGTCGACGATCCGCGTGAAGAACAGCTCCAGCTCATCGGCCGAAATGCAGGCGACATACTCCAGCGCCGCGGTATTCACGGCGTTGAGAAGACGCTCGACGCGATGGAATTGTCCATCGCTGCCGCGAGTCGCAATCGCGAGGTCAGCGGCGGCGGGGACAGATCCGCCCGTGAACAAGCCATCGGTGAAATAGAGCGTGTTGCCGTCGGCGCTGACTTCGACGTCGAAGTTGACCTGTCCCGGCGTCAAGCGGCTGATTCCCGTCACCGGCGCGACGTCGGTCACCAGGCCGCGGTCGAAGTGACCGCGATAAATCGTCATCAGCGTCTGGTCGTAGCTCCGCGTGGTGACGAAATAGATGTTGCCGTTCACATCGACGGTCGGAACGGCGTCGAGCGCCGGCGAGTTGGCACCCTGGACCTTGCCGCGATAGGCAAATGTGAGGTCATCGATCCGTTCGGCCCAATGCAGATCGGTCTCGGACGGCGGATCGTTGCGATTGTTGAAAAGCAGAATCGAACCGTCGCGCGTTAGAAACGGCTCCATCGCGTCGCCGGAGTAACCCGCGATGGTCACGCGCTCGGGCGAGCCGAATTCCAGGAGGAGAAGGAGCGCGATGAACACGGGGGCAGTTCAGTGTAGCGACTTACGCGATTTTCCGAAGCTTCTCTTCCAGAGCGTGCGGAAGCCTCACACGAACGAAGTGTGTGCTCGGGAACAAATAGTCTTCCCCCGATTCATCGATGATCCGGATCATGCCGTAGCGTCCGTTTGCAGCGTTTTGTGATGCTCGCGACGCTCCGCCGGTGGCCGTCTTACGGGAGGTTGCGTGGCCTCTTGAACTTGAACTCTTTCTCGCCGATGCCATGTGCTTCGCAAATCGTAAGCGCTGTCAGGCAGCGGTCCTCATTTTCTTGAGAAGGATGATGGCCCAAACGCAGACGCCGGCTGATCCCACAGTCGTAGCAAGAAAAAATGGTTCTTTCAAAAGGTGTCCTCCCTCCTGGAACACGCGCGCGACATGCGCCAGGACGAGGAGGCCGAACGCTACTCCAGTGGTTGCGATGTAGGTCTTCATCCCAAGAGAATTCCGAGGAAGTCTTCGACACGCGCGATGCCGCACACCTCGATGTCGGCGTGAATCTCGGCGGCGTTGGCGCGAGGCACGACCACGCGGCTGAATCCGAGGGCGGCCGCCTCGCGCGCGCGGGCGTCGGGCTGCGACACGCTGCGGACTTCGCCGAGGAGTCCGACCTCGCCGAAGACGACAGTGTGATGTTGGATCGCGACGCCTTTCTGCGATGACGCCAGCGCCGCGATGATGCCGAGGTCGATGGCCGGCTCGGCGACCTCGAGGCCACCGGCGAGATTGACGTAGACGTCGCTCGATACGTAGCTGCCGCCGTTTTTCTTTTCGAGGACTGCCAGGAGCAGCGAGACGCGATTGGCGTCGATGCCCACCGCCATGCGCCGCGGCGAAGGAAAGTTCGTGCGCGACACCAGTGCCTGTAGCTCGATCAGAATCGGCCGTGTTCCTTCGATCGCGGCGACGACCGCCGAGCCGGGCGCTCCGCTGCGCTGCGCGATCAGCGCCGCGGACGGATTCGGCACTTCTGTCAGTCCGCTGTCGTGCATCTCGAACAACGCGACTTCGTTCACCGGCCCGAATCGATTCTTGTGCGCGCGAATGATGCGGAAGTCCCGCAGCTTCTCGCCTTCGAAATAGAGGACCGTGTCGACGATGTGCTCGAGCGTCTTTGGGCCCGCGATCGTTCCTTCTTTCGTGATGTGGCCGATGAGGAAGATCGGAATGGAGAGTCGTTTCGCTGCCGTCATCAGAATTCCGGCGGAGTCGCGGACCTGACCGGCTGAACCCGGTGTAGAGTCGTTCGTCGACGTGTGCACAGTCTGAATCGAGTCGACGATGACCGCGACCGGCTTCGTCTTCTCCGTTTCCGAGACGATCCGCTCGACGGATGTCTCCGCAAACAGCCGGATGTTGGCGTGCGTCGTCCTGAGCCGTCGCGCGCGGAGTGCGATCTGGCGCGGCGATTCTTCGCCCGAGACGTAGAGCACCGGGCCGCGGGCAGCGAGTTTCTCCGCTGCCTGTAGAAGCAGTGTCGATTTTCCGACGCCCGGCTCGCCACCCACGAGCGTCACCGCGCCGAACACGAGCCCGCCGCCGAGGACTCGGTCGAGCGCAGGGATGCAGGTGGAGATGCGCGGAGCCTCATCGCCATCGATTTCAGCGATTCCGATCGATGGCGACGATTGCGTTTTGGCGGCCGTCGCCACTTCTTCCTCGGCGAACGAATTCCAGGCGTTGCAGTCGGGGCAGCGTCCCAGCCATTTGGTCGCCTGACTGCCGCATTCGACGCAGGCGTAAATGGTCGTCGCTTTCTTTGGCACTGCAACGATTGTAGCAAGGCGCTTCGAACGTTCTACGATAGGTAGATGTTGCAGCGCATGTTTGTATACGACCATTGGGCGAATCGCGAAGAAGTGCGACATCTGCGAACGCTCGCGAAGCCGCCTGAAAGAGCGATGAAGATCCTGGCCCACATCATCGGCACGGAGTGGCTATTCCTCGGCCGCCTTCGTCCCGAACCGAAGCCCGCCGTCGTCTGGCCCGATCTGACCCTCGATCAATGCGAAAAGCAGATCGAGCAGCTCGCCGCCGCATGGCCGCGCGAGCTCGGACGCACCGACAGGATCGAGTACACAAATTCAAAAGGGGAGAAGTGGCAGAGCCGCGCCGACGACATCCTCGTCCACGTCGTCTTGCACGGCGCGTATCACCGCGGCCAGATCGCGACGCTCGTGCGCGGATCGGGCCAGGAGCCGGCGTACACCGACTACATCCACTGCACGCGTCAGGGATTCATCGACTGACGATGAAACATCCGAAGGGCTTTCGGTCAAAGCCTTTTTAGGCGGAGTTTCTTATGAAAGAGACATTAAGACTCTTGGGTTACCTTACGCTGGAGAATTGTAGACGATTGCTTCGGCCGATGCCCGCAGGTATGTTGATCGTGGGTTTACTTTTTGTGGAGTGGGCTTTATATAAAGCGTGGATGTCACAACGTGGAGCGGAACAGGCACTAAGTCGGATAGCGCCGGCTACATTCAGTCTGCCCACGTCGATGTCCAGCCGTTACATTGCCACAATGGTTATAGTGCCAGTTATTACCGTGATCATCGTTGTACTAATACTTACGACATCGGAATTCATCAAAAGCCGCAAGACAACTGAACGGGCATCGTGATGCGGCGTTGGGTCTTTTGACGGGCCCCCGAAAACTGATCCGGTCTGAATGTTCCATTGCTGGCGGTTTGAGGGCTCGCGCTTGGCGGCCGCGCAGCTAAGAGTTGCCGCCCCGATGAAACATCCGCGCCGGCAGCGCGAAGAAGATCGCGAGCAGCAGGTCGATGATCACGCTGGTGAGCGGACTGAAGATCGCCACGATGAACGCGACAATGTAATAGACCGGTCCGAGCAGATATTGCCGCGAGATGCCGTGGATGGACGCGTGATCGGCTTCCTCGTACAGCAGGTGACGCCGGCGCGCGACGTAGCGCCATAAGAATCCCCACGCGAACGCGATGCCGATGAACGTTCCGTTGAAGAACATGGCGGCCGTCGCGGCGTCGGGAGTTTGAATGTGACGCGCGACCACGAGCGTCGGGAAGGGGAGAAAGGAGACGCCTAACATCAGCAGCAGGTTGAACGCCAGGATCGCCTGATCGGTCCGCTTGATGAGATTGAAGACGCGATGGTGGTTGACCCACATCACGCCGATGGTCACGAAGCTGGTGAGAAAGGCGAGATACGACCGCCACAGGTGCAGCAGCGCGGTCCCGAGCGTTCCCGGCGCGAGGTCTTCCGGCAGACGGATCTCCAGGACGAGCAGCGTCATCGCGATGGCGAAGATGCCGTCGCTGAACGCTTCCAGCCGCGTCGTCTCTTCCGATACTTCAGCCGTTACCAACTGTTAACTCTCCACGCAAGTCCTTCACCATCTCACGCTTCACGCGCTCGCTCGAATGTCCCCTCCCAAACAGGTAATACAACTTCGTCAGCGCCGCCTCGGCCGTCATGTCGTAGCCGCTGATCACGCCCGCACGCGCCAGCGCCGATCCGGTCTCGTATTCGCCGAGGTCGACGGTGCCCTCGAGGCACTGGGTGCAGTCGACGATCACGACGCCGCGCGACGTCGCCTCCGCCAGCGCCGCGATGAACTCGCGATCGCGATCGGGTCCGTTGCCCACACCGTATGTCTCGAGGACGAGTCCCTGCAGCGGCGGACGGAGCACGTTGCGCACGAGATTCGGCGAGATGCCCGGGAAGAGCCGCAGCGCGCTGACGACCACCGGCGCCGCGAATTCATCCAGGCGCAAGCGACCATGTTTCCTGCGCACGAGCGGCCAGTTGATCTCGATGTCGATGCCGACCGTGCCGAGGGGCGGGAGGTTGGGGGAGGCGAAGGCCTGGAAGCCGTCGGCGCTGACTTTCACCGCGCGGCAGCCGCGCAAAAGCTTGCCGCCGAAGTAGAGGCAGACCTCGGGGATGTCGTAACCGGCGGCGATCATCAGCGATGTGATCAGATTCTCGCGCGCGTCGTTGCGCACCTCGCACAACGGGATTTGCGATCCGGTGATGATGACCGGCTTTCCGAGGCCGGCCAGCATGAAGGGGAGGGCGGAGGCGGTGTAGGCCATGGTGTCGGTGCCGTGCAGGACGACGAAGCCGTCGTAGCGCCGATAGTTTTTCGCGATGTCGCGCGCGATCTTCAACCACTCGCGCGGCGTCATGTTCGACGAGTCGAGCAGGGGCGCGTATTCGTTGATCGTGAACGCCGGCATCGACGGATTCCGCAACTCCGGCATTGCTGCCATTTGCTTCTGCAGGTACCCCGCTTCGGGCCGGTAGCCGGCGCGGGTGTGCTTCATCCCGATCGTGCCGCCGGTGTAGGCGATGTAAACGCGCTTTCTCACAGTTAGGACGTTGGGACGTTAGGATGTTGTGCGGTGTGGGACATCGTAACCGCCCAACATCCTAACCATTTAAGCGATAATTTCCACTCAGGTCCGGGAACGATGCGTCTCAGTTTCGGCGAATTTTGTTTCGACACCGATCGGCGTGAGCTCTCCAGCGACGGCTCGGTCATCCATCTCACGCCGAAGGCGGTCGATCTTTTGCGGCTGCTGATCGACGTCTCATCCGTCGATAACGGAAGCGGCGCTTCCACTTTCAGGGTGAACTAGCTCACCCACCCCTCCTGCTATAATTCTCGAATCTTCCTAAGACGCAATTTCGAGAAAAGCCGGAGGGGTGTATGCGTCGTTCCCTTTTCGCCAGTTTGATGCTGTTGGTGTGCACGTCCCTTTTTGCGGACGGCACGCAACTCGGAACCATCAGCGGCCGCGTCGTCGATCAATCGCAGGCGGCCATTCCTGGAGCAACGGTCGAAGCGACCAACACCGAGAAGGGGACGACCCGGCGAACGGTGACCGACGCCGACGGCAAGTACATCGTCCCTCTTCTGCATCCGGGGACCTACAAAGTCTCGATCTCGCTCGCCGGTTTCGATACCTTCATCGCGCAAAACGCGGTTGTGGAAGTTGGAAAAACGACCAGCATCAACGCGACCTTGAAGCTCACCTCGACCGCCGAAACGATCACGGTCCTGGGCGACGTGCCGGTGGTCGACAAAACCAACGCTTCCGACACCACCACCGTCTCGACGCAGCTCGCGCAACACCTGCCCATCGGTCGCACCTATCAGGCGCTGGCGCTGAGCGTGCCCGGCGTGGTGTTACCCGGGAACGCGAACGCCAACGCGAATTTCCACGGCGCGCTCTTCACCGACAACCTCTATCTCTTCGACGGGATCGACACCACCGATCCGACCACCGGCGGCTTCGGGCAGAACTTCACCTACGAAGGCATTCAGGAAGTGCAGGTGACGACCTCCGGGGCCTCGGCTGAATTCGGTCGCGCCGTCGGCGGCATCATCAACGTCATCACCAAGAGCGGCACCAACGAATTCAAGGGCTCGTACAGAGAGGTGGTGAACAACGATCAGTGGAATGCGCAGAACAAGGGCGTCAGTCCGACCTCCGGCGCTCGGTTTGCCAGAGTCAAATTCGACAGTCTGGTGCGCGTACACGCGGCCACCGTCGGCGGCCCGATCTGGAGGGACCACGCCTGGTTCTTCGGCGCCTACGAATGGGACAAGGCCCCCTCACCGCAGAGGCAGACCCTCGATCCGAAGACGCCACAGAATTTCGTCTCCGTTCCGCGCGATCATTTCTACGATGTGAAGGCAACATGGCAGGCGGCGCCCTCGAAGCTCATCGTGCTCAAAGCCAACGAATCGCCGACCGACGACATCGTCGTCGATCGCCACAACGGTGGCATCAACGCCATCCCGCGCTTCGCGGGCGACATCGGCGCCATGAACATTCAGAACCAGGGCAGCAAGTCACGCGCGCTGCAGTACTCCGGCGTGGCCATGAACATGCTGGCCATGGAGGCCGGTGTCGCGTCGTCGAAGATCCATATCGACTTCCGTCCCTTCGTGGCCGACACTCCGGTGCATCAGGATCTCAGCACCGGACTTTTCTACAACGGTCCGTCAATTGTGGGCTTCCTGGAACGGACACGATCGCAGGCGGACTTCGCGACGAACTACTTCCGCGCCATCCGCGGCCAGACCCACGACTTCAAGATCGGCATCGATTACCAAAGGGTGCGCTCGACGGTTTTTCAGCGCTTCGGCGGCAATCAACTCTACATCGACCGATCGTACGATCTTGCAGGTCAGACCTTTGTACCGTCGCAGCGCCGCGATTACGATGCGCCCATTCCTTCGAGCTCGCACGGTCGTAACACGGCCTTGTATGTGCTCGACAAATTCCAGATCGGTCACCTCTCGCTGAACGTTGGTGTCCGCGGTGAGAAACAGACCGGGGAGAGCGACATCGCGGCCCAGGTCGTCGATACCTCAAACATCTCGCCGCGGATTTCGGGGACCTACGACCTGCGGCGGGACGGCAAGCTGCTGGCCGTTGCGTCGTACGGTCGCTTCTATCAGAACATCCTGCAGCAATTCGACGATCAATTCGCGCTGCTGCCGCCGAAGACAAGCTTCGCAGTCTTCAACTGGGATGTGAACAACAACCGCTGGATCAATACCGGACACGAGACTCTGGCCGGAGGGAATGTCAGTGTCAAACGCATCAAGCCGGTCTACCTCGACGAGTTCACGTTAGGCCTCGAGCGCCAGATCGGACGCAATGTCGGCGTCAGCCTGCGCGGCATTCATCGCAACTGGAAGAACATCATCGATGACACCATTACGCTCTCGCCCGGCGGCACGATCGCGTCGCGAATCTTCGTGAACCTTCCCGAAGCCAGTCGTTCGTACAACGCGCTGGAAGCTGTCTTCAACAAGCGCTATTCGGATTGGGGAACGCAGGTCTCGTACACCTACTCCCGCAGCCGTGGAAACCAGTTCGGAACGATCAACTCCGATCTCGCGAATTTCGTCGGGGCGAAATGCCGTTCGGCAGTCGATCCCACCATCGGCGTGAACGGTGTCATCGATTGTCTGACCGCGGCCTCGACAAATCGCGAGGGCCTCGCGCCCTACGATCGCACGCATGTCGTACGTGCGTACAGCGCCTACCGCGTTCCCATCAAGATCATTCAGCTGGTCGTCTCACCGGTGGTGACAGTGCAGTCGGGCGATACCTATCAGCGCCAGACGACTCTGGCCGCACTCAGCTCGATCGGAGTCGCCACCGGCAATACGCTCACTTATTACTACGAACGGGCGGGATCCAGGCGGCTTCCCACAATCTATCAGCTCGACTTTGGGACGGAGGCGACATACCCGTTCTTCGGCGTCGAGGTGGGTTTGAAGGGCGAAGTCTTCAACGTGACGAATGCACAGCGCCTGGTTCAGGCTACCCCGAACGGCGTGAGAGTGGGCACGTCACGCAACTCTTTTCAGGCGCCGCGGGCGTATCGCGTGACGGCACTGGTGCGGTTCTAGTAGCCCCTCATCCGGCCCTTCTCCCCGCGAGCGGGGCGAAGGTCTCATAGTTCCCTCGCCCCGCGCAGCGGGGAGAGGGTGCCGCGAAGCGGCGGGTGAGGGGCTACTTCTTGACGATCGCCCCTTCCCGCATCACGAACACGACATGTTCCGTTTGCCGGATGTCGTCCAGCGGATTGCCGGGCACCGCGATGATGTCGGCGAGCTTTCCGGGCGCGATCGTGCCGACGCGGTCGTCGACGCCGAGGAGCGCGGCGGCGGCG
>DASPZU010000120.1:0-39884 GCA_035636095.1 Thermoanaerobaculia bacterium
ACGGGAAATCGTCCCGCGCCCGAACGACTGATGCGACGATCCTCCTCCTCGCGTCCCCCCAAGATGACGGGCTTCCGCAAAAGAGGACGTTCCGACCAGCATCGCGAGAGCGAATGTTCCCGCGAGTTGCAGCGTTAAGTCCTTGCTTTTCTGCATCTCGCCTCCTCGGCCGCTCTAAAGGCGTCATCAGCGTATCGCAATCGTCGGACCATGGTTGCGCCCGCCGATGTAACAAAGACGTGAGCGATAATTGCACGCCCTCATGACCCTCGATCACTTTCATCCTGTCATCTCGCGCTGGTTTTCAGAAACGCTTGGCGAGCCGACTCCTGCCCAGAAGAAAGGATGGGCGGCCATTCGCGAAGGACAGCACACGCTCATCGCCGCGCCGACCGGCTCCGGAAAAACGCTGGCCGCGTTTCTCTCGGCGCTGAACGACCTTTTCGAAGAAAGCCTTGGCGGGCCGCTGCCCGACGAAGTTCGCGTCGTCTACGTTTCGCCGCTGAAGGCGCTCAGCGCCGACATCCATAAGAATCTCGCAGAGCCGCGCAAGGGAATCCGCGGCATCGCCGAAGAAGTGGGATTGGGCGCGCCGCGGATCACGGCCGCCGTTCGCACCGGCGATACGACGCAAAGCGAACGCGCGGCCATGCTCCGCACGCCGCCGCACATCCTGGTGACGACTCCAGAATCGCTCTATCTCCTGCTGACGGCGGAACGCAGTCGCGAGATGTTGCGCACCGCGCGCACGGTCATCGTCGACGAGATTCACGCGGTCATCGGAACGCGTCGCGGCGCGCACCTCGCGCTGACGCTGGAGCGTCTACAGCACGTAGCTTCGGCGCCTCTACACCGAGTAGGACTTTCGGCGACGCAGAATCCGATCGAGGAAGTGGCGCGATACCTGAGGGGATGCCCCTCATCCGCCCCCGCTTCGCGGGGCCACCTTCTCCCCGCAAGCGGGGCGAAGGAACTGTCGCCGGGTGAGGGCGTCGCCATCATCGACCAAGGCCACCGCCGCGCCATGGATCTGGCGCTCGAGATCCCGCGCTCGCCGCTGGAGACGGTGATGTCGCACGAAGTGTGGACCGAGTACTACGACCGTCTCACAGAGTTGATCAATCAGCATCGCACGACTCTGGTGTTCGTGAATACACGCCGCATGGCAGAGCGCGTGGCACGACATCTCTCCGAACGCCTCGGCGATGAACTCGTCACGGCGCATCACGGAAGTCTGTCGAAAGAAAAACGGCTCGATGCCGAAGGGCGATTGAAATCGGGCCATCTGAAGGCGCTGGTGGCCACCGCTTCGCTGGAGCTCGGCATCGACATCGGTCATGTCGATCTGGTCTGCCAGGTTGGATCGCCGAATCGCATCGCCACGTTTCTTCAGCGCGTCGGCCGATCGGGACACACCGTCTCCGGGACTCCGAAAGGACGATTGTTCCCGGTGTCTCGCGATGACCTGGTCGAATGCGCGGCATTGTTGCGCTCAGTCAGACGCGGCGAGCTCGATCGGATCTTCATGTACGACGCCCCGCTCGACGTTCTGGCGCAGCAACTGGTGGCGGAATCGTCGTGCGAAGACTATTCGGAAGAGGATCTCTTCTCCCTGGCACGGCGCGCATGGCCATATCGCGATCTGAAACGCGACGACTTCAGCGCCGTTCTGAAAATGGTGGCGGAAGGATTCGACACCAAACGGGGGCGGCGCGCGGCGCTCGTCCATCGCGACGAAGTGAACAGCAAGGTCCGCGGACGGCGCGGATCGCGCTTGCTCGCCATCACCTCGGGCGGCGCCATTCCGGAAGTCGCCGACTATCGCGTGCTCCTCGAACCGCACGATACGTTCATCGGAACGCTCAACGAAGACTTTGCGATCGAGAGCGCTGCCGGCGACATCTTCCAGCTCGGCAACGCCTCGTGGCAGATCTTGAAAGTCGGCAGCGGCACTGTCCGCGTCGCCGATGCCAAGGGTGCGCCGCCCACGCTGCCGTTCTGGACCGGCGAAGCGCCGGCGCGCAGCGACGAGCTCTCACGCTCACTCAGCGACTTTCGAAAGGAAGTGTGCAGCGGCGGGCTTCAGCCCGCCGATGTCGTCGGAATTCCCGAAGCGGCCGCCAATGAAATCGTCACCTACCTCACCGCCGCCCGCGCCGCCCTGGGCGTCATCCCGACCCAGGACACCATCGTGGTGGAGCGCTTCTTCGACGAATCGGGCGGCATGCAACTGGTGCTGCACGCGCCGTTCGGAAGCCGCATCAATCGCGCATGGGGACTGGCGCTGCGCAAGCGCTTCTGCCGTCAATTCAATTTCGAGCTGCAGGCCGCCGCCACGGAAGACGCCATCCTGCTCTCGCTCGGACCGCAGCATTCATTCCCGCTCGCCGACGTCTTCCGCTATCTGCATCCCGCCACGGCGCGCGACGTGCTCGTCCAGGCCCTCCTCGATGCGCCCGTCTTTCAGACGCGATGGCGTTGGAACAGCACCATCTCGCTGGCGATCCCGCGCAATCGCAATGGAAAAAAAGTCGCGCCCCAGCTCCAGCGCGCGATGGCCGACGATCTGATGGCCGCCGTTTTCCCCGACGCCGCGGCCTGCGTCGAAAACATCCACGGCGGCCGCCAGCTGCCCGATCATCCGCTCATCAATCAGACCGTACGCGACTGCCTGGAGGAAGCGATGGACTTCCAGGGCCTGGCCCGCGTCCTGGGCCGCATTCATGGCGGCGAAATCGAATGCGTCGCCCGCGACACCGTCGAGCCTTCGCCGCTGTCGCACGACATCCTCAACTCGGCGCCGTTCTCGTTTCTCGATGATGCACCGCTGGAGGAGCGCCGCACACACATGGTGTCGACCGGCCGTTCGGGGATGCTCGATGACACTGCCATCCAGCGCGTTCGCGACGAAGAGCGTCCCGATCCGCGCGACGCCAACGAGCTGCACGATGCGCTGTTGACGGCCGGCTACCTGCACGACGACGAAATCTCGCGCGAAATGATGGACACACTCGTGGCAGCGCGTCGCGCAGGCTGGATCGATGGAGTGTGGGTGGCCGCTGAGCGGCTGCCGGAATTCCTGGCGGTGCATCCGCAGGACGTCAACTTTGCCGCGCCACCTTCTCGTCTGCGCAACTGGACGCGCGAAGACGCAATCGTCGAACTGCTGCGGGCCAGACTCTCCATGGTCGGTCCGACGACGGCGCACACGCTCGCGGAATCGCTGCGCATCAGCGAATCGGACGCCAACACAGCGCTTCTGACGCTGGAATCGGAAGGCGCGATTTTGCGCGGATCGTTCGAGGGTCCGAATGAATGGTGCGATCGACGCCTCCTCGCTCGGATCCATCGCTACACCCTGAACCGCCTGCGCGCCGAAATCGAGCCCGTCAGCGTGGCAGACTTCAACCGCTTCCTCTTCTCATGGCAGCACGTGACACAAAAGCTGACCGGCACCGACGGACTTCGCAAGATTCTCAACCAGCTCGAAGGCTACCAAGTCGCGGTCAATGCATGGGAAAAATTCATTCTGCCGTCGCGCATGGACCACTACGATCCGTCGCTTCTCGATACTCTTTGCCTCGCCGGCGAAGTCGGGTGGGCAAAATTGTCGAGCGGCGTCGCGCTCTTCCCACGCAAACACGCCGACTCCTGGCTCAGTGGAGCGCCGCCGCCCCCGGCGGCGCTTAGTGAAGGCGCGCAACAAATCCTCGACACCCTCCGCGCTCGCGGCGCGTCGTTCCTCAAGCGCGACGAAGCGCTGGAAGAGTTGATCGAAGCAACACTGGTGACGTCCGACGGTTTTGCCGGCCGCCACGGGCGCTGGTCTTTGATCGATGGAGCGCCGCCGACCTCGGCGGCCATCGAGATCCAGGCCTGGGCGCTCCTTCGCCGCTACGGAGTTGTCTTCCGTCGCATGCTGACACGAGAAACCGCGCCCCCATGGCGCGAGTTGACCCGCGTCTACCGCCGGCTCGAAGCGCGCGGCGAAATTCGGGGCGGACGCTTCGTGGCCGGAATGTCAGGCGAACAATTCGCGCTGCCGGAAGCCGTCGATCGATTACGCGAAGTCCGACGCGAAGGTCCGGACGGCCGCCTGGTCGTCATCAGCGCCTGCGATCCGCTGAATCTGGCGGGAATTCTCGATTCCGGCGAGCGGATTCGCGCGATCGCAACGAACCGCATCGCGTATCGCGACGGCGCTGCCGTCTCGGTGATGGAGGGCGATTATCTCCGTCCGCTCGCCGAGATCGATGCGACCATCGCGATCGAGGCTGCCACAGCGCTGGCCGGCCGGCGAGTTCCGGTCGCAAGCGGCTTTGTGGGCCGCTAACGGACCAGCACCATCGCCAACGCGAACAGCGCGACGATGAGCGACGTTGCCGCGATCACCGCCGCACCATACATTCGCCGCTCCATGCGCGCGATCGCCTGAACGACAGGATCCTGGTCGCGAAACAGCGACTGCTGCATGACCTCTTTGGCGGCCATCACATCAGCCATCGCGCGTTCGAAATGTTCCTGATGAATCTGCTTGCTGCGTTCCGGACGCGGATCGGCGGCCGCAGCGGCAGCGGCCTTCAGCACCGCGTTCTTGATGTCGCCGCCGCTGACCGCAAATTTTTCGGCGAGGGCGCGAAAATCGACATCGCGCGCCAGCGGAGTCTTGTGCGGATGGATCTGCACTTTCCAGATCTGCTCGCGCTCGGCAAGGCCAGGCATCTCGAATCGCACGTGCGCGCGGATGCGCCGCTCGAACGCCGGATCGAAATTGGCGGCCAGGTTGGTGGCGAAGATGACCACGCCGTTGAACGATTCCAGCTCCCGCAGCAGCACGTTGACGGTGATGTTGGCCTCGCGTTGATAGGGAAGGTTGGCGGCAACGGTCGATCGGCGGCCGGCGATGGCATCCGCTTCATCGAAAAGGAGCAGCGCCCGCTGTTCGGTCGCGGAGCGAAAGGCCGCCACAATATTCTTTGGCGTCTCCCCCGCCCACATCGACTCCACCTCGGCATAGTTGACGACCAGCAGCTTCATTCCGAGGGAGTTAGCGATCGCTTCGGCGCAGATTGTTTTGCCCGTCCCCGGCGGACCGACGAAGTTGAACGCCAATCCGAGTCCGACCGAATGTCGTTCTCCCAGTCCCCATCGCGTGAAGATCAGCGAATGATTGCGGACCTGCGCAAGCGCGTCGTCGAGCGACCGGCGCGTTTCGGCGGGAAGGATCACATCCGCGAAGGTTCGCTGCGGTGCGATCGTCTCGACCGCACGCGCCCACGAGCGGCCCGTGAACAGCGACAGAAGTGGAGAAGCCATCAGCCCTTGACGTTAACACGCAACACGACTTTGCCGATGATGTGCCCCCTCTCCATCATGCGATGCGCGTCGCAAGCCTCCTCGAGTTTGAATCCTGCCGCGATCGGGACCTGCAGCTCCGCCTCTTCCACTGCGCGGTTCAGCCGTTCGAATTCGCGCACGCCCGGCGTACCGTCGTAGGACTTGATTCGAACGCCCTTGCGCTTCCGCGGCTCGGGCTCGACTCCATTGGGATAGGCCGCCCGCCCACCCTTCCGCAGCGCGTCGAGGCACTGCGTCAGAGCTTTGCCGCCGACGAAGGCCAGCACGGCATCGACGCCCTGGGGAGCGAACTCGCGCGCGGCCTCGACGATCTCGTCTTTCTTGCCGTCGACAGATCTATCGGCGCCCAGGCGCCGCACGAGATCGAGGCCGTCGGATCCAGTCGCCGTCGCGAGGACCCGTGCGCCGCGCAGCTTTGCGAATTGCAGCGCCAGCATTCCGACATTCCCGCTCGCGCCGTGAATGATCACGTTTTCGCCCGGTTTGATCTGGAGCGTGTCGTCGACGCCTTGCAGCGCAGTCAAGCCAATCGTCGCCAGGCCGCCGGCTGGCAGCATGTCGAGCGTCCGAGGGATGGGCGCCACTTTGCTGGCCGCGACCGCGACGTATCCCGCGTAGAAGCCGCCCTTCGCGTTGCCGTAGCTGTACGCGTACACGCGATCGCCGCGCTTGAGCCGCTTGACCTGGGCGCCGGATTCGGCGATCACTCCCGATGCGTCGGTGCCGAGAATCATGGGAAATTCTTCGCGCTCGGCCCATTTGCCGGCGCGCACCCTCACATCCCACATGCCAACGCCGGCGGTGTCGATCGCGACGAGCACTTCCTGGGCGCTGATCTTTGGAACAGGCAGCTCGTGAATGGTGAGCACTTCCGGACCACCGAACCGATCGATGGCCGCGGCGCGCATCGTCGTCATCTGCGATCTCTTCCAGCTCTGACTTTCATGCGCGGTCCGCGCTTCGAGAGGACGGGACGCTCGCCCGCCGGGGCCGGATGGGTCGCCCCTTTCGCCAGCAGCGACACCAGATCGAAGGTCGTCACGATGCCGACGAGTTTTCCGTCGTCGACCACCGGAAGGGATCCGATGACGTGGCCGGTCATCAACGCCGCCGCTTTGCGGACCGTTTCGTCAGGCGTGATGGTCACCGGCGGATGCGCCATCGCGCGCTGCACCGGCGTGTCGGCGCCGACGTCCATCAGATCGCGATCGGCAAGAAGACCGATCACGTTCTTGCGGTCGACGACCACAAGATGATGAATGTCATAGCGGCGGAACAATTCTTTAGCGGTGGAGGCGGTTTCATTCGGATTGATGGTTCGGACTTCCTTGCGCATCACGTCGCGTACTCTCATAGCGCCTCAATGTATGTCTCTTTCACGCGATATAGCAGCACATCGCCTGCCAAGAAAGCAGAAGGATGAAGGCAGAAAGCAGAAGGATGAAGATTGAAGAAGACCCTTCCGCCTTCTGCCTTCCGCCTTCTGCCTTACTCTCCGATATCCTCATTCCAGAGCTGCGGGTGGGCGGCGATGAACGCCCGCATCAGCTCGATGCAAGTCGGATCCTGCAAGACCTCGATTGCGACGCCGCGCGCCTTCAGGAGCTCTTCTTCGCCCAGAAAGGTTTTGTTTTCGCCGATGACGACGCGCGGAATGCCGTAGAGCAGAATCGCGCCGCTGCACATGGAGCACGGCGAGAGCGTGGTGTAGATGACGGATTCGCGATAGACCGACGCCGGTTGGCGCCCGGCATTCTCGAGCGCGTCCATTTCGCCGTGAAGGATCGCGCTCCCCTTTTGTACGCGCCGATTGTGTCCGCGACCGAGGATGCGCCCGCGGTGCACCAGCACCGATCCGATCGGGATGCCGCCCTCCCCCCACCCTTTTTGCGCTTCCTCGATCGCGGCGCTCAGGAACTCATCGGCCATCAGTGGCCGAAATCGTACTCCGCAAAATTGGATGGCGCATCAGGTTCGATCGGCGTGCAAAGCCGCGCATCCGGACCCCGAAGTCGGAAGAAAGCCGGAGGGACTCCTGCTCACATTCGCGATCGGACTGAAACTCCAGCGACTGGATCTCGTCCACGTACTGCGACGCGAACGTGCGCACATCCTCGACATGCAACAATTCGTGCGGGATTTGTCGAATGTCGTGCAGCAGCATCATCGGCTTGAATGTCACCGAAGCGTTCATGGCCGCTCGGCGCTCTCTGGTCACACAATGAACATCGAGCCGATAGGCAACGAAAAGCGTGCAGGCGTCGAAGGCGCCCGGGCCGCAGGCTTCATGAAGCCCCTGCAGGGTCGGGACGATGCTGGCCGAGGGCGGCTGAACGATGACGGCTTGGAGTAGGATGAAAAGGACTCGCATGCCCGGCAAGGTCGGTTGCCAAGGGGCGCGAATCGATGCACCTAATATGAATTGATGATGATCGTCAGGTAACCCGGCAAGTGACTGAAACCGCGCAAGTTGTACATCGAGATGACCGGCCCAGGACAGAGCCGCGCGTCGCGCGCTTCGGCACCTTTGTTGCCGATCTGCGAACGGGCGAGCTGCGGCGCAACGGCGTCGAAGTCCGCATCCAGGTCCAGCCCTTCCGAATCCTCGGACTGCTGCTCGAGCGTGCCGGAGAAATCGTCACACGCGAGGAACTGCGCGAGCGGCTATGGCCGACCGAGTTCGTCGACTTCGATCACAGCCTGAACACGGCCATCCGAAAACTGCGCGAAGCCCTCGACGACTCCCACGAAAATCCGCGGTTCATAGAAACGCTGGCGCGGCGCGGTTACCGCTTTATCGGGCCGGTCACGTGGGAGAGTCAGAGTGTGCCGCGTCCGAAAAACCGACTGCTGATTCCCATCGCGATGGCCGTGCTTTTGATGGCGGCAGTGGCGGCATTGATCCTCGTACGTTCACGTCCGACGCCCGCCGCGCCGAACGCCATCGACGCCGTCGCGGTCCTTCCTTTCACGAACGACGATCCGCAGACGCAACATCTGAGCGACGGCTTGACTGAGATTCTGATCGACACGCTTTCGCGTCTGCCCGACCTTCACGTCATGGCGCGCACGACAGTCTTCGGCTACAAGGGAAAACCCGTCGACGCCAAAGACGCGGGACGCGCATTGAACGTCAACGCCGTCGTCGTCGGCAACGTCCGTCATCGCGGCAATGACTACGCGATCCACGTCGAGCTGATCGATGTCAAAGATGGAACACAACTTTGGGGCGAGCGCTTCGACGCCACGACCGGCTCGCTCTCGACGGTGCAGAGCCACATTTCGGACGTACTGACTCTGCAATTGCGGCAGGGCGTCAGCAGAGAGCGGCGTCAAATGATCGCGCAGCGTTACACCCGAGATCCTCGAGCGTACGACGCCTACCTGTGGGGCCTTTACGCGTGGAACAAACGCGACAAGGCGAATCTCCACAACGCCATCAAGTGGTTCAGCGAAGCGATCGACCGCGACCCGCAGTTCGCGGAAGCGTACGCCGGTCTGGCAAACACCTACGGCGTGATGGTTGGCTACGGCGTCATGCCGGTGTCGGAAGGAACGGCCAAAGTCATGTCGGCGGCGCAGAAAGCGTTGCGGCTGGACCCGAACAACGCCGAAGCGCTGGTCGCAATCGCGACCACGAAGTATCGAAACCTTTGGGATTTTGCGGGTGCGGACGTCGACTACAAGCGTGCACTCGCTCTAAATCCGAATTACGCGACTGGCCACCAGTGGTACTCCGATTACCTGCGCACCATGGGCCGCTGGACCGAAGCCCGTCGCGAAATTGCAACTGCGCGACAACTCGACCCGCGATCCTGGCCCATCAATACGATGGCGTGTTATCAGTTGTACTACGAGCGTCGGTACCGTGAAGCGATCGAAACTTCGCGACGTGCCGAGCAGATCGATCCGAATCTCGCTGCGCCTTACTGCGTCTCGCAAAGTCTTCTCGCCCTGGGCGACATCGACAGTTCATTGAAAGTATTGGAAGGCGTGAAGCTCCCGGTCGCCATTTGTGAACAAATCGCCGCAGCCTACCGTCGCGCAGGTCCGCGGGGATTCTTCAGGAAATCGGCGGAGCTGCTCGAGCGCAGGCAGTCCGACAACGTCGAGACACCGGTCGAGATCGCCGAGTTCTACGCGCGCGCCGGCGATAAGGATCGGGCCTTCGCGTGGCTCGAGAAGGCGTATCAGCGACGCGTCTCACGGATCACCAACATCAACATCGAGCCGGCCTTCGACTCGCTCCACTCCGATCCTCGCTTCGATGATCTGCTGCGGCGGGTCGGCCTGCCGAAGGTCAATCCGCCGCAGCAGCAGTAATTCATTGCGCGATGCGCATATGATCGAAGAGCATCCGGAACGCGGTGGTACTGCTCGGAAAGGGCGCGTTAGGCGGAAACTGTCCGCCGATGAAGAACGCCGCGCCGGAAAGGCTGTCGACCACTGAGGCATACGGCGCAACGGTTCCGTTGCCGGAGACGATCCGATACGTCGCCGACGCTTCGTCGAACGTCTGATTGGCAATCGAGGTCGAGCTGAACTGCACGTGCTCGAACCCATTCGCGGGAATCGTGAAGCGGCGCGTGCCCAGCGTCGATCCGTCAGCTCCGCGCAACGCAACCTCGAGCGTGAGCCCCGAAGTTGCGCTGCCGGCGACAAAGCCGAGGTTGGTGCGATAGTGCGAATTGGAGGTGAGACCGGCAACATAGGCTGTGGCGTTGGAGAGATCCGATGTCGCGAGAGTGTTGTCGAGAAAATCGCGCAACGGCGTCACCGACTGACCCTGTGTCGCGCCGGCGGCGTTCGAGACGTAGGCGCGGCTCGAGACCGCGAAGGGCCGATCGGCACCGACCATGATCGCGCCGATGGTCTGCGCCAGGCCGCGATGTCCGTTCAGCGCGTCGCGCAGAATGCGCGTGCCGTTTGCCGGAATCGTGATCGAGCTGCCCAACGAAGTGGCCAGAGGCGTGACGTTCTCCGGCATCCCCTCCCCCGACTCGATGACCACCAGCTGCACCGTCAGCGGCGTCGACTGAATGTTCTGAATCGCGACGTCGCTCATCCACGTACTGCCATCCGCGCCGGTGACGTGACCCGCGACTGGAATGACGTAGAGATCGGAGTACTGCCCCGCCATCACTGCTGCAGGCCAACAGAAAAGAATCAGGACCAGAGCGAGCCGGCGCATCAGTTGCCCCCTTGCGGTGTGCCTTCGTAACCGGAATGCGGCGAGGCCAGATACGGGAACGCGCTGAGGAACGCCTTGTCATTCGCGTCGACGCCGTCGGTGAGCTGATTGTTAGGCTGCTTGTTGAAACCTTGAACCAGCACTCCCGCCACCACTTGCAATTCGATGTCGACGATGTCATCCGCCAGACGACGGCCGTTGGGAAAGCCGCCGTTGTCGCCCGCCAGCGCCCCCATGCGATTCGGCGATGCGGTCAGCGGCGTGGCGAGATTGATCCGCAGCATCTCGGACGGAACGACATTCGCCGGCTTGTTGAGACCATCCAGGCCGGTGAGGAAGACCGACACGATGTCGCTGCGTGGCGCGGGCGGCACGGTCACGCCGGGATAGAGCACCGGGATCAGCTTGGCGGCCTCGGGATCGAGAATGCGATTCTTGAAGGTGTCATTGGTGTTGAAAAGCGGCAGATCGCCGCTCGGCTCGGAGCTGTTGAAGAAATCCTTGAACGCCAGTGGAATCACGACCTCGTTCACCAGCGGCATGCCCAGTCGCGAAACCTGTACCGGCGCGCTGAGCGTCTGAATCGGCGTCAGGCCGGCCGAGCGCACTGTCACGCGCGAACGGCTGGAGGTCGACCACACGCCGATGATCTGGTTCGATGTGCTTTGCACCACGTCGGTGATGGGCACCTGCAGCACGATCGACATCACGTTGTAGCCTTTCAGGCCGTCGATGCCTTTGGTGTTACCGGGCTGATTGATCAGATGCAGCGACTGGATCGGGCGCAGCGCGAGCAGATCGAAGACCGATCCGAGGTCGACGAAGAACGGGTCGTCGCGGGGACCGCAGAACACTTTGCCGCCGTTGGGCAGCGTGTTGATCGCGGGCATGGCCAGGTTGACTTCGTAATTCGGAGTGGAACGCGGCCCGATATTCCAGGGCGCGACCTGAAATTCGCCGCCGATCTGCGTGCCCGCGCTGCCGCGTCGCGGCCCGTTGACGCGGGTCACGGTGTAGAACTGCCGCACGTTCAGGTTTGCGCTGTCGAGCGTGACCACCGGACCGGTGTTGTACAGGAAGGTGTTGCCATTGCGGGTGTCGGTGCGAAAGCGGAACTGATACGTGATGTCCTCCTTCGCGTCGCCGTTGTTGTCGATGTGGATTTCGTAGAGGACGTTGTCGGAAAAGCGCGCGAAGTTCGGACCGCCCTGCGCGTTCGCGAACGGATAGTAGTTCGCCACCAAGGTCACCGTGTTAGGCGCGTCCGGACTGCGAAAGACATACACGTCTGTCGCGTCCGCCGCCGGATCCTCGGTGATCAGCGGCGCTTCTCGATGCGAGGAAGCCAGAAGCGCCGCCGGCAGGAGAAGGCAGGCAAGGATGAGAGAGAGTTTTCGTTTCGACATTGCATCTCCTTTGTGTTGTTGAGGCCTCGCCCTCAACTACGGCGTCGAATCGAAATCGGATTTACGAAAGCACGCGCTGCGCAGTCCAGAAGATTCCGGTTGCCGCGATCAGCGCCGACGCCGGCATCACCAGGCGGTGGCGATACCACGGCTTCGCATGCGCCCAGCACACCACCAGCAGCCAGGCTGCGGCGATCACCGTCAGCTGCCCCGCTTCGACGCCCACATTGAATGTGATCAACGCGGGGAGAAACTGGCTGCGCGGCAACCCGAGATCTCTCAAAACTCCGGCGAAGCCCATGCCGTGGAGAAGGCCGAACGCGAAGACAATCGCGACCCGCCACGGTTTGAGATTGGAAGTCGTCAGATTCTCGATCGCGACGTAGGCGATCGACAGTGCGATCGCCGGCTCGACAATGCGAGGCGAGACCGAAACGACGCCGTAAATGGTGAGGCCGAGGGTGATCGAGTGCGCGACCGTGAAGGCAGTCACCTGCGCAAGCACCGGCTTCATTTTCGCCGACAGCAGGAAAAGGCCGAGGACAAAGAGGATGTGATCGAAGCCGTGAGGCACGATGTGCGTGAATCCGAGGACGAGATATTGGCGGACGACGTCGAGTCGCGTCGGCGGAATGACGGCTCGCGACAGAATGAACGGCGTGCTGGTCGCGTCTCCTTCGATCCATTGTCGAATCGGCGTCTCGCCTTCATTCGCAAATGTGATCGCGTAGGTCGCGTAAGCCTTGGCATTGCGCCAGGTGAACGTCTTCGCGTGCGGCGGGATGTCGCGCGAAGTCGCTTTCACACCGTCGAAGCGCGCGTCGATGTCCAAATTCTTTGTCCCGATCGCCTCCGCGCTCCAGGTGTGATCGCGATGGAAGACGACATTGACGCGCGTCGTCCCGATCTCGTGCGCCAACGCCGGAACGCTCAGGAGCAGCGCCAGGATCAACGCTCGAACGTGAGCGATGCCCATAGGCTTTCCCAATCAACACTCGATCCGGCGGGCGCCGGAACCATCCATACCGATTTGACCAGCCACACACCCGGCTTCGGAAGTGCGATCGCGACGCGGCCGCGCGCATCGGAGCGTGCCGTCAGATGGACGCCTTTGCGATCGATCGCCGTCACCAGCGCGCCCGCCAGCGGCTTCCCCTCGAGCAGAAGCCGTAATCGCAGAGGCGTCGCCGACAGCGGATTGGTCTCCGGAACGATTTCGTAGCGAAAACCAAGGCGTCGATCGAATCCTCTGTTTCCGACGCCCACCAGCGCCTTGGCGTAGCGAAAGAAGTGCTCGCGGTCAGGCTGTCCGCGGAGTTTGATGATCAAATCCAAACCTTCGACTCGCAGGAATTCCGCGAATTTCTCGGCAGAAAGCTCCAGCGGATAGGGCTTACTCCGATAGCCGATGATCGCCAGTCCGGGCTGGTCGATGCGCAGATAACCGGCCGGATCGAGATTCTCAAAACCATCGATCGTCCGCTCTCCCCCAGCGTCGCGAATCGTGAAGCTCTCGAGGAGCTGTGCGCTGCGCGGAACGGGATCGCCTGCGAAGTCCTGTCCGACGCGCAGTCCGACCGTCATCTTCTGCCCGGCCGCCGGCCGGAACGTCGATGGCTCGAGCCAGAAATCGTGCGCCGACGCGGTCGCCGATACGAACACCAGCACAGCAAGAACGCGTCGCATACCGGCACTACGCACGGCGCGGCGAATCGGATTGGCGGCGCTTCGCGCCACCCTCTCCCCCTTCCGCGGGAGAGGGATCTGGTGCCGCGATAAGATCACGGCGTTTTGAAGACGCATCCGCTTCGCGACGCGGCCCTGACAGGGAAGACCTCGGACTTCGGCGCGGCTTACGATCGGTATGCGCCGGTCGTTTACGGTCTCCTCATTCGGATCTTGCGCGATCCGGGCGACGCTCAGGAAATTCTGCAGGAGACGTTCCTGGCCGCCTGGACCGATGCGCGCAAATTCGATCCGGCGCGAGGAAGCGAGCTGGCGTGGCTGATCGCGATGGCGCGTAGCCGCGGGATCGACAGGCTCCGCGCCAGACAGCGCCGAGGACAGCGGGAGGAAGAAGCGAGACGGGAAATCTCAATCGTGGGCTCGAACGTAGATTCTGCAGGGAGTGATCCGGTTGCCTTCAGAGAGATTCGCGTGGCAGTTCGCAGCGCGCTGCAGGAACTGCCTGAAGCGCAGCGGAGCGCACTCGAGCTGGCCTATTTCGACGGCCTGTCACAATCTGAGATCGCCACGCGACTCGGCGAGCCCCTCGGCACGATCAAGACACGAACGAATTTGGCCATGAAGAAACTGCGGGAGCGCCTCGGCGCTTTCAAATCAAGATGACGCACGAAGAAATCCAGCAGCTCGCCGCGCTCGACGCGATCAACGCCGCCACTCCGGAGGAGGTGGCCGAGCTGCGCCGTCACCTCGCGACGTGCGACGATTGCCGTCGCGCTGCCGATGAGCTGCACGAAGCCGCCGCCCTCATCGCGCTGGGCGTCGATCCGGACACGCCACCGCCCGCTGCTAAAGAAAATATCTTGCGTCATGTGGGACGGGCTTCGGCCCGTCCTGTCCTGCAGTGGTGGCTGGCGGCCGCAGCAGCACTCTTCCTCGTGCTGTTCCTCTGGACCGCTTCGCAACTGCGCGACGCGCGCGAGCAGGTCGCACAACTGCAATCCGATCGGGAAAAACTCACCGGCATGATCGCGACGCTGAGCCGTTCGCGCGTCATCCAGCTCGCCGGTCAGGAGATCGCGCCGCGCGCTTCCGCGAATGTCTTCCTCGACCCGTCGCAGCGGCGCGCGTTCATCTTCTTCCACGGGCTCCCGGCGAATCCGGACGACAAGAGCTATCAGCTGTGGATCATCCGCGCCGATCAGGCGAAGCCGATGAGCGCGGGCGTCTTCAACGTCGACGCGACCGGCAATGCAGCGCTGGTCGTGCAGAACATCCCCATCGATACACTCATCAAGGCGCTGGCGGTGACGCTCGAGCCACGGGGTGGCGTCAAGGCACCGACCGGTCAGAAGTACCTCGTCGGAAGCTAAGGCTCCGGCGCGTGCACGTGCGATTCGATGCGCTGGAAAGACGCGCCCTTCGCATCGACGCCACGGACCACAGCTCGGAACGGTACCTTCGGAACGCTGCAGTCTCCGGCGTACTCGTCTCCGCTCACCGGCGTGATCGAGGCGGCACCAAGAGGCGATCCGTCACGCGCGACGAAGGCGAGCTTCACGTCTTTGGCGGAGCCGGAAAGCGACAGCTCGCATGCCAGCGACTCTCCCCCGCGAACGGGCCGCTTGACTGGAAACATCCCCTCATGCCCCGGCCGCCCACCCGGCTCGATAAACCGGAAGGTAATCAACTCCGGCCCATCTTCTGCCGGCTTCACATGCGCAGTGAATGCATACGTTCCCGCTCCATGCAGCTCCAGCCGCCACAACCCTTTTGCAGGCGATTTGACGATCGCGATCAGCATGTGCTGAAACGTCTGGACATCGCGCTCGATCGTGGCATCCGGACGCAGGAGCACCGCGAGATCCTTACGCTGGATGGCGAGGAAGACGGTCAGCTCCTTCACACCCAATTCAACGGGAATCTCGAATGTCTTCTCGCTCTCCATCGCGCCGTACGCGAGGACGACTGGCTCGCGCTCGATCGGCACCTGCAGACGCGCGGTCGCAAATTCGCCCGGAGCCCAGAAATAAATATCACCGCCGCTGTTCGCCGCCAGATCGAAATACAAAGGATCGATCTTCAGAAGTCCGCGCGCGTCTTTGGTGGGCGGCCGCGGTATCTGATCCTGCTGCGCGAGCAGAAGAAGCAGAAAAACGATCATTGATCAAGGATACACTTGACACCCGCAGTTAGTAAGCATATACTTACCGTTAGTAATGGCTAACCAATCGGAACGATTCGGCGCCCTGGCCGACCCGACCCGCCGCGAGATCTTCGAGAAGCTGGCGCGCAAACCGCTGGCCGTCGGCGAGATCGCCGAAGGATTGCCGGTGACGCGGCCGGCGGTATCGCAACATCTCAAGGTCTTGAAAGAGGCCGGCCTCGTCACGATGCGCACCGAGGGGACGCGGAATGTCTATGCGATCGATTTCCGCGCCATCGCGGCCATGCGGTCCTACCTCGACCGGTTTTGGCAGAAAGCACTCGCCGCGTTCAAGGATGCGGTCGAAAAGGAGAACGGAGCATGAGCAGCGTACAGCGAGAAATCATCGTCGAGGCGGCGCCCGATCGCGCCTTCCGCGTCTTCACGGAGAAGATGGAGACGTGGTGGCCGTCCGAACATCACATCGGCAAGACGCCGCTCAAGAACATCGTCCTCGACCGGCGCAATAACGGCGACTGGTACGAAGTGGGGACCGACGGTGCGCGCTGCGACTGGGGCCGCGTCCTGATCTGGGATCCTCCTCGGCGCCTCGTCCTCACCTGGCAGTTGACCGCCGAGTGGCAGTACGACAAAGCGTTCATCACCGAAGTCGAGATCAACTTCACGCCGATCGCTGAAGGACGGACGCGCGTGGCGCTCGAGCATCGAAACCTCGAGCGTTACGGCGCGAAGGAAGCCGACATGATCAAGGCCGTCGACTCCGAGGGCGGCTGGCCCGAAACGCTTAGGCGATTTGCGGCGGCTCTGGCAGCGGAGCAACCCGAGCGAGCTTCCGGAATGCCAACACAGATAGGCCGGTGAATACGATCAACAAGGCGACATACATCCAGTAGATCGGCGACCGGAAAGCGACCTGGAAGCCCGGGAGCGTATTGCTGATCGTGCCGTACTTCCAATAGAACCACAGCATCAGCACGCCGAACGCATCGCCGACGGTATGGAAAATGATGCCCGGCACAATCGAGCGTGTGAGATGTACGAGTATTCCGTACCAGACCGAAACAACAGCGATGAGGAACGCTCGCGGCGGGTTCATCGCCTGCTCAGCGCTGAAGTGCACCATCACGAAACAGAATGCGGTGATCGCGATTGCCACCACGACTCCGTGGCGTTTTTTAATCGGACCGAACATGTAACCGCGAAATCCTGCTTCTTCAACGATGCCGGCGACCGCTGACATGGTGATCACTTCCACCGCGACTGTAGGGAACGGCGTTCGAACGAACATGCTGTAGAAAACTTTGAATGTCTTCGGGGTAATCGGAGAGAGCACTCCGCCCAGCAGCATGATGCTAATCATCCCCAGACCGCCGGCGACGAGCGCCCATCGCCACACGCGCGGCGAAAGTGGTGGCGCCGCCAGAAGCTCAGCGCGGGCTTGCGACGTTGAGGCCGGCCACCAGCGTCCGCCGACGTATCGCCAAAAAAGCCAGAGCCACAAAATGACGAGGGGAGCCGACCATGGCACGTCACGCCACCATTGGAGATTGGCAAAGAAGAGCACGCCGGCCGGCTCATGTCCGAGGCCGCTTACGACACAGCCAAGGATCACCGCCCGCACGATGACGGGAAGCCGTTGCCACAGGCGTTTCACAACCGAACCTTACGATTTTCTGGAACGCTTTGTTACGCTGAACGTATTATTTGCACCATAATTCGGAGTCTCGTGTGCCTCCTCTGTGGACTTGTCGCTGTTTCCGCGCTCGCCGACGCCGATCTGCTGGTGTTTACCGACTCGACCAACAATCGCTTCGTCGAACCAGGCACGACCGCGACATTCACTGCGTTTGTTCGCAACTTCGGTCCCGATGCGGCAACCAATCTTCGCCTTCGACTTCCCCTTCCGCCACAATCGAAATTCGTATCGGTGACGACGAAAGGCGGATGGAACTGTTCGGGAACGGACGCCGAGGTGAATTGCACGCTGGCTACGTTGGCCGTGAACCAGCCAGGGCAGGACGCGACATCAGTCACGGCAACCGCCGTGCTGTCGTCGGATCCGAACGGCCAGCAGTCGCACGACGCCGCAACGGTAACGGCGGACACTCCTGATTCGAAAACCTTCAACAACGAGAGCACGCTGCAGACGACCATCTACCGAATGCTGATCGTGACCTCGACAGCCGATTCCGGACCCGACTCGCTTCGCGGAAAGATCGACGAGTCCAACACGCGCTGTGGCGGCGAGGTCCCATGCAAAATCAAATTCGATCTCCCCGAGAACTCGACGATCGAGCCGATCACACCGCTGCCGGCGATCCGCGCGCAGTGGCTCAGAATCGATGGAAGCCGCGATATCGCAGGCGATCGCCGCGTGGAGCTGAGCGGCGCGCGCCTGACAAGTGGGAACGGTCTCGAGATTCGATCTGCAGGAATTCCAAGTAGTCCAATGCTGCTGGAAATCTTCGGACTCGCGATCAATCGCTTCGCCGATTATGGCGTTGCCACCATCGGCAACGGCGACGCCAACGTTACTCTCGAGGGAATGTTCGTCGGCACCGATGTCACCGGCACCATCGCGCGTCCGAACGGCCGCGGCCTCGGCCTCTTTGCGCCCCGGATGATGATCACCATGCGTCACAACGTGATCAGCGGAAACGTGCACAGCGGAATCTTCGACGCCATCTCGCTGGCGACGTGGCTCCATAACTCGCTCATCGGCGTGGGCACCGACCTCCGCCCCCTCGGCAACGGCAATAGCGGCGTGTTCATCTTCCGCGGAGGCATCGACATCGGAAGTTGCACCATCGCCAATAATGGACAATTCGGAATCTCGATCGCGCGCCAAGTCGACCGCGCGTCGATCGGCGGTTCCAACATCTACTCCAACGGCTTCCAGGGCATCGATTGGGGGTTGGATGGGCCGTCGTCCGGTTCTCCAGCCCGATTCCCGGATCCGCCTTCGATCGCGGACGCTGTTTACGATTCGGCGAAAAACGAGACCGTGATCACGGGCACGATCGATAGCGCGAGCATATTCGGACGGCCGCTCATGTACGTCGATGTTTTTGCAAACAGCAACGGAGGTAGGCAAGGCGAACGATTTCTCACGCGCGTCGTGGTAAACGGACTCAACTTCACGGCGCGTGCAAAGGGCGATCTACGCGGTCAGATCATCACATCGACGCTGAACGTCGGTCCGTATCTCGACAGCGTGCCGACGCTGACGTCGGAATTCAGTGAGGGCGTCACCGCGCACTGATCGCGCGCATGACCAAGGGCGCACTCCGCTGTGCAACGGCGTTGTGCGCCTCGTCCGCGCCGATATCGACGTGCCGTCGCAAGATTCGCGGATCGCCGTTGATATCTGTCCAACCCGGGCCCACAGCGGCGTCATCCCCGGCATCGATGCAGGGAGATGTCGGACGCAGGCGAACGTCGACCTCCTTTCCGCGCAAATCGTTAAGCCGTGGATCGACATTGAGATCACCGGTGCCTCGCGGCACACCGAGATAATCAAATTCCCGATTCCCGAAGACGCAGTTGTTGCGCAGGTTCGGAGAGATCGAGGAGCGCGCCGCCGCAATCCCGGAGGATCCGAACGCGATGATGTTGCTGGCCACCAAGGCGGATGCCTCGGCGAGCGCGATGCCGCCACCTTCCTGATCGGCGCGATTGTCGACCAGCGCGTTATTGATGATCTGCGCAGAACCGTGCCCGCCATAGATGCCGCCGCCGCTGGCATCGGCACGGTTCTCGACGAGAGCATTATTGGCGATCAGGCCATCGGCAGCGTGAATCCCGCCGCCGAACTCGGCACGATTTCCCCCGATCGAGTTGTTCAGAATCGTGACCGCTCTGCCAGCAGCGTAGATTCCTCCACCGCGGATGCCAGCGCGGTTATCCGCGATGCGGTTGTTTGTGATGATCGGATTGCCACTTTCAGACGCTCCGTCACAGGTCATCCCGATTCCACCGCCTGCGAAATCGGCGCGGTTATCCGTGATGCTGTTGTTCGCGATCGTCGGCGCTGCGCCACACGCAATTTGAATTCCGCCGCCGACCCACGCTGCATTTCCATGCTGGATCGTGAAGCCGTCAACCACGGTATCGCGGCCGGCTCGCGACGGTATCGAGATCACGCTGCCCTTCTGCTTGCCATCGAGGATCGTTCGATTCCGTTCTGGATTTCGCTCTTCACGGAAGATTTCGACGCCGGCAAAGCCACCGTACAGCTTCACGCCCGGCTTGAGCGCGATGTTCTCAACGTACTTTCCTGCCGCGACCCAGATTTCCTCCCCCTCCCTGGAGGCATCCATGGCCGCTCGTATCGATTTCTTCGATGTCCTCCACGACCTTCCCGAGTTCGCGTCATCGCCGTTGGCGTTGTCGCAATAGACTCCGGTCGTCATCGTGAAGTCGATCGGAGCAATGTCGGTCGAGCAAACCTTGCCAGGAATACTGGTGGCGTTGAAAGTAAACATGACGCTGCGAACGGGCGGGGCAAACCCGCCAGGCTTGACAGCGAGGGTGTGCTCGCCGGGCGGAAGGTTGTGCAAGACGTACGTGATGATGGTGGGATCGATTGGATCGACACCGAAGGCATTGGTCACCGCCGACGGCAGATACTCGCTGCACAGCTCCATGGAATTCGCCGTAAACGGCATTCCCTGCGTTAGTAGACCGCCGCGAACCTGATAGCGCCTCGGGTCAGCGAAAGCGAGGTAGGCCGACAGATCGTTCAGCGCGTGCTCGTTGGGAACTCCGTTGCTCGAAGTAATGCCGAGCTGCTGAAACATCTGCACGGTCTCGTGGTGTGAGAGAGGACCCATCTCCATCGAGCCGTCCGCAAAGCTCCGCAGCGCAAACTTGGCGGCGCCGTACAGCGCCATGTTGACGAACCTGGTCTGATCGTTCGGATCGCGACAGCTGGAGTGGCAGGTGTCCCACAACTGCGGGTCGCAGGGCGTGCTCGGATCGCCTGGCAATCGATGCATTTGTGTACGCAGTTCGCACAATTCACTCCTGTGAAGTAATCCAGGCCGTGGCTGACACTCCCCTGGAAGGGCGGACAGCTTGCCTTCGCAGTGAGGGCGGCCGCAATCATCAGAAGAAATGCTGAGAATCGCTTCTTCATCTCGATGCCTCCGGGCAGAAGGTAGAGACGCGGTGTGAAGGGATTCTGACACGAAAAGGGTGGTGATCAGCGCACCATTCTTTGCGCCGCACTCATGAACGCCTCGGGATCGGCGGGGCTGATCACGACGGTGCGCGGCGGCACGACGATCACGACCAGGCGACTCGGATCGGTCGCAAAGAGGCGGTACCGGCCGAGACGCCGGCTGTAGAAAAGGCCGCTGAAAGAGAACAGCCCGCCGTTTCCGAAGAGCCTGATCGAGCCCTTGAATGCCTCGGGATCGCGAAAGACTCGACTCAAACCGCCGAGATCGATCCGCGTGCGCCATAACAGTCGATGAATGAGCAAGTGGTGATCGTCGAGCTCGTACTCTCTGACTACGAAGAGAAGCGAGCCCATGACCACCAGCACGCAAATCAACGCCATCGCGTCGCCGACCCAGGACAACGCGGCCGTGTACGAGGTCGCCTGCCAGGCCAGCCACGGAACAAGGAGCAACACCAGGCATGAGAGCGCGGACATAATCTTGAGCGCCGCCGACCACGGTGCGGCCCGAAATCGCATTTCAGTTATTGCTTCCTGCTGTCGAGCCGCGTCTCCCAGCGCTCGTCACTGATCTTCCAATGACCTTCCTGGTCGCTCACGACCTGAAGGGTCCATGTCGAGTAGACACCGTCGGCGCGCTTGCCGCGAACGACGATGGTGGCCGCTCCGTCGCCTGCGAATCCGCCGAGCAGGTGAGGCTCGAGCGGCCGCACTGACTTCCACTCTTTGAAATCGACATTCTTGAAAGGAGCGCGCGTCGACAGCGACTCCATCGTCTGCAAATCCTCGCGCTGAATCGCTCCGAGATACTTCATCACGACCAGGAGAGGGACTGAGTTGCTGCCGACCGCTTTGCCGTTCTTCTCGGTGACGGTGACGTCATGCGCCCCGGCATCGCGGAGAATCTGGGCAACATCGAGCTTCTCTGCGTCGAGTGCCTGCTGCAGCGCGGTCGTCTTCCATTTCGTGCTGATCGCGTCGAGCTTCGCTCCCGACTTCACCAGCACTTTCACGACTTCCGCGTTGCCGGCGCGAGCCTGAAGCATCAGCACCGTGTCGCCCTGGTAGTTGGTGGCATTGACATCGGCGCCATGCTCGATCAGCCAGCTGGCCGTCTTGGCATCGGCGGCGTGCATGAGCGGCGTCGATTCATCGTCCTCTCTCGAATCGACCGGGGTCCGACGGCCTAACACCATTCCCATCGCGTTGGTGTCGCCGCTTTTCGCCGCCGCGTGCAGCGCATCGCGATCGAGGCGCTTCTGGCTTGTGCTTTTGGGAATGCCGATCGGTTCGGCGCCGCGAAAGCGCAAGAAACCGAAGAGCGCGCCGTTGACGAAAGCAGCGAAGAGGACCGCGCCGATCACCGTCCCCGTGGCTTTCTTCCAGAGCGATCCCGCGACAACCTGCGCGTCGCCGCGAATGAGGCGAAGCGGATTGCCCATGTCGGGAACGAGACCATCTTGTGCGGCCGAATACTTCCCGATCGCGGTGACCTGGTCGCCCGGCGCGACGATCTGCTCGTGCAGGCTGGCATCGGCGCGCAGCTCGGCATCGGTCGTCATCTTCCAGTCCTTGTGGACCTGACCGTCGTCGTCGGACATCAGATCTTTCACTTCGCGATACATCGCCAGCGGATTGAAGCGCATGTCCTGAAACGTCGCGGTCGCGAGATACTCCTTCGCCTTCGCCACGTTGCTTTCGGAATCGAGTTGCTCTTTCGAGAAGCCCTCCAGCATCGGAAATCCGAGGATGCGGATGGCGCCGTAGGGGGAATCGATGACCGATGGCGTTAGGCCGAATCCGGAAAAATCGTTGGTGCTGTGTACGCCGTGCGCATCGCTCCAGGTGCGACTGACGTCGTAGCTGTACAGCACCGCCGGGCGATCGCTGAACGGCGCCCGGAGCGCTGAGCCTGTGGCGCGGATGTGGCCCGGCACGGTGACGACCTCTCCATCCTTCGGCTTCTCGCCCATCGAGCCCGCAAATGTCGACTGCTGCGAAAGGCGCGACGCGCTGACTGCCGAGCTCAGAGCCGCGCGCAGATTTCCGATGACGACCGCCATCAACAGTCCGGCCACGACGGGAACGGCCCAGTCCAGCGGCGGCTGAAATCGCCCGTGGATGTAGTACCAATACGCTCCGGCGCAGACACCCCAGGTGAATAAGCCGACCAAACACCCTTTTTTCATTCTGCGAACTTGTAGCCGAGGCGAAGCTTCCCGTCACTCATCTCGTGGATCAGTTCCGATGCTCGATCCTTGAATTGGCTCTCGAAATCGCTTTGCACGGTCGACCGATAACGGCTTTCGTCCGACGAGCCCGAACCACGATGGGAGTAGTCGATTTGCCTCGAGCTTGCGAATGACAGTCTCCCCTCGCACACCGGCTTGTCGCTGCGTGTGTCGACCACGATCATCCATCCCTGGAAGGCTCCCCCGATGTAGCTGAAGTCGTCCTGCAACACACCTTTCTTGATCCGGATCTCGGGGACCGTGCGCCGCTCGGGAAGATAGACCACCAGGTACGGTCCGCTGTCGCGGCGAATGTGGCGGACGTGGAAGGCCCGCTCGTGTGGCGAAGAGTTGAGATCGAGAGCATCGTGAATATCCGATGCCGTCATGAACGACCAGTCCGATTCGCCCGTCAGCTCGAAAGCGGCCGGCTTGAGCCTCTTCTCGTCGCGAACCGAAACGTACGGATCGATCACCAGCTCCTGACATTTTTGCTCATGGACCGTTTCGGATTTGAGTTTTTCCCGAATCGCGCTGATTTTCTGCGCGAACGCGTCATCCTCGGCGCGGTTGAACTCGTCGGCCGCAACCGCGCGCACGGACTTTTCGTCGGCCGGCGAAGGCAACCTGATCGCCGGGCACGCAATATCGGTCTCCAGAACGCCGGCGACGAACCAACGCGAAGTCCGAACGAAACAGGCGGTGAGGTGACCGCGTTCGACGGTGGATTCCGTATCGACACCTCTGAGCATCGCGGTGGTTGCCGTTTGCTGCAGCGGTCCGTGGCACGTCACGGTGCTGGAATTCGGCACGGTGGAGTGGCCTTCCAGGAAATATTCGCGGACGAGATCGCAGGCGGTCGCGATGTCGAGCGAAGCCGCTTCGCGCTTGCCTTGCAGCCGATTCGCGACGATTTGTGTGGCGGCTTCCTGCTGCTTGCCATATTTCCTGGCCTCGTTGAGGAAGAGGATCGCCAGGACCAAGATGACCATCGAGAGAACGAGCGCTACCACCGCGCGAGGCGGAACGCGTCGCCCGCTTCGATGTGCCTGGGAAATGGACTTCAACGCCAAGAACGCGCCCAGGAGCGCGAAGGGCGCACATCCGCATCCGATCAACGACGTTGTGAGAGCGGCCTTGGCGGGACTGTCGACCGCGTCTTTCGGCGGCTTGATGTTAGGTGGCAGCACCGAGAGGAACATCGCCCCCTCGCCGGCGATCGCGTAATAGTTTCCGGAGCCCTCCAGGAAGGCGTCGAGGTATTTCGCGTTGCGAATCGTTTCCCAGTGGCTTTCCGCACTGGCTGCCGCAGCGTCGTCGCGGCGCGCGGTTCTTCGCGTAACCTCGATCGTCGTTCCCAGCGGAATCGAGCCCTCCCAGACATGAATCACACGCCCGCGAATGCGAGCGTCGCCCGGAAAAATCTCGGGCGGCGTGATGGTGTCGATCGCAAGAAGAATGTGATGCGCGGCGCTCATGCTGGGTTCAGCGCCGCGAACTGCTGGCCGTAGGCCGGACTCCGGAATTGTAGTGTCGTCGATTCAGCATCGAAGTTGTTGATCCACACCGGCGCAAAATCGGAGCAGAGGTGCCCGGCCAGCTTCGACGGCGCCTGCTTGCGATATCGCCGATACAACCAGAAGCCGACAAGGAAAGCCCAGACCGCCCAAGCGATCGCACCTCCAACCCTCGGACCGATGTTGAGAATCGCCGTCAGCCCGTTGACGAGACCGGCGACGAAGGCGGCAACAAAAAGCATCACGACGAACAACACAAGCGTCCGACCGACGAAACCACCGAATCCGTCTCTCCCGTACCAGGTCACATTCCTGCCACACGCCGGACAACATGGGACCGACAGCGTCACGGTGCGAACGATGTTGCCGACGCCGATGAAAATTTTCTTCCGACGCTCGATTTTTTCGTCGTGATCGGGCGCCGCTCCGCAACAACAGCACGTGCGCGGAAAAGAGAATGGGCCTTTGCCAACTTTGAGGATCATCGGCTCGGAGGTTGGGGTCGCGCTGGTCATTTACATCCCCTTGTCATCCGCCGACGGCCCGTAGATCGCCGGCACTTTGCCGCCCATCGGACGGAGGTAGGCGCTGAGCTGGCCGCGGTGATGGACCATGTCGAAGAGGTAGCCCCAGCAGAGACTCTGGACGGTGTCGGACCATGCGACCTTGCCGCCCGCCAAAAACTTGCCTTTGCTCGACCACTTCTCATCGCTCGCCGATTTCAGCCGTCCGCGGAGCTCGTCGGTCGCTTTCTCGTACGCGCTGGCGATGTCGCTCGCTTTCTCTGGATGCCGCTTCACTTCGAAGTGAATTTCGCCCGTATCCAGCAGCTCGCAGAGTTGCTTCTGCTCCTCGGCCAACTGCCACGCCAGTGAGCCCGCGGCGGACGAGCGGTCGTGCGGCCGGTAACGGAGCTGCCCCTCAGGAACCGCGCGCAGCACTTTCAGAAATGCCGGCTGCTCCGACTCCCACCGTTCAATGAAGAATTCGCGGTTGGTCATGACGATCCTCCGTTTGGATCGCGGCAGCGTATCGCAAAACCTTTTTGCTGCGGTTCGCGTAGAGTGCCCATATGCGCACTTTGGTCACTGCTCTAACTCTAGCTATCGCTTTCCCGCTGCTCGCTCAAACCACTCCCGACTGGGTCAAACGCAGCAACGAGGACTCCGCGATTCTGCTCAAGGTGCTGGCGGAAATCGCTCCGGAGGCTGCCGGCCGGTTCGGAGTGGAAGGGCTTGATACCCGCGTATCCGTGCTGCCGCTCGATGCCAACGCCAGGAACACCGCGGCCATCAGCGCCGCGGTCAAACAGCTCGAGGCGAAGTTGGCAACCGAGAAGGATCCGGCAGTGCGTCAGGATCTGCAGATCCTCATCCACTCCGCCAGCCTCAACATCGAAGGCATTCGCCTCGGCGAAAAGTACAACCTCCCCTATTTCGACATCCCGCAGACACTCTTTCAGGGACTTCGCTCGCTCCTCGACGATCGCGTCGCGCCCGAGCGGCGTCCGGCCGCGCTGGTTCGCCTGCGCAAGTACGCCGGGCTGGAGCCGGGGACGACGCCGCTGACGCGCCAGGCCATGGCCTACACGCGCTCGCGCCTCGGCGACACGAAGCTGCGCGGTCCGTTCAAGGACAACCTCGAGAAGGACATGTCGAACAGCGCGCGCTACCTGGCGGGCATCGAGCAGTTGTTCCAGCAGTTCAAGATCGACGGATATCAGGCGCCGCTGGCGGAATTGAAAAAGCAGGTCGATGAGTACGAAGCATTTCTTCGCGCTGAAGTCGCTCCAAGGGCGACGACCGACTTTCGTCTCCCCGAGGAGATGTATCGCTATTCGCTGAAGCAGTTCGGCAACGACATGCCGCTGGAGGAGCTGATCAGCCGCGCCAAGACTTCATTCCGCGAGATTCAGAACGAGATGAACTCGATCGCGCCGCTGGTGGCGAAGGAGAAGGGATTCACGGCCACCGACTATCGCGACGTCATCCGGGAGTTGAAGAAGCAGCAATTCACGAGCGACACCATTCTTCCCCGATACGAGGCGCGGATGCAGGAGATCGAAAAGATCATCGCCGCCAATCACATCGTGACGCTGCCGCAGCGCAAGACGAAGTTCCGTCTGGCCAGCGAAGCGGAGACCGCCCAGCAGCCGGCGCCGCATCTCGATCCGCCACGGCTCATCGGCAACACCGGCGAGCAGGCGGCCTTCGTGCTGCCGCTGCGCATTCCCTCGGCGAGCGGCAAGGCCGACATGTCGTACGACGACTTCACATTCGATGCGGCCTCGTGGACTCTTTCCGCCCACGAGGCCCGGCCGGGACACGAGCTGCAGTTCGCGTCGATTCTCGAGAAGGGCGTCTCGCAGGCGCGGGTGCTGTTCGCGTTCAACAGCGTCAACGTCGAGGGTTGGGGCCTCTACGCCGAGGCCGAGCTCAAGCCGTACGAACCGCTGGATGGGCAGCTCATCGCTCTGCAGCATCGGCTGCTGCGCGCCGCGCGGGCCTTCATGGATCCATCGCTGCAGTTAGGCCGCATGACGCGCGAAGAGGCTTACCGCGTCCTCGAGGACCAGGTGGTCGAGTCGCACGCCATGGCCAATCAGGAGGTAGAGCGCTACACCTTCCGCGCGCCCGGCCAGGCGCCGTCGTATTTCGTCGGCTACTCGCGGCTGATGGAGCTGCGCACCGACGCCGAGCGCATGCTCGGAAAAAACTTCGACCGCCAGAGCTATCACGACTTCATCCTGGCCCAGGGCCTCGTCCCACCCTCGCTGCTGCGGGAGGCGGTGATCAACGATTACGTGAAGCCGCGCGTGGCGGCGGCCGTCGCGAGCAACTGATCGGCGATCGGCCGATCGCAAATCACGTCGCCTTTCAACGGACCGATTTCGAGCGCGTCTCCCGGTTTGAGCATGGGAAGCACGCTCGAAATCTGCGTGACCAGAAAACGAATATCTTCGATTCGACTTCGTACTCCGGTCAACACGAGCACAGAAATGCCGATCTTCCGAAGGTTCTGCTGATAGGGCAAGGAGTGATCGGCAGTGATGAGCACGTTGAAGCCGGCCCCAACGGTCGCTCGAAGGAGGACGCCGTTGCGTAGTCCCAACCATCCTTGATCGTGCACCGTGGAGACGTCGTGTCCAGTGAGCTTTGCCGCAAGTGAGCGCGGCAGCGATTCATCGATGAGAAGTCGCAACGGCTTCCACCGCCTCTCTGGCGATTTCGAGGGCGGCGATTGCCTGCTCTCTGGTTACGGACGGAAATTCGTCGAGGAACTTTTCGAGAGGGTCGCCAGCCTCGAGGAAGTCGAACAGGTTGCGGACCGGTACGCGGGTGCCAACGAAAACCGGCTCGCCACTCATGATCTCTGGATCGCTGTGAACTACCCTGTTCGCCACGTGCCGAGGATACCTCGGACTGCCGAAAATCGATCGAAGCTCTCCATCTCGTAGATTTCGTGAAGGAGATCACGCTTTCGACGTGACATCGCTCACCGCGGCAAGGTCATCAGGCATCGCAGTTGCGTGATCCAGAGTCATGGGCGACGACAAGCTCAACTCGCTCGACGGCGACTTCGGAGATCGATTCACAGAAATTCGCAGGACTCCGAACGGCAAGGGCGACGATTACGCAACGCAGGTTTACAGGCTGCCGCCAACAATCGAAGTGGCAACGGAGCTGGTGTCTCCGGAGCAGATCCGCAACGATGCTCTCGCGCGCGTCGAAGGAAAACTCGACGCGGTCATCGAAGCGCTGATTGTCCTGCAGCGCCGCGTCGAGTCGATCGACGCCGTTTTCGCACAAGTCGTGGCGCGTCATCTCCTGCGATAGAATCCGCCCGTTTATGGGCACCTCGCTCCGCATGATGCGCGTCGTCGACTCCCACACCGCGGGCCAGCCGACGCGCGTCATCGTCGATGGCGGTCCCGATCTCGGCGAGGGCCCGCTTTCGGAACGCATTGATCGGCTCCGCATGCGCCATGATCGGTTTCGCTCGATCGTCGTGGGAGAGCCGCGCGGATCCGATGCCTTGATCGGCGCGCTTCTCTGCACTCCCAGCGATCCCACCTGCACCACCGGGGTGATCTTCTTCGACAGCTGCGGCTACCTCGGCATGTGCGGTCACGGAATCATCGGCGTCATCGCCACGCTCGAATACCTCGGCCTGATCAAGCCCCGCGGATCGCACCGCATCGAAACGCCGGTCGGCACGGTCACCGCGGAATTGCACGCATCGGGAGACGTCTCCATTCAAAACGTCGCCAGTTTCCGGCACAAGAGAAATGTGGTGATCGACATCAACGGATCGACGAAGTTCACCGGCGATGTCGCCTGGGGCGGCAATTGGTTTTTCCTGGTCAACGATCACCGGGAGGAGCTCAGCGTCGGCCGCGTGGAACGGCTGACCGAAGTGACGCGATCCATACGTCAAGCGCTGGCCCGCGACGGAATCACCGGCGCGAACGGCGAGAAGATCGATTCCGTCGCGCTTTTCGGACCACCGCAGCGTCGCGACGCCAGGAGCCGCAATTTCGTCCTGCGCTTTGGAAAAACGTACGGCCGCTCGCCGTGCGGCACCGGCATGAGCGCCAAGCTGGCCTGCCTGTTCGAGGATGGCGTGCTGGCCGCGGGAGAGAACTGGCGGCAGGAGAGCATCGTCGGCACCGTGTTCGACGGCTCCGTCGACGTGGTGGATGGAGCGATCCGGCCGACGGTGCGTGGCAACGCCTACGTCACCGCCGAGGCGACGCTCATCATCGACGAGCGCGATCCGTTGTGCTGGGGAATCAACTAATGCTAAACTGCGCAACCTTTTTGATGCGATACGAAACGCAAGCGATCAACTTCTGCACCGGAGGTGCATCTCCGAGCTAGATTTCATTTGAATCGAGCTCGATGAGAGCCCCTTCGGCCACGCGTCGAAGGGGCTTTTTGTTTTGGCGTGACCCAGGGCCGCGGCTACACAAACGACTCAGTTCGGCGGCCCGCTACCAAGAAAGGAGGTGCCCAATCGATCGATCCATAAACGGTGGAGCGCCGCCGCCCTCGGCGGCGCTTTTTAGAAGCCGCAAAGCCGCCCTTCGAGTCTGCGGGGTCAGTTTATGGAGGAGTGCGCCTTCGCGTAAAGAAATTCAGGAGCGAAGTCCGCGCCGTTCGGCCATGCGATTGTGCCGTGCTCTGCGACCGTAAATTTTCGGAAGAATGAAACGTCCTTGAGTGGCTCGAACACTGGTCCCAAAAGCTCGGCCGATAGATCAACTTCACCTTCGGTGCCGTCTTCAAACGTCACCCAGATCACGTAGTCGCGAACGTATCGAGCATCAACGACGTCATAGTTCATTTTCTGGCGCCGATTGTTACAGCGTCGCAGATTGCAGGCAACTTCGAACGAGCGCAAGTCGCTCTTCGTGTCGGCGGAAGCCCCTTTGCTTGACGCTCCGCGATACTTCCATGAACATGACTGAAATGCATGGTCCGGACATCGTCGTCCGCACGATCAGTGTGCCGACACCCAAGGGCGCGCTCAAAAAGCTTTGGCAATACCATTCTCGAAGCGATCACCATTCAAAAGTAGCTTGCTGGGCAATCTTGTTTGATCTCTTGAATCACTCAGCGCTCCTTCGTCAACACGTACGAAGCGGTCGAATTGGGTTTGGCGTAAACCATGAGATGCGTGATTTTCGTACTCGGCGAAAGAAAAAGCTCGATCTTGTGCTGTCGACTCCTCGCGCGGAACAACAAAAACGACGACCGACCACGCTGGACTCGCTGGCGCGTAAGTGGAACATTCAGCTAACGGTCGCTGAGACAAAAATCTTGTCGACGTTCCCTAAGTTGGCTGAAACTCCGGTTGGCAATGTTTACGTTGCTCTGGAAGCGAAAGCGGCGATGACGGAGCACGGCAAGGCTGAATCGCGTCTATATGATGAATTGAACTCTAGTCATGATGCGGTTCATGGCGCTGCTGAAATGGCGATCGCCGCGGGCTTCGTCATGGTAAATATGAGCCTGGAGTTCATAAGTCCGGGGCGCGGGACGTACGAGAATCCTGTAATCAGTAAGCACGATCAGCCGCGCGTCACAGCGTCCCTAATCTCGAAAGTGCTCGAGATCCCGCGCCGGTCGACTACGTCGACTGCTGGGTTTGACGCGTTGGGGATCGTGGTGGTCGAAGCCAAGAACGACAAGTCGCCAGTGCGGCTGGTCACAGGGCCACCTGCTCCAGCACAGGGTGACCCGGTACACTACGATGCGATGATCAGACGAATCATTCAACTTTACGAGGCGAGATTCCCGCACGCGTGAGTTTGCGGTGAAGTGTGCGCTTCACTCGAGCTGCATCGTTTTCAATCTGACACTCCCAGACGAAGATGACGTGAAATCGCTCGCGCCGAAGACGTTTTGCGACGCGAGAGTCACGCGCAACGTTCTCCTCGAACTTATGCACCCAAAAAGCTCGATTTCTAGTCGGTGTGGTAGCTCGATCGCAACCTGAGTGTCGATGCCAGAAGCATCCGTGCACGAACACCACCCACCTTTTCGCACGATTCGCGACATCAGGCGAACCCGGAAGATCTCGATTGCTGATTCTGAAACGATATCCAAGAGAGTGCAGAACCTGCCGCACTCTTAACTCGGCCGACGTACCGTGTTGACGAATGCGCGCGAGACGCTTTGAAGTCTCGGAATCGACGACTAGCTTGTGGCGGGATCTGGAGGAACCTAGTGAACGAGCCTTCGGTGGCACGCCTCAAATAATCGCACGCCGTTGGTCACCTTGCATCCTACCCAAGTGCGCTGCAACAGCCGCTAAGAAGCCTTCAGGAAATCTAAGCTTCGCGATTTGAGCCCGTGAGTAAAAGCCACTGGTCGCCTTCGCAGAAAGCGGAGATGTCTCATGCTTCAGAAAGTCACTTAGGTGGGGTGTTTTCGAATGCACCGGCCACGTCGAAAGATCAGCTTGAAATCGACCTCGTCCAACATTCCAGGCGGCAGTGGGCCAACCGTTCTTCCGAGAGAGAGACGTATCGCCTGACGCGTCATATTCTCCGGGTGCACGCAAACGCTGCCCAATCCACTCGGCTACAGTCACCGTGACTGCGTTGCCGACGAGTTTCCAACGCGATCCTGGTTTCGCAACGATCTCTGCTGGCTTCGTCCAATCTTCGGCAAAGCCCTGCAAACGCTCTGCGTCACGAATATCGATCTTTCCGATGTGCCCAGACGGAAATATGACCGCCGGCGGAGAGGGGATTCCAATCGTCGATCCGCCCTTGAGTGTCGGAACGCAATCCACTCCCCAACCAAGGCCCTTCAACCCCTCAGTCCAATAGAACCCGCATGCGACATCGCGGAAGGATCGATCTTCACGTATTTCCGATACAGCATCAACGAAAAGCACATTCCTTGGATCATGATGGCGCGATGCCAGGAGATACACCCGCTCACGACGTTGCGGGAGACCGAACGCGCGCGAGTTGACGATGCGGTATGCCCATCGATAGTTCAGCCTCTCGAGTTCCGTAACGATGACATCAAGCGCTCGCCCACCAGCTAGCTGCAGCATGAACGGAACATTTTCGAGCAAGATCCACTCGACTTGTCTCGTTTCAAGCAACCGGAAAACCTCGCCCACAAGAGACGAACGACTGCCCGTGATTCCAGCCGTTCTTCCCGCCTGACTTAAGTCCTGGCAAGGGAAACCAGCCGCCACTAATTCAGTTCCGTGAGGCAAAGACTTCAACTGCTGAACATCGTCAACTCGTTTGACGCGAGGAAAACGAGCCTCGAGAACAGCGCGAGCGACACCGTCGATTTCACAGAGCAGATCCGTTTCGTGACCACTACGAGAAAGCCCGAGTTCGATTCCGCCGATGCCGGCAAACAATCCGGTACATCGAAGTGGCGGCCGGATTGACACACTCAAAGGAGGAGCGGCCGAATGCTTCTGCGGCTTGATTTGAAGTTGGTGAACGGTATTTCGCATGACATGAGACTGTACCGACCCAACTGTCAATCGCTTTTTATTCGATAGTTCCGTTTCGGCCATCGAGGCGGATGAACGGCTCCCTCGGATCGACAAATCTCCACCGCGGGTAGATGCGCGAGAGGCGGCCTTGCGGCCGCCTCTTTCTTTTGAAGTTCGAATTGACATCGTCCCCTACGAGCACCCACTCGTCGATCCGCAATTGAGGCACTTGTAGCACGCGCCGTTGCGCACCATGATCGAGCCGCAGTCGGAGCACGAGGGCGCGTCCTGCTGGAAGCGGATCGGTGAGGCCAGCTTCGTGTTAGGCGCGTCGGCATCCTTCGGCGGCAGCACCACCGGCGCGAGGGTTTGCACGAAGCTCGCGTCGGTGCGCGTTAGCGGGACGACGTTTTCGGCGGGCGGGGGCGCGGGTTCGTCGCGCTTGATCACCCCTGCGCTCTCCTGCTCGTCGCGGGGCAGGAACTTGATGGCCAGCCACTTGAAGATGTAGTCCATGATCGACTTGGCCATCGGGATCTCGGGATTCTTCGTGAACCCCGAGGGCTCGAAGCGCGTGTGCGTGAATTTGTCGACCAGCAGTTGCAGCGGGACGCCATGCTGCAGCGCCAGCGACGTCATGGTCGCGAACGAATCCATTAGCCCGGAGATCGTGGAGCCTTCCTTCGCCATAGTGATGAAGATCTCGCCCGGCGATCCATCCTCGTACTTGCCGACGGTGATGTAGCCTTCGTGCCCGCCGATCGAGAACTTGTGCGTGATCGACTCGCGCTCGTCGGGCAGCTTCCGCCTGACCGCAGTCGGAACACTCCCCAGCGCTTCCGCGATCTTCTCCCTGGCGGTCGACAGCGGCTGCGAGCGCTTGCACCCGTCGCGATACACCGCCACCGCCTTCAGTCCGATGCGCCACGCTTCGTAGTAGGCCTGCTCGATCTCTTCGACCGTTGCGTTAGTGGGCATGTTGATGGTCTTCGAGATGGCGCCGGAGATGAACGGCTGCACCCCTCCCATCATCCGGAGATGTCCGAGGTAGTGGATGGAGCGCGTGCCGTGAGCGGGCTTGAACGCGCAGTCGAACACCGCCAGGTGCGACTCGAGCAGATGCGGCGCGCCCTCGATGGTGTCGTTCTCGTCGATGTACTGCACGATCTCGTTGATCTGCTTCTGGTCGTAGCCGAGGCGCTTGAGCGCCACCGGGACGGTCTGATTGACGATCTTCAGCACGCCGCCGCCGACCAGCTTCTTGTACTTGACCAGCGCGATGTCGGGCTCGATGCCGGTGGTGTCGCAATCCATCATGAACGCGATCGTGCCGGTGGGCGCGAGCACCGAGATCTGGGCGTTGCGATATCCGAACTGCTGGCCTAACGCGTAGGCCTCGTCCCACACCTTGGTGGCGGCGTCGGCGAGATCGGCCGGCAACGCGCGCGTGTTGGTGCGATAGGCCGAGCGGCGATGCTTGTCGATGACGCGCAGGAACGGCTCTTCGTTGAGTCCGTATCCCGCAAAGGGCCCGAGCCTCTCGGCGATGCGGGCCGACTGCGCGTACGACTCGCCCGACAGAATCGACGTGACGGCCGCGGCATATTCGCGACCTTCATCGCTGTCGTAGGGAAGTCCGCGCGCCATCAGCAGTGCGCCGAGGTTGGCGTAGCCGATGCCGAGAGGGCGGAAGGCGTGCGAGTTGCGCTCGATCGCCTCGGTCGGATAGGAGGCGTTGTCGACGGTGATCTCCTGCGCCGTGATCACGACGCGCAGCGCGGCGCGATAGGCATCGACGTCGAAGCCGTTGGCGTCGCTGTAAAAGCGCATCAGATTCAGCGAAGCGAGATTGCAGGCCGAATCATCGAGGAACATGTACTCCGAGCACGGATTGGAGGCGTTGATGCGCGCTGTGTTGGCGCACGGATGCCACTCATTGACGGTGGTGTCGAACTGCATGCCGGGATCGCCGCACACCCACGCCGACTCGGCAATCTTGCGCATGAGATCGCGCGCTGTGAAGGTCGCCATCACGCGATTGCGATCGGTGACCGCTCGCGTTTCCCACTGGCCGCCCTTTTCGTAGGCGCGCATGAAGTCATCGGTCACGCGCACGGAGTGGTTGGCGTTCTGGAACTGCACCGAGTCGTACGCGCCGCCGTGGGAGTTGAAGGCGCCGTCGTAACCGGCGTCGATCAATGCCCACGCTTTCTTCTCTTCGTGCTCTTTCGATTCGATGAACTCCAGGATGTCGGGATGGTCGATGTTGAGGATGACCATCTTGGCCGCGCGCCGCGTCTTGCCGCCGCTCTTGATCACGCCTGCAAACGAGTCGTAGCCGCGCATGAACGAGACCGGACCGGAGGCCGTGCCGCCGCCCGCCAGCGTCTCTTTCGAGGAACGGATATTCGAGAGATTCGATCCGGTCCCCGATCCGTACTTGAACAGCATCCCCTCGGTCTTGGCGAGGGTGAGGATGGAGTCCATGGTGTCGCTGACGGAATTGATGAAGCAGGCCGAGCACTGCGGCCGCGGCTCGATGCCGACGTTGAACCACACCGGCGAATTGAACGACGCCATCTGATAGAGAAGGATGTGCGTGAGCTCGTCGCGGAAGGTGTCGCCGTCTTCGACGGTCGCGAAGTAGCCGCCCTCGCGTCCCCACTGCGCAATCGTTTTGACCACCCGGCCGATGAGCTGGCGCACGGACGATTCGCGATCGGCCGTTCCAATGTGCCCTCGAAAATACTTCGACACCACGACATTGGTCGCCATCTGCGACCAGAACTTCGGCATCTCGACGTCCTTCTGCTCGAACACCACCTCGCCGCGCTCGTTGGTGATGATGGCCGTGCGCATCTCCCACTCGCAGGTGTCGAACACGTCGATGCCCGGTTTGGTGAAGAAGCGCTCGACCTCAATGCCGCCCGGACGGGTCTCCTTGCGCCGCACGGGGTTCGTTGAATTCGAACGGGAGCGAAGCGGGGTCGAAATATCCATGGACGTCATGATCTCTCTCCTCCTCACCGAAACAAAGGCGCCCCGCGCAGGGGCGCCTTCAACTCACGTTGCGAAGATCTCAGCGCGCTGACCAGCGCAGTAAGCCGGGCCTGCTGCGTGGCACTGGCGACTTCACTTTGACTGTGACCTGATATTCGCGGATTTGCAGGGATACAGACCGTAGAGGGGATCGAGCAGCCAAACGCGATTGCCTTGCATCCTTCATTGTCCCTCCCTCGCACCGTGATGTTGTGGTTGCAGGACAAGCTACGCCCAGTAGAACGCTCTGTCAAGGGGTGGACAAAAAAGTGTGAAGCCATCGCGAATTCAGAACACCAAATCGGGCTTAAGTATTCGCGCTTTCAAAGATTTAGTTCCACAGGCGCTCGACCGCATTTCCGCCCATTTCCCACCGCTTTCTCACCGGATTCTCGCAGGATATCCGCCGACGAATCCGCAGATTTTCCGCCCCTTTTCCGCATCTTTTGCACAATAGCTTGTGCGATTTTTTTTCCGCAAACTTTGCGCAGCGAATTCGCAGGATTTGACGAACTGAGCCGGAAAGAAAAAGGGCGAAAAAGAAGCGCTATTCGAGGGGCTGCGGAAAACGGTTGTCAGTTCTCAGTTGTCGGTTGTCAGTTCCGATTTTCCGCCGAAGCTAGAAATTGCCGGATGCTCCTGCGCCACCGAATTCACCGCCATCGCCTACGGGCTGTGGAGCGCCGCCGTGTGGAGCGCCGCCGACCTCGGCGGCGAGAAACGTCGGTGCCACACTGAGAACATCCTGCAGCTCGCTCTTTTTTGCGACGCCGAGGACGAAGCCGGTTTCTTTGCCGCGAAGGGCACGCATGATCGCGGCGGCGGTGGCGAGCGTCAGCGCGCCGATCACAATCAGTGCGCTCTCGACCGAGACAGGAATGAAGTCGTGCGCTTCGACGATCGCGATCGCGATACATAGAACGACCGCCATCAGCGGGACACGCAATCGCATCCGAACGCCGACCATCGCGAAAATCGCTGCCAGGGCGACGAAGATCGCCACGATGCCAGCCTCGCTCTTGAACCTGCCGGAGATGCGAATCGCGATCGCGACGTAGCCTGAGATGGGCATCACCAGGATCAAGAACTGCCACAGCATCTCGGTTGATGGCCGCTGCCACTCGCGCGCGAGGGCGGCCAGCGCGATCAAGGCCATCGCGATCGCCAACAGAAGAGCGAGCCAATGCCATTCTTTCGCGGCCGCGTACGCGATGACGAGAACCGTTGCGACTGTGCCGAACAGAGCGTTGCGCACGCGCCATCCCGCCAGCGCAAAGGCTGCCGCGAAGACCAGGATCGCCTCGACCTTGCCCGAGCTCGGAAGCGAAAAGATGAACGCGCAGAGGCCGCCGATCCACAGCGCCGACTCGACGCCCGTCCTCCAGAACCGCGCCCTTCGGATCAACAACTCCCCCGTTACGATTGAAGCGGGAGCCACGATCCAGCCGGCCTTCAAATTGAAGAGGCTGAAGAAGCCGTAGAGCGCGGAAATCGCCACGATCGTGAGCACGAAGAACACGATCTGAACGATGAGCGACATGTGTCGCCACGTCTTCCCCCGCTCTTCTTCAGGCGTCGGCCAGGCGTTCTTTCTGAAATCGGACATGCATCACAAACAGCGCGGCGATGGCCGCGATCGTCGAGACAAGGATATAGAAGGTGGCAATGACCGGCTCGTTGAACCAATCGACAACCATGATGTCAATTGCGATCAACCCATAAACGCCGCCGTAGATGATGAAGAGCTCGCGCCGGCGCTTCAGTCCATACATCAGTGAACCGGCGGCAAAGATCAATGCCACCAGGACGCCGACGTACCGCGTTGGCTTCTCGATGGTCAGACTCAGCGCACCCCAGAACGCGATGTTGGTGGCGGTGTGCTCAAAGAGTCCATTGAAATCCGCTTTGCGGTTCGCGAGGCGCCAGGTCAGCAGAATGGCGGCGCAGAGGAACGCCCGGAAGGCGAAATCGGTGTTGCTCGAGAAAATCTCGTGCTTCTCGATTCCGAACCACGAGGCCAGCCCGGCCACCGAGAGCGAAAGAACGGCGCGATTTTCGAAGTAATAGGCCCCCGCGGCGTGGACGACAGCCAGCAGCAGAAAATGCCGCTGCCATTCGCTGCCTAACAGGTGCCACTGGCTCTCGATGAAGCCAACGTCGGCGGAAATCAGCAGAGCGCCGAGGAGGACGATGTAGTCGCGGACATTGGTTGGCTTCCAAATCGCGAATGCGTAACAGGCAATCGCCGCAATCGCGACCACTAGTGCGACCGCGAGGGGGCCGATCTGATCGAAATGTTTGGTGATGACGATGCCGACGCCGGTGGCGATCAGCATCACGCCGAGCCAGGCGAGCGACCGCAACTCAGTCCCGACCGGGACGACGTCGCGGCGCTCGCCAACCAGCATCAGCTAAGGATACGCCGCGTTCGATTGTGGACCACCACCGCCATTCTGGCGGAACGCAGTCGCTTCCCTGCAAACATCGAGGCTGAAAGGACCACCATCAACGTCAAGAGCATGAACATGAAACGCCTCCTTGGACCCGTACACAAGGTCGGTTCGCTCTCCGCACATCCTGGTGATGCCGCTCACGGTCGGCGTGAACACACGGTGTCAACGCCGCTTCCAGATGACAACACCATTTTCGGCAAATGCGGGAGCGAAGTTGGATTCGATGAAGCGCCATACCAGCGGCGCCCGCCCGCGATTCGACACGCCATCGATGACGCCCAGCCCGTCGGGGAACTCGATCACCACCGCACGGACGAAGGGGTCCCGCTGCAAGGCGGCAATCACGCGTTTCTGAGCGGCGTCGCTCTCGTAGAACGCCACTCCGACCTGTGGAATCGGACAGTTCCGGTCGAACAAATAGTAGAGGAGAGCGGAGTTGGAGAAGTCGAAGAAGGTGTCGTTCGAGCGCAGCTCCGAAGTCGTAAAGCGCTGCATCGACGCCAGCGCCGCGGCGGTGCGCGGCAACATCACGGCATCGCGTGCGCGTGGAAGCGACCGAAATTCGACCCAGCCGGCAGGGCGCAGACCGTGCGTGCGCCTGAGCGGCGTGGCGAGATCGAAAAGGTGCGCAAACGGACGGGCAAGAAGAATGACCGCCACTGCAACGGCGATGACGGCACGGTGCCGCCGAAATCTGAAAAGAGTCGCGACCATGAAGGCCGACAGCGCGAATTCGTGATAGCCGTGCTGCCGCTCGATCCAGGCAAAACCCGCAATCGCGAGCCACAGACCGACGTACCAGATCGCGTCAACGCGCCTGGTGCGAAGCGGGTTGCCAGCGACTGCCGCCGCCGAAATGATGATGGCGACGATCCACAGGATCGCGGAGAGGCAATGCGGATTCGGAAGTTGCCAGATCATCGCGCTCAGCGAGCGAAGGCAGTCGGGAACGGCGAGCGGGCCGCTGACGAACACGCGGCCATTGCGGACGATCTCGAAGGTCCCGGAAAAGAACGCGATCGCGAAGCCGCCGATCGCAAACAGCAGCAGCGCTGTCACGAGTGCGCTGAAGAATCCGATTGCGATGGAACGCGCGGCCTGTGGCCACCGGATGATCAAGACCACTGCCACGATGGCGGTGTAAGCGGCCAAATCGACGCTGGTCACCAGCGCCAGGGCGAGCAGGGCGCCGGCGGCGATCAACCATCGGCTCGATCGCAAACGCACCGCCGTCACGAAGGCGGCCAGACTGAGCAGCGCAGGAACGCTCCGCAGAAAAAATGTCGATGCTGGAAACAGCGCGAAGCCGAGAAAGACGGCCAGACAGCCGGCGGCGCTGCTGCCCGATGCCGCCAGCGCCACGAAGTAGATGGCGGCCAGGTTGAGTGCCGCCACGACGCGGCGGGCGCGCAGGACCCTGCCCATGGTGTCGGCGCCGCTCTTCATGAAAATGAAATCGAGTCCGCCATCGGAGAGAAATCCGTGCGTGGGTATGACGTCGACGTAGGGCCGCTCGCCGCGAGCCATTTCGGATGCCACCAGGAAATCGTGGCCATCTTCGAAGAAGTCGACCAGCGGCGGCGAATCGACTCCCACCAGCGCGAGCGAGTAGGCGGTCAGCGCGACCGGATAGACGACCAGCGCCAGGAGTCGGGCGGCAGCGCGTTCACGATCGATCCGCGC
>DASPZU010000121.1:0-105168 GCA_035636095.1 Thermoanaerobaculia bacterium
GCTCATTCACACCGGCGACTTCAAGATCGATCACACGCCGGTCGACAATCTCTCCACGGACCTTGGCGCTCTGGCGCGTTACGGCGAGGAAGGCGTGTTGCTGCTTCTCTCCGACTCGACCAACGCCCTCGTGCCCGGACACTGTCCATCGGAGCGGTACGTCGGCGACGCGCTGGCCACGGCCATCGCGAATGCCCGAGGTCGCGTCATCTTTACGACCTTTGCGTCGCACATCCATCGCATTCAGCAGGTGATCGATCTCGCGCGCAGGCACGGCCGCCGGGTCACGATGATCGGGCGCTCGCTGGTCGACAACTGTGAAACGGCGGCGGAGCTCGGCTACCTGAATCTGCCGCGCGATCTTGGCATCAACGGCGCCGACGGCGATCGACGCGTCGTGATCATGACGACCGGAACGCAGGGCGAGGCGACTTCCGCGCTCTCGCGAATGGCGGTGGGCGAGCACAATCAGGTGCATATCGAGCGCGGAGACGTGATCATCGTCTCGGCACGAACGATCCCCGGCAATGAACGCGCTGTCGCGCACATGATCGACAATCTCTATCGACTTGGCGCCGAGGTCGTGACATGGGACATCGCCGACGTCCACGTGTCAGGTCACGCCTGCCAGGAAGAGCTGAAGCTGATGCTGAATCTGACGCGACCGCGATTTTTCATTCCCATTCACGGCACATTGCGGCATCTGATCCATCACGCGCGTCTGGCAGAGGCCATCGGCGTGCCGCATGGCGTGGTGATCACCAACGGTCAGGTCGCCGAGATCGATGGCGACAACATCCGCGTCCTCGAAGATCGTGTTGCGAACGGCAAAGTGTTCATTGATGCCGAAGCGGAGGAGGTTCCTGAGATCGTGGTACGGGACCGGCAACACCTCGCCGAGGATGGGTTCGTGATCGTGGTGGTGGCGTTTGACAGCAACGGCAAGCTCGTGCGCGATCCGGAGATCATCACGCGCGGGCTGGTCCACGTCGATTCGAATCAGGAAATGCTGGATGAGATTCGGCGCATGCTGGTTGGCATGTTTGCGGAAACGCCACCGGAGGAGCTGCGCGATTCGGAGATCCTGCAGGACTTGATGCGCGCCATGCTCAAGCGCTACTTCAGAAAAAGCATGGGACGGCGGCCGATGATTTTGCCCGTGGTTTGGGAGATGTGAGTCCTGAGTGCTGAGTCCTGAGTCCTGAGGGGCGGGACTCAGGACTCAGGACTCAGAACTGTGTCGATAATCGAAGCAATCGTCTTAGGCTTAGTGCAGGGGCTTACGGAGTTCATCCCTGTCTCCTCGACTGCACATCTCGAAATCGTTCCGGTCCTGCTGGGCTGGGGTGATCCCGGCGCAGCCGCGTCGGCGGTTATTCAGTTCGGGACGTGGGTGGCTGCGCTCATCTATTTCGCTCGCGACATCGTCCGCCTGGTGGCCGGGTTCTTCCGCGGGCTCATGGCACGCCGATTGTTCGAGGACACCGATTCGCGCGAGGCGTGGCTCGTCATCATCGGAACAATTCCGATCGTGATCCTCGGTCTTCTGCTGAAGAAGCACATCGAATCGACGTTTCGAGGGCTGTGGATCGTCACGACGATGGTGATCGTGGTCGCGATCCTGCTGGAGCTTTCCGAGCTTTATGCGCGACGGCGACAACTCCGCTCGTTCGAGCAGCTGAATGTCGCGGATGCGGTCGCAATTGGCTTCGGCCAATGCCTGGCGCTGATTCCGGGCTCGTCGCGGAGCGGGTCGACAATCATGGCCGCGCTGTTTCGCGGTGTCGATCGGCCGACCGCGGCGCGCTATTCGTTTCTACTGAGTATTCCCGCCGTCGGCGCGGCAGGCTTCCTGGAGCTGTTCAAAGAGCGGCATCATCTGGCGCAGCTCGGATGGACAGCGATCATCGTCTCGATCGTGGTGGCGTTCATCAGCGGTTACGCATCGATCTGGTTTCTCCTGCGCTACCTGAAGACGCACACGACCTCCATCTTCGTCTTTTACCGCTTGGCTCTCGGCGCGGTGATGGTTGCGCTCCTGTTAGGCGGCGTTCTTCATTGAACCGAGCGGCCTCCGCCGATCGTCTGCGAGTGTTCCGGTGCCTTTCCGGTCGTCAAGAAATCGGCGAGGATCTTCATGCGATGCGGGATGAAGACCTCGGCCATGGCGGGCGAGATCTGATAGTGGCTGTTCGGGCCGCCCTCGCCATTCTCGAGGCGATCTTCGGTCACCTGCTGAAGACCGTCGATCGAGCGCGGAAAGATCACGTTTTCGCCGACCGGTCCGCTTAGCACGTGGCAGCCGACGCAACTTTGCGTCTCGGCCCGGTTGACGATCTGTTCGGGCAGCAGCGTGCTGCCGATCCGCGTCAGCTCCGCCTGAACACGCGCGCGAAATTGCTGGCCTTCCGCCGAACGCGCCCCGCGGATGAAAGGTCCGTCGTAAATGAACGCCGGCTCGCTGTCCGACGGATTGCTCTCCGCCATCAGGAAGTCGCGTGGAATGTTCATGAAATAGAGGTTGACGTCACGGATGGCCAGGTTCGCGACCTGGCCGACGAACGCCTCGCGGAATGCACGACCCTTGGGCGTGTCGATCGATGCGTCAAACAACCTGCCGAACGGCTGGTTTTCCAGCGTGTCGGGCGTCATGCGAAGCATGCAGTCGCCGCCATCGCACTGTTTCGTGCTTCGGAACTGATAAAACCGCGGGCTGGCCGAGGGCGCGCTCTCCATCGTGCGAATGCCGCCGCCGGTGACGCTGTAGTGATCGGGATGGATCACCGGTGGAAATCCGCTGATGCCATCGAAGAAAAACGATTCGAGTTTTGTGCGTCGATCGAAAGCGGAATCCATTCGCGAGAGGCTGGACCAGAAGTCTGCCACCGGCCTGCATCCCGCCAAGCCAGCTTCAGGATGTGGATTAGGGAGAACGGACTCGAAGATGAAATGCAGTCGCTCGTTCGGTTTGCCGATGCGGGCGAAGATCATTCGGTATTGACCGCAGTTCGAGCCATCGGGCGGCGTGAGATCGAAACGATTCACCACCGCCAGCGGAATGATTTCGCCGGGCGCGTAGGGCTGTGCGGCCAGTGAGCCTTCGGGCGTGGGACAGCGCCGAGGAAATCCGTTGAATGCCGGTGCGCCGTCGGTGGAGAAGTCGTCGCAATGCGGACCGGAGGCATCCGCGAGGCCGGGTTTGGGATTCTGAGTATCGAGCCATTGGCGATACAACCGGGCCGTGGTCAGGCCGCGCACGCCGCTGCGATCGATCAACGCCTGCAGCACGCGATCGAATGAGAACCCCTCCAGAATCGCCTTGTCGGTCACGATGAACGACCGCCGCATGTCGAGATTGAGACCGACCGGCGGCGTTACCGACCGCCGTCTGGCCGGTGCGGCCAGCATCACAAGGATGACGAGTGCGAGAAGTAGGCGTCGATGCATAACGATCAATACGGATTGCAGCGACTAATCGCTTAGGACCTGGATCTCCGGAATGTTCCGATAGCGCTCGGCATAATCCAGTCCGTAGCCGATCACGAACTGCGGATCGATCGAGAAGCCGACATAATCGGCGCGGAAATCGACCTTACGCGCCTTCGGCTTATCGAGAAATGTCGCGGTGCGCAGCATCGAGGCGCCGCGGCTTTCGATGTAACGAAAAACCTCGCGCATCGAGAGCCCGCTGTCGATGATGTCTTCCACGATCAGCACCGCCCGATCGTGCATGTCGAGCTGCGGTTCCTTGAGGACCGTCACCACGCCGGAGGAGTACTTTTCGTTGCCGTACGAAGAGATCTGGATGAAATCGAGGGCCATGTCGACCGTCACGTGCCGCATCAGGTCGGCGCAGAAGAACATCGCCCCCTTGAGGACGCAGAGGGCAATGGGGTTCGTCCCGGCGTAATCGGCGCTGATTTGGCGTCCCATTTCGGCGACGCGCCTCGCAATTTGATCTTTAGTGATTAACGTCACGTTGCCCATGTATGGGAAAATTCTAACATCCTGGTTTTCGAAGAAGATGTCCGTCGCTGAGAGGGGACTGCTCCAGGGCCGCTACGCCCGCCTGTCCGACAGGTTCAAGTCGATCTGGACCTACCACCAGTTCGCTTCGGGTGTCTTTAAGAACCTTTTGGAGATTCCCCTTCCGTATCACGTCGATTTTCAGAACACTTACGATCGCATCCGCGCCGCCAATACGAGTTTGAACGCCTCGCACATCCAGGAGGCCGGCGCGGCCCTGGGACTGTGCGAGCTGGCGCTCGATCGGATCACGACCCAGCTCCTGCGGGCCGATGATCACGTCAGCGCATCGTCGGTCCGGCGATTCTTCGAGCGGCTGAAGCGTCAGGACGAGAACATCGTCGTATTTCTGCTCAAGTTTTATCTGTACGCCGACGCCGTCGAAGGCGATCGCCGCGACAAACTCGATTACTTGTTCACTCGCATCGGTGAGGAATTCATCACCGATGGCAAGCAGTACGCGCCCCGGAATACGCTCGAATTTCGGGAGCAGGTCATCAGCCTGACGTCGCTGCTGAAGCCGATCGACGCGCCGAAAGAGGAAGTGGTCCGGCTCATTCGTGCCATTCGCGGTGTTCGTGACGACATCCAGAGGGCGGCCGCGTTTGAAGAGCTGACCGAGCGCAACCTTCTCAAGAACGCGCGCCTCTTCAAGCATCGCCTCGGGCACCTCTATTTTCAGCCCGACATCCTGATGTCGATCGTCGAGCTGAACGTCGCCACCAAGAACAAATTCGTTCTCCTCTACGCCGACGAGGAGCAGCGCATCGTGGACGACGCACAGAAACTATCCGAGCACGGACCGGCGATCGAGCGCAACTTCGGTTACACAAATCCGGAGCTGGTCGAAGAGATCTCGCGCTTTCGCGAGTTCAAGGAGCGCTTCGACATGTCGCGCTCCGCTTCCAACGTGAAGCACGACGTCATCACGCACCTCAAGCAGAGCATGACCAACATTCTGGCGCAGCTCGACCGAGGACTCGGGGCGGACGGCGACGACATCGTGGATTTGCCCCAATCGTTTTTCAACGAAGCAGAGCGGGTCGAGAACATCACCAGCCGCTTCGCCGATCCGCTTCTGCATCCGTATCTCATGCAGATCGCGGAGGCCATCGACATCGCCGACCCCACCGTCATGCCCGAAGAGATCTCGGAGTTTCCCAACGTCAAGGAGCTGCGGCTCGAGCCGTGGGAGATCGGCGCGTATCAGAAGCTGTTCGAGCGGCGCGACGCGGAAGCCGGCGAAGACAACGAGGAGCTTTGGGTCGTTTACATGCGCGCGGCCGCGCTGCGGCTCAAGGTGGATGTCGAGGCCACCATGCTGGCGGCGTCGACGGCCGCCGGCGTCTCACCGGAACCCGAATTGCTGGCCTGCGCGAAACAGAGTCTCGACTGCGGAAAAGAGCTCGACGAGCAGTTCAATGGCTTCCTGCACGACGCGGTTTACTACTCGAATCCGAAAATCCTGCACCAGCTGTATCGATCGCGTTTTCGCCTGCTGCGCGGCTTCAGCGGGTTGTGGCTGATCTACGATCGCGGCGGCCAGCCGGCGGGCGTGTAGAATCGCGCCGCGTTGAAAATCTACCGATTTCTCGAAGACGGCCCCCGCCCGACCAAGATCGTGGCTGTTGGCCGCAACTACGCCGACCACGCCAAAGAGCTCGGCAACGAGCCGCCGGCCGAGCCGATTATCTTTCTCAAGCCGCCTTCGGCGCTTCTGCCGCACCAGGGCACGATCATCAGGCCGCCCCAGTCGCAGCGCGTCGATCATGAAGGCGAGCTTGCCATCGTCATCGGCAAACGCGCGCGGAATGTGAAGTCTGGCAACTGGCGCGACTTCGTGAAGGGATTTACGTGTGCCAACGACGTCACCGCGCGCGATCTCCAAAAGAAAGACGTGCAGTTTACGCGCGGAAAAAGCTTCGACACATTTTGCCCGATCGGTCCCTGCATCGAGACGGATCTCGACCCTGCCGATCTGTCGCTCGTCACGCGCGTGAACGGACAGATCAAGCAGAACGGCCGCACCGGCATGATGATCTTTCCGTGCAGCGTCATCGTGGAGTTCATCACCGGCGTGATGACGCTCGAGCCGGGCGACGTGATCCTCACCGGCACACCTGCCGGCGTCGGTCCGCTGCAGTCGGGGGACATGGTCGAGGTGGAGATCGAAGGCATCGGCACGCTGCGCAACCATGTTGCGTGAAACCCTCTTCACGCAATTTCCAAAATTGGGGCATTTACCGAAGGGGACAATCGCGGTCGGCGGTGCTGTCCGCGACCTGCTCCTAGGCATCGAAGCGCTCGACGTCGACGTCGAATGCGACGACCCGCTCGCGTGCGCTACCGCCCTCGGCAAAGTGATCACCTTAGGCCGCGGAGACCTCACCGTTCACCGCGTGGTCATCGACGATCGCGTCTACGACTTCTCGCGCAAGACCGACCGCGGCCGTCGCGACTTCACGATCAACGCGATCGCGATGGATCTGACATCCGGCGAATTGAGCGATCCCTTCCAAGGGCAGGAGGACATTCGTCGCCGCGTTGTCCGGATGATCTCCCCGCAGAATTTCGACGACGACCCGCTACGGATGCTTCGCGGAGTTCGGCTGGCAGTGCGCTTTGACTTCACGATCGATGATGCGACCGTCGCCGCGATCCGGCGTCGATCGGGCCGAATCACGACCGTCGCGGCGGAGCGCGTGACGTACGAGCTTCACGCAATCTTCTCGGCCGGGAAATTTCTCAAAGCGCTGCAATTTCTCAATGCCACGGCGCTCGACGAGGCGCTGTTTGGCTTTCAGGTCGACCCGCGGCGATTTCAGGCGGACGACGTTTCACTCGCCGCAGCCTACGCGCTCCTTCTGCGAAATCCGACGGAATTCGCGGAGCGCTGGCGATGGAGCGACGCGCTCTTGCGCGACGTCGTGACGCTGCAGCACCTGATGCGAGATCCGAGCCTCATCGCCCTCTACGATGCGGGTGAGAAACTCGCTCGGCAATTACCCCAGCCAGTGCCGATGCCGGACTTCACCATCAAGCCGCTGCTCAACGGGAACGAGATCGCGTCACTGACCGGCAAGGACCCCGGGCCGGAGCTAGGCGCGATCAAGCGTGCGCTCCTGGAGGCACAAATTCGCGGCGAGGTGCGGACGCGTAACGACGCCGAGAAATTCGTCAGGTCCTTCGCCCCGCATAGCGGGGAGAAGGTGCCGCGAAGCGGCGGATGAGGGGCTGCGGAGGGGCTACGGCCGTAACGACGCCGAGAAATTTCTTCATGACTGAAGGCAGTGATCGTTCATCACATCGATCCCGTCATCGGCGAAGCCGGCGGCGTCTACCTCTGGTGGTACGGACTCAGCTACACGCTCGGCTTTCTCGAGATCTTCCTCTGGTTTCGCAGCCAGCGTCATCGACTCGGCTTCTCGCTCGCTGAGGTTTATGACATCAGCCTTCTGCTGGCGTCGTGCGTCGTGATCGGCGGCCGCGCAGTGGAAGTGATTTTTTACGAGTGGCCGTACTACTCGCGGCATCCCTCGCAAATTCCGTGGATCTGGCTCGGCGGCATGAGCACGCACGGACTTCTCCTCGGCGGCGCGATCGGAACGGCGATCTTCTGCCGCGTGCATCGACGCCCATTTCTCACCATCGCCGATGAGCTCGTGATTCCCGGCGCTTTTCTGATGGGCACGGGACGCATCGGCAATTTCATCGACGGCCAGATCGTCGGCAGCATCACCTCGCTGCCGTGGGGCGTGAAGTTTCCGGATGCGGAAGGCTTTCGGCACCCGGTCGTGCTCTACGACGCGATCAAGAACCTGCTGCTCGTTCCGGCTCTGATCGCGATTCGAAAACGCAATCCGAGGCCCGGCGTCGTCCTCGCGAATTTCATCTTCTGGTATGCATTTCTGCGTATTTTCGTTGACGTCTTCCGCGAATACCCGACCCGGCTCTTCGGCATCGCGACTGGACAGAGTCTGAATTTGTTCATGAGCGCGTTGGGGCTTGCGTTGTGGGCCCTCACCCGGTCCCGCTCCGCGGGACCACCCTCTCCCCGCGAGCGGGGAGAGGGACGGGGTGAGGGGCGTCTTTGGCCGCGCCGGATCGCGTTTGCGACGATCCTCGCCATCTGCATGACGATGCCGAGCGACTGGACGCAGGACATCCCGAAACGCTACGGCAAGCGTCATCCGGGATTGCACTACTCGAAGATTTACCCGCCTGTCAGCGGGTCAGAGTGACGTGAAGCTCGCCCACCGTGGTGTGCAAATTGATTCGCGAGCGGCCGCTGGTATTGATGAAGTGGGTGCTGCCCGGCAAGATGCCTTCGTGATCCTCGCGATCGACGCCAAAGTCGGTGTGGACCTCGCCGATGCGCACGGACGCGTTCAGCTCGTGCACTGACGCGCGCGGCACGCGCATGTGGATCTCGCCGGCGCGAAGGTCGGCGTTCAGATTCCCGAAATCGCCTTCCAGCGACAGTTCGCCGTAGCGCATCTCGAAGTTGACATCCGTGCCGCGCGGCACTTCGACGGTGATGCGATAATTCGTGTGCCAGGTCCTCGCGCTCCAGCTCTGCGCCTTCGGACCGAAACTGCGACGAATCAGAGCCTCATCGCCGTTGGTGAAAATCTCCACTCCGATGTCGTCGACGATGCCTTGTTCCTTCGCACGTTGGCGATAGCCGTCGTAATCGCGCCAAACCTTTCCCGAAATGCCGATGCGGTCGGCCGATCCGTTGCGTAAGGAAAGTTCGCCCGCCGGGATGTCGACGATCACGCGCCGGATGCCGGATCGCGGAAGGGAGGACGAGAAGGTGTGCGTGACTTCCTCATCCGCAAGCGCCGGAATGGCAATCAACACCGAGAGCAAAAGCGCGGTTCGCATGCCGGTAGTTTACGTCGCTGACCGCGAAAGGTTTACCGTCCACTGGCTCCATCGCTCGGCGAGCAGTGCGCCGCGGTTCGGGTCGCGAACGAGCGGCTTCAGCGTCGCAATGCGGTCCTGCGGTGCGGGATGGGTGGCGGTGAGCGTCTTCAGCGCCGAGGTTCCTTCGAGTTTCTCGAGCGAGGCCAGGAATGTGAGCAGCTCGGCGGCGCGATAGCCCGATGCATCCGTCAGCTCGAATCCGATCCGATCCGCCTCGGCCTCGTCGGAGCGGCTCAGACCGGTCGTGAAAAGCTTGTCGTACGCCAACTGACCGATCTTGCGGGCGTAATCGTCGTTGAGCCACTGCGCGCCGGCCGACGTTTCCTGCGCCAGCGACAGTCCTGCGCTCATGACATTGCTTCGCTTGATCTCTTTGAGGATGTGCTTTTGTGTGATGTGCCCGATTTCGTGGCCGAGGACGCCGGCAAGTTCGGCCTCCGAGTTCATCTGCTTCAGCGCGCCGGTCGTGATGAAGATGAAGCCGCCGGGCGCCGAAAAGGCGTTGACGATCGAGGTGTCGATGACGGCGAAATGCCATTCCAGCGTCGGGCGAGCGCTGTACGCCGCGACGGTGTTGCCGACCAGCGTGACGTATTGCTGCAGCTTGTCATCCTTCACGAGCGGATAGGTCGCCAGGACGCGCGCCGCCACCACCCGCCCGATGTCGGCCTCCTCGCCCTCGGTGAATTCGCGATTGGCAGCACGCGCAACATCGACCGTCTTCTTGACCTTGTTGGGATCGACGCGTTTCAGGATGTCGCCGAACTGCGCGTGTGCGGAAGTTGCGATGAGCAAAATCGTGAACATTCTTATATACATTTTATTGCTCCTGGCGGCTCTTGCCGATTTTGCCGTCCTTCTGAAATTCATCGAGCGCGCTCGATAACTTCTCTTTCCACGCGGCATCGCGATTTTCGAGCTTCTCGACCGCGCCGTAGTCGCCGCCGTCACTCAGCTTCAATCCTTTCGTTCCGACCCCGCGTCCGCCCGCCGTCGCTGCCACCGACGTGTCGCTCGGCCCGAGGAGGTCGCCGGAGAGGCGGGCCAGCCGGGAGCTGGCGCTCCTTTTCGGACGGACGGCAAAGTTCGATGCGTCCGCGTTCGATGGGGTCAGCGACATGCGCGTGAGCGTGTACGCCTTCACTTCGATCTTCTTAAAAACGCTTGGATCCGCAGCCAGCAGCATCGGCGCGACGACATTCTCGACGTTCGAAGAATTGATCGTGGAGAGCTCGACGTCGCCGCCGGTCGTTCGCAACCAGACTTTGCCGCCGCTGCTCAGAAAAACGGTGGTCGTCGATTTGCCGGCGCCGCGCCACTCCGCCCGCGCGCCCGATGCGCTGGTGAGCAGCGTCATCGTCCCGAGGTTCGTCGAACCTTTTGTTACCGTCCACTTCGATTCCGTGTTGGCGCCCACGGCCGCCGCGGCCATGAGCACTGCCAGGAAAGCGTTACGCATGCGTCCTTCCTTTGACCTCGTAGATACGGACTGCGCGTTCTTTACCTTTGACTTTGACTTCGTCGAGGTAAACCGTCGCGAAGGTGTCATCAATTCTCGCGAGGGTGAATTCGCTGATGATGATCTCCGTCCCGTAATCCTTATTCTTTCCTTCCAGGCGCGAGGCGAGGTTCACGGTATCGCCGATGACGGTATATCCGAAAACCTTCTCGGCGCCGATATTTCCGACCACGGCCTCACCGGTATTGATGCCGATGCCGATGCGAAGTGCCGGCTTGCCTTCGGCCTCCCAGCGACTTCGGATGCGGGCAGTCTCCTCGATCATGGCAATCGCGCATTCGACGGCGTGTCGGGGATGATCGCGATCGGCGGCCGGCGCGTTCCAGAATCCCATCACGGCATCGCCGATGAATTTATCGAGCGTCCCGCCATGCTCGAGAAGGATCTCGACCATCCGGGTGAGGTATTCATTGAGCATCTCCACGACCACTTCGGGTTCGCTGGCCTCCGAGATGGTCGTGAAGCCGCGGATATCGGAGAAGAGAATGGTCAGATCGCGACGCTCGCCGCCGAGCCGGACGCTTTCCGGATGCGCCAGGACGTGCTGCAAAATCTGCGGCGAGACGTAGCGGCCGAAGGTCGCGCGCAGCTCCGCGGTGTGACGCTGTTCGGCGGTGAATTTGACGGCCGTGATGGTGATGTAGGTGAGTGCGATCGAGCTGGCGGCGGTGACGGAATTCAACGCCACTCCGCCGCGAAGAGCCACAAATCCCGCCAGGATCCAGATGGCGATGCCCGCGATCGCCACTCCGCCGGCCGCCCACTGCGAGTGCAGACGGTGGACGACGCCGCCGGCGATGGCAGCGATGATCAGCGTCAGCATCGCGAAGAAGGGCGGCGCCACGGCGGTGTTGAACTGACCGTTGATCAGATTGTCGATAGCGTTCGCATGAATCAGCATTCCGGCCGTGGCGGGCGCGAGCGGGGTGGACCGAAGATCGAATAGACCCTGCGCGGTGTATCCGATGAGCACGATCTTGTCGTGAAACTGCGATTCGAACTCCGCGAGCTTGGTTGCATCAGCGCCGGGTTCGTCGCGCATGAGGTCGGCGGTCAGCAATTTATCGAAGTCGACGAAATGAGCGCCGCTGTGCCATCGAATGAGAAAGGTGCGTTTCGCATCGACCGGAACATGTAACCGAGAAGTTACGAATTCATCGCGCTGCCACGCGCCGGTGCGAGGGCCGCCCAGAAAAACTCGCGACGCTTCGAGCGCAAGGCTCGCTACGTACGCATCTCCCTTCACGCGATCGGCGAGCGGATAGTGATGCACGACGCTCATGTGCGGCGAGCTTTCGAGTCGAATCGTGCCGATGGCGGGGGGATTGCTGAGAAACGGCGGCACGATGCCGTAGATCTCGCGGGACGGCTTGCCACGAATGGTCCACAAGACCGGCGGGATGCGATCGCGCGGGAAATTCGGTCCGGTGTCCGCCGCCAGAACAACCGGCGCATTGCCAACGGCATCCGCCAGCTCCCGGTCGCCCTCGGGATGATCGACATTCTCCTCGGACAATCCGATGTCGATCGCGATCACGCGCGCGCCGGCGCGCTGCAATTCGCGGATCGCCTGTGCCCACACTTCGCGGCTGTATGGCGGCCGTCCATAGCCCGCCTGATCGAGCGTGTGCACGCTCTTCTCGTTGACCGACACGATGATGATGCGCGGATCGAGCGCACTTCGCGACGCGAGCTGTCGCGTGAAGGCATCATGAAGAAGCCATTCGGCGCCTTGGAACCCCGGGCTGGCCAGGACGATCGCGGCGCAGAATGCGCCCAGGAAGGCGCCGAAGCGAGTCACGGGTGGATGATAGGCCGACGTGTCATTCCGAGCGTAGCGAGGAAACGGTGTGGGTGGGTGGAACGAGAATCGCGATTTGCGCACCGCCCATCCCACACCGGTCCCTCGCTACGCTCGGGATGACGCCAAAAACAGCTGAGGGACCGCGATGCGGCCCCTCAGAGTACGACTCCCCAAAAGTCGATGAATTGTTTTATTTCTTCTTCGACGCCTTTTTCTTCTTGCCGCCCTTCTTCTTCGTGGCCATTATGCTCACCACCTTTCGTGCCGTACGGGACCTCTCGGTCGCGCATCCTTGGCATCGAGTGCCGAATCGCTCCGGCAAACTGACTCGCGCATTTTGTGTTGGGGGTCCGTGCGGGGAGACGAGTGACGATCAACCTTCACTGAATGGTCCATCCAGTTAGCGATCATCATTTCTCAACATAAATAGTGCGATTAATGAAACGCATTGTCAAGCGAGACAGCATAAATTTCGCGCGTCAGATCCGCGCAACGACCCCACGTGAATTTTTTTGCGCGATCGATTCCGCGCGCGATCATCGATGTGCGCAGCGAGGCGTCGTGCATCACGCGCGACATCGCGTTTGCGATTGCATCGATCGATTGGGCGTCGACGTGGAGTGCCGCGTCGCCGGTGATCTCGATCAGCGCCGGCGCATTCGAGGTGATCACCGCCGTACCGCACGCCATCGCTTCCAGCGCCGGCAGTCCGAATCCTTCGTCGAGGCTTGGTTGAACCAGCGCGATCGCGCCGCGATAGAGCGATGCGAGCTCTTCGCGCGAAACGAAGCCCGTGACGAAGGCTCGATCACGAAATCTCTCGAAGACACCTCCAACAAGAATCAGTTGCGCACCTTGTACGTGCGAAGAAGCCTCGACCAATCGATCGACGTTCTTGTGTGGCTTGTCGTTGCCTACGAAGAGAAAGTACGGGCGATCCGTCATCCTGAGCGAAGCGAAGGATCTCTCCCGCGGAGATCCTTCGCCGTCTGCGCGGCTCAGGATGACGTGATCAACCCCGTTCGGCGTCAACGCGATTTTTTCTGCGTGACCGAACTCCGTCTCGATCTCACGGCGCACCGTTTCACTCACCGTGATGACCCGCCGGCTCTTGCGAATGGCCCGGCCGATCATCCGCCGCGCATAAATGCGGGCCAGGGGGTTGCGATGGCGCAGATGGATCAGATCGTGAATGGTGACGACGAACGGCACATCGACGAACGGCACGACGTAATGCGGCGCGTGAAAGAGATCGATGTTCGCGCCGCGTCCGATCGTGAACAACTCGCGGATCGAGTACTTCGGCGCATCGACCACTGCATGTTCCACTCCCGCGGGAAGCTCGATGCCCCGCGGGCCAAAAGCGACGTAGTCCACGCCCGTCATCGCGTTGAGCAAGCCACGGATGTACGTGCCGATGCCGAAGTCGTCGATCTTCCGGCAATCAATCCCCACTCTCATCCGCGCGCCGCCTGGGCCAATAAGTCAGTCATGAGCTGCGCGCTGCGATCCCAACGGAATTGCGCTGCGCGCTCGACCCCGCGAGCGCCGAGGTCGGCGCGCAATGGGGGATCGTGGAGGAGACACAGCATTGCTTGGCGCAACGCGTCGCGATCGCCGGGATCGATGAGCAATGCCGCGCCCTGGCCGTATTCGGCAATCGCTCCCGTGCGCGTCGCGATGACCGGCGCGCCGCACGCCATCGCCTCCAGCGGCGGAATGCCAAATCCTTCGTACTGCGATGGATAGACAAAAATCAGCGCGCGCTGATAGAGCGCGCGCAGACGTTCGCGATCGACCCAGCCCGTGACTTCGATTCCTTCCGGAACGCGCACGCCCCAGCCGCGTTCTCCGCACAGGATCAGAGGAGGCCGCGGCTGGGGAAGCGATTGCCAGACTGCGATCAGGTCATCGATTCCCTTTCGAGGTTCGAGAGTTCCGGCGAAGAGAATGTAGTCACCCCTCACCGCGTCCCTCTCCCCGCTTGCGGGGAGAGGGTGGCGCGCAGCGCCGGGTGAGGGGCCGGGGCGAAAGAAATCATCAACTCCGTTTGGAATGATCTCGATGATCTCGCCAGGCACTCCGAACCAGCGCATCGCTTCGTTCGCGACCGACTTCGAAACCGCGGCCACTCGGTCGGCGCGATCGAGGCTCTCGCTGATGAAGAGATTGAAGGATGCCACGGTCCTGAATCGATGTCGGCCGGGCATGGTGAGCGAACTGAAATCGTGCAAGGTGACCACCGACGGAATCTTCAGTGTGATCGGAATCGTTCCGTGCGGGCCCCACAGGACATCGGCTTCGGCGACGCGTGGAAGAACGAACTGCTGCCACAGGATGCCATTCGGTGCGCGATCGATGCGAAAGCGGCAGCGCTCGATGCCTTGCTTGTTCGTAATCTCCGCGTGACTCGCGATGAGCGGGGGCGGCGTGACATCGAGTCTGCCGGCGATCTCCGCGGTGTGCACGCCGATCCCGCTGCGCGGCGGAATGAGTGGTCGTCCGTCGACGATCACGCGCAAATCACGAGACACGCTGGAAAACCTCGAACGTGCGCTCGGCCGTCGTTTGCCAGTTGAATTGCGCGACGCGTGCACGGCCGCGCGCGACCAGTGCATCGCGTAGCGAGGGATCTTCAACCAGCCGAGTGATCGCCGACTCGAGCTCGCGTGCGTTGAACGGATCGAAGTACAGCGCGCCATCGCCGGCGACTTCGGGGAGCGATGACGAACGTGCCGCGATCGACGGCACGCCGTGAGCCATGGCCTCTAGCAGCGGGAAGCCGAAACCTTCATAGATTGACGGAAAGACGAAGATGTCGGCCTGGCGATAAACGGCGTGCAGCTCTTCCGCTACGAGATAATCGAGATGATGGACATCGCGCCCGTTGAGACGCGGAAGGAATTCGTCGGATTTCCATCCGATACGCCCAACCACGACCAGCGATCCGTCGTATTTGCACGTGCGTTTCAGATTTTCGAACGCATCGAGGAGGACGCCGAGGTTTTTGCGAGGCTCGATGGTCGAGACGAAGAGAAGATAGCGGTCAGGCAATGGCAGTGGAGCGCCGCCGCCCTCGGCGGCGATTGAAACACCCGAATGAATTGCGAAGACGCGACGCGGATCGACCTGGTAATACTCGAGCAAGTCCTCGCGCGTCGATTCCGAAACGCAGATGATCGCGTCGGAGGCCGCGATCTCGCGCGGCATGTGTGCCTCCAGGCTGTGCAGCGTCTCCTTCTGCAGCAGGTCCGGAAAACGTTTGTAGGTGAGGTCGTGGATGGTGATGACACGGCGACGTGCGATTGCGCCGAGGAGGCGCGGAAGAAAGTAATTGGGAGCGAACATCACGTCGCAGTCGATCAGTGACATCCATAAGACATACGCAGCAGCAGTGATGGCGCGTTGGGCCCGCGAGATTTTTCCGCGGCCGCGCAGATCGAACCAGCACATGTGAGCTTTTGCAGGAACAGCGGCATGCAACTGCGGTCCGATGTCCGTGACGCGCGCATCGCCGAAGAGAAAAAGCTCGACATCGTCGCGTTTCGCGATCTCGTGCAGCAAGTGATACAGATACCATCCGATTCCCGTGAGCGGCTCGTAAAACGGCCGGATGTCCACGCCGAGGCGCAGCCGCGATTCCGATCGGGTCGCACGCCGGAAGGCGCGCTTCACGCGATCGGCCAGCGCATGGCTCAAAGTGTGAACGATGGACCCGAGCACGGAGACGGATGGTAGCAGGTGCGTAAGATCCTCATCTTCCTCGGCGTTCTGGTCGTGATCGTCATTGCGATCGGCGCAGCTCTTCTGCTCACCGTGCCGAGCGAAAGCACGGACGTCCGCGCGTTGATCGCGCAAGTCCCGGCCTCGGCCGAGGCATTCGTGATCGTGCCGAAAGCGGCGGCCTTCGACGCGAAGCTCCGCATCAATCCCGTCACGCGCGCGAAGATGGCGACAGTGCGCGATCTGCCGCGCGCGTGGATGTTCGGCAACGCGTCATTAGTGGCTTGGAAAAGTGGAGATCAAATTCACTATCTGGTGCACGCCGATCTCGTTCGCGCATTTCTGATTCGCAGCCTCGGCAGCCACGTCTTCATCAATGGGACCGGCGAGCCGTCGCTCGACTCGGCGACCGTCTCTGCAATCGGCGATCTCGCTTCACACTTGCCCGCCGGCGATGCGCTGGTCGTCCAACGCGAATCAGCGCGGGGCGCGTATCCGCCCATCGGACGACCGGCGGTGACGGCGGTTGTTATCACGCCGACTGATATCGATCTAACAAGTGTAGGTCGGGCTTCAGCCCGACCAGCGGCCCCGCCGAGCGGGGCCGTCCCACATTCCTTCCCCCGCGGCGCCATCCTTTCGGCCGCCTTCACCGAACCCCCGCGCATCATCGCGGATCTCAACCGCCTGTTCGGAGCGAAGGTTTCCGCGCTCTTCGATCGGGGCGGCACGCTGTGCGTTTACGACGTCGATACGCGGAAGCTTCTCCCGCGACCGCTGGGCGTGATCGTTTTGCCGAATGATCCGCAGCGGCGCGCGATCGTCGACTCCTTTCGCCAGGCCGAGGCGATTGGGATTCGTGTGCGGATGGCCGAGATCCGCGACACGATCGCGCTGTCGTTCGACGACAGCATCGAGCAGTACCAAAGGGATGCATTCGACCCTGCCCCGGCCGCGGATCAGTGGGCGGCGCGGATCGACGCGCCCAGGCTGGTGCCGATCTTGAACAATCTGCAGCAGAACATCGGGTTGCGGATTGCCGCGCCGCGGCTTTATCGTTCCGCGCGTGATCTCGCCGGGTGGCTGGGCGAGCTCGAGCAGGCGAAAACCATTGAAGCGGCTGATTCTGTCGATTCTCAACGCGAAACGCTCCAGGTAAGGATCAGCTCGAAATAGAATCAGGGGGGCGGGCGTTACTCGCGAAATCTGTCATGTCTGATCCGCGCGACTTCATCAATTTTGACGAGATCGACAAAGACGGCCCACAGTCGTACAGCCGGACGATTTCCGTGTCGGCCTCGGAGCTTCAACGGGATGAGATTGCCGGAGTCGGGCCGGTTGCCATCAAAGCGTCCGTACAGAAAGGATCGCGGCCAGGAGAGTATCTGATCGAAGGCTCGGCAAGCTTCACGGCGGATCTAACTTGCGCGCGCTGTCTCGAACCGTATCCGTTTGCCAGCTCTTCGACCTTTCACTTAAGATTCCAGCCACGGCCTGGGGTCCCTCAGCGGGAAGACCATGAGATCGAGATCGCGCCTGACGAGCTCGATGTGGAGTTTTACACCGGACGTCAGATTCCGCTGCGCGACCTGGCGTTCGAGCAAATCCAGCTCTCGATTCCGATGAAACCGTTGTGCAGGGAAGATTGTCTGGGCTTGTGTCCCGCGTGCGGGACCAATCGGAACCGTGAGGTATGCGCGTGTGAGGAGTCGGCAGTGGACGATCGGTCGGGAGCGCTGCGAGAGATTCGTCAGGTGATCAAGAAAAGAGAAAGTTAGACAGGAGACGAAATGCCCAACCCAAAACGCCGTCACAGCAAAGCGAGAACGCGTTCGCGGCGCGCCCACGACTTCCTCGAGCAGAAGTCGATGTCGGTTTGCCCGCAGTGCCATGAACCGAAGATGCCGCACCGCGTCTGTCCCAAGTGCGGTTACTACAAAGGACGCGAAGTCATCGCGGTGAAGGACGTTCTCTGAGTAGTGACGACCGGGTCCGGATCGCGCTCGATGCCATGGGCGGCGATCATGCGCCCCGCGAAATCGTGAAGGGCGCGCTGCTCGCGGTGAGCGAGTACCCGGTCGAAGTCATCCTGGTGGGACAGGAAGAAGTCGTCCGCAAAGAGCTGGCCGAGGCCGAGTCTCTCCACAACATCGAGGTCGTTGACGCGCGCGAAGTGGTCGAGATGGACGACACGGCGCTCGCGCCGCTGCGGCGGAAGCGCAATTCGTCGGTACGCGTCTGCGCGAACCTGGTTGCCGAAGGACGCGCGGATGCTTTTGTCTCCGCCGGCAACACCGGCGCGACCTGGACCTCCGCCCGCGCGGTGATGGGAATGATCGAAGGAGTCAGCCGTCCCGCACTGGCCGCGATCCTTCCCAATGCCAACGACCACACCCTGCTGCTCGATGTCGGCGCCAACGTCGACGCCAAGCCGAATCACCTGCGCGAATTCGCGGTCATGGGCCACTTCTACGCCCAGATGGTGTTCGGCATCGAAGCGCCGCGGGTGGGACTCCTCTCCATCGGCGAAGAGGAAGGCAAAGGCAACGAGCTGACCAAGGAAACGTTCCGCGTTCTCAAAGAGACCGGACTGAACTTCGTCGGGAATGCCGAGGGGAGCGAGATCTACAACGGTAATGTTGATGTCGTCGTCTGCGACGGCTTCATCGGGAACGTTGTCTTGAAAGCGTCCGAGGCCCTCGGCGAGATGGTGGGCAGTTTGCTGAAGGTCGAGATGACGCGATCGCTTCCTCGAAAAGTCGGCGGCCTTCTCGCGAAGGGCGCTTTCGACGGTCTCAAGAAACGGATGGATTACTCCGAGTACGGAGGAGCGCCGCTGTTAGGCGTGAAGGGTGGCTGCATCGTTTGCCACGGCCGCTCGAACGCCAAGGCCATCAAGAACGCCATCCGCATCGCGCGCGGCTTCGCCTTGAACCGCATCGACGAAAAGATTCAGACCAAGATCACCGACCTGCACGCGCGCGAGCACGACAGCAGAGTGCTCGCTACCCAGTAAGTATGTTCGCGCTGTTGCTGCTTGCTGTGTCGATTCCCGCCACAACGCACGTCAATACTTCATGCGGCTTCTCGTTCGAATATCCGAAGACTTGGACGGCTATCGAGAACCCGGACGCCGCGGTCCGCGATCCTGCCCGTTACAGTCGCGGGCTCGCGAAGTGCGCGGTTGGCTTGCGACCTCCCGGGTGGGCGACGGAGCGGCGGAAGAGTCCGTTCGTCCTGGCCGCCTATCCAGTTCGCGTCGTGAGGTGGAACAAAACCTTTGTGCAGGCGGCAAAGGACGCGTTCTTCGTTCGCGTCGGAGATCTTGCCACCGATGAAAGACCATCAAATTTAAATGACTTGCAGCCGACGGACTGGGGGATCTTCGTGCGTCAGGGAATCGAGCCGGCAACGCAGTTCAAAACCGCATGTTGTCAGGGGGTTCGAGGTACTTCGTGGGGACACGACCAAGCGAAGGATGGATCCACGGTCACGATCTTCTGGGAAGGTGCCGTGGTGAACGATCGCCATGGGCATTCGCTCGTCATCGAGAGTGACGACAACGACCGATTCAAGAGCGTTGTCGACATGATCATCGACACCGCCCGCTTCGCTACGCAGTAGCTGCGCGCTTCAGGTCGTACTTCGCGCGGATCGTTTCCTTCGCCGGCGCCGCGTCCCACAACCTGAAAATCCGAAGGAATGGGTGGCCGAGGACCTGGTGGCGGAAGAAGTATTCGTGCTCCCACTCGACTTCAGCCATCGTCAACAGACAATCGATCAGCTCTTCATGACTGGATTCGAGTGCCCAAGCAGCAGCGTCCTCATATTCGACGATGTTTTTCCGCTCCAGTGCCCCCGCGCCGTACATCGGGAAGAACCATCCGCCGACATGGCAGAAGATGGCCACCGCTCGGCCGATGATCCAGAAGATGACTTCACGTCTCGGGTTCGGACCGGAACCCAGCCGGCGAAGCATCTCGCCCACCAGCTTGCGGTGGTGCCATTCCTCTTCTTCGATCGTCCGTATCCGCTCCCGCTCTTTTGGATCTCGAAGGCTGTGCCAGTGTCCGCGATAAGCGTAGCCGGCAGCCAGCTCGCCTGAGTACGCATGTTGGAGGATGCCAATCAGTTTCGCGAGCGCATCGGCGGGCATGCCGCGATTCTACTCGCGCCGACAGAAAATCTGCGACAAGGTAACGTCGTCGATCTGCGCGTCGGCGTCGTGCACCAGCAGGCCGAATGCGCGCTGGCCGTTCCGGATACGATTCACGAAAGTCGCATGCAGCGGACGCGAGTCGACCATGGCCGTGAGCTCGGAACCGTCCACGCGAATCGATCGCAAGGTCGAAGTCTGACCAAAGTTGCGCATCGTGCCGGTGATGACGCCTTGGTCGGAGATTTTGAGGTCGAGCACGAAATCGGGATCGATGCCCACATAGCGCCCGGCGATCCGCTGCACATTCGTGACAGGGACGGGATCGAAGCGCTTTTCTTTGACTTTCCACTTCGCGCCGATGGGGAGTGTGGCGGTGACGAGAAGGAGTAGCGCCGGTAGCTGTCTCATGTCTTCTTGGACGCCTCCCGCGATCCGAGGTTAGTATTCGCACTCCGCGTGGAACACAACACGGCATTTGTTTTCCCGGGGCAGGGGAGCCAGTACGCCGGCATGGGGCGCGATGTGGCGGCGAAGTACCCCGCCGCGCGCAAGGTTTTCGATGGCATCGATCGCGCGTTGTCGTTTTCGATCTCAGCGCTGTGCTTCGACGGACCGGAAGATCAGCTCAAGCTGACGGAGAACACGCAGCCGGCGATCCTGGCTGTTTCTTCGGCCATTCACGCCGTGCTGGAAGAGCGCGGTGCCACGCGACGCGACCTGGTGGCCGGTCACTCGCTTGGCGAATACAGCGCCATCGTGAGCGATGGCGGACTGACGCCCGCCGAAGGCGCGAAGATCGTCCGCGCGCGTGGGAAATTCATGCAGGAAGCCGTGCCGGTGGGCAGCGGTGCCATGGCGGCATTGATCGGTGCCAGCGTCGAGCAAGCTCACGAAATCTGTGGCCAGGCGGCAGAGGGCGATGTCGTTTCCGTCGCCAACATCAACGCGCCCGGACAGATCGTCATCGCCGGAACGAAAGCAGGCGTCGATCGCGCCATCGAGATCGCGAAGAAGAAAGGCATTCGTCGCGCGCTGCTGCTTCCGGTGTCGGCGCCATTCCATTGCGCGCTGATGAAACCGGCCGAGGAGAAGCTCCATCCGGTTCTGGAGGCGGCGCCCTTCAAGGATCTGTGGATCGCGCTGGTCTCCAATGTCGACGCATCGCCGATCGGAACGGCCACCGCCATGCGGAACGCGCTTCTGCGCCAGGTCGTCTCGCCGGTGCGATGGGTCGAGTCGGTGCAAAGGATGATCGCGATGGGCGTCCGAAAATTTGTCGAAATCGGACCGGGAAACGTGCTCACCGGCTTGATCAAGCGCATCGACCCGTCGGTGGAGCTGATCAATGTGTCCGACGTTCCGTCGATCGAGGCATTCGTGGAGAAGATGACGCCATGAGGATCGATCTGAGCGGCAAGACAGCGCTGGTGACCGGCGCGTCGCGCGGAATCGGTGAGGCCATCGCGCGCCGGCTTGCGGAGTGCGGTGCGCACGTCTTGTGCGCGGCGCGGAGCGTTCAGCGTGTCGAAGAAATCGCCGCCGAATTGACGAAGGCTGGTCATCGCGCCACCGGCGTGCAACTCGACATCACCAGTGATGACGTTCGCGATCGCGTGAAGGCGCTGCTGGAACAGCAGTCGATCGACATCCTCGTCAACAACGCCGGGGTGACCGCGGACGATCTTTTTCTGCGGATGAAGCCCGAGGCCTGGACGTCCGTTTTGCGAACGAATCTCGATTCAGCCTTCCACATCTCACAGGAAGTCGTGAAGAAGATGATTCGTGCTCGATGGGGTCGCATCATCAACATCGCATCGGTGGTCGGGCTGATGGGCAATCCCGGGCAGACGAATTACGCCGCATCGAAGGCCGGAATCATCGGCTTCACGAAAGCGCTGGCGCTGGAGATCGGATCGCGCAACGTGACCGTCAACGCCATCGCGCCGGGATTCATACAAACATCGATGACGGTCTCGCTGGTGGACGAAGCGCGCAAAACCCTCGAAGGACGCATCGCGCTCAAACGCCTCGGCGTCCCAGACGATGTCGCTTACGCCACCGTCTTCCTGGCCTCAGAGCAGGCCGGCTACATCACCGGCGCTGTCTTGAACGTCAGCGGCGGGCTTTACACCTGAGTCCTCGATGGAGGGATACGCGCCGAAGCACACCCGCACGGCGTGCTGGAAAGCGATGAAGCGCTCGCGCATCGCGGACTCGACACGCACGACATCGAATTCCGCCTTGTAGAACGCTTCTCCCCGGCATGCGTAGGAGAGGAACCGCGCGCGGCTGAGCGCGAGCTGCGACTGGTGGCATTTGACCGCGTCGAGTTTTCGTTTCTGCTCGCGCGCCGACAACTCGATTCTGCTCAGCTCGCGTTGGGCGGGAGCTTTTCCGTGAATGACATAGGTCGCGATGTTGGCGTCGGGAGCGGCTTTATGGATGCAGTAAGCGATCGCGCGGTGATCAGAATGCTGATCGAAGGATGAGGGGCTGATGATCGCCGTCGGCTTAAAATCATCAACTATTTTAATCACTATTTCTCGTAATATATTTTCCCCGTGGCGCGCAAGCCTTGCGATGCCTTGATCGGGGAAAGAGAGAAATCTTGCGGATTGCGCCGGGACTCCCAGGCGCTCGAGCGAGCACAGCGCTTCGCGGCGGCGCATTGCGCCCCACGCGGAGCGATCGCCATCCGTCAAGAAAAGCTTTTTGTGAAGGAAGCGCTGCGGCCATGGATTGTTCTCACCGTCCGTGACGAAGACCACCGCGATTTCACCGCCCCTTTCCTGGACGCGCTGCATCAGGCCCCCAGCGGCGATGACGTCGTCGTCCGGATGGGGCGCCAGGATCAGAGTGCGCCGAGTCGAAAACGGGAGAGCCAGGGAATTCACGATCGCGTAGGTGGAACGGCGAATAGCCTCGAATGAATGCCGGTGCCCATAAACACGCCAGAAGCTCCTTTACTCCGGATGTCACAAAGGTGTGACGGCCGGTAGCCAGCATACGCTGGCCGCGGTACGGCGAGCCATCAAGGGCACCGGTGGCTTCGCCGGCTGAAATCAAAATAACATATGACCCAGGGACGGCAATTGTAAACGATCCATCGTCCTGAATCCACTGCCCGGCTGCACGCAGGCGACCTACGTCCAGAAAATTCTCACGCAGAAAGGCGCGGCCGCGTGGTGCAAAGAAGACTCCGTCGGCCTGCGCGACGTGACATTGCGTGCGCACGACGTCCTCCGGAATCGTGTCGGTGATCACACCTCGGTACATCAGCCGGCGGGTAATGAATTCGAAGATGTAGTAGTAGGGCCGCTGCCGATAGATCGTTTCGCCCTTGAGATCGAGCAGCGGTTCGCCGGGTCGCGTCAGCCCGAGCACCTGACCCATCATCGTGATGTGCTCGGTGGTGCCATCCTCGAACCCGTGCGTGTAGTACCAGATCGCGCCGACGAAGATGAAGCTGGTCGCGATGTACAGCGGGAGGCGGATGTCGAGACGATCGATGGCCGCTGCGAAAAAAATCGCGAGGAGCGGCAGCACCACCAGGTAATCACGCGGAGAAATCAGAATCCAGAAGCTGAGGAGTGCCACGCTGAAGAACGCCGTCGCGAACGCGAAAAAAAATCTCCAGCCGACGATCGGATCGTGCTGCGCCGGCGGCCGCTTTCGCCACGCGATCCACAGGATCAGCAGCACGACCGGAACAAACGTCGCGCGTTTGATCCAGAGATCGCGCGCGGGCGTGCTCGAGGCGATCTGGGCGTTGAACTCGATCACGGAGTAGAGAAGATTTCGCCACGCCCCGCGTGCCGCGAAATAGCCGGCCACGATCGCGGGAACGATCAAGATTCCGAGAACCGCCGGCACAACGATGCGCAGATTTCGTTCTTCGTGCCCAAAAAGCCAGGCGACCAGCGCGGACATCGCGAGCGTGATGATCAGCAGCGAGGTTTTCATCGAAGTCGCGGCAGCCGCGCCGAGGAGCAGGCCGAAGATGAACATGCGCCCGTTCGTGAGTTGCCCGCCTGTCAGCACCACCAGCGACACGCACCACAACGCCACCCAGAGATTGTCCGTTCGATACTCGAGTGACTTCAGAAAGAAAACTGGAAAGAGCGAGAGCAGGATAACCGCCCAGATGCCCACAGTGTTCGAGTACAGACGACCGCCCAGGATGTAGGTGCAGGCCAGAACTACGGCGAAGAGAAGCACGATCGGCGCGCGCATGTACAGAAGGACATCGGCGCGCTCGCCGACGAGCCTGAGGATCGGCGCAGTGAGCATGTGAAAGAGCGGCGCATGGTTATCGAACAGGTCGCGATATTGGAGGAGTCCGGCCGTCCACCCCCACGCCACGTGGAGATGCTGGGGCTCATCGGAGTCGAACCGGTAGCGGAAGTACGCCAGGGCGCGAACGATGAGTGACAGGACGGCAATGCCGACCACAGTCGCCCGCTCGCCCCGCGCCATTTGCCGCATGCTGAAGGTGGTGCGCCCTGAGGGACTCGAACCCCCAACCAGCAGATCCGAAGTCTGCTGCTCTGTCCAATTGAGCTAAGGGCGCCCGGGCGAGTTTACTCGACAGGGTGCGGAGGGGTGAATACAATCGCGCGCCGCATTGTTCCCAGAAATCCTGCCCACCGGCCGTTGTAGCTCAGTTGGTAGAGCAGCTGATTCGTAATCAGCAGGTCACCGGTTCAAGTCCGGTCAACGGCTCCAATAAACTGCATCAATGACTACAAAGCGGACCGCGGTCAGATGGTGGCCGCAGTGTTTTGATCATTTGCGCCTTCGCCGCCGGGCGTCTTGCGATGCCCTATGCCGCTCGGCGACTCATTCATGTCGATTCAATCTCTCACGCAGACCTGATCGTCGTTCTTGGTTCGTTCAAGCTAGAAAGAACCCTCGAAGCCGGGACGCTCTTTCGAGAGGGTTGGGCGCCTCGAATCCTTCTTCAGCGTCTCCGTGTCGCTGTGCCACGGTGGGTGGAAATCCAGGAATCGGTTCTGCGTCAGATGTCCGTTCCTCCGATCTCGATCGAGGCCGCTTCTCGAACCGAGGATACGACGCGCCGTGAAGTTGCCTTTGTGACTGATTGCGCGCACGAACACAAGCTCAAGCGGATCATCGTTGTAACTTCCGCTTATCACACTGGCCGGGCGCGGAATCTGTTCGGTAAGGCGCGGTCCGAAACACTTGCTGTGGTGATACGCCGCGACCGATACGAGCATATAGACTCCGACCATTGGTGGGCGCCGACCGTCCGATCGTTATGACGTCATTCTCGAATACCTTAAGTCTCTGTATTCGCCATTCGCGCCGTATGTGGAGGAGGACCGCAAACAGGACGCTGAATGAAATAATCCCGGGACCTCAACTATTATCCCCCCTACAACTTGCCAGCTCCTTGGATCCCGCGTAGTGGGATCCCGCTAGGCCAGAAGGAGGATCTATGAGGACTTACGAAGTCCTGTTCATTCTTTCTCCGCAGGTACCGGAGGAAGAGACGGCGTCGCTGATCACCGACTTCAAGCGCGTCGCCGAAAGCACCGGCGCAAAGCTCACCAACGAGGAAGCGTGGGGGCGACGCCGATTGGCATATCCCATCCACAAGTTCACCGAGGGCAACTACCACCTTTTCGTGTTCGACAGCGACGCGTCGCTCTCCGAGCTGGACCGCCGGATGCGGAACTCCGATCGTATCCTGCGCCACATGATCGTGCGCACGGATCCCGATCACAAACGGGCCGAGAAGCTCGCCAAGCGCAATCCCAAGAAAGAGCGCGTCCGTCCGGCGCCGGCTTTTCCGGCAGGTGCCGAACCGCAGGTTCCTGAGACTGAACCCACCCGCGTGGAAGGAGAATGACGATGGCAACTCAGATGAGACGCAGCGGTCCCGGCGAGGGCCGCGGCCAGCAGGGTGGTCCGGGAGGACAGCAGGGTGGAAAGAAAAAGTTCTTCTACCGCCGCAAGCGCGTCTGCAAGTTCTGTGTCGAAAAAATCGAGTACATCGATTTCAAGGATGTGAAGACGCTGCAGCAATTCATCCCGGAGCGCGGAAAGATTCTGCCGCGCCGCATCTCCGGAACGTGCGCGCTGCATCAGCGCAAGCTGCAGAATGCCATCAAGCGGGCACGCATTGCCGCTCTTCTGCCCTTCGCAACGGATTGATTGGATGACTGAGACCGCCGCGATTCCCGAACGGACATTGGGAAAGTCGGTCCGCTACGTAGCGGGTTACGCGATCCTCATCGCGGTGATGCTGGTGTCTCCGCTTTTCGTGTTTCTACCGGCGGCACTGTTCCACTGCATTGTTCGCAACGGCAGGCGGATCACGTGGGTATCGCTGTTCATCGGCACCGCGCTGGCGGGATTCGTTGCTGTCGCGGGTGCAAACACACCGCAGGTGACGCAGACCGACGCCAGCACGGGGCTGGCGTATCTGGTGGGTCTGGTTCTGGCGGTGGCGCTGCCGGCGATGGCCGTCGCGCCGTTGGTCGAGCGCGCGGAATCGTTCGGGCGCATTCTGCTGGCGGCGATTGTTCTGAGCGCATTCGGGCTGGCCGCGACGGAGATTTCGATGCGGGCCGTGGCCGGATTTTCTCCCTTCAACCAGCAGGTGATCGAAACGCGCGCCGATACGGCCGACGCCGCCGCTTTTCTCCAGAGCAAAGGCGTTCCCGCCGATTTCATGAGCGGATTTCATCGCTGGTCAGAGGTCCGCATTTTCTGTTTGCCGGCAGTTTTTCTGATCGTGGCCATGATCGTTTTCGTCCTCAGCCTGGTGCTGTTCGGACGCTTGCGCTCGTGGCGCGCCATCCTCGAGCGCCGCCAGGGGGTCACCGCGTCGCCGTATCTTTTCCGCAACCTGTCGTTGCCGGAGTGGCTCCTCTTCGCGTTTGTCATCGCGGGACTCACGCCGCTGGCGACGGGCATGACGCAACGCGTGGGAGCGAACCTGCTGGCGGTCGTCGCGTTCCTTTATCTCCTTCAGGGGCTGGCGATCTTTCGCTCGTTTCTGGCTGCCGCGGGCGCCGGCTTCTCGGGCGTCTTTTTCGCCTACCTGCTGTTAGGCGTTCTCACCATCACCGGAATCGGCCCGCTGGTTCTCAGCATCGCGGGCCTTTTCGACTCCTTTTTCGATTTTCGAAAGTTCAACCGAAAGGATCACTCTGATGAAAGTCATTTTGATTGACGAAATCCGCGGACTCGGAACGCGGGGCGATGTCGTCAACGTCAAGGACGGTTACGCCCGCAACTACCTGCTTCCGAAGAACCTGGCGCGCGAGGCCACGCCCGGCAACTTGAAGTCGATCGACCAGGAGCGCAAGAAATGGGCGCTGCTTGCGCAGAAAGAGAAGGAGCAGGCAGCCAAAGCGGCCGAATCCGTCAAAGGCATCAAAGTCGTGGTGCAGAAACGCGTCGGCGAGAACGGCCAGCTGTTCGGATCGGTGACCGCAAATGAAATCGCGGATGCGCTGACTGCCAAGGGCCTGGAAGTCGACAAGCGCCGCATCGAGCTCGGGCATCCCATCAAATCCCTGGGCACCCACGATGTCGAGGTGCGTTTGCATCGCGATGTGTCGACGCAGATCCAGGTCGAGGTCATTCCGATCGGCATCGAGAAATTCGAAGAGCCGCCGGCAGAACAAGCGCAGGCTCCGCAGAAGTGAACGATCGTTTCGTCGACTCCCCACCTGCGGGCGCCGAAGCGTGGCGCGAGGTGTGGGAGTCCGACGCACGATATCGGCCGCGGCCGTCGGGGTCGGAATGTTTTCTCCGCTTGCTGCGGCGGATTTTTCGTCGTGCCGTCGAGCCGGACACCGAACGTCAGAAAAATTTCAACGTCACGCTTCTCGATCTTCTCAACGATGTCCGCAGCGACGTCGCCAAAGCGCGCCAGGATCTGAAAACGGACCTCTCGGCCATCCAGGTCGACGCGCGAAATGCGGATGAGGCCATGGCAACCGAGCTGACCCGCCTTCGCGATCTCATCCCGGTGGCCGTGAAGCGCAACGACGCATTGATCGCGGCGCTGGACCAGAAAATCGAAACAGTAGCCGCCAGGTTGCGCGACATCACCACGCCGGTACTGACAACCGGACAACCGGACAACCGGACAACCGATTTCGTCTACCGCCGACTCGAAGACGCACTCCGCGGAAACGTCGATGTCGACGATTACGTCGAGCGCGCCAAAGAACAGCAGCCGGTACTCGACATCGGGTGCGGACGGGGCGAGTTTCTCGATGCCTGCAAAAAAGCCGGCATCGACGCCCGCGGTTTCGACGTCAACGAGCGATCGATCGCCGATCTGCAGCAGCGCGGACTGAACGTAACGCTGTCCGGCATTCCGCAGTGTTTCGAAGGGATCAAACACGGATCGATCGGCAGCGTGATCGCGATGCACGTGGTCGAGCATCTGCCGGTCGAGCATCTGTTCGCGTTGTTCGCGCAGAGTGCGCGCGTTTTACGCGCCGGCGGCCTGCTCATGATCGAGACGCCGAATGCCGAATCGATCGCGGTGAGCGCCTCTGATTTTTGGCGCGATCCGACCCACATCGCTCCCCGCCACCCGGCCGCCCTCACCACCCTGGCGCGCGAACACGGTTTCTCGATCGACGAAGTCCGCGCCATTCATCCGCTGCCGGAGGGAAACGCGATCGCGATGGCCGAGGATGATCCGCCCTCAGTGCGACGGGCCATCGAGGTCATCAACGAGCGGATCTTTGCGCCGCAGGATTTGCGGCTCATTCTGCGGCGGAGCTGATGGGAGGTCGATGACCATCTCGCCGGGAGGGGGTGGGGGGACGCGGTGGGGGAGGAAGCCGAGGATCAATCCGGTGACCAGACCGGCGATGTGGGCGGTATTGTCGATGAACGGGAAGCTGAATCCGATCGCGATGTTGACCACGATCCAGAAAACTAGTTGACTGATCAAGCTTTTCGTCCAGGGCTGATGCCGGTATTGCGGCGAACGCCGGATGGAAAAGATGAAGGCTCCCAGTACGCCGAAGATGGCGCCGCTCGCGCCGACCGCCGCCCCCGACTTCATGTGGATCGAGCTCGCCAGCGACGCCATGATGCCGGTCGCGAAGTAGACCAACCCGAAGCGCCACGAGCCGAAAAGCGTTTCATACAGCGTTCCGAGCTGATACAGCGCCCATGAGTTGAGAAACCAGTGCAGCCACCCGCCATGCAGAAACATGGCGGCCACCAGTCGCCAGTATTCACCGCGCTCGAGCAACCCCGGAACGATCGCGCCCAGGCGGATCATTTCGGTGTCGCTGGCAAAGGCCTGGGTGACAACTTCGAATCCGAAGACGATTCCGATGATGACGAGCAATCCGGTCGTGACCGGCGTAAAACGTTTCATTCCTTCTCCACCAGCGCCGACATGCGTCGGAAGATCGCGTGAGCGATCCGCGGTGCAAATTCCTTCAAGCGCATGAACAGCGTCGCCGAAAACGGCAGGATGCGGCGATATTTTCCACCCTGTGCCGAATCGCAGATCGCTCTTGCGACGCGCTCGGGCTTGATGGCCATGATCAATCGCGACGCGCCGGGCATTTTGCCACGCTCGGCCTTGACGAAGAATTCGGTGTCGACCGTGCCCGGACAAATCAGCGAGATGCGCACACCGCGTCCGATCACTTCATCGCGCAACGCTTCCGTAAATCCCACTACTGCGAACTTCGTTGCACAATATCCGCCCATCCGGGCATATCCCATCAGTCCGGCGATTGAGGAGACGTTCACGATCACGCCTTCGCCGCGAGCCAGCATGCCCGGTAAAGCGGCTTGTGTACACCAGACCGTGCCGAAGTAATTTGTTTCCATCATGTGTTCCATATCGTCGGGTGAGGCTTTCTCGATGGATTCGAAAATGGCAAAGCCGGCATTGTTGACCAGGACGTCGATCCTGCCGGCGGTGTCGATCAACCGTTGGCAGTCTTCGCGTTTGGTGACATCTGCAACGACTGCTGTGCACTGTACGCCGTGGTCGCGACACAGCCGCGTGACTGCATCGAGGAGCTCACCGCGGCGTGCACCGAGGAACAAATTGGCGCCGCGCCGCGCAAATTCGAGGGCCGCCGCTCGCCCGATACCCGACGATGCACCCGTGATCACGACGGTCTTATTCTGTAACCGCAATGGCAGGTTTATAGCATTGACTCGATTAATCAGCGGCCTGCTATACTCCGAGCATCCTCAGCTCCGGCTCGACGATGCCTGAAAACCGCATGCGCACACCGAACCAGGAGGCCATCTGATGCCGTTCGAAGAAGTCAAAAAGATCTGGATGAACGGACGGCTCGTGGATTTCGCCGACGCGAAGATCCACGTCATGACTCACGCCATCCACTACGGTTCCGGACTCTTCGAAGGAATCCGCTGCTACGACACAAAGAATCAGGGCCCGGCGATCTTTCGACTTGACGCCCACACGCGCCGCCTCTACGACAGTTGCCGCATCTACCGCGTGGAGGTTCCCATCTCCATGGACGAATTCAAACGCGCTTGTGTCGATACTGTCGCGGCGAATGAATTCGACGATTGCTATCTCCGTCCGCTGGTCTATCGAGGGTTCGGCTCGTTGGGAGTCGATCCTTCGAAATGTCCGGTCGACATCGCCATCGCTGCCTGGCACTGGGGCAAATACCTCGGTCCCGAGGCGCTGGAACACGGCGTCGACGTCCGTGTCTCCTCGTGGAGCCGCATGGCTCCGAACACCTTCCCGCCCCTCGCAAAGGCGACCGGCAACTACATGAATTCGATTCTGATCCGTCAGGAAGCGGCCATCGATGGTTATGCCGAGGGCATTGCGCTCGACGTGAACGGATACGTGAGCGAAGGCTCGGGCGAGAACGTTTTCATCGTCCGCGATGGCCGCATTTTCACGCCGCCGCTGGGAGCATCGATCCTCGCCGGCATCACCCGATCGTGCCTCATCCGCATCGCGCGAGACCTCGGATTTGATGTCGTGGAGGGATTGATTCCGCGCGAGATGCTCTACATTGCCGACGAGGTCTTCTTCACCGGCACGGCTGCCGAAGTCACGCCGGTCCGCAGCATCGACCGCGTGCCGGTCGGCAACGGACGGCGCGGCCCGGTCACCGAACGGCTGCAGAAAGAATTCTTCGACTACATCGGCGGTGAGATCCCCGATCGTTACGGCTGGTTCACGCCGGTGTATGCCGAACGCGCAGCGACCGCGCGAAAGCCGGCCCTCGTCGCCCGCTAGATCCAGTGCACTTCGACCTTCGGGTCTTCGTTCTCGACAGCCTGGACGAACGCACGGCATACGGCGTCGACTTCACCTTCTACAGAAATTTCCGCGGACAGTCGCCCCTCCTCATTTGTCCAGATGACATCGAATTGTCCGACCCGTACCATCGTGCCAGGCCTGCCGCTGCAGCGGCAACGGGCGCCAGCGCCGGCAGCGCCAACGCCGATCCTGCACAGCCAAGAGCGCGTTCGGCAGGTTTCGTCCTGGTCGCTTTCAAAGCGACTCGAGATAGTTCGCGAAGACCTCGTTGAAGAGCGCGCCCGGTCGCCGCTCGCGAATGCGCGCCACGATTTCCTTTCCTGGCAGGCCGAGCTTGTTGAGGATCACGCCGGCGACGAGGGCGGAACGATTCAACCCCATGCCGCAGTGCGACAGGACGCGATGACCGTCGCGAATGAGCTGGGCGCCGAGATTGCCGACTGCCTCGAGACGGGTCAGCCTCGGCAGGTCCTCGTCGTAGATCGGAAAATAGATGTAGAGGCAGCCTTCGGGCGTGGTGGGGATGCACTCATCGAGACCGGCATCCAGATCGATGACCGTGTCGATGCCGAGGTCGGCCACCGGCGCCCACTCTCGGATGGCGGGCGAGATGTAGAGATGTCCCTGGTCGTCGACACGATAGAAGTTGACGGGCAGGAGCACGATCGTGAAATCCTACAGCAATCCTTTCGTGCGCATCGAGCAGTACCGTTGCGCTCCCACGATCAAGTGATCCACGAGGTCGATTTCGACCAGGGAGAGCGACTGCTGGATCCTCTTGGTGAAGGTCAGATCCTCGGCGGATGGTGCCGGATCGCCGGACGGATGATTGTGAAAGAGCACGATGCCGACGGCGTTCGCGTCGAGCGCCACCCGCACGACGTCGCGGGTCGAAACGAGCGCGCGCGACACCGTGCCGACATAAATCTCGCATTGCTTGAGGACGCGTTGGCGCGAATCGAGGAGCACGGCGCCGAGATGCTCCTGCGACTCGTGCGCATAGCGGGCGATGAGCGCTCGTGCCACGATGGCGTCGTCGTATCGAAAACCATCAGCGGTCTCGCCGCACGCCAGTCGCCGCGCGATCTCGAATGCCGCGCCGATGCGCGTCGCTTTTGCGTAGCCGACGCCGTTCGTTTGCGCCATGCAATCGGCGCTGACGCTGCCGAGCGAAGCCAGCCCCCCGCGAAGAAGCTCCCGCGCGAGCTGGATCGCGTTTTTGCCGCGAGTTCCCGAGCCGAGAAGCAGGGCGATTAACTCCGCGTCGGAGAGGCCTTCCGCGCCATGTCGCCGCATTTTTTCGCGCGGCCGGTCGTCAAGTGGTAGATCCGCGATCAGTTCCTGCATAAATAGCCTCGACGATGATGGGAGTCGCTTCCGCCGCTTTTGCCGCGATCGCAAAGGTGCACGCGGAGCTGAGGGCGCTGAGCTGCGGATTGATCTCGATCGACAAGCCGTCATGAAGTGACACGAGACTGGCAGCCGGGAAGACGACGCCCGAAGTGCCGATGACGAGAAGAAGATCGGCCTCGTGAACTGCGTGACCGGCTCGCGCGAATGCGCCTTCAGGAAGCATCTCGCCGAACCACACCACGTCCGGCCGCAACAGCGCGCCGCATGCGCAATGTGGAGGAAGCTCTGCGAACGCTTCGACCGCATCGCGACGCGCGCCATCGCGGAAACAGCGAGCGCGAAAGAGATTGCCGTGCAGCTCAATGACGTTCTGCGATCCGGCGCGCTGATGCAGGCCGTCAACGTTTTGCGTCACGACAAGCGCATCACCGAGCGACGCGATTGCACGATGGGCGGCGTTCGGCTCGGCATCGCGCACCAGTGAGCGCCGCCATTCGTACCATTCCCAGACCAGAAGCGGATTTCGGGCGAACGCTTCCGGCGTCGCGAGATCTTCGGCGCGGTAGTTCCGCCACAAGCCGCCTTGGCCGCGAAAGGTCGGGATTCCGCTGTCGGCGGAGACGCCGGCACCGGTCAGGACGACGATTTTGCGCGGCTTCTGTTTGCGGATCGCGTCTACTGCGGCCGTCAGAACCTCCATCAACCCGAGGATACCTCGGTCGCGAAAGTGCTCTACCCTTTGTAGAAACTCGTCCCCCCGGAGCGGGGGAAGGGTCTCGTTGACGAGATCCTTCGCCGTCTTCGCGGCTCAGGATGACTAGACCGTCGGAACGTTCGCTTCGTTGATCTGGATGAACGCGTCCTTGCGCAAGCGATCGATGTAGGCCTTGTAGTCGCGCTGCCAGGCATCGTCGCTCGCGTCTTTGCGGATCTTGTCCTTGATCGACTCGAAGGCCGGCACTTCCGATGGCAGTCGCTGCTCGACTCTCAGAATGTGCCAGGCCGTCTTGGCATCGATCGGGCCGATGATCGCGCCGGCGGGGCTGTTGAACACCGCCTTGTCGAGCTCGGGCCGCAGCTCGCCGCGTGCGACTTCGCCGAGGTCGCCGCCTTTGTCTTTGGTTGGAGCTTGCGATGCAGTCTTGGCGAGCAATGCGAAGTCGGCGGACGCCCGGGCCTGTTCGGCAATCTGCTGGACGTGTTGACGCGCCTGTTCGAGCGCGGTGGGATTGTCGGGCTTGAGGATGACGATCTCACGAAGCCGCGCGCGCTCCGGAAGTCGATAGCGTTCTTTTTCCCGATCGTAACGCTCGCGCAGCTCCTTGTCGGTCGCTTCCTCCCGGCTGCGCAGCTCGCGGCCAAAGACCTTGTTCATCAGGAGAGTGTCGCGAAGCCGCGCTTCCATGTCGGCGCGCGTCAATCCCGATTTCTGCAGCGATTCGTTGAATTGCTGATCGGTCGTGAGACCGTATTGCTGTTTGAGACGCCCGACAGCGTCTTTCAGCTCATCGCTGGAGACGGAAAGATTGAGGCGGTCGGCGCGGTCCTTGATCAACAGCTCGGAGATCAAGTCGTTGGTGAGATTGCGCTTGAAATCCTCTTTCTTGGCGTTGGCCTCGGCCGGCTGAGCGGTCTGCTCGATCTCGGACAGGCCGTCGCGCAGACGCTTCCCATACTGCGTGCGCGTGACGACGCGATCCCCCACGCGAATGACGATGGCCTCGACGACCTCGGCCGCGGTCGCTGCGGCCGCGAATGCGGCAACTACAAGGACGAGAAGTGCTTTTTTCATGCGACAACCGACAACCGACTACCGACGACCTTTATTCGTTCTCCGACTTCGGGAGCGCTCCCGAGTAGCGGAAGGGAAGGCGTTTGGTCAGGACCGCGATCTGCATCTCCTTGCGCGATTTACTGACCAGCTCAGCGATTCGGTTCTTCACGTCTTCATCCTTCAACTTTTCGCGGATGGCCGGCGCGGCGGTCTGCACGTTCACGACGCCCGGTGCGCGCCGCTCATCCACTTTGAAGATGTGAAAACTCGAGTCTGTTCGTATGACGTTGCTGACGCCGCCGGGTTTCAGGGCGAAGATTTCGTCCTCGAACATCTTCGGCAATTGCCCGCGTCCGACGAATCCGATCTCGCCCCCTTTCTTTGCGTTCGGGGCGAGCGAGTACTGGGTCGATAACGTTTCGAAGGAGCCACCTTTTTTCAGCTTTTCCTCGATGTCGTTGGCCACTTTCTCGTCATGGACGAGGATTTGCCGGATGTGAACTTCCTCGCCGATCCGAAATTCGGCGGGATGTTGATCGTAGTACGCACGCACTTCCAGGTCGGATGGCCCCGGAACGTCCGACGAAATCGTGGCGATGAGTTTTTGACGCCGCATGTCGTCGCGCTTTTCGATGACAGTTGCTCCGGCGTCGCTGCGCACCGCGGCCGCGATCTGCTCGGCGGGAATCTCGACGCCGTGCGCGGCAGCGTACTCGGAAAGGATGACCTCCTCCACAAACTGATCGAGCATCGCGCTCGAAACTTCTGGTCCGACTTGCGACAGATCCGTGCCGGCGTTGCGCTCGAGGTATCGTTTGTAATCGGCCAGCGTGATCATGCGGTCGCCGACGCGTGCGACGACGTCGGCAGGAATGGACGGTTTGCGATGGCAGGCCGCGATCGCGATGCAAAGCGCGAGAATGAGGCGACGGCGCACGGATGGGATGCTACAACACCCCTCACCCGGCCCTTCGGTCTCGCCTACCGGTCCTTCGCCCCGCGGAGCGGCGGATGAGGGGTCGTCGCTACGCCGCGATGGTCTGGAGCAGTTCGTTGATGGCGTCGATGACTTGCGGGCCGTGCGCCTTGAGCGGAAAGGAGAGCACGCCGCTGGGCGTGAATTTGACTTGCGGGTTGTCGTTGATGAGCTGCAGCAGCTTGTTGGGATCGATCTTGGCGCGCGGCGTCATCCTCATCACGCCACGCGCCCCTTCGCGCACGATTGACAGCACGCCCAGCTGCTGGGCGTACCGCTTGACGCGCACAAAGCGCAACAGATGCTCGACATTCGCGGGCAGCGCGCCGAAGCGGTCGCGCATCTCACTCGCGATCGCTTCCAGGCGCTCGTCGGTGGTGGCGGCGGCGATCTTCTTGTAGAACATCATGCGGACGTTCTGGTCGCCGATGTAGTCATGGGGGATGTAGATGTCGAGGCCGAGGTTCATGGACGTCTCGACTTCCTCTTCGACCACCTCGCCCTTCAGCTCGCGAATCGTTTCCTCGAGCAGCTTGGTGTACATCTCGAATCCGACCGCGGCGATCTGCCCCGACTGTTCGCCGCCGAGGATGTTGCCGGCGCCGCGAATCTCGAGGTCTCTGGCCGCGATGCGGAATCCCGCGCCCAGGTCGGCGAACTCCTGGATGGCGGCCAGACGCTTGCGGGCGTCGCTGGTCAGAATGCGATCGCTGGGCACGAGCAGATAGCAGAACGCCAGGCGATCGCTGCGGCCAACGCGTCCGCGTAGCTGATAGAGCTGCGACAGCCCGAAGCGCTCAGAATGATTTATTAGTATTGTATTACATGCAGGAATATCAATACCGTTTTCGATGATTGTCGTCGCGAGCAGAAGGTCGTATTCGCGATTGATGAAGGCCAGCATGGCGCGCTCGAGCTCGCGCTCTTCCATCTGCCCGTGTCCGACGATGACGCGCAGACCGGGCACGACCCTTTCGAGGTACTCCTTCATGCCATAGATCGATTCGACGCGGTTGTGCACGAAAAAGATCTGGCCGCCGCGGCCGACTTCGAATTCGATGGCCTCGCGGATGAAATCGTCGTTGAACGGCACGACCGCGGTTTGAATCGCGAGGCGGTCTTTCGGCGGCGTTTCGATGATCGAGATGTCGCGGATCCCGATCAGCGACATGTTCAGTGTTCGCGGGATCGGAGTGGCGGACATCGACAGCACATCGATCGCCTTTTTCATCTGCTTGAGTCGCTCTTTTTGTCCGACTCCGAAGCGCTGCTCTTCGTCGATGACAAGCAGGCCGATGTCCTTGAACGCGATGTCCTTCGAGAGGACGCGATGCGTGCCGATGACGACGTCGATCTCCCCGCTCTCGAGTTTCCTGACGATTTCCTTCTGCTCTTTGGGGGAGTAGTAGCGCGTCAGCAATTCAATCGTTACGGGAAATGACGCGAACCGCCGCAGAAACGTGCGGTAATGCTGATAGGCGAGAATGGTGGTGGGTGCAAGCATCGCGACCTGCTTGCCATCCATCACCGCCTTGAAGGCAGCCCGCATCGCCACCTCGGTCTTTCCGTATCCGACATCGCCGCACAGCAGGCGGTCCATCGGCTTGCGCGACTCCATGTCCGACTTCAGGTCGTCAATGGCCGCCGCCTGGTCTTCGGTCTCCTCGAATTCGAAGGCCTCCTCGAATTCGAATTGCCATGGCGAGTCTTTGCTGAAGGCGTGGCCTTGCACCATCTGTCGCGTGGCGTAGAGCTTGAGGAGCTCGTCGGCCATCTCGCGCATCGCTTTCTTGACCGACGCTTTCGTGCGCGCCCAGGCCGTGCCGCCGAGTTTGTCGAGCTTGGGCTGCGCATCGCCCCCGCCCGAGTACTTCTGGATCAGATTGAGGTTCTCCATCGGCATCAGCAGCTTGCCGCCGCCGGAGTATTCGATCTCCATCACTTCGCGCTCGGTCTCGCCGAAGGGGATACGCTGCAGTCCGTGGAAACGCCCGACGCCGTGGTCGAGGTGGACGATGTAGTCGCCGACTTTGAGATCGCGCAGATCGGTCGCGAATGCATCGGCAGTGCGCTTCTTTCCGCCGATGCGCGTCGATGTCGGGGGCTCGAAGAGATCCCACTCGGAATATGCAGTGAGATGGATGTCCTCGAAGTGGAAGCCGCGGGGCAGTGCGCCGGGCGTGATCTCCAGGCTGATCTCGAATTCCTTCAGCAAACGCTCGACTTTTTCGTGCCCGCCTTTGGTCGCCGTGAAGAGAATCTGTCGCTGATGGCGGGCCTTCTTCACGTCGGCTGCCCATTCGCTCAGCCGGTTCGTGTATCGATCGAGCTGCGGCGCGTGCAGCCGCACCTCGCCGTACTCCTTGCTTGCGATGTGCATTTCGCTCATGGCAAGGCGCGCGCTGCCCAGAAAGTTGAGGACGTCGACCCCGGGCGTGGTGATTTTCTCGGGTGGATAAACGGCGTGTCCCTTTGCTGCTGCACCCTCGTATTCAGCGCGAAGGAGGGCTTCGAACTTCGCGACGTTGGTGGTGATCTGATCGGGCTCGACCAGGATCACCTCCCAATCGCGGATATAGTCGGAGAAGCTGACCGTCTCTGTCGCCACCGCCGCAAAGTGCTCGATTCCGGGAAACGTTCCGTGCTCGTTGAGGCGATCGATTTTTTCGGCGACGTTACGCTTGAAGAGCGGCTCCATGAAATCGAGCGACAGGCGACGTGCCAGCGCGCTGCGCATCTCGCGCGAGATCGCGAATTGCGTCATCGGCAGAATCGTGGCGTTCGCGACGGCTTCTTCCGATCGCTGCGTCTCGACGTCGAATTGCCGCAGCGAGTCGATGGTGTCGCCGAAAAGCTCGAGGCGCAGCGGCTTTGCCCGGTTGGGCGGGAAGACGTCGAGGATGCCGCCGCGAAACGCGAGTTCGCCCGCCTCGCCCACCAGATCGGTCCGCACGAATCCGTTTTCGACGAGACGCTCGAGGATCGCACGCACATCGATGTCGGCTCCCTGCGAGAGCGCGATGGTGCGGCCCGCGAAGTCGTCCGGCCGCGGCATTCGCGAGAAAAGCGCGCGCGCCGGAACGATGAGAATGTCCAGCTCGCCGGCGGCGAGCATGCCCAGAGCCTGAATCTCCTCGCGCACGACGCCGAGGGACGGCGAAAGCTCCTGATATGGGGATAGCGACGGACTCGGATAGGCAGAAACGCAGCCCGGATCACGATGGAAAAGGCGGAGCGCCGTTTCGAAATCGTCGATGGCGGCATCGCCCGGAACGATGACCGCGATCCGTCTCGCTCGCGACTCCTGCAGGGTTGCAATCGTGAGCGCACGTGCTTCGACCGCCAGCCCGGTGACGTCGATGCGCGCCGACTCGAGGAGGCGCTGAAACGCAGGAACAGACTTCAGCTCGCGCCGCAGTTGCGCGATGAGGGAGTCATTGCGGGTCACCGGTGGGATTGTAACCGCCCCTCATCCGCCGCTTCGCGGCACCTTCTCCCCGCTTCGCGGGGCGAAGGAACTCGGCCTGAAGGGCCGGGTGAGGGGTTACGGCGTAAAGTAGCCGCGGATCGTACGCGCGGTCAGCTTCGGCGAGTTGAGCACCACGCGAACGCGGCGCCACTCGTTGTGCTTCGCGAGATCGCTGATCTGATACAGGATCGCGTACTGTGCGCGAAGGTCCTTTTCGATGTCGCCGTACTTCGCCTGCAGGTTGTCGGCCGAGGCCGTCACGAGGAAGCCCCCGGTTTCGCCGGCGAGATAGTTCATGCGATCGACTTCCTGCGGCTCCGACGGCGCTCCGCTGTCGTACGCGATGAAGTAGAGAGGAACGCCGGCCTCTTTGCTGAGCCGGTCGATCTCTTCGAACGACATCACAGACGACGTGTCGCCGCCGTCGCTGAGAATTACGATCGCTTTGCGCACTTTTTCACCGCGCAGCTCGCGAATGGCGCTGCCGATCGCGTCGTATAGCGAGGTCCGGCCGGCCGCCTTGATGCCAGTGAGTGCCTTCTCGACCGACGCGCGGTCGGCGGTGATGGGGACTACGCGCCGCGGAACGTCGCGGACTGCGAAGACGGCGCAACGATCGCCTTGCTTCAGCGTTTTGCGGACGAATGTCAACGCGGCGTTGGTGGCCTCCGACATCGAATAGGTCATGCTCGCCGATGCGTCGACGATCAATGCGATCGAGATCGGCTGATCGAAAGCCTTGCCGAACTCGAGGATCTTGCCTTCGCTGCCATTGTCGATGATGTGAAAGAGCGAGCGGTCGACGTCGTCATGCGTCACGCCATTGCGATCGACGACCGAGACGAAGATCGGCACGGTCCGCACTTCCACCGACTCCGCGTGAACGTCGCCGCTGCCCGACCAGAAGTCGGCGGCTTCATCGCCCGATTTGGTTCTGGCAGTCACCTGCGCGAACTGCTGCCCGAAGTTCTCCGCCGGAATCGTGAAGCGATAGGGGGCTTCCTTGAGCGTGGCGATGACTTTGCCGCCATCCCAGAACTCCACTTTTTCCACCGGGTCGTTTTGCGGAGAGGTCACCGAGGCTTCGAAGACGCGATTGGCCACGTCGACAGGACTCAATTTGACCGTCAGAGGCAAATGGCCCTGATTGATCGTATCGTGCCACTGCACCCGCTTCTTCTCGCCGGCATAGGCGGTCACCGAGATCTTGTGCTCGACAACCGTCGGGCCGAAGTCCACGGTTACGTGATACGGCGATCGCAGGCCGTCAGCGAGCTTCTGCCCGTCGACGACCACGGTCACACGCGCCTCATCGAACCCCGGGCTTACGGTGAGGTCGACGACGCCATTGATCATGCCTTGGGGGCGCGTGTCCCGACTGAGGAGAAGTTGAGTCGTACTCGCCTCGACGGAGGCGCCGAGGAGCCCCACAAAAATGGCCGATGCCAAAAAATGACAACTACGAAGAACTAGAGGCGCCCTCATATATCCGCCGGTACTCGAAGCGATTCCGTCTAACGCTCTTAACGTAGAGCCGCGTCTCGTTATACGGAATCGATTCTATGAATAAGTCGATGTCATCGAGTGGCGCTTGAGCAATCCATTTGCCAACGGCGTCCTCACCTGCATTGTAGGCCGCGATTGCGAGAACCTCCGTGCCCCGCATCACTGCCAGCTTCTGGGCGTATTCGGCGACGCCGATGGCGATATTTGTCTGTGGATCGAACAATTGTTGCCGGTTCGGCGTCTGGATACCGGCAGCACTTGCGATTCGCTCTGCTTCCTGCGGCATGATCTGCATCACACCAACCGCGCCGGCATTTGAGACGACGGTAGGCTCGAATCCGCTTTCCTGCCGAATGATGGACGCGATCAGGTACGGATCAATCTGCCGCCGCTGGGCCTCGGAGCGGATGGATTCCCAATACTTGAGTGGAAATAGTATCTCCCAGAAACGATGCGGCACGCCAGTTCCGCCGTGGCGAATGAAAGGCCGGAACTGACGCTGCAACAGAAGGATGGCCTTGAAGGGCTCACCGGATGCGGCATAGAGGTCGGCGAGTCGGAATGCGATGCCGACGTTGTCCGGGTGCGCAGCCGCGATCGCTTTCATCTCGGCCGTCGCTTCGCGGTTCAATCCCAGCCAGGTGAGTTCTTTCACCGAATCGAGGCGTGGCTCGTTGGCAGTGGCAATGTCGGCGTCGACGTTCGGGAAAAGATTGCCATTCGCAATTTCCAGCGGCGCGATCACCAGCTTTCCGAGGATCTCGCGAGCGCGGACGCTGTAGTAGCTGTACGGGTAGGTGTTGAGCAGCGTGTTGAAGGCGGCGTCGCGCTGCTCGAGCTGCCCTCGCCATTCGTGGATTTTCGCGGACCAGAAGAGGGCGTTGCTGAGGTAGTCGCCGTCGGGAAATTCTCTGGCGTAGCGATCGAAAACGCGCAGCGCGTCGTCATAGCGCTTCGCCAGCACATAGGTCCAACCGAGGGTCCAGAGATTTTCACCTTCGGTACCTGCGCCGGCGGTTTTGAGTCCCTTTTCGAGATTGGTAATCGCACGGTCGAGTTTCGGCTCGTCGACGCTGTAGTACTTGGCGCGCAACAGCTTCGCTTCGGCCGCCTGCGGACTCCTGGGATACAAACGCTCGATGCGTTTGAGCGTGGAGAGAAAGATCTTCGGTTCGTCGGCTCGCCAGGCGGCGCGAGCGCGAAGCAGCATCAGCGCCGGATCCTTCAGCTTTTTGGCCTTTACGACATCGTCGTAATGACGGGAGTTGAATAGCGCGCGCAATCGGAATGACTGGTACTCCCGCGAAGTCACCGCTTTCGGATCGCGTTTTTCGATCCGACGAAGCAAATCGAGCGCCTCATCGTAGTGGTCCTGGCTCGCGAGTTTTCGCGCCAGCGCCAGCGCATCGACGACGCTCAAGGTGTCGATCGGCGCGGCGGCGTAGGTCTGCTCTGTGAAGCGGCCCTGCGGATATTGCGTCAGGAGGCGCAGCCGGATCGCTGCACCGAGGTCATTGCGTCCCGCTTTATCGAGCACGGCAGCGGTATTGACGAATTCGGCTTCGGTGAGCTCGTCGATCGCGACGTTGGCGAGGTCCTTCACAGCGGTCTCTGCCGTCACGAAGTCACTTGCCTGCGCGTAGAGCCCTGGCAGGCGCAATCGCGCCAACGTCGCGGCGGAGCTGGCCGGTGCCTCCTGAATGATGCGATTCGCCGCGGCGATCGCTTCAGCAAAGTGCTCCGAATCGCGCTCCAATTCGACGACTTTCAACCGCAGCCACGGCGCGACTTCCGGATAGGCATCGGCCGCCTGCTCGAAGAGAGGTACCGAGTTTTCCTGCACAGCCAGCAACGCCAGGGCCCGACGTCTCGTCTGCGCATCGGCGGAGTTTGTGAGCGTGCGGAGGATGCGAAGGTACTCTTCGACTTTTCCCGCGGCCTTCGCTGCGATCGCCTCATCGAGTGTCGGAGGAGGCGGCTCGGGCGCGACGACCGGGGCGGGGGGCGGGACGGTTGGTGGGGGTGGGGGAGTCGTTCGGCCGCAGGCGACCACCAAGGCCGACAACGCGACAACCTGACAACCCGACAACTTCATCGGGCGACCCTTCTCACCATGCGTGACCCCTCATCGGTGAATCCGACGCGGCGGAGAAATTCGCGCGCGTTCCCTGCACCATCAGCGATGAGCCAATCGCGTTCCATCTTGGCCGCCAGCGCCTCCAGCTCGTTCATCATCACCCGCCCGATGCGCTTGCGACGAAGCTCCGGGACGACGATCAAATCATCCACGCGCACGCCGTTCGACTCGGCCAGGTCGATGATCATCACCGCCACCAGCTCGCCCAGAAGTTTCCCGATCAGTCCACATGCCGGAACGGCATCGCCCTTGGCGTGGACTTCCAGAAAGCTGCGGACCGCATCGGCGTCGCCGGGCTCGATCGGCCGCACAAAGAGCCTCTGCCCGCGCATCTGCTAACGTTTATTGTGTCATGCTTTTACAGCATATTCTACGACCAAATAATTCTTGACAAAGTACGGCGCTCCAATACACTTCGACCAGTCCCCTCCAAAAAATTGAGAGAGCCGAAAGCGTGACGACAATGAACGTTCAACAGGCGATTGCTAACTTCCTGCAACATGGGCAGGCGGTGCGGAATCTCTCCGATCGTACGCTGCGTGCTTATCAATCCGACTTGAGTCAGTTCAATTTGCACGTCAATGACGCCGACATGGTTGACATCACGCCCGAACAGCTCGAGGCATACCTCGAGAAGCTGGGCACCGGACCGTATCGCGACACTTCCATTCGCAGAAAAGTGGCAGCGCTGAAAGTTTTCTTCCGCTATCTGGAAGAGAAAGGCGTGGTGAGCGAATCGCCGGCGCGGAAGCTGAAGATCAAGCGCCCGGTCGAGAACCGGATTCCGACCGTGCTGTCGTCGCGCGAAGTTCGATCGCTGCTGGCCGCTCCGAAGGAACAGATCGCAGAGCTGGCGTCGTCGCGAGATCACTCGCCGGGTGGACGCAACCGTTACTTCTGCGCGATCCGCGACAATCTGATCCTGGAGCTGCTCTTCTCGACCGGCATTCGCATCGGCGAGCTGGTTGCGTTGAACGTCACCGATGTCAATCTCGACAATCGACAGATCCAGATCACCGGCCGCGCCACCCGCGGACGCTCGGTAGCGCTGACTTCGGACGTCGTCGTCATCGCGCTGCAGACTTATATCGACCTGCGAAACGAGCGCACCCTCGACACGCCGGCGCTGTTTGTGGGCCGATCAGGAACGCGCCTGACCATTTATTCCATCGAGAACATTTTCAAGAAACACGTGCGCCTCGCCGAGATCAAGCGGCACATCACGCCGCACGCGCTGCGCCACACCATGGCGGCCATGCTCGTTTCGAGCGGCACCGACATCCGCGAAGTCCAGGAAATCCTCGGCCACGCCTCCATCCTGTCGACGCAGGTCTACACCAAGCTGCCGATTCAGAAGGGCCGCGGACGGATCTTCACCGATCCGACCTCCATCAAGCTGCCTATCAAGAAGAAGGTGTAGGCCACCCCTCATCCGGCCTTCGGCCACCTTCTCCCCGCAAGCGGGGAGAAGGCGCTCGCTGAGAAGCGGCGGGTGAGGGCTACCAGATCAATCGCAGGCCAACCTGCATCTGACGCGGATCGCCGGCACCGCTTTGCACGGTTCCATCGAAGTTGAAGATGAGGTTGGTCACTTCCGGGCGATGCAGGTTCTTGCTGTTGAAGACATTGAATACGTCGAGAGCCGGTTCGAGGGTCACGCTGCTGTAACTGAATGGACGCGACAGACGAAAATCGAGCGAGGAGAACTGATTGTTCTTCCGACCGAGGTTGCGCTGCGTGACCGAGCCATCGGGATTGATGCGGTCCTGCGGCGTATTGGCATCGGCGCCCGTTCGAGTGATCGACTTCGGCTGCGCCGAGCGATAGGCGTAACGGAAATTGACATCGAAGCCCGCCGGCGCGTTCCACAGTAACCATGAGTTCAGGCGATGGCGCTGGTCGCGATCGGAATAGCCGTACTCCGCGTCGAGATTCGTAACCTTGGCATAGCGGAACGTGAACGGGTCGCGCTCGTTATCGTCGTCCGACTTGTCCTTCGAGTACGTGTAGTTGACCTGGAACTGCAGGTTGTGCGACGGGCGCTTGGTCACTCCGAACGTCACGCCGTGATAGAGACTTCGGGCGCTCGACTCGACCGTGGTCAGCGTGCCGATGCCGTTGCTTCCGTCCGATCCGAGCCCGGTGCTCCATGGCGATCCGAGCAGGGGATCATTGCGGTTGACGAACCGCGTGATGTGATCGCCTTTCGCGTAGTTGTATTTCACGAGGAACGCGTAATCGGTGATGACCTCCTGTTCCCATGAAACGCTGGCGGCCCTCGTGCGCGGATTGCGGAATCGGCGATCGAACACGAAGACGTCGGGGTCAAACGGGGAGCTCACCTGCGACTGCGGAATCAGATTCGGGTAGGCCGGCACCGGCCCCAGGATTCCGGTCAGCGCGCTGTTGCGGAAGAGCGTCTGGCCGCGGCTGCCGTTGGTCGACCGCGTCGACGCCAGCGTCAGGCCCGGGATGCGTCCGTAATAGATCCCGGCGTTTGCGCGCAGGACTTTCCTGCCGTCGCCGTTGGGATTCCAGGAAATGCCAAGCCGCGGCTGCCACATCTTATAGTCGGAGGGGATCTTGCCGTTGGAAGGGAATTCCTGACCTTTGACCTTCTTGCCGATGAACGGTGCGAAGAAGACCTGATTCGGTGGCGTAATCGTATCGGGCTCGATCTCCGCCTCCCAGCGCAACCCATACTGGACGTTCACGTTCGGCGAAGCCTGCCATGCATCCTGGACGAATGCTGCCGGCTCGTTCTGCGGAATGCTCTGCGTCCCTGCCTGCTCGACAGTGAGTCCGCCCACGCCCGCCTGCTGCAGGTAGAGCAATACCGGTCCGGTGATGGACGCCGCACCTTTGCAGGCACCGGTCTCGGAGGTCGTGCCGTCGGAGCACTCGACGAACTTCGGATTGCGGAGGTAGTTGAGGAAGCCGTCGGTCGAGTCGAAGATGTACCGGCCGTTGGCGAAACCGATGAACGTCTGCACGGAATTGACGCGGTTGTACTCGATGCCAGCTTTGTACGAGTGCGCCCCGCGCAAAATAGATACGTTATTATTTAATTGAAATCTTGTATCATAATATTTAACAGGAATAAAGAACGGTTCCCCGAAACGGTAGCCGCGCGCGAAGTCGAATGCGGTATCGGGCAAGGGGCGGCTCTGTCCGGTGATGTTCGGGCCGTTGTACGGGCGGGGGCGGTTTTCTCGCGCGAACTGGAATCGAAACTCGTTGAGCAGCGAATTGCTCATCGTCGAGATCAGCGATCCCGTCCCGGCGTGTGACGAGTCGCGTTCGATCGAGTTCGCGCTGCGTCCCCACGAATCGACGTCGAACGTTCCGTTTTCCTGTTCTGACCAGGTGTAGTTGTAGCGCAGGGTGGCGATGCTCCGGGCGCTGGCATTCCAGTCGACTTTGGCGAGGAACACGCGGGCATCGTTGGTGCGGCGGATCGGTCCGTTTTCATTCGGGCTTCCCAGGCTCGCCATGGCGTCAACGACGCGCTTTTCAATGCGATTCGGATCGGTCTGCTTGGTCCCATGCGCCATCTGCACGTCGAGCGCGGTGAAGTAGAACAATTGATCGCGCACGAACGGGCCGCCCAGCGTGAAGCCGGTCTGCGTCTGCTGCGATTTGAATTTCGGCTGCAGGCTGCCGTCCGGGTTCTTGGCGCGCGAGCTGAGCGAGTCATTCTTCAGCACCACGTGCGCCGTGCCGTCCATCTTGTTCGTCCCCGACTTGGTGATGACGTTGACGAAGCCGGACGTCGAACGTCCGAACTCGGCGTTAGCGCCATCGGCGATGACGACCATCTCCTTCACGGAGTCGAGATTGAACGTGAAGGCAGGACGTTGACCGCCGCGCTGCTCGCCGAAGAAGGGATTGTTGAAGTCGGCGCCGTCGACGGAGATGTTGTTCTCGATTCCTTTCTGCCCGTTGATGGAGAGCTCGTCGCCGTCGGGACCCTGCACGGTCGTGACGCCCGGTGTCAGCTTCGAGAAATCGAGGAAGTTGCGGCCGTTGTTCGGCAGCCCGGCCACCGATTTCTGATCGATGCGCGTGGCGCCCTCGGTGCGCGCAGTCTCGATCAGCGGAGCGGCGGCCGTGACGACGATCTGTTCGGAAACCGCTGCGGGCTTCAACGTGATCGGCACGGTCAGCGTCTGACCGACGCCAAGGTCGAAGCCTTTCTGCACCACGGTGCCGAATCCCGCCAGCGTCGCGGTGACCTGATAGGGACCGAGGGGAAGCAGGACGATGCGAAAACGTCCTTGAGAGTCGCTGACGGCGATCTGTTCGAAGTTCGTTGCGGTGTTTTTCACCGTCACCGTGACGCCGGGAAGCGCGGCGCCGGAAGCATCAACGATCGTTCCTTCGATGACGCCGGTGGTTGCCTGGGATTGGGCGAGAAGTGAGGAAGCGATCAACAGTGCGAGAAAAATAAGCGCGAAGGTGCGACGCATGGATCCTCCTTTGTGACCGTTTCAAAGAGTGCCGTGACTATATCACCTGCTAAACTGCGCGCGCGATGCGCCTGCCCAAGCTCTCGCTCACCACAAAAATTTTTATCGGCCTCATCCTCGGCATCGCCCTCGGCTACTTCAAACACGACTGGGGCATCGCGGTCCGGCCGCTGTCGCTCCTGTTTCTCAATCTGATCAAGTCGATCATCGCGCCGCTGATTTTCTCGACGCTCGTGATCGGAATCGCCGGCACGGGCGATGTCCGGCAGGTCGGCCGGATCGGACTGAAGGCGCTGGTCTACTTCGAAGTCGTCACGACCTTTGCGCTGGTCATCGGTCTCGCTGCGGTGAACCTGACCAAGCCGGGAGTGGGGGTCAAGCTTCCCCCCCCTTCGCCGACTGTGGCCGGAGCGCTCCCGGCTGCCAAGCCGCAGACTTTTGGCGAGCTGATCACGCATCTCGCGCCGTCGTCGATCATCAAGGCGATGGCGGATGGCGACGTGCTGCAGATCGTCGTCTTCTCCGTTTTGTTCGCGCTGGCCGTCACGAGCATCGGCGAAAAGGCGAAGCCGGTGGTGGTGTGGTGCGAGTCGCTGGCCGACATCATGTTTCGCTTCACCGAATTCGTGATGAAGTTCGCCCCCATCGGCGTGGGCGCCGCGATGGCCAACACCGTGGGACACTCAGGCCTGGGCGTGCTGAAGAATCTGGGAATGCTCGTCGGCACGCTGTACGGCGCGCTGATCGTCTTCGTTGTTCTCGTGCTCGTTCCGGTCGCGCTGATCGCGCGCGTGCCGCTCCGCGACTTCTGGAACGCCGTCAAGGAGCCGGCCACGATTGCATTCGCGACGACGTCATCCGAGTCGGCACTTCCCAAAGCGATGGAGAACATGGAGCGCCTCGGCGTTCCGCGGCGCATCGTTGGATTCGTTCTGCCCACCGGCTACAGCTTCAATCTCGACGGCACGACGCTCTATCTTTCCCTGGCCTCGATTTTCGTCGCGCAGGCAGCCGGCGTTCACCTTTCGGTTGGCGAGCAGGTGTTCATGATGCTGACGCTCATGTTGACTTCGAAAGGTGTCGCGGGCGTTCCACGGGCTTCCATGGTCATCCTTCTGGGCACCCTGGCGTCATTTCATCTGCCGGTCGAAGGTGTGATCGTGATTCTCGGCGTCGACGAGCTGATGGATATGGCCCGGACCGCCGTCAACGTCACCGGCAATTGTCTCGCGACAGTCGTGATCGCGAGGTGGGAAGGGGCATTCCGCAACGAGGAGTGGATCGCGGAAGAGGCGCAATTAGAGGAGGTGACCGGCGAGGCGGCAATCGTGAGCTGAGTCAGGCAATAAGGAACACGACCGCCTTACAGTGTTGTATTCTCCGCGCGATGAAACGGACGTATCCAAAGTGCAAGAAAGGTCTGCATCGCATGACGCCGGCTAACACCTACCGGCATCCCGCCAAAGGCCCGGAGTGCCGCGAATGTAAACGGACCTATATGCGCCGATACATGCGGAAGCTCCGCGCCTCTACCGGGCGAAGACGCAAACGCCGTTCCGCGTAACGCAACGCTCGCGCGTATTCATTTTGCATCTCGCGCAAGTGGAGGTGCCTCCAATGAAGAGCGCGGTATCGCTTATTCTCCTCACCTTTCTGCTCACTGGGTGTGGATCGTCCACGATGTCGAGCTCGAGTGCTCCCGACGTGACCGTCCATCTTGCTCAGGTGCCCATGCCGACCGACGTCTTTTACTTTTCGGGCCCCGTCAACATCCAGTATCAGCTCTCGGTGACCAATCCGACCAACGAGCCGATGACATTGACCCGTCTCGATCTGGAGACGTTGGGCCCGGGTGCGTATTCGCTGCGAACCGCGGCCACACCGATGAATCTGAAGGTGCCGCCGAATTCGACGGCCAAGAATCTGATTTCGGTTTGGGGGCGCGCCCGGGGTGGCTACTTGTCGGCCAGCGAGCCGGTGACGATCCGCGGGACGGCCTATTTTCAGGACCAGGCGACGCGCAAGTCGTTCGTCAGGATCTTCAGCGAGAACATTTTTCCGGGCTGATCCTACTGACTGCACGAGATTTGCATATTGCTCGGGGCGAGTGAGCCAGATTCTCATTGCGGACGACGATCCGGGCATTGTTCGTTTGCTCAAACTCCTGGTGGAGCGCGAGGGCTTTCTTGTCGATACGGCGCGAGACGGGCGGGAGGCGATCGAAAAGATCGATCACGGATCGTACGTCCTGGTGCTGCTCGATCTGCAGATGCCGCGGTTCAACGGCTTCGATGTGGTCGAGCACCTGCGCAACAAGAAGCGGCGGCCGGTGGTGTTGGTGATCACGGCCCTTCCGACCTCTCAGATTTCGAAGCTCGATCCGGCGATCGTTCACGCCGTGATCCGCAAACCATTCGACGTCGAGCTGCTGGCCGCGATCATCAGCAGCACCGCCGGAATGCTCAATCGCAACACCTCGGTCCCGGACCGCAGCGCGGACCGGCCAGGCCTGGCGAACTGATACAATCGACCTTCGGCGGGCGGGCGTAGCTCAGTTGGTAGAGTCGGAGCTTCCCAAGCTCAAGGTCGCGGGTTCGATCCCCGTCGCCCGCTCCAAATCCACTTTGTTACCCAGGTACCATGGTACACTGGTACCATGGTAACAAAGTACATCGAGCGGGTGCAGACCGGCATCCGCATCGAGAAGCGGATTCTGAAAGTTCTCAAGGGTCTGGCCGAGTATCACGATCTGTCTCTGGGCGACCTTCTGGAAGGGATCGTGTTGCACGCCTTCGAGGGGAAGGCGCCCTTCGGCGCCGAATCACGCAAGAAGATCGCCGAGCTCAAGAAGGTCTACAACCTCGATCTCACCAGCGCCGATTCGCACAAACTAGCGGAGCGAAAAAAATGACCGAGCGCGAGCTCATCGATCGCTTCGAATCGTGCGCCGTCCCCAACGAGGGCTTGCATCATCGCGACCACGTGCACGTCGTGTGGGCCTATCTTCGTGAGATGCCGGTCGTCGAGGCGCTCAGTCGATTCAGCACATCGCTAAAGCGTTTCGCGTCCCATTACGGCAAGACGATGCTGTACCACGAGACGATCACGTGGGCCTACGTCGCGCTCATTCACGAGCGAATGCAACAGCGGCCGGACGCCGATTGGGATGCGTTCTGCCGCCTCAATCCGGACCTCCTCAAATGGAAGCCGTCCATTCTCGATCAGTACTATCGGCCCGAGACGCTGGCCTCCGACCTGGCCCGCCGCGTTTTCATCCTGCCCGATCGCCGGTAGAATTCCGAATCGGATGCGATGTGCGCTTGTGGTGGCGATGTTCATGGCATCGGCGTGCGCGCATCGTCACGATTTCACGCCCCGTGAGGTCAACACCTACCTGAGCGGCGGCGGCAGCCGCATGAATTTTCACGGCCACTCGCTCTTCCGCTCGATCCATTTCGAGGTCGCGGGCCATTCAGCACTCGCGAATCGATGGATGCGGCAGACCAGCGCCGGCATCGCGGTCGCGTACAGCGATATCCATCAAGCGCGGAGCTGGTTCGGCTATCGCTATGGTGATCCCGACGACTGGGTGCGCGCAGTCTCCTCGCTTCTTTTTCTGCGACGCCATTGGCGTGAAGCGTCCGACCTGCAGCCCTACGCCGAGCTCGGCACCGGACCGATGTGGTCGAACAGGCGTGTGCCCGCCGCAACTTCACGCTTGAACATGAATTCGCAAGCAGGGTTCGGCGTGATCCTGTTTGCACACGAGCGCATGCCGCTGCACGTCGGCTATCGTTTCTCGCACATTTCGAACGGAGGAATGACCGGCCGAAACCCCGGCCTGGAGGTCCATCAGATCGTCATCGGCGCGCGGGTGCGGCGTTTGCGCTGACCGGCTTCACATCCGTGACCCAGTACCGGCCGTCGCGCTCATGCAATTTGACGTCGACAGCGGTTCCATCGGGCGGAAGTGAATCGACCTTCGCGCCGCGAAGCTGGTAATCCATCTTCATCGCTTCCATGACGCCGGGGACTTCTCGGTTGTCGAGATTGACCGAATTCTGCGCGCGGTCGCGCGAGACGATGGTGGCGGTCATGGGGTAGATGTTTTCCTTTGGCGGCGGCCCGGATTTCTCCGAGCACGCCGCGCACAGGATCGCGAGTGACAACGGGAGAAGGCGCCACATGTCTGCCCCTCACCCCGTCCCTCTCCCCGCGAGCGGGGAGAGGGTGGTCCCGCGAAGCGGGACCGGGTGAGGGGTCGCTTTTAGAATCGCACTCCCACCGCAAATCGATACGTACGCGGTATCTGATACGCGTCCTTATTGGTAGCCCTGCCAAAGTTCGGATCGAGCTGCCAGTTCGCGCCCATAGCCGCGCAATCGCCGGCCGCTGTCCCTTGCGGGCACTCTTTCGGCGTGTCGGTAAACGGATTAAATGGCTTCAGAGTCGACCGGTTGAAATTCGTGAAGACGCGCTGCTGCACGACATTGCCCGCGCTGGTCGCGGCCTGTTCGACGCCTTGATTGTTGAAGAGATTGATCACGTCGCCTTTGAAGAACAGACTCGCGCGGCTGATGGGCACGCTGTAGTTGACGGTGAAGCTGGTCTCTTTGATGCTGTCGAGGCGGAGGTCGCCGCGCGGCGTGAAGAAATACGCCACCTGTGTCGGCGGAAGTGCGTAGCCCGGATTCGTCACGCCGTTGGGCAGCGCGGTGCTCTTGCCGGGATTGATCACGCCGAATGCGTAATACGGGATCCCGGAGTGATAACGCTGCAGCAGCGACAGATCGAGATTGCCGAAGGGGAAGGGTGGATTGTATTGCAGCCACACGTTCGCGCGATGCCGGATGTCGGCGGGCAGATATCCGACCGGATTGTTCTGCGCGAAATTCGTGTACTCGGGATACTCCGGAATCTGATAAACGTTCGAGCCGGTCGTGCCGATCGCGCCGATGGTCACGGTCGCGTTGTTGAACTCCTCGTTCTCGACGTTTCCGCGCAGCTTCGCGTAGGTGTAGTTGCCGCCCAGCGTTACGCGCTGCATCAGCTTGCTCTGCCCCTGGAGTTGGAGCGCGTTGTATCGCCGCGACAGATTGCCGCTGCTGTTTTCGATGAAGCCGATATCGACCTTCGCGCCGGTGGGCGTGGTGTTCTGTCCGGTGGTGGTATCGCGGCGCGTGACGTAGAAGTCGGACCACTTCCGGTGAATGACATCTGCGCGGAGGAAACTGCTGCGCGGAAGCAGCACGCCGTAGCCGGCGGTGATCTCGTCCATGTACGGCGACTTCAGCTTGCCCTGGATTTTTTCGGTGAAGCCCGGAATCGAGAGCTGGTAAATCAGACTGTTATTGCCCGTGAATCCGTTGTCGTGGAACCATTGAAACGCACGGCGGATGACCTCCTCGGTCGGCACGAGCTGCGCGGCCGGAGTGCCAATCGGATTGATTTCGGGGCCGAGGTATTGGAATTGATAGGTAGAGTAGCGGCCGCCGGTGGAGGTCGAGTCGGCAGGACCCTGCGAGATCATCGCGACATAACGGCCGTAGTTTGCGCTGATGCGATGCTTGCCGTTGCCGGTGACGTCGAAGATGCCGCCGATGCGCGGACTCACGCGCGAGTCGGAGACGGTCTTGATGTGGGTCTGGTTCTCACCGTCATTCTTGTCGTAGCGCAAACCGGCGTTGAAGCTCCAGTGCTGATTGAAGTCCCACTTGTCGTTGACGAACGCCGACTTCGTCCCGAAGTCTGACACCTGGCTGGTGCCGAGGAGCGGGTCCCACTCCCAGTGTGAGCGAGACACGCCGCCGCTCTTGTTGGGATCGAGATGCAGGAACAATGTGCCGCCGGAGTAGATGAAGTCGCCGAACAGACGAAAGTCAGAACCGGACTGGTAGTTGTCTTCTTTACGAAGCTGATGGAAGTCGTCCACCCCGGCTGTCAGATTGTGGCTGCCGAACGACCGCGTCGACAGAAAATATGACGCCTTCAGCAGCGCGTCCTTGTTGTCGCGCTCCTTCGGCGCGCACACGCCGCAGAACGTCGGCGACCACCCTCGAAACCCGGTGCTGATGTCGCGGAGCAGCGTTCCTTTGATCTCATCGCGGAAAGGCGCGCCGCCGCCGACGATCGAGAAGTCCTTCTTGCTCCATTGCGCTTCCAGCAGGAAGTTGTTCGTGATCACGCCGTTGTAGTGCAGCGCATACAGGCTGATCGGATTTCCAACCGAGCGCAGGCTTGCCAGATCGGCGATATTGCCGAATTTCGTTCCGCTCAGGTTGTTCTTCACTTTGAGATACGAGCCGATGATCGAATGCTTCGAGGTGAGGTTGCCGGTCAGCTTCGCTTCATAGCGGCTTTCGTTGGCCGTGGTGGTGTAGGGGAGATTCAGGCCGACAGTCTGGTTCGAGAAGCTTGTCTTCGCCTGACGTCCTGCCAGGAAGAACCACAGCCGGTCGCGGATGATGCGTCCGCCGATCGTTTCCTCGTAGATCGGATTGACCTTCGAAATGTGATTCGCTTCGGGAACCCCGCTGACCGGATCCTTGAACGCGGTCTTCGAGATCCACTTGTCATTCGACAGACCATCACGCACTGAACCGGTGAAGTCGTTCCCGCCTGATTTCGTGATCGTGCTGACCACGCCGCCGGTGAAGCGGCCATATTCTGCCGACACGCCGCCGGTGAGCAGCGTGGTCTCCTGAATGGCGTCTTCGATCACCGCTGCCTGCGGCTGTCCTCGGACGTTTTCGTTCACCACCACGCCGTTGACGAGATAGAGATTGTCGAACGATTGCGCGCCGTGGATGACGATCTGATTATTCGGGCCGGTATTCGTGACTCCGGGCGCAAGCAGCACGCGACCCTGGATGTTGCGGTCCACAGGAAGCGACTCGATGGTCTTGGCATCGAAGTTCGTCGAGACCTGCGGCGTCTCGAGGACCGACGGCGCCGCGGCCGTGACCGTGATCGCTTCGCTGACCCTGCTCACCGCGAGCTCGGCATCGACTCGCGAAGTCTCGGCGAGCTTCAGCGTGGAATTCTTGGTGACCTTCTGCATCCCTTCCAGCTCGAAGCTGACCTGATACGGGCCGGGTGGAAGGGAGGGGAAGACATAGTCGCCGTTGGCGCCGCTGACGGTGGTGCGCGTTCCCTGAAGGTTGGGCGAGCTGACCGTCACGGTGACGCCGGGAAGCGGTTTCCCGCCCGTGGTCACCGTGCCGGTCAGTGTCGCGGTCGTCTGCGCGAACGCGCTGACGGACACCAGAAGCACGGCGAGGCAGAACAGATACCTCGATCGCAAATGCATGGGGGGGCTCCTCCTTATTGGCGGGGCAAGACTACACCACGTCCGTGCGTGAGTGTGTGTCAGTACTGGTTACCTGGAGGATAGCGGAGCTACTCGTAGCGAAGGGCCTCGATCGGATCGAGGCGCGCCGCTTTGCGCGCGGGATAGAAGCCGAAGAATACGCCGATAAACGCGGCCACGCCGAAGGCCAGCAGGATGGATTCGAGCGAGACGACGATCGGCCAACCGGCTTTGGCCGCCACGAGCTTCGAAGAGCCGATGCCCAGCAGAACGCCGATCAGGCCGCCGACGATGGAGATCGTGATGGCCTCGAAAAGGAATTGGATGAGAACGTGGCGTCCCTTCGCGCCGATGGCCATGCGGATGCCGATCTCACGCGTGCGCTCGGTGACCGAGACCAGCATGATGTTCATGATGCCGATACCGCCGACGAGCAGCGAGACGGCCGCCACCATCAGCAGCAGCATTTTCAAGGTGTTCATCTGCGAGGCGCTGGCGGCGGCGATCTCTTCCTGCGACCGCATCTGAAAATCGGCGTCTTGTCCCGGACCGATTCGGTGTCGTTGCCGCAGAATCGAATCGATTTCCGTTTGCGCCTGCTGCACGGCATCGGCCGAGCGCGCCGAGACGTAGAGCATGTCGATCTTGGTCTTGCCGCTGAGGCGCTTCATGATGGTGGTATACGGCGCGAGGATGGTGTCGTCCTGATCCTGACCCATCATGTTGCCGCCCTTGCGCTCCAGCACTCCCACCACTTTGAAGGGCACGTTCTTGATGCGGATCACCTGTCCGACGCCATCACCGTTCGGGAAAAGATTTTCAGAAACGGTTGCGCCCAGGACTGCGACTTTGGAGGCGGCTTTGACGTCGGCGTCGGTGAAGAAATCGCCCTGCGCCACGTTCCACACTCGAATCATTGGATAGTCAGTGCCGACACCGTTGACCGAAGTTCCCCAGTTCAGCTCGCCTGCCACGACCTGGGCCGCGGTGCGCACCTGCGGTGAAACGTACGACACGTCGGCCGCATCGCTTTTCAGCGCTTCGCCGTCGTCGGGTGTCAATGTCGAGTTGCCGGTGAAGAGTCGCGCGCCGCTGGCGGTGGTCGCGCCGGGAAAGATCATGATGAAGTTTGTGCCGAGCGAGTTGATGGTCGACTGAATCGACGCCGATGCGCCGTTTCCGATCGCGACGACCACGATCACGCAGCCGACGCCGATGACCATGCCCAGCATGGTCAGGAACGAGCGGAGCTTGTTGCGCGAGATGGCCTTCAAACCGACGATGGCGATGTTGCCGAGGCGCTGAACGGAGTTTTTCATGATCTGTCCTGAGCAACCGCGGCGGCGACCGGCCCGATTCCGCGCGACGCCACGCGGTGCTGTCGAATGCGCTCATCCTGATGGATGCGACCGTCGCGAACGTGCACGATGCGCTGCGCATGCCGGGCGATGTCAGGTTCATGAGTAATTAGCACAACTGTTTTTTGTGTATCATTAAGTGACTGAAAAATGCCCATGATTTCTTCCGAAGTCTGCGAGTCGAGATTCCCGGTCGGCTCGTCGGCCAGCAGAAGCGCGGGATCGGTCACCAGCGCCCGCGCGATCGCGACGCGCTGCTGCTGTCCGCCCGAGAGTTGCGAAGGATAGTGACTCTCCCGGCCGGCGAGGCCGACGCGCGAGAGCGCCTGACGCGCAGCGTCATCGCGTTGCGCGCGCGTCCATCCGGTCTCGCCGTAAAGCAGCGGCAGCTCCACGTTTTCGATCGCTGAGGTGCGCGCCAGAAGGTTGAAGCTCTGAAAGACGAAGCCGATTTTTGCGTTGCGCACCACCGCGCGTTGATCGCGATTCAGCTCCGAGACATCGACGCCGTCCAGCCGATACGTGCCGGTGGTCGGCCGATCGAGACAGCCCAGGATGTTCATCAGCGTGGACTTACCGGAGCCGGATGGCCCCATGACTGCCACGAATTCGCCGCGATCGATCGACAGATTGATGCCGGCCAGAGCGCGCACTTCGACCTCGCCCATTTGATAGACCTTGGTCAGGTCTTTGATCTCGATGACGCGATCCACGATTAGCCCGGACCTCGACGCGGTCCTCCGCCGCCCGGCCCGCCCATCGGTCCGCGGTTCGATCCCGGCGGCGCTGCCTGATCGACCTTCGTGGTCGCCAGGCCGACCACGATGCTGTCGCCCGCGTGCACGTCGCCGTCGACGACCTGTGTGTAGTGTCCGTCGCTGATCCCGGTGCGGATCTGCATGGGCTTCAGCTTCTTGTTCGGGTCGAGGAGATAGATGGTCTGCCGCTTCGGGGGCGGTGGACCGCCCGCGAAAACACCAGCGGCACCATTCATTCCGCGTCCGCGGCCGAAGCCTGCCATGCGACCCTCGCCGCCGGCCCCCGGGCCACTCGCCGCGCGTTGTCCGCCGGCGGCAGTTGCGGTCGGGGCGGCTCCCGCTGTTTGGCTGGTGTCGGGTTTGAATCGCAAGGCGGCATTCGGAATCCGAAGCACGGCGCGCACCAGCGCGACATCGATGGTGACATTGGCCGTCATCTTCGGACGAAGCTTCTCGTCGGGATTGGGAACCGCGATGATGACGGGATAGGTGACGACATTCTGTGAAACGGTCGCATTCAGGCGAATTTGCGCGATGCTTCCGCGAAATTCTTCATCGGGATACGCGTCGACGGTGAATCGCGCGACCTGCCCGACCCGCACGCGGCCGATGTCGGACTGATCGACATCGGCCTGGACTTGCATTTTGGTCAGGTCCTGCGCGATCGAGAACAGCGTCGGCGCCTGGAACGAAGCGGCAACGGTCTGGCCGACATCGTATTGACGGTCGACGACCACGCCGTCGATCGGCGAAACGATCTTCGTGTATTTGAGATTCGTGAGCGCCTGACTGAGCGCTGCAGTCGCCTGCTGCACCTGCGCCCTCGCACTCTCGTATTGCGCTTTCGCCGAGTCGTAATCGGCTTGCGCCGCCAGACCCGACTTCACCAGCCGGCCTTGACGCTCAAACGTGATCTTGGCGTTGGCTTCCTCGACCTGCGCTTTGGTGAGGTCGGCCTTCCGCTGGTCGACCTGCGCCTGAAACGGCGTCGGATCGAGCTCCGCGAGAAGCTGATTCTTTTTCACGCGACTGTTGAAGTCAGCATAGAGCCTTGCGATGACGCCGGAGACCTGGCTGCCCACCTGCACCGTCGTCACGGCTGACAACGTGCCGGTCGCGGTGACGGTCATGGTGACGTCGCCGCGATCGATTCTTTCGACTCGATATTGCTCGTCCTTCTTGCCGCTACGGCAGTCGAGGATGGCAATCAGGATGAAGGCAGCAGCAATGCGTGGCAATCTCAACAAAAAAATCCCCTTCCCGGTACGACTACGTTCCCGCAAACGTTGAAGGGAGCGAAGTTTATAGTGAGTTCTCGGTTCTCGGTTCTCAGTTCTCAGTTTTTTTGCCTTTCTGACAACCGATAACTGACAACCGACAACTTCTACTGTTATTCTTTCCGCCCGATGGCGCTATTCACCAAAGAGACACCCCTCACTCCTCGGCCTCAATCCTCTGCACGTGCAAATGACACGCAACCGGCCTTCGAGGGCACGTTCCTGGGGCCGAAGATCAGTATTGAAGGGACGGTGACCGGCTCCGAACCGATGCTGATCGAGGGACATGTGAAGGGGGCAATCAACCTCAGCGGCGATCTCCGCATCGGAACGCAAGCGCGGGTGGAAGCCAAAGTCCACGCCCGTAACGTGACGGTCGAGGGCCGCCTCAACGGCGACGTGACGGCCGACGATCGCGTCGAATTGATCGCCAGCTCCACCGTCGACGGGAACATCAAGGCGCCGAAAATCATCGTGGCTGAAGGCGCGCGGTTCCGCGGGAATGTCGATATGGGGTCGGCGAAACCGAGTTCACATTCCGAGAGCGCTGCCAAGAAATAGGTTGCTCGGTTGCTAAGTTGCTTGGTTGCTGAGCAACCCAGTAACCGAGTAACCCAGCAACCGGAGAAGACGTGCCAAAAACACTTACACAAGAAACACCGCAGTTTGGCGCGCTACGCGCGCCTCGCGAATACAAAAACTACGTCGACGGGCAGTGGGTGGCATCTGCGTCGGGGAAGACTTTCGAGAATCGCAATCCTGCCGACCGCGAAGATCTGATCGGAACGTTTCAGGAGTCGAGCGCCGCCGATCTCAACGCGGCGGTCGAGGCCGCCGATCGCGCATTCAACGGCTGGCGGCTGATGCCGGCCCCCGGGCGCGCTGAGTATCTCTATCACGTCGGCAACATCCTCAAGCGCGACAAGGAAAAAATCGCGCGCGAGATGACCCGCGAGATGGGGAAGGTGCTGGCGGAGACGCGCGGCGACGTGCAGGAAGCGATCGACATGGCGTTTCTGATGGCGGGCGAGGGTCGCCGGCTGTTTGGCGTGACCACGCCGTCGGAGCTTCCCAGCAAATTCAACATGGCGGTCCGCATGCCGTTGGGCGTGGCGGGGCTGATCACGCCATGGAACTTTCCGATCGCGATCCCGGCGTGGAAGAGCATGGCGGCGTTGATCTGCGGGAACACCGTGGTGATCAAGCCGGCCTCGCTCACGCCGTTGTCGGTGGTCATGCTGGCCGAAGCATTTCAGGAGTCCGGACTTCCCAAGGGCGTATTCAACGTCGTGACCGGCGGCGGTCGCGAAGTCGGCGAGCCGATGCTCAAGCATCCGAAGGTCGCGGTCATCTCATTCACCGGATCGACCGACGTCGGGCGCGATATCGCGATCGCGTGCGCGCCGCAGTTCAAGCACGTGCACCTGGAGATGGGCGGGAAGAACATCATCATGGTGATGGATGACGCCGACGTCGATCTGGCCGTCGACGGCGCGCTGTGGGGCGCGTTTGGAACTGCCGGTCAGCGTTGCACGGCCGCCTCGCGCATCGTGGCGCATCGCAAGATCTACGATCAGTTCGTGGAGAAACTTTCGGCGCGGGCCGCGAAACTTCGCGTCGGAAACGGACTCGATCCGAAAACCGACATGGGGCCGAACATTTCGGCGTCGCAAGTCAAGACCGTCGAGAAATACGTGCAGATCGGAAAGGATGAAGGGGCGAAGGTCGTCACAGGCGGCGCCGCGCTCACCGAGGGTCCGTATGGCAGGGGCCATTTCCATCAGCCCACGGTTTTCGCGAACGTGACGCCGAACATGCGCATCGCGCAGGAGGAAATCTTTGGACCGGTCACTGCGGTCATGAAATGCGACTCGCTGGAGGAGGCCATCGCGATCGGTAATGGTGTGAAGTACGGGCTGTCGTCATCGATCTATACCCGCGACGTCAATAACGCCTTCGTTGCCATGCGCGACATGTACACCGGCATCTTCTACGTCAACGCGCCCACCATCGGCGCGGAAGTGCATCTGCCCTTCGGCGGCACGAAGCAGACCGGAAACGGGCATCGGGAGGCGGGGGTGGTGGGCATCGATGTGTTCAGCGAATGGAAATCGATCTACATTGATTACTCCGGCTCGCTGCAGCGCGCACAGATCGACACGGAGGAGATTTGATGGCCGAGGATATTCACAGCAGGAAAACGGCCAGGCAGGCGCAGGACCCCGTTTGCAAGATGATCGTTGACGTCGAAAAGGCGGCCGGCAGGATCGATCACGGCGAGCACTCGCACTACTTCTGCTCGGAGAATTGCAAGCGCGAATTCGAGAAGAATCCGAAAAAGTACCATTGATGCTGGCGGCGTTTGTTTTAGTTGCCGCCACTGCCGCGTCCACGCCTGACGCGATCATCGAGGGCGCAGTCGGGTCCACACGCGCTTACGACACGCTGGAATACCTCACCGACAACATTGGACCGCGTCTCAGCGGATCGACGAATGCGGCGGCAGCGGTGCGGTGGGCGACCGAGAGTTTCGAAAAGTGGGGCGTTGCTGTTGCGAACGAGAAGATCATGGTGCCGCACTGGGTCCGTGGCGCCGAATATGGACGGCTGGTCTCGCATCGCAATCAGCACATCATCCTGACTGCGCTGGGGGGCAGCGTGGCCACGCCGGGAAGAGGGATCGCCGCCGAGGTCATCGAAGTCAGTTCGTACGACGAGCTCAAATCGCTCGGGCCGAAGATCCAAGGGAAAATCGTTTTCTACAACAATCCGATGGACATGGAGCTCGTGCGGGCGCATCGCGGCTTCGAGGCCTACCGGCAGGCAGTCGAATTTCGCGGCAGCGGCGCGAGCCGCGCGGCGGAGTATGGCGCAGTCGCGGCGGTGATTCGCTCCGTCGCATCGGCGTCGTTGCGCACGCCCCACACCGGCGCGATGCGCTATGACCCCAAGCAGCCGAAGATCCCAGCCGCCGCGCTGACCGTCGAAGACGCGATGCTCATCGATCGCCTTCTGAAAAAGGGCGACCGCGTGACCATGCGTCTCGTTTTGACGCCGCGAACTTTGCCGGATGTCGCATCCGCCAACGTGGTCGCCGAAATTCGCGGAAGCGAGAAGCCGGACGAGATCGTCCTCCTCGGCGGCCACCTCGACTCCTGGGACCTCGGCACCGGCGCCATCGACGACGGCAGCGGCGTCGCGATGGTGATGGAGACGATGCGCCTGCTGAAGGAAATGGACCTGCATCCCAGGCGAACGATTCGCGCTGTCCTTTTCATGAACGAAGAGAACGGACTGAACGGCGGCCGCGGATATTTTGTAAAGCACAAGGGCGACAAACATGTGGCGGCAATCGAGACCGATGCCGGCGCGGCCGCTCCGACCGGGTTTCGCACGACGCTGAAGGGCGACGCGCTCGCGAATCTCGAGAAGCTCGCACAGCCGTTGTCGGCAGTGGGGGCCGCGCATTTCGAGACCTCATCGGAGACCGGCGCCGATACATCTTTTCTGATTGAAGCCGGCGTTCCCGGATTCGGTTTCGTGCCCGAGCCGTTGAAATACTTCGATTACCACCACAGCCCCGCCGACACGCTCGACAAAGTCGATCCGAAAGAGCTGGCGCAGGACACCGCCGCCGTGGCGGCGTTAGCGTGGATTTTGGCGAATCAGTAGGGGCGCCCAGCGGGCGCCCCTGACCCAAATCAGAATCTCACACCGACCGCAAAGCGATAGGTGCGCGGAAGCTGATAGGCATCGGAACGCGTCGGTTTTCCGAAGTTCGGATCGAAGACGTAGTTCACGCCGAGCTGCGGCGTATCGGTGAACGGATTGAAGGGCGCACAGCGTGAGCCGCCGGCCTGCACGCACTGGCTGTTGCGCGCGGTGTAGACGCGGTTCTCGATCACGCTGCCGACATTCGTGGCATTGAATTCCACTCCCTGCTCACTGAGCAGATTCACCACATCGGCGCGGAGGAACATATTCGCTCTGGAGAGCGGGAAGGTGTACGTGATGTTGACGTCCGTGGCGGTGATGGTGTCGAGACGATATTGACCGCGCTGGCTGAAGAAATAGTTCACGGTCGTCGGCGGCGTGACATATCCCGGATTGACGACTCCCGTGGGCAGCGAAGTGCTTTTGCGCACATCAATCGACGCAACAGCCGTGTACGGCTGCCCGGAGTGATAGCGTTCGAGCATTCCCAAATTCAGCGAGCCGTAGGGAAGCCGTATTTCGGAAGTGGCCCAAAGGTTTCCGCGATGACGAATGTCCTCGTTCAAATAGCCGATCGGGATGTTCTGCGCGAATTTGACGTACTCGGGATATGACTCGTTTCCCACGAAAACGGTCGCATTGTTGAAGGTCTCGCCCTCCACATTGCCGCGCAGCTTCGAGTAGGTGTAGTTGCCTCCGACGTTCACGCGGCCGACGCGATATTGGCCCTGGAGCTGAAGTCCGTTGTACTTCCGCTGCAGTCCATCGCTGGACGTACCGTTGTCGATCACCCCGACGTCGACTTTTCGATTCTTTGGATCATTCGGAATGGGTGCCTGGCCGGTGGCGAGATTGCGGCGAATCACGTAAAAGTCGGTCGTCTTGCGGCCGATCCAGTCGGCCCGAACGAACCCATTGCCGATCTGCACGCCGTAGCCGACGGTGATTTCGTCGCTATAAGGCGACCGAAGTGGATGCGTGAAGCCCTCGGTTAGGCCGGGCACGGATAGATCGAAGAACGTCGAGCTGGTGCCACCGTTGGCCTGGAACCAGTCGAAGACTTGCTTGAGCACCTGATCGGTGGGAAGAAGCTGGCTGGTGGGTGTACCCGGCTTGTTGATCTCCGGTCCGCCATACGCGTAATAGAACGATGCCGGACGTCCGGCGTTGGATGACGAATCGGCGGGACCCTGATCGATCTTTGCCACGTAGCGGCTGTAGGCGGCGCTCAGGCGGTGCCGGCCGTTGCCGAAGAGGTCGTACATCGCCCCCAATCTCGGGCTGACGCGCGAATCCCTGACGGTCGGATTGTGCGCCTGATCCTGGCCGCTGTTCTTGTCATAGCGCGCACCGACGTTGAAGCTCCAGTGCTGGTTCAAATCCCACCTGTCATTGAGGAACACCGATTTGACGGCAAAATCCGAGCGCTGACTCGGATTGAGCACCGGATCCCACTCGATGAAGGAATTGATCGTGCCGCTCGGGCTGGTGGGATAGACGCGCAGAAAGACATTCTGGCCGGAATAGATGAAGTCGCCGAAGACACGGAAATCAGACCCCGACTGATAATTGTCCTCGAGTCTGAGCTGGTGCCAGTCGTCATATCCGGCGACCAGATTGTGGCTTCCGATCGACTTGGTGGGAAGGAAGTACGATCCTTTCACCAGCCACTCTTTGCTGTCGCGCTCCTTCGGCCGGCAGACGCCGCAGAAGGTCGGTGACCAGGCGCGACGCCCGCTGCTGATGTCGCGAATCATCGTGCCGTTGATGAGGTCCCGCTGCAAGGCTCCGCCGCCGATGAGCGAGAGATCTCGCCGGCTGACGATGCCCTCGAGCAGCAGATTGTTGGTGATGACGCCGTTGTAATGAATGGCCCAGAAGTCGACGGGATTATTCGAGGTGCGAAGGCTCGCCACATCGACGATGTTGCCGAACGAGCCGTTGCTCGTGCGCGGCGTTGTTTTGGTGTAGTCGTAAAGCAGGCTGTGCTTCTGCGTGATGTTTCCGGTCAGTTTTCCTTCGTACCGACGATCGTTCGCGGTCACGACATAGGGAATGTTGGTGGCGGTGGTCTGATTGGTGGTCAGCCGTTTTTCGTAACGTCCGGCCGTGAAGAACCAGATGCGATCGCGGATGATCCGCCCGCCGAACGTTCCTTCGTAGACGGGATTGATCTTGCTGACGTGCGCTTGTTCGGGGTTGCCGCTGACCGGATCGCGGAAATCAGTGAGGCTGGTCCACTTGTCATTGGTGAGGTTGTCACGCACGGAACCGCTGAACTCATTGCCGCCCGATTTCGTGATCGTGCTCACCACGCCGCCCATGAACCGGCCGTACTCGGCGGAAACGCCGGCCGTGAGCAGCGTCGTCTCCTGAATGGCGTCTTCGATGAACACGTTCTGCGGCTGCCCGCGCACGTTCTCGTTCACCGTGACGCCGTTGATCACGTACAGGTTTTCATACGATTGCGCGCCGTTGATGACGGTCTGATTGTTTGGTCCGGCGTTGTTGACGCCGGCCGCAAGCTGGATGCGCTGCGCGATGGTGCGCCCGACCGGCAGCGACTCGACCAGCTTGCGATCGAGGTTGGTCGATACCTGAGGCGTTTCGAGAATCGATGGTGCCGTCGCCGTCACTACAATCGCCTCGGTCATTGCCGCGACCCGCAAGTCCACGTCGACTCGCGTTGTCTCCGCCAACTGAAGCTGGGCCTGCTTGGTGATCTTTTGCATCCCTTCGAGCTCGAACGACACGCGATACGGCCCCGGCGGCAAACCAGCGAAACTGTAGTCGCCGTTTGCACCCGACACCGTCGTGCGAATGCCGAGCAGCGCCGGCGAGGTGATGGTGATGGTCGCGCCGGGCAACGGAGCGCCACCGGTGGTGACGGAACCGGTCAGGGTCCCGGCAGTCTGCGCCGCGGCGGTTGCAGCCAGCAGAAGCGCCGTCAACAGCGGTACTGCGTAAAGGCTTCTCCTGAACATTGTGCCCTCCTGAGTCCGTATTAGAAGCGGACCAACGTGGTCAACCGATAATTGCGTGGCCCTCGGAAGGAGCCGCGCGCCGTCGCCGCGCCGAACCGGTCACGGTTGATCTTACAGGTCGATCCGGCGGCCGCATTGGCGTTCGCGCAGTAGGCCGTGAGATTCACATTGGTCTTGTCTTGATGGTCGGTGAGATTGAAAATCTCCCCCTTGAAGCCTAATTCTGCGGTCTTCCAGATGCGATACGTCGCCTCCACAGACCCATCCAGGCCATACGTGTTCGGCAGACGCCGCGAACCGCGCTTTTCGTAGAAGTATGTTGCCGTTGAACCCGAGTTCGTTGTCGTCCCGGGAAGCAGAACGTTCATGCTGATATTCGGCGTGTAACTGAGGTTCGAGCGGTACTCGCCCGCCAACGCGGTGGTCAGACCGACCGGACCGATATGGAACAGGTACGTCGCCTGCGCCTTCAGATCGTTCGGGAAGTCGAAGTTCGGCGTGCCGTCCTTGTTCGCCCCATTGTTCACTTCCGCGCAGGGGAGCACACCGTTGGTGCCGATTGTCGGATCGACCGTCGTGCGGCAGTTGGACGCGAGGAAATCGCCCAGCGAGGTGAATGCGTCACCGAAGTGGTTGCCTCGCACAGCCGACCTGGTGTAGTTGACGTTGGCATACCAGTTCCTGGAGAAGCGTTTCTCGAATGTCAGTTCGACGCCGCGGTAGTTGTGTTTGGCCGCCGAATAGTTCACGACCTTCTGGGAGAGCGTCCCGTCGGGATTCCAGTCGATGACGTCGTCGATCGGGTCGCCCCACTTCCTCCAGATCCCGCGAATGCCGGCGCCCATGGTGTTGCCGACCTGCCGCTGATATCCAAAGGTCACTTCGTCGATGTAAGTCGGCTTCAGATCTGTGTTTGTGGGGAGGCTGCCGGCGCCTTGGACAACGTGAGCACCCTGCACATACTTCGTTCCATCCCAGCTGAAGTTGGTGTAGTTGGCCTTCTGGGGAATCAGCGCAAAGCTGTCCGAGAAACCCAGATTGATGAACTGATACGGCCGGGCGTAGGAGCCGACGATCAGCGAACGACCGTCTCCCCGCAAGTCATAGCTGGCGGAAAGGCGTGGCGACCAGGTCGAGGCATCAACGGTTGCTGCGCCGAGATCGCTCTTCCCGGTCTGCTTCTCGTAACGAACGCCGATCTCGGTGAAGAGTCGCGGCGTGATGTTGAACTTGTCGCGAACGTAAAGGGCCGTGATTCTTCCCTTGGAGGTCGAAGCGGCCGGCGGGTCGAAATCGCGCCGGCTGCTGGGAGCAAAGGTCCGCGTTACGGGATCGAACGTGTTGTCGATGAAGAGCTGGTTGCTCTGGAACGTAAACAGCGCGCCCGACTTGACGGTCTGCAGATCGTAGCCGGCCTTGATATCGTGCGTCCGGCCGAGGAATGTCCGGAACTGCGAAACGGCGGCGATGAATTGCTTCCGCGGTCGATCGACGAAGCCGTCGAAGAAGGCGCCGTTGTAGTAGAAACCGTCGGCCAGCGAGAAATGCGGAGCCGAGTTGGTCAGCGGGCTCTGGAGGTACGGGAAAACGGTGATGACGTTGCCCTGTTTGGCAGCGAAGGCCTCGACCGATGTCGTCGCTCCGAAAATTCCTGTGTATTGCACAGCGGTGGAGTTGCCGGTTTGATCCTGCCGCGTGTATGCAAAGAGCTCGGCCGGGGTGCCGTAGTTGATGATGAACCCGTTGGTCGGCGAGACATGCCGGCGCGCCCACACGCTTTGGCTCGGCGTGAGCTGCCCGGTGACGCGAGCATCCCAGAATGGGCTGACCGTGGTTTGCTGGAAGTTCTCACGTGTGACCGGCGTCTGCTGTTGTGCTCCGGTCGTCTTCGCCTTCTCGTATGCCCCGAAGAACCAGATGTGATCGCGCCAGAAGGGGCCGCCGAGGGTGAAGGAGTCCACCGGATTCACGTGGTCGAACTTCGTCCGCGCCAGCGAAGCGCCGAGCGTGGTACATGCTGCAGGAGGCGACGCGGTAGCGCACCGCTCGTCCTTGGTCTTGTTCTGTGAGTTCCAGTCATCGTTCGTCGCGAGGAGTTTGCCCGATCCGGAGACGGTGTTCCCGCCCGACTTCGTGATCACGTTGACGATCGCGCCGATTGAGCGGCCATACTCGGCTGACAGACCGGCGGTGTAGAGCGCCACTTCCTGCACGGATTCGAAGTTGAGGTTCGAGCCGAAAGTGCCGGTGGTTGGATCGGTGGTGTCCACGCCATCGAAGAGGAACTGGTTGTTGCCTGCGAGGGCACCATGGGCGTTGACATTGCCGCCGCCTGTTCCCGGAATGCCGGGAGCAAGGCCCATCAGCGACTGATAGCTGCGACCGACGGGAATTTTCTGAAACTCCTCAACGCGAAAGTTCGATCGAACCGCGACGTTGGTCTTGTCGACCACCGGCACTTCCGCGCTCACCGTGATGGCTTCCGAAGTTGCCCCGAGCTTCATCGAGATCGACAGATCGGTGGTCTTCTCGCTCTCGACCACGTTGTGCCGCGACATCGCAGTGTCAAAGCCGGAAAGCTTCGCGGTTACGGTGTAGTTTCCCAGCGGTACGGCCGGCATCCGGAATCTTCCCGAACTGTCGGTCGTGGCGGTGCGAGTCAAACCTTTGTCCTCATGCTTGGCCTCCACCGCTACACCCGGCAGGGCGCCCCCAGTTTGATCCTTGATTTGACCGCTCAGGGTGCCGACTTGCGCCGTCTGCCCGAGAACGATCGCCGACATGAAAAAAAGAAGAAATAGAACTGCCGCGAATGGAGCGCGTTTGAACATGAAACCTCCATTTTTATCGGTTAACCGGGTTCAATGGGCTGCTGACGGGCGGGATTTAAGCACGGTCCGAGCCGCTTTCGCAAAGAGATGCTTGTTGTTTCTTTAAAGAAACTTACAAAAAATGGCAGATGGCGAAAACGCCGAGAACATTCAGATTTCTGGCGGTTTTCATCCAGCCGACTGAATTCGATTACGAGCCGACGCGAAAGTCGGCGCGCCGTACTTCCGTCTCGGGCCCATGGATCAAGAGGTAGAGCGAGTAATCCCCCGGAGTCAGTTGCGTCAACGGCAGTTCCTCTCCGATAAGGAAGATTCCTGGCGCGATTGCGTCCATGCGAGGTGTGAAGGTCCGCGCCCCGATTGTTTTTCCTTCGCGACGGAGCTGAAGATCGGCGGTCACGCCTTTAGCCTCGGCGTCCGATCGGATGACAGCGAAATACCACAGCGACTCATCCTGACGGAAAAGCGCGTCGGCGCGAGGGTGCACATTGACGGTGCCGAAACTGAACGCCGACTTTCCCCTCGAGGGCGGTCCGGCAAGCAATAGCGAAGAGACATCGAATTTCGAAGTCGGATCCAGGACGCGGAGTGGCGTGGTGACATTGAGCAGAACCTCGTTGGTGCGGTCGTCCACCAGCGCGAAAGATCCGTCGTATTTTCCGGGAGGCAGTTTCAGGCGCAGGACCTCCGATCGTGATCCTGCTGCTGCCGTGACGTCGGGATTTGTTAGGAAGGGTTGCGCGATCGTTGCGACCACGCGATCGCCGCTGCGCACTTCGCCGTAAGTGGTCAAATGGGTCGTACGCTCTCCCGCATTCGGCACGGAGAAGGTTGCGATGGCAGATGATCCTTCGCGCTGCCAGAGTTCCCCGGCCATGAATGCGATCCCGTCGGACGACCGCGAAACCGGCGTTGCCTCGCGCAAGCGATCTCGGATCGGCTGCGGAATGGGCGCATCCAGGCGGACAGGCATGATTTCGTCCGACTCGGGAGCGATGACCGTCTTTACTTGTGGGTTGACGATGCTGCGTTTGGCCAGGACTTCGCGGTATTGCTCGAAGAGGCCGGGCGCCTGCAGGACATCGCGCCGGCGCGTCGGCTCGATGACGATGATGATTTGCAGCTCGGGGCGGCCTAACATCTGGAGGAGGTGAGGCGTCCGATGCCTGTCGTAGATCCATGTTGTGATGACGTCGGTCGCCTCCGTCATGGTGTTGGGCATCAGCCGGCCGTTCACGACCACCGGCGGCAGTACGCCACCTCCCGGCTCGTTGCGAGCGAAAGCAGGCGGCCCAAACACGATGTAGACCCTGCCCTGCGCAGTGCGCGAACCTGGAGGCCCGTCTTTGATGGAGAACTTCGCGTCCGCCTTTCGGATGCGATCGAGAATGACTTCTTTGAATGCGTTTCGACTTGCGGCCGGGGTCGGATTTCGGAGCAGCCAGTAGCGTTTTTGAAACGCCTCGCGGTCGGCGTCGCTCGCCAGCCGGAACCACTCCGCACGCTCCTCTTGCGTCGCAAAATACGCCTCCGGTCCGTTGATCCACTCCATCGCGGCCTGCTGCACAACTCCGGCAACGGCCACCAACGCCGAAAACGTGAGGAGCACAAAACGCATTCGGTGATCCTACTCGCTCACCGAGTTTGCCGGACGAGCCGCTCCCCACGCCTTTGGAAGGCTCGCGCGGCGGCCTCATTGCCGAGGTCCTTCATCTCTCGGGCGGCGAGGAGGTAGGTGGCCGGCTTCGGAGAAGCTTTGACCATTGCTTCGAGCGTCGGCTCGATCTCGGCGAACCGGTGCTCCGACGCCAGCAGCAGCGCGAGCTTTGTGTAAGCCTCGGTCGTTTCAGGAAAGTGCGCCATCTCGTGGCGGAACGCAGCTTCAGCGTCGGCATTGCGACCCATGCGCGCGAAAATGTCTCCGCGCGTTGACGCAAGAGTCGGAACGGGATGCGCGCCTTCTTCGCTGACGCGTGTTGCTGCGCGATTGGCGACGGCAAGAGCTTCGTCCAACTTACCTCGCTGTGTCAGCACGCGAGCGAGCAGGATGAGGGCCGGAACGCGAGGGCGACTTTCCGGCCCCAACGCGAGGCGTACCTCGCGTTCGGCAGCCGCCCAATCGGAGTGTCCTTCCGCAACGGCAGCCAAAATCAGGTGTGCCACCTCGGCATCGAGGTTCATCGCCTGCTTCGCGTTCAATTCGGCTGCTTTCAAATCGCCAAGGTCGAGCTTGAGCTTGGCAATTTCGATGGCGAACGAGTCGACGAGCTGCGGCGATCGTCGGATGGCTTCGCGGTAAGCATCGAGCGCTTCCTGTAGCCGGCCGAGGCGACGAAGGTCGTCAGCCATTTGGGAGTAAACGTCGACCAGGTCGGGATCATCGCGCAGGATCTGACGGCAAAGGTCAACGCTGTCGCGATAGCGTCCCGCTTGATTGAGGACGAACGTCTGCTGGATCTTCGCGAGCACCAGGATGTGATCGCGAGGATTCTTCAGCGGGCCGCTGCTTTGCGCTGCTGCGCCCGACAAATAGCCTAGCGCCGCCAGCCGCGCCCGCTCCTCGGCATCTGCAGTGCGCTGCGGCTGGAGATTGAGCGGAATCTTTGTCAGATCATCAGCGAGTGCGCCCGACTCTCGACGTCGGTCGTCTCGAATATTTTTCTTCTCTCCCGGATCGGCGACGACATCAAAAAGCTCGGGCACCGGACTCTCGACGTAGTGATTGCGCGTGTCGGTCAGCGAGCGAAGTTGGCTCCAACCAAGGTGCAGGCGAGGGTAAAGCGTCTCACTGTAGATCGCGCGATTACTGCCGCGTCCTTCCGCTAAATCGATGAGTGAGATGCCTGGCAAGTTCGCAGGCAACTTTGCTCCGACCGCTCCAACAATCGTGGGAAGGATGTCGACGAGTTGCGCCGGCGCGGGCACTCTTCGCCCCGCGAGCCGCTGGCGAGGAAGCTTCACGATCAGCGGAACGTGAAGCACTTCCCGATACAGCAGCACTCCGTGCTCCTGTTCGCCGTGATCGCCGAGGCCTTCGCCGTGATCGCCGCACAGAACGATCAACGATTGATCGTAGAGGCCGCGGCGCTCCAGCTCTGCGAAGAAGCGTCCCACGATGGCATCGGCGGTCGCGATTTCTCCGTCGTACGGACTGCTGGCGTATTTCGATTTGAACGGCTCGACCGGTTCGTAGGGCGAATGGGGCTCGAAGAGATGAAAAAAAAGAAAAAACGGACGCGATTGCACTTTGTCGAGCCACGCCAGCGCGACGCGCGCGGTTTCGTCGCCGCGACGCTGTAACTCGCCCAGGGTCGCCGATTCCCAGACTTCCATGGAATCGTCGTAAAAATCGAAGAGCGATCGCAGGCCGGTGTCACCGTGAAGAACGTAGGCCGACACGGCGCCGCCGGTAGCGTATCCGCGATCGTGGAGCAGGCGAGGCAGAGTCAGATTGAGATCGCGTTCAAGCCGGTAGCCGGCGTTGCTGCGCACGCCGTTGTCGTATGGCAGTCTTCCCGTCAGCATTGTGACGTGTGAGGGAAGAGTCAGCGGCACGTGCGCGTAGGCATTCTCGAAGACGATTCCGTCGCGCGCCAGCCGATCGATCGCCGGCGTGTCGACGCGTTTCGCGCCATAAGCGGTGAGATGATCCGCGCGAAGCGTGTCGATGGAGATGAGAACGACCGGCGGATTCGATTGCGGCCGGGCGCACGCGCAAAGGGTGGCGAGGGATAAAAGAAGCGACTTACCCGCGGACACGGAAGGGCTTCTCGAAATCGTATTCCTTGCCTAACACGACATCCACGAGGTGGACTTTCATGGTGTACTCGCCGGGCTTGAAACCTTCGAGCGGAATCGCGAGACCGAGGCCGTAGCGATTCGTTTCGCCGGCGAGCTTGGCCAGCTTGGCGTCCTGAATCGGAATCTTCAGCTCCACCGGTCCGGTCGACGTCCTTCCTTTGATTTCGATCTTCACGCGAACATTTGGCGTGCCGACGTCGGTGACGCCGGGATTGCGCATCTCCACGAAGTACCACAGATCGCCGACCGTGTTGAAGACGGCGTCTCCCTTCGGAACGACTTTCAAGCCGCCGAACGTGAAGGGATCCGTCGGCTGCCAGGTCGTCTGCAGCGGATAAACCTTGCTCGCGAGCAGCAGCGGTGACACGCCCGTCGCCGCCGGGTCGAAGCCCTGGATTGTCATGGGCGTGCGCGTGGCCGCGAGGATGCGCCCTTCTGATGCGATGCCGAAGGTGGTGGTGTAAGTTCCCGGATCGAGTTGCAACGATCGGTCGAGATACGCATCGCCGCCCGACGCGATCATCGTCATCTCATCTTCCTTGACGTCGACAATTTCACCAGCCTTGTTTTCCACGACCGCGAACGATGTGACTTTCTGATCAGGCGCGACACCATTACCCGCCGGCATATACACCTGCGCCGAGACGAAATGGTCCCCCTCGGACGTCACGAACTCGCCCCAGGTGAGGTTCGCGTTGCCGATCGTCGGTTTGTCGCCGTATCGGAACTGTTCGTACGCCGTCTTCAGTGCCGGATTCTTGAACAATGTTGTGCGAACGCGCGGCGGATTGGTATAGACCGGTGGTTTCGTGAGACCAGGAGAGATGATGAATGCGATCGCCGCCTGCTGCAGGATGAGATCCGGATTGACGCGTTCTGTATGCGCGAGCTTCCAATCGTCTTTTCCCTCTTCCAGAAACACCATCGTGAAATCGGTTTGCGCGATAAACTTGGGCTTCCTCTCGTGCGCATACATCCAGAACTGCTGAGTTGGATCCGATGTCGGACGCGCGACGACGAGGTGTCCCTGCGCGTCAACGGTCGGTCCCAGGCCGGTAGATCGCGACGGCGCGCCTGCGCTGCCGCTGACGCGATATGGTGGACCGAGAAGAATGATCACCTTTCCGCGATCGGTCATCGAGCCGGGCTGCAATCCGTTCGAGAAGTTTCGATCGGCGAATTTCACACGTTGTTGGAAATCTTCGCGAAACTCATTTCGCCGCGTGTCGGAAGTCGGATCGCGCTTCGCCCAAAACAGGGCGATGAAGGCTTCCGCGTCCTGATCGGAGCGAATGACCTTCCACTGCTTCATCTCTTCCTTCGTCATCAGATGCCGAACCGGTCCGTCCGCCCAACCCATGTACTTCGGCGTCACCTGTGCGAGTGCTGAGGTGGAGACGACGATTGCGACCGCACTGCAGAGGGATAGGGTTTTCATGTGTCGCTCCGGAGCCATTGTGTCAAAAAAACGGGGCGGCCGGAGCCGCCCCTGACTGAACTCGACGACGGTGAGATTAGAACCGAACGCCCGCGTAAACGAGAACCTGGCGCGGCAGGACGAAGCTGGTCGTCGATGTCGGACGTCCGAAAGTCGCTGCCTTCGTGAAGCCGGTGGCATAACCAAGGGAATCCTTGGGGCTGTTCGGGTCGGCGACGATCGTGGTGTTGTAGGTGATCTGGGTGTCCTTGTTGAACATATTCCTGACGTCAACCTTGATCCACGGGGTCACGCGAACGATCGGATAGCTGTACTGTAGCGAGGCATCGAACAACGAGCTCGATGGGAAAGTACCGATGCCGCGATCGCCAAAGAAGAGAGTGACCGAGCTGCCGACGCTCTTGTAACCGGGATTGAGCGCTCGCGATTCGGCCGAGCGCGTAACGGACGTCGAGTAGCTATACGTCGTTCCGGTGTCATACCGGTAGAGCAAGCCGCTGGAAAGGTTTCCGTACCGGCCGAAGTTGAGCGTATAGGTCGTCCATAGACGGACTCGGTTGGCTTCGAACTGCGCCAGTCTGCCGTACGGAAGCTCGCGAGGAAGATCCTGCATCTCCGGACGATTTCCAAATGCCGTCAACGGAAGCGACTGTCCACTTTCACCTTCGTAGTTGCCGTGGTTCTTGATCTGGTGCGTCCAATTGCCTTCCACACCCCACGCCCGCGTGAGGTCGTAGTGGGATTGAAGCTCGACCGCCTGATACACGCGCTTCGGGCCGTTGGTGTTCTTGTAAAGGACATTGTCGACGCAGCCGACGTTGACACCTTTCAGAGTGATGTTCGTACAGCCGAGGTCAGTGGTAATGAAGTCATCAATGAACTGTGAATATCTTCGGTTCGTGAGGGTCGCTTTTGCCCAGCCGCTCTTCGGCAGAGCCATTCCCGTGGACACCGACCACTCACTGCTGATCGGGGCATGGAGATCATTCGCGAAGATTCTGTTCGCGGTGGGTACGCTTGCAGTGTAGAACTTGTAGTTGTTCGGATCGAAGCCAGGGGCGAAGTCGCGGCCCTCACCCTTCGGTCCGACGTAGTAGCCCAAGGCGCTGGACGGCGCGCCGACCGGCGTGTTGGCGTTAATGATTCCCGGGTTGTAGCGGCCGACGTATTGCGCGTACGTCACGTCGACTTTGTACTTGCCGTTGCCGAGTGGATCGTAGGAACCGCCGAGGCGCGGCACGAGATTCGAGGTGTCGACGCCCACGATGCCGCCAGTGGCATGTGACTTCGTCTTCTCAAAGCGAGCGCCCACGTTGAAGTTGAAATATTGGTTGAGGTTCCACCGGTCGTTGACGAAAAGCGAGTCGGTGTCGGTATCGAGGACTGCGCCGCGCGTGGAGATCCAGATCTGCATTCGCGTTTCCTGGGTCTGACCACCCGACCTCGGGTTGAATAGCGGAATGAGGTCGCCGTTGAGCAGGACTGGTAAGCCACCTGAGGTTTTGTAACCGCCGTAGAAGACATAGTCGGTTGCGGTTTGGCTGTTACCGCCTGTGCGTTCATCCGTGAAACGTTCGTATCCGCCCTTGATGTCATGGCTTCCGAATGTGCGGCTCGACAGGAAGTACGAAAGCGACGCGAAAGCTTGTTTGTTGTTGCGGTCTTCCGGATCGGTCGCGTCGAAGTAAGGAGCGTTGAACGTTCCATTGAACGTCACGCCTGATACGCGCGTGTCTGATTCGAATGGACTGTCGTGGATGTCCCTCGATTTGCCGCCCAGGCCGCGGAAACCGAAGTGCTTCTTCGAATAGCGCGCTTCCGCGAACAGGTTGGTGGCGAGAACGCCTGAGTAGAAGCCGGTGTATCCGCGGTTCTCGCGAACAGAGTTCGTACCGAGCGCCGACAATGTCATCGGCGCAACCTGCGATTCGAGATTGCGCTTGACCGGGTTGTCGATGTAGTCGACCTGCAAAGTGTGACCGGAGGTGATGCTGCCAGTGAGTTTGACCTCCGGCCGGGTGTTTTGGGTGTTCAGCGTCCAGGGGATCGCTGTCAATCCGAGGCTCTGCGGCGTGCTTGATTTCTCCTTGCGACCGGCAAGGAAGAACCAGACGCGATCGCGCATGACCGGGCCGCCCAGCGTCCCTTCGTAGATGTGCGAGAGTTTGGCAGTATGCGGTGCAGGAGCTACAGGGTTCACACCTACGCCGCGGAAACCTTTTTCGTACGGCGTGAGCGAAAGCCAGCTTCCTTTGTTCATGTTGTCGCGAAGTGAGCCGGTGAACTGGTTGCCGCCGCTCTTCGTGATGACGTTCAGGACGCCGCCGGTGAAGTGGCCGTATTCGGCGGAGATTCCCGACGTCAGAACCTGCGTTTCCTGGATCGCGTCTTCGACGAACAGGTTGTTGGTGTTGCCGAAGATGTTGTCCTGGAAGTTGACGCCGTTGATCAGGAAGTTGTTATCCCAGGCGATGCCGCCATTGATCGAGAGCTGACCGCCGACGGGAGTAGAGCCGCGACCCCCACGATCGCCGGTGACGCCGGGCGAAAGAGCAGCGACATCTGTCGGCGTACGGAGCAGCGGCAGTTGTTCGACTGTCTCTTTTCTGATATTCGCGCCGACTGTCGTGTTCTCGAGCACAGTTGGCGAGGACGCCGTCACTGTGATGGCCTCGGTAACGCCGGCAAGTTTCAACTTGGCGTCGAAGCGGGTCGGAAGGCCGAGGGCTAGAGGCATCTTCTTCGTGACGCTCTGCATCCCCTCGAGACCGATCGTGATGGTGTAGTCGCCCGGCGGAAGGCCGGGCAGATTGTAATCGCCGGTGGTCGCCGTCACCGTCGTGCGCTCGCCCATCATTGCTGGCGATTTCACGGTGATCGTGACACCGGGTAATGGGTTACCGTCAGGACCGGTCACCGTACCTTCGAGAGTGGCCGTCTGCACGCCCTGAGCGAAGACGGTCCCCGTAATCAGGAGTAACAACAGAGTTGTGACTAGAAACCGAGTCTGCATCTATCCTCCTCTGCTAAGTGTTGAAAATGGTGTAAACCAGATAGAACTGTCTGGGGGCTGCCACTCCTAAGCACGCCGACCGCCATGCCTGGCACGGTTCGCTTGCGCTTTGTAATCAAGAATTTCCACGAAATTGACGATGGATTGGCAAGACTTCGATTCGGAAATCCGGCGTCGACCATCCGGTTGAATGAATCGTTGGGGTCCAAATAAAAAGCCCCGGCCTTGCGACCGGGGCTCACATCCGAGCGTGATTGAAGATCTAGAAACGCACCCCTACGGCAGCGCGATACGTGCGCGGAGTCTGGTAGGCATCCTTGCTCAGGCCCTGACCAAACGTTGCGGCCTTCTGCCAGTTCGCGCCCATCGAGCTGCACACGCTGGCTGCAGATCCCTGCGGGCACTCGACCGGCGAGTCAGTGAATGGATTGAAGGGCTTCAGACCCGAGGAGAGGCCGGCGGAGCGGCTGGTGTTGATGGCGGTGTCGAGCTGTCCGAGGACGATGTTGTTGACCTTCGACTGATTGAAGATGTTCAACACCTGCCCCTGCACGAACAACGACGCCTTCGAAATCGGCAGCTCGTAGTTCAGGGCCAAGTCAGTCGCAGTCACCCACGGCGTGTGGAAGGCGCCGCGCTTGCTGAAGTAGTAGTTATGCTGCGTGCCGAGCTGGCCTGTCGTGTAATACGACGGCTTGGTCGGGGCGCCGACGTAACGGAAGTTGGCGTTGGTGCCGCTGGCGTCGATAGTTCCGATCGCCGAGTAGGCGCGACCGGAGTCGGCGCTTTGGATGACCGAGACATTCAGGCGGCCAAAAGGCGCCGGGACATCATAGCCGGCCCACACTTTTCCGCGATGGCGCTGATCGCCGTACAGCGATCCGCTGGGTGCAAAGTTCGCATAACCGAGGTACTCCGGATAGTACAGAGTCGGCACCTGAATCGGCGACGATGCAGTCAGATCGCTTTCGGTGGTGTCGTTGCCGGTCAGCTTGGCGATTGTCCAACCGCCGCCGACATTCCATCGTCCCGGACGCCAGCCGAAATCGAGCTGCATTCCTTCGTAGTGCCGTTTGGTCCAATTGTCATCATTGACAAGCAGCGCGAGATCGTTGGTCACGCCGTTGGGCGCGGTGAGCTGACCGGTCGTCTTGTCGAGCTGCAGTGCGTAGAAGTTGTGCCACCGGCGATCGATCAGATCGACGCGTGCGAACGCAGTCCCGCCGAGCTGTTGTCCGTAGCCGAGCGTGATCTCATCCACGCTCGGCGCGGTGATCGGATTGAGAATGCGCTGTGTGTAGCCGGGATACGAAGAACTGAGGAAATTCGTACTGCTGGTGCCGCCGATCGAATCAAACCAGTTGAAGAGGATTCGCAGCGCATCATGCGGCGCGACCGGTGTACCGATGATCTTGCCGCTGCTGTCGATCGGATTGACGTTCGGCCCCTTGTACGCGTAGTTGAACGTTGCCGGCGTTCCGGCGGCATTGGCGGCGCCGCCAACGTTGCCGTCGACGATCTTGGTCACGTAACGCGCGAAGCTGACGTTGAGGCGGCTGCGACCGTTGGCCTTGACGTCGTACATCGCGCCGAGGCGTGGAGCAAACGCGCTGTCGTCGGCGACCAGATTACCCGAAGCGTCGTGCACGACGTTCTTGTCGTAGCGAACGCCCACGTTGAAGCTCCAGTGGCTGTTGAGGTCCCACTTGTCATTCGCGAATGCCGACTTGGTGTTGAAATGACTGCCGGTCGAAAAGACGAGAATGGGCTGCCAACGCAGAATCGTGCTGGCGTCGAAACGCGGATAGGGCGTCGAGTCGCCGGGCAGGAAGATCGCGGTTCCGGTGGACTGCACGCGGAAGTCGCTCGCTTCCTGATTGTTGTTGACCAGCCGCGTTTCTTTGTAAAGCTCGGCCCCGACTTTGAAGCTGTGGTTGCCGAGATTCTTGGTATTGAGGTAGTAGCTGGTCTTCGCCACAGCCGAATCGTTGTTGCGCTCTTCGGGCGTACAGACGCCGCAGAATGTCGGCGCGTTGAAGCGCGCGTTGGAATCGAGGAGCAGCGTGCCGTTGATGCGATCCTTGTCCGAACCGCCGCTGTGGATGAACGCGAATTTCTTCTGCGACACCTGTCCTTCCAGGAGCCAGTTGCCGGTCAGCACTCCGTTGTAGGCCAGCGCCTTCAGAGAATTGGGAAGCTGACGCGAAGGAACGATGCTGTTCAGGTCATAGATCGATCCGAAGAAGTTGTTGATTTCCGTCGTCTTGACCTTGAGGTACGACGCCACCAGGCTGTGCTTCTGGGTGACCTGACCTGTCAACTTGCCTTCGTAGCGATCCTCGTTGAGCGTGTTGAGGAAGGGGAGATTTGTCACCAGCGTGGTCTGCGCGGCATTGAAACCGTTCGAGGGCGCGCCTTTGGTGTGCCGTCCCGCTCCGAAGAACCACAGGCGGTCTCGCAGAGCGAATCCGCCGAGAGTTCCTTCATAGACATTCGAGCGGATGCTGGGATGATCCGGCTCAGGATTCCCCTTCGAATCGCGGAACTGCGTCTTCGCGATCCAGTTCGGATTCGTGATGCTGTCGCGAAGTGAGCCGCTGAACGTATTTCCACCCGACTTCGTGATCGAGCTGACTACGCCGCCGGTGAAACGTCCGTATTCCGCCGAGATGCCGCCGGCCGCGATCACAGTCGTCTCCTGGATCGCGTCCTCGATAAAGAGTTGGTGCGGCTGACCGCGCAGGTTCTCGTTGACAACGACGCCATTGACTAGGAAGAGGTTGTCGTATGACGGCGCGCCGGAGATTGTGATCTGGTTGTTCGGCCCGTTCGAGTTGGTCCCGGGCGCGAGGAGCACCGTGTCGCGGATGTTGCGCCGTACCGGCAACTCTGCAATCTGTTTCTGCGTGAAGTTGCGCGTCACCTCGGTTGTCTCGAGCACCGCCGGCGCTGATGCCGTGACGGTGATCGCTTCCGACACCGACGCGACCTTCAGATCGGCGTCTGCCGTACTCGGTTGGGCGAGCGAAAGCGTGACTTTCTGCACCGCCTTCTGCATGCCCTCGATCTCAAAGGTCACCGTGTAAACGCCGGGCGGCAGCGACGGTACGCTGTAACCGCCCCCTTCACCCGTCACGGCCGTTCGCGTTCCGAGCAGCGAGGGCGACGTGACGGTGACCGTGACGCCCGGAAGTGCCTTGCCACCCGTCGTTACCGTACCGCTGAGCGACGAGGTTGTTCCTGTTCCTTGCGCGAAAGCGCCGACCGCGAGCAACGCGACGGCCATCAGCGCGATCACACGGACAAATAGCCTCATTTTTCCTCCTTATTAATTGATTAACCGACAAGATTGCCGAACGAAACTATTGCACAGCGTCAGCCCACCAGTCGAAAAGGCAAACTACTGTAGCACAGCAACTTAAAACTGGTTTCTTGCATGATATCCCATCGAAAATTCAAATATGCGGATTTATGCAGGCTGAATTTTGAATCCGCGTGTTAACTAGCGGTAACGGATTCGAAGCGGCTGCGTGGCGGCGATATCGGGTGGCGTCGCTTCGTCGCCGTGACGCAGGAGGTAACGATTCGTAAGAGGCGCTTGTCAACGATGTCCGTGGAACTTAAATTAATGCCACATTTGCAGAAGGAGGACGTCGTGCGGTTGAGAATTTTGGTCGCCCTAAGTCTGATCATGCTTCTAACGAATTCGTTCGTGATGGGTGCCGACAAGGATCGTGAAAACACCAAGGCCAAGCAGACGGATACCATACAACAGTCAGCGCCGAATCACCCCGCAAATCACCCCGCAAGGATACAACCGCTCGACGTACCGTGCGGCCCTGAAACGGGCAATCTTTGTGATGACACGTCCAACTACCAATCGCCTTTCGACACGTGCCCAAACCTGGTATGCGTGCAACACGGAACTGACCAGTACGGACTTCCAATCTTCGAATGCACTTGCTTGTGAGTGGCTTCGTTCTTAGGACCCAGACCGACATGTCGTGCTGTTAAGCGCCAGATCAGTTACCTACGGTCGTGTCAACTGGCGGTATCGAATCCGGTGGGGCTGGGCGGCGTCGACGCCCAATCGCTTCTTTTTGTCTTCTTCGTACTCGCTGTAGTTTCCGTCGAAGGAAAAGACGCGCGAGTCGCCTTCGAAGGCCAGGATGTGCGTCGCGACGCGATCGAGAAACCAGCGATCGTGCGAGATCACGATCGCGCATCCGGCGAAATTCTCCAGCGCTTCTTCCAACGCGCGCAAGGTGTTGACGTCGAGATCGTTGGTCGGCTCGTCGAGCAGCAGCACGTTCGCGCCTTCCTTCAGCATCTTGGCGAGATGCACGCGATTGCGCTCGCCCCCGGAAAGGATGCCGACCTTCTTCTGCTGATCCTGACCTGAGAAATTGAATCGCGCGACGTAGGCGCGTGACGGCATCTCGCGCGGCCCGAGCTGGACGACATCCGATCCGCCGGTGATTTCTTCGAAGATCGATTTGTTTGCCTCGAGCGGACGGTTTTGATCGATGTAGGCGAGCTTCACCGTTTCGCCGAGGCGGATCGTGCCGCCGTCCGGTTTCTCCTCGCCGACGATCATGCGAAACAGCATCGTCTTTCCAGCGCCATTCGGACCGATGACGCCGATGATTCCACCCGGTGGTAATTGGAACGTCATCTCGTCGATGAGCAGATTCTCCCCGTACGCTTTGCGAACGTCATCTGCTTCGATGACCACTTGTCCGAGGCGTGGACCAGGCGGGATGTAGATTTCGAGCTCCTGAATCTTCTGCTGGGTCTCCTGATGCAGCAGCGACTCGTAGGAGGTGATGCGCGCTTTTCCTTTTGCGTGACGCCCCTTCGGCGACATGCGGATCCATTCCAGCTCGCGCTCGAGAGTCTTCTGCCGTTGTGATTCTGATTTCTCTTCCTGCTGCAATCGCGTCCGCTTCTGCTCGAGCCACGACGAGTAGTTTCCCTTGAACGGAATGCCGTGGCCGCGATCGAGCTCCAGGATCCATCCCGCGACGTTGTCGAGGAAGTAGCGATCGTGTGTGACCGCGATGACTGTTCCGGCGTATTGCTGCAGGTGTTTCTCGAGCCACTCGACCGACTCGGCGTCGAGATGATTGGTCGGCTCGTCGAGCAGAAGAATGTCGGGTTCCTGCAGAAGGAGGCGACACAGCGCGACGCGCCGTTTCTCGCCGCCCGACAGAATCGAGATCGATGTTTCGGGGGGCGGACATCGCAGCGCATCCATCGCCATTTCGAGTTTTGAATCGAGGTCCCAGGCGCCGGCGGCATCGAGCTTGTCCTGCACCTTGGCTTGACGCTCGAGGAGCTTGTCCATGTCGGCATCGGGATCGGCGAAGGCGTTATTGATCGCGTCGAACTCTTTCAGCAGATCGATGATCGGCTGCACACCCTGCTCCACGATTTCGCGAACACTCCTGGTCGGATCGAGCTGCGGTTCCTGCTCCAGAAATCCGACCGTGTGCCCGGGCGATAGCACCGTTTCGCCGACGAACTCTTTGTCGACAGCGGCCAGAATTCGCAGCAGGGAGCTCTTGCCGGATCCGTTGAGACCGATGACGCCGATCTTCGCGCCATAGAAGTAGGAGAGGTAAATGTCCTTGAGGACCTGCTTCTTGCCATGGAACTTCGACACGCCGACCATGGAGTAGATGATTTTGTCGGGAGGGGGTTGGGCCATGGCGGGGATTATGAGGGAGAAATTTCAAATTTCGAATTTCAAATGAAAAATGAAAAATGGGGTAATTCTCAATTTTTCATTTGAAATTTGAAATTTGAAATTTCAGGTGGCGGTGGCGTACGCCGCTTCCACTTCCTCTTCGCGGATGGCCTCGCGATCGAACGACACGACAACCAGAGTCTGATCGTCTTCCGGCGGGCGATTGCGAGTGAACTTGCGGATCGTGCCCAGAAGCGTCTTCTTGATTCCCTCGGCGGAGAGGTGGCCGGCCTCGAGCAGGACGCGCTCGAATCGATCGAAGCCGAATGGTTCGCCCTCATCGTCGACGGCCTCGATCAATCCGTCGCTGTAGAGAATCAGACGATCGCCGGCGGCAAAGTCCACGGAATGCTCGCGGAACGGCTCGCGGCGTCGAACACCCAGCGGGAAGCCCCACGACGAGAGCGCCTCCAGCCGCTTGTGGCGCGCGCGATAGACGTACGGATCGAGATGGCCGGCTGACGAAAACCGCAGGCGCTGTGAATTTGGATCGAGCAGTCCGAAGAAGAAGGTCATGAGAATTCGCCGCGGCGCGGTCTTGATGACGATGTCGTTCAACACGTTCATGACCGTTCGCGGCGAGGGATCGACCTCGACTTGCACCAGCAGCGCGGCTTTGGCCATGGCCATGACAATTCCGCTGGTCAGGCCGTGTCCCGACACGTCGCCGAAGGCGATGCCGATCTCGCCCTTCGGCTGCGTCAGAAAATCGAAATAGTCACCGCCGATTTCCGTGGCGGCGCGATAGTGCGACGCGACCGACGCGCCGCTGAGGCGCGGCGCCTGAACGGGCAGCAGGGCCGCCTGAATCCGGTTGGCGGCATCGATCTCCGCTTTCACGCGTTCCCGTTCGACGATGCGACGCACGTGCGGAGCGAGATCCTCGTAGATGTAGGGTACTTCGCGGCGTGTCAGAAGAGCTGCCACACCGAAGCCGACGATGACCAGCAGCGGAACGGCGACCGTCAAAGTGGTCTGCGTGAACATCGGGCCGTGCGCGACCGACATCAGCGGTGCCGCTAACGAGATCAAGGTTCCGCCGAACAACGCGACCGAAGTCGTGAGCAGGTCGTAGCCGAGGAAAATTGCGATGACGGTGGCGATCCCGCCGAAATCGAATAGAAGCCGCCAGATGAATGGATCAGTCGGGACGTCGCCGACCGCGCCGATCATTCCGATCAGCATTACGACGGCGACTCCAATCGGAAGCACCCGCCGTCGATCCCAGGCCGCGAGAAAACAGAGCGCGAGAACCGGATAGACGATGGCATCGAGCAGCGAAAAGAGAAGCACGACCAACGGTCCGCCCAGGTCGACGAACATGTCGCTTCCGATGCCAAGGGAGACGTGAGCGACACGCAGCAAGACCGCGATGCTGCCGCTGACAAAGGCCGCCGCTGCCACTGCCGGCGCGAAGAGGAATCCGTTGACGACCGAGCGACCGACGGTGGCATTGAACGCATCGCGTCGCAACAACGCATCGAATGACGCCAGGCGCTCGCCCCACCGTTCACGCGCGAAACTCTCGCCGACCGACCACGCGAAAAACACCAGCACTGCCACCACCAGGTCGTACAGAAGAAACTTGAAGGCCATGTAAACCCACGCCGTCGTTTGTGCATCCAATCCGCCGGTTGAACTTCCTTCGGTCGCCGGTCCGCCGATGATGAAGTCGATCGTCAGACAGCACAGCGCAACTGCCCCGAAGAGGATGGAGCCCGTTCCGACGCCGACTTCACCAGCGTGGTACTTGCGCAGAAACGTAATCAGCAGCGCCAGGAGCAGCGTGAAGTTCATCGCGTAACGCGCCAGGATTGCCGGAATCGCGCTGTTTTCGCCGCGGTAGGGTCGTCCGTCCGCATACTCTTCGACCAGTTCCCACCCCGCGAACTTGCTGCCGGCGAAATAGACGTAGAGGTAAGGAACGACATCGTCGGTGGGGAACGTCGACTTGACGCGAAAGCGAAACGACCAGTCAGTGCGGGACCGATATTCGGTGGGACGCGCCGACTCGAATTGCGGCGATGGAGCTCCCCGGAATGTTCGCGAGCGCACGAATTTTTCAGCGATGGGGAGCAAGTCCGCCTGCTTCGATTGCGCTCCAACTTCCTCTGGACGAAGGCGCAGCCGCGCGGAGAGGACGTCGCCGGTGTTGGGATCGACGTTCACGAAACCATACGGCGGAAACTTCTCCAGCCCTCGCCGGTAGTACATCTGGCGATACGAATCGAGGCGGGGACCGATCACTGGGTCATCGCCGGCGCGGCGGCGCAGCTCCCTCTTCGGCTCCAGCTCTTTGTTGAGCAGAGGGGAATCGAGCCAGGAGAGATCAGTCCATGCCTTGTCGACCGGGATGCCGAGGGTTCGCGCGGCGGCGTCGGCGATGGGAATGGCTTCCCGCCCTGTGAGCCGGATGCCTCGGGGCTGGGCGGCGTTGAAGTAGGGCACCAGCGCGGCGGTGACACCGATCCCCACGACAAACGCGAGATATGGCGCGAGTCGCTTCATCCGATGGCTTCCATGATACGGGCTGTGTTGAATTACGATGCCGTAGTCAGTGAGTTTCGAACGAGAAGACCGCGCTGCGGTCTACGCCCTCACGGTCTTGACGTTCATCAATCTATTCAACTATGTCGACCGATGGATCGTCTCTGCAGTTCTCGAGTCACTCAAGCGTTCCGAGCTGCATCTTACCGATACGCAGCTCGGTTTTCTTCCGACAGGTTTCCTGATCATTTACACGCTGACGTCGCCGATCTTTGGAATTCTCGGCGACCGTAAATCGCGGCCGCCGCTGATTGCGATTGGCGTGGCGCTGTGGAGCATCGCGACGTCGCTGGGCGGTTTTGCCCGCGGATTCATTTCGTTGTTCATCGCGCGATCGGGCGTGGGGGTGGGCGAAGCGGCTTACGGAACCATTGCGCCGGCGCTTCTGTCCGATACATTTCCGCTCAGCAAGCGCGGTCGGGTCTTATCCATATTCTTCTGCGCCATCCCGGTGGGATCGGCTGCCGGCTACGTCCTGGGCGGTTTCATGAACGCGCACTTCGGCTGGCGCGCGGCGTTTTGGATTGCGGGACTACCCGGGCTGGTGTTGTCAGTGCTCGTTCTCTTCGTCCGCGATCCGCCCAGGGGTATTCACGACGCGGCGGGCTCCAGCCCGCCGGGTAAAGCCGGTGCGTCCACCTATCTCGGGCTGCTTCGCAACATGCCGTACATGCTTACGGTTCTCGGTTACGGCGCATACACATTCGCGTTAGGCGCGCTCGCATTCTGGATGCCGGCATTCCTCGAACGCGAACGGGGGATGACAGGAGTGCAAGCGACCGAGACGTTCGGCGCGATCGCGCTGGCCACCGGTCTCATCGGCACGTTCACCGGCGGCTGGCTAGGCGATGTTTTTCTCCGGAAGTGGAAGCAGTCGTATCTGTGGGTCTCCGGCGTGGCCACGCTGGTGGCAGCGCCGATCACGTACGTCGCGCTCAGCGATCCGCGGCGCGGCATCTATCTGACGGCCATCGTGATCGCAGAGATTCTGATCTTCATGAGCACGGGGCCGGTGAACTCGGCAATCATCAACGCGGTCGCGCCGGCGGAGCGTGCCACTGCGCTGGGCATGTCGGTCTTCGTGATGCACTTCCTCGGCGACATCCCTTCACCGCCCATCATCGGAAAAATCTCCGACGCGACGTCGCTGGAGCACGCGTTTCTGATCGTGCCGGTGGCCATCGTGGTGGCGGGAATGATCTGGATTTACGCCGCCTGGCGCGGCGAGCGGGCATGATCCGCCGCGCCATTGCGGGCGTCATTGGGGTGGCCGCTCGCATTTTCTTTCGTCGAATCGAAATTGCCGGCGCCGATCGCGTCCCCGATTCGCCGGTGATCTTTGCCGTCAATCACCCCAATGCGCTCATCGATCCGTTATTTCTGGTGTGCTTCGCTCCGCGACCGGTTTCCTTTCTGGCCAAAGCGCCGCTCTTTCGGACGCCGCTGATCCGATGGTTCGTCCGCGCATTTGATTCGATTCCGGTTTATCGCAAGCAGGACGCACAGGCAGGAGTGCCTGTGCCACAAGGAAATCGCGAGACGTTTGCTCAGGCGAGAGCGGTTCTGCAGCGCGGGGGCGCCATCGCGATTTTTCCGGAAGGGACGACGCACAGCGATCCGCGTTTGCGCGAGCTCAAGACTGGCGCCGCCCGCATTGCCCTCGGCGCCGCGATTCGCGTTTCGATTGTTCCGACCGGCCTGTACTACACCGCCAAACAAACATTTCGCAGTTCGGCGCTCGCTTACTTCGGAACGCCGATGATGGTCGAACCGGAACCGGTCGACGCAAACGGCGAACCTCAGTCCCGCTCGGTTGAGCGATTGACGGAGCAGATCGAGCACGCTCTCGCCGATGTCACGCTGCAAGCCGATTCGCATGCAGCATTGGAGCTGATCGCCCGCGCGGAGCGCATTTTCTCGGCGGGCGAGCAGCGCGATCTGGCGCGCGAGCTGGAGCTGCGCCGGCAATTCGTGGCCGGCTATCGCTACTTGTCCGAACGCGACCCGGCGCGCCTGGCGCACCTCGAGTCCCGAGTCGCGAGGATGGATGCCGAAGTTGCGCCGGACGTGACGATCGACGCGACCACGATTCTTCAATTGCTGCTGCTTCCCATTGCCATCATCGGCGCGGCCATTCACTGGCCGATTTACCGGCTGATCGGTTGGATGGCAACGCACTTCTCGCGAAAAGAGGATGAGTTGATCGCAACGATCAAAATCGTCGGCGGCATTGTTTTTTATCCGCTGTTCTGGATCGGCCTGGCCATCCTGGCCGGTCGATTCCGCGCCGCGTATGCCGTGGCGGTGCTAATCGGGCTTCCGCTTCTCGGCTACATCGCTCTGATTACGCTGGAGACCGTCGACGAGATGATCGGACATCTTCGCGCGACGCGACATCGCGATCTCGAGCGGCAGCGGAAAGCGCTTCGCGACGAGATTCTGGCCGTGGCCGCCGAGATCAACGCGATGTCGACGTTGTAGTCGTCGTCGGCTGCCGCCTCTTCATCATCGCCAGCTGCCGCTGCAGATTCATCATCATCAGAGCGAAGATGATGACCATGAAGATCGCGGCGATGCGTGCCACCCAGATCCAGCGGTTCATGGCGTGACTCTCTCCGCGAATCGAGCCGCCCACGCGATCGCATAGCGCATCGGCTCGGCGTCGGCGATTCCTTTCCCGGCAATATCGAATGCTGTGCCGTGATCGACGGAGACGCGCAAATAGGGGAGTCCCAACGTCACGTTAACCGACTGCTCGAAGGCCGTGGTCTTGATCGGAATCAGCGCCTGATCGTGATACATCGCCATGACGACGTCATATTTTCCACGACTTGCCGCCCGAAAGATCGTGTCGGCCGGGTGCGGCCCGCTGATCGCGATGCCGGAGTCTCGGGCCACCGCCACCCCTTTCTCGATTTCGCGTTCCTCATCCCCGAACCGCCCGCCCTCCCCGGCGTGCGGATTGACCGCCGCCGCCGCGATGCGCGGAGCGGAGCCGTAGAGGCGCGCGTATTCGCGGTTGGTGAGGCGCGCCAGCGCTGCGATGTTTTCGGCGTGGATGGAATGGATGGCATCGCGCAGCGACGTGTGGACGGAGAGGAGGACGGCTCGCAGCGACGGCGAATCGAAGTACATGGCGTAGTCGTGGGCGTAGCGGCGGCGTCGGGCGCGATCTGCGAGCAGCTCGGTATGGCCGGGGAAGGGAGAGCCGGCCGCGGCGATCGATTGTTTGTGGATCGGCGACGTCACCAGTGCCGAGCATTCTCCCGCCTCGATCGCTTTCAAAGCCGCATCGATCGAAGCGAGCGCGATCCGTCCGTAATCGGCCGAGATTTTTCCGTACTGCGGCGCGCCGGAGCCGCCGACGTCGACGAAATCGACACTCGATGGCGGGCTGGCGAGGGCGCGACTTCCGAAAATGCGCACCGGGACGTCGATTTTCTCCAGCGCTCCGAATACGACTTCCGCGCCGATGCCGGCCGGATCGCCAAGCGTGATCGCCAGCGGCTTCACGGGAACGATGGTAGCGCGGTCTCGAGGTTAGCGCGGTCTCGCTGTGAAGCACTCCGCAACCGCGAGACCGCGAGACCTCGCTACTCCGTGAGCTCTTCCTGCTTGAAGAGGTACTTGATGCAGTGCTTCTGAATCAGCAGATTCGGCGCGCCTTCCCGGTTCACTTTCAGGCAGGTCTTGTCGTACCACTCGATCCAGCCGCGGACTTCTTCGCCGTCGGTCATGACGATGACCATGGGCGTCTTCGCGCTCATCTGCTTCGTGTAATAGAAGCCCTCAGCGTTTGTCACCTCCGGGGGCGCCGGCCTGGCAGGCCGTGCGCTTCGCTGCGAGCGTTTGTAGTCTGGCGACGAGGGCCGAAGAAATCTGCGGATCCCGTCTGCTTCATACGGCCGATTCGAGAATGGCATCCACTTCCTCCGATCCACGCTGCGTTAATCAGGGAGAATTTGTGCTGCATACGGTGTTTGCGAAGCTCATGCCGTGTCACTAGAATCCGCGGCCTGTTCGCGGTGGAGGAGGCTTTTATTTGAATTCGATTGTCTGCGTCGCGCAGGTCCCGGATACCGAGGCGCGCATCAAAATCGCCGGCGGAAATCGCCGCATCGACGAGGCCGGTCTCAAGTTCATCGTGTCGCCGTATGACGAGTTCGCGCTGGAGGAGGCGATCCGGATCAAGGAGAAAAAGGGCGGCGACGTCACCGTGATCGCGTTCGGTCCCGATCGCGTGCAACAGGGACTGCGCGAATGCCTCGCGCGCGGTGCGACCAAAGCAATCCACGTCAAAGGCGAAGTCGCCGATGCCGACTCGTTAGGCATCTCCAAAGTCCTGGCTGCCGCCATTAAGACCACCCCGCACGATCTCGTCTTCTTCGGCAAGCAGGGTGTCGGTACCGATAACTCCCTCGTCGGACCGATGGTCGCAGAGCTCCTCGGCTATCCACAGGTGAATGTTGTGACGCACCTGGAAGTCGGGGAAGGAAAGCTGACCGCGCACCGCGAGATCGAAGGAGCAGAGGAAATCATCGAGGCCTCGATGCCGGCCGTCATCACGGCCCAGAAAGGATTGAACGAACCGCGTTACGCATCTCTCAAGGGAATCATGGCCGCCAAGAAGATCGCGATTGAAACGAAGAGCATCGCAGACCTCGGATTGCAGCAAGGGGACATCTTCAATCAACGCGTGACGATCGTTTCCCTGGAGCTGCCGGCCGAAAAGAGCGGCGGACGCAAGATCGACGGCGGTGACGCCGGCAGCGCGGCAAAGGAAATCCTCAAATACATCCGTGAAGAGGCGAAGGCACTCTGATGTCGGGCGTTCTCGTATTCTGCGAGGTCAAGGACGGAAAGCTCAAGAAAGCTTCGCGGGAGTCGCTCTCGATCGCACGAAAACTGGGCGCGGGCGACGTCGCCGCGTTCGCGACCGATCGGACAGTCGCGTCCGACGTCGGTCGCTATGGCGCGACAAAACTGCTGGTCGCGTCAGTCGAGCCTTACGTGACAGAGGTGTACGCATCGGCGCTCGAGGTGGCGATCAAGCAGATGCAGCCGGCAGTGGTGCTGTTCGGCGGGACCTCGAACGGTCGCGATCTCGCCCCGCGGATCGCAGCGCGATTGAATGTCGGCGTCGCGTCCGACGTCGATCGCCTCGAGTGGACCAACGGAAAACTACGAGCGCGGCGGCCCGTGTACTCCGGCAAGGCTTTCGCGACGGTCGAGGTGGCGAGCGTTCCTGCGATCGCCACCACGCGTCCGAACGCGTTCCCGGCCGAGGAGACGGGAGGCGGTCCCGCGGAAGTGGTCGATATAGCTGCACCGTCGATCGTTTCAAAGACGAAGCTGATCGAGACGAAGGCCTCAGAAGCTGGTGAGCTGACCATCGCGGAAGCGGACATCATCGTCTCCGGAGGCCGCGGACTGAAAGAGGCCGCCAACTTCTCGCTGATCCGCGATCTGGCCCACGCGATCGGCGGCGCGGTCGGCGCGTCGCGCGCGACGGTCGACGCGGGATGGATCGATCATCAACACCAGGTCGGACAGACGGGACGCGTGGTCAGCCCTAACCTCTATATTGCCGCCGGAGTGTCGGGAGCCATTCAGCACCTGGCCGGGATGTCATCATCGAAGCACATCGTCGCCATCAATAAGGATCCCGAGGCGCCGATCTTCCGGGTGGCGGATCTGGGCGTAGTCGGCGATCTTTTTCAGATTGTCCCCGCCTTAACCGAGGAAGTTAAGAAAGCGAAAACTCATTAACAGTAGATTTGCGTATATCTTTCGATAGATTTCCAATCTGGCCGAGCAGTCGCTATATTGTGTGACCAGTATCACGAAACCCGAGCGCTGAACGAAAAACGAGAGAGAAGAGCGAAGCGGCGCACTACGGGGTGTTGGGGATGTCCGAAAGTCGGACGGCGAGTGAAAATCTGAACGGGGACCTTCGAAGATCAGCTGAGCAACATTTGATCTTTCAGTAGGTTACTCGTCTCAGAACCGTGGGAATGCCGCTTGCTCCTGTCAGGGGCAATGCGACGAACGAATGCAACATCACTAGTGGCTATCGCGCTCATCGCGATTGCTAGTCCCATTTACGCCGGATCCAGCACCGCGGAGATGACCGTCAGCGCCCGCGTCATCGCGCGGACAATCCTGACCGTCGATAGTCAGCCCGCCTCCGTGAGCGTCACCGCCGAAGACATCCTCCGCGGTTACGTGGATGTACCACAGGCGGTTACATTTAGGGTCCGCAGCAATGCGCGAGACGGATATGCGCTCGGGTTTCAGCCACTAAACTTTCCGTTTTCTGCAGCGGAGGTTCGGTGGAACGGGCGGACGACAACCGTTCAATCCGGAAATGACTGGGCAACCTCGTTGACCCATCCATACCAACAGGGTGGATCCGCTGGCGCGCTGGTCGTCAGGCTCCGTCTCTCCGCCGGCGCGGAGCCCGGAACCTACAGCTGGCCGCTCCAGTTCGCAGCTGACTCACTCTAGTCGCGACCGGTAAAAAGCGTCGAAACCCCTTTTGACGTCCTTTTCACGTGAGATGAGCGCATCGCTCACGCCAACCCCCTCATTTCACGCCACCTGACGATCGTTTCATCACCGTCCTCAGAAAGCTTCACACCCCCCACCCTAAATTGCACATGTTCGCAGCCGGATGTTCCGGCCGACATAAACGAAAGAAAAAGGAAAAAGTCATGAAACGCGCAGTTCTCTCTCTCTCAGTCATGTTCACGGTCGCGACGTCGGCTTTTGCCGGTAGCGCTTCGACGACCAACACAAATAACATCACGGCCTCGGTCGCCGCCAAATGCACGATCGGAGCTTTCTCGATCGCGTTCGGCTCTTACGACCCGTTCGCGGCTGCCCCGCTGGATCAGTCTGGAACTGTTACCATTAACTGCACTAAGGGAACCAGCGGTGTGGTTTCGTTCAACCTGGGCGCTAACGCGTCGGGTGTGGTTCGTCGGATGCAGGATACAGGCGCAACGGGCAACTTCCTGAGCTATGAGGTCTACACGGACGCGGCGCATACCACGGTTTGGAACGCAGTGAACACGGTGACCCTCGGACCGGCAGTTTCGAAGAACACAGCCCTCACGGCGACTGCTTACGGCCGCGTGGCTGCAGGACAGGATGCCGCGGTGCTGAACTATCAGGACACACTGGTTGCCACGGTGACCTTCTAAGGTTGACTCAGTGATACCGAAAGGACTGAAGCGAGCAGTACTCATGATTGGAATCGGGCTGGTGTTCACACCAGCCCATTCGCTCCGCGCCAGCGCCTTTCACGTAACCCCGATTCGGATCGATTTTGATAGGAACACGACAAGCGCAGTCATGACCCTGGTCAACGAGAGCACGGAGGAGCTTCGGTTCCAAATCTCAGTGGCCTCGTGGCAGCAGGACAAGCAGGGTCAGATGCAGTTAACGCCAACGGATGACATCGTCTTCTTCCCGGCGCTGCTGTCATTGAAGCCGGGTGAAGAGCGCAAGGTGAGGGTGGGGCGGACGGTGGCGCCGACCGATGTGGAAAAGACGTACCGGATTTCGTTTGAAGAATTACCGCCGCTCCTGAAGGCCGGCGAACCGCCCAAGGGTTCTCAGGTGAAGATCATTACTAAGATGAGCATCCCGATTTTCGTATCGCCTGACAATCGGAAAACGGGTGCGGAGATTGCCGACAGTGCGATCCGCAATGGCAAGCTCACCTTCGACCTGAAGAACGGCGGCAACGTTCATTACATGGCGCAGTCAGTTCGCGTGATCGGATTGGGTGAGGGAAACCAGGCGGTGTTCGATCGCCAGAGGCAAGGTTGGTACATCCTCAGCGGCGAGTCGCGGACATTCGACATGGACCTGAAGCCCGAAGAATGCGCGAAGTTGAAGTCAGTCCGGATCGAAGTCCGGACCGATATGAGCGAGGTCCCCGAGACCTCGACCTTGAAGAAAGACGTGGATATCTCGGCTGGTGCCTGCGGGCACTGAAGCTTGATGGAGTTGATGATTCATGATCGGTTTCCGAAATACGGCAATCATCGTCCTGCTGCTCACCGCGACGAGCGCACTGGCCGACGGCCAGGCGACAGCCAAAATGGACGTCAGCGCCCTCGTCTCGCCGAACTGCCGGATGGCTCTGAACGCTCTCAGCTTCGGTGACTACGATCCGCTCGGCGCCAACGCTTCGCAGGAGCTGGACGCAACCGCGACACTTTCGCTCACCTGCACTCGCAACTCCATCGCCAACATCGCAATGGATCAGGGGCAGAATCCAGCCGGCGGCGGTTTGTCACGCCGTCTGGCCTCCGGCAATCTGCGCCTCGCCTATGAGATCTATCGCGACGCCGCCCGCACTCAGACATGGAGTGCCGGCTCGAGCGCACTCCGATATATATCGACTACGGGGATCACATCGATCAATCAGTTGACGGTCTACGGGCGCATTCCGCCTGGTCAGGAAGTCGCTTCCGGAACGTACAGCGATGTCGTGACCGCGACCGTCGATTTCTGAGAGAGGGTGGGTGTGATCTGCGCGCGATTCGATTCCTGGACCGAATAGGGCGCAGCGTGGCGATGGCCGCTCTCTCTTTCCTTGCGATTCCATCTTCGGGGCAGGAGAGCCGCGTCGTGGTCCCGGTGACGATCAACGAAGTGCCGAAAGGAGACATGCTCATCGCAGTGCGTGGCGACGACGTCTTCGTCCGGGCCAGCGACCTGCAACAGGCGGGAATGTCGGGCGCGATGTGGAATCGCGTCGTCAACGTCTCGCGATTGCCGTCGCGATTGCAGCTCCAGGGAGAGGAGACGATCGCACTTCGCCTCTTCGCGCCCCTCCTGCAATCCAAATTCGATGAGGCGGCCCTGACGCTCACCGTGATCGCCGACCCGCGTCTGTTCGGTGAAACTGCCGTCGATCTGCAGGTGCGAAAGCCCGCCAACCTAACATACTCGAAAGCCACCAGCACGTTTCTGAATTACGCTGTCAGCTCGCGCGGCGTAGGCGATGTCGGCTTCAGCGGGGAGACAGGGACCAGCGTTCGCGGGAACCTCGTCTACAACAGCTTTTTCCGTCCCGCCCACGGCAAGTTCATTCGAAGTCTGAGCGACTACGTCATCGACGATACGACCCGGCTTCGACGCTGGACGTTCGGCGACGCCATCGCTACGACCGACACGCTCGGCGGCGCGGCGACGTTAGGCGGCGTCACGGTCTCGCGAAACTTCAATCTCGATCCCTACTTCATCCGCTATCCGTCCTATGGCCTGGCTGGAACTGCGTCGACCCCCTCGACGGTCGATGTCTATGTCAACGGAATTCTGGTGCAGCGCCGCGACGTGCCGCCTGGACCTTTCGACCTTCGCAACATCCCGGTCTCGGCGGGTAGCGGCACGGCTCGGGTCGTGATTCGCGATGCCTACGGCAACGAGCACGTGCAATCGAGTTCCTTTTACTACTCGACCGCTGTCCTGGGCCGAGGGACGAGCGAATTCAGTTACTCGATGGGGGCGCTTCGAAAGAACTTTTCGACCGCCAGTTTCGATTACGGTGATCCCGCCCTGCTGGCGTTTCATCGCGTTGGAATCACCGATGCCTTGACGCTCGGCGGCCGTTTCGAAGCATCACGCGGTCTGTTTTCCGGAGGCGGCACGGCCAGCATGCGCACGCGAATCGGTGACATGGAAGGCGCCGCTGCGGTCAGCCACCACAACAGCAAGACCGGCTCCGCCGTCAGCGGCACGTATCGCTACCTCGGCCGTCGATTCGGTTACGGCGCGACGCTGCGCACTTTCAGCCGCTCTTACGCCAATCTCAGCGTCGTGCAGCAGCCGGAAAATCTGCGCATTCTGCGCGACGGCAACGCCTTCGTGTCCCTGCTCGTTCCCCGCGGAAGCTTTTCTTTGCAGTGGAACACGCTCCGTTTTCCCAACGCGCCGGCCGACGATCACCTGGCGCTGCTGACGAGCGTGTCGATATCGCGTGCCACCTTCTTCTTTTCGATCGGACAGGCGAATCAGGCCGGCCGCCGTCACTCCGAATACTTTGCCGGCGTGGGCATCTATGGACCGCACATGACGACCGCGAATCTTTCCGTCAGCGGTGGCGGCGGTGGCACATTGCAGCAGAGCGTGGAAATTCAACGGTCGCTGCCGGTCGGCACCGGGTTCGGGTACCGCTTGCTGAGCAGGACCGCGGGCGGCAACAGAAATGGCAATGCCGTGCTGCAGTACAACGCGCCGTTCGGCCAGTACGACATCGGACTCGATCCCTACCACACCAATTCGAAACCGACGATCAATGCCTCGGGTGGGTTCGTCTACGAAAAAGGAGCATTCGAGTTCACGCGCGCGGTGCAGCAATCGTTCGCGCTCGTGCGAGTGCCCGGTGTTCCGAACGTTCGCGTCTATCTCAGCAATCAGCTCATCGGACGCACGGATGCGGACGGCGATCTGCTGGTGCCGAATCTTCTGTCGTACTACGGCAACAACATTCGCATCGACGACCGCGACATTCCGTTGGATTACGACGTTCGGGAGATCGAGGAGACGATCGCGCCGCCGTATCGCGGGGGTGCGTTCGTCGAGTTTCCTGTTCAACGGGTTCGCACGATTGTCGGATCCATCGTCATGCGGGCGCCCGAGGGCGAAGTCGTACCGGCGTTCGGCGAGCTGAATATCACCGATCGTCTCAAAACCTACACCTCGCCCCTGGGCAGACAGGGCGAGCTTTATCTCGAAAATGTTCCGCCGGGCACGTTCAACGGGATGGTCGAATTCAGCGGCGGTGCATGCAACGTCACGATCGTCGTCCCGCCGACGTCCGGAAACATTGTGAAGCTCGGACGCCTGCCATGTACCCCAACGAGGAAAACGCCATGAAACACGTCGTTGTCTTCACTTTGATTTTGATTACAGCCGGTGTCGCTTTTGGCCAGAACTGCAACTTCAATCCGGCACCGACGGCCGTGAACTTCGGGAACTACTCCGTGTTCGCGTCAGGCTCTCCGCAGACGGCGACCACGTCATTCAACGTTCAGTGCAGCTCCAACGGAGTGACGGTGACGGTCAGTTTCTCGCGCGGAATCAATTCAGCGTCGTTCAACCCGCGCACCATGCAGAATGCGTCCGCCGCTACGCTGAATTACAACATCTACACTGATGCCGCCAACACGACCATCTGGGGCGACGGCAGCGGCGGCACAGTCTCGCAAACCTACACCATGGGCCCCTCGCAAAGTACATTGCCGGCCGCAGTACCGATCTACGGCACGGTGGCGCTCGGCGCTGATATGGCTGCCGGCTCATTCAGCGACACGATCACTGCCACGCTCTCCTGGATTCGCGGGTCGAACCCTGCCACGACGACCGTGACCTTCAATGTCACGGCTACTGTGCTCTCGGAATGCACGGTGTCGGCATTCGCGATGAATTTCGGCACCTATGAACCCGTCGTCGCGAACGCTGCCACGCCGCTCGATTCGACGGCAACGATCAATGTGTACTGCACGAAAGGGACTGCCGGAAACGTGACTCTCGACAACGGGTCGAACTTTTCGGGAGGCAACCGCCGGATGAAGAGTGCCGGGGGCGTGTTCCTGAGTTACGAGATCTACAAAGATTCCTCGAGGTCAACGGTCTGGAATGCGGTCAACATCAACAGCGGCACGTCCACATCGAAGAATACGGCCCTCGGTGGCGGCTTCATCGCCTACGGACGCATTCCGTCGGCCCAGGATGTCCCGGCCACTTCGTACAGCGATACGCTGCAGAGCGTCGTGAATTACTGAGTTATAGAATGCGATCGTGGCCGAGCTTCCCGGAGTTGCACGAGAGTCTCTCGATGTCGATGTCGTCATCGTCGGCGCCGGACCGGCAGGGCTGGCCGCTGCTTACCAGCTCTCGGCGCTGATCAAAGCGCACAACGCGACCGCGGAAAAAAAGCTGGAAGGCATTTCGATCGCCGTTCTCGAAAAGGGAAAAGAAGTCGGATCCCATGGCATCTCCGGCGCGGTCATGGATCCGCGCGGCATCAATGAGCTGATTCCCGACTGGCTGCAGCGCGGCTGTCCGGTCGAGTCGCCCGTCACCGACGACGGCTTCTGGCTGATGTCGAAGAACATGAAGTTCTCCGCGCCGATCCTTCCGCCGCCACTGCAGAACCACGGCAACTACGTCATCTCACTCGGCGAATTCGTGCGCTGGCTCGCGCCGATCTGCGCGGAAGGGGGCATCGATATTTTTCCCGAGTTCGCAGCCGCGCGGGTGTTGGTGGAGGGGGGGCGGGTGGCGGGTGTGCGGGTGGGCGACAAAGGAATCGACAAGCTCGGGCAGCGGAAGCCGAACTACGAGCCGGGCGTCGACGTCCGCGCCAAGATCACGATCCTGGCCGAAGGCCCGCGCGGAACGCTCAGCAAGCAGCTCGCCGGAATGTTCGATCTGTACCACGGAAAGAATCCGCAGGTCTATTCGCTGGGCGTGAAAGAACTCTGGCAACTTCCGGAGGATCGCTTTGCGGCCGGCACTGTCATTCACACCATGGGATGGCCGCTCGACGCCGACACGTTCGGCGGCGGATTCATCTACGGCATGAAGGATCGCATCGTCGACATTGGTCTCGTCGTCGGTCTCGACTATCGCAATCCGACGCTCGATCCGCAGCATGAGTTCCAGCGCTACAAATTGCATCCGTCGATTCGCGAGATTCTGCAGGGCGGCAAGATGATCGCCGCCGGCGCGAAGGCCATCCCGGAAGGCGGCTACTTCTCGATGCCCCGGATGTACGGCGACGGGTTCATGATCGTCGGCGATTCCGCCGGCTACCTCAACGGCGCCCGCCTCAAAGGCATTCACCTCGGTATCAAGTCGGGGATGCTGGCAGCCGAAGCGGCATTTCATGCCCTGCTCAACGAAAACTATTCCTCGACGCAGCTTCAGGAGTACGAAGCGCTCTTCGAGAATTCATGGGTCCGCGACGAGCTGTGGCTGCAGCGAAACTTTCATCAGGCGTTCGAGTACGGCGCGTTCCTCGGCATGGTGAATGCGGGATTGGGCATCGTGACCAAGGGGCGCGGATTCGGGGTCATGACCCGCCTCGACGGTCACGCAGGGCACGAGCGGATGGAGCGTATCCAGCGCTATTTCTCGGATGAACATCCGCATCCGCCGGAAAAGATGAAGTTCGACAACACCTACACATTCGACAAGGTGAGCGATGTCTACTACGGCGGCGTCGTGCACGAGGAGAATCAGCCCGCGCACCTGTTGATTCTTGATACCGAGGTATGCATCACGCGGTGCACCGAGGAATATGGAAACCCGTGCTTCCACTTCTGTCCAGCAAATGTCTACGAGCCGCAACCGACTGCCGACGGGCGCGGGCGCGTGCCGTTTTTGAACTTTACGAACTGCTTCCATTGCAAGACGTGCGACATCATGGATCCTTATCAAGTGATCACCTGGGTGCCGCCGGAGGGTGGGGGCGGGCCGGACTATAAGAAACTGTAACTTTGTGACTTACGTCCTAGAGAAGTAAGAAGTTCGAATGAAGAATTAAGAATTAAGAATGGCCAGCGAACCTCTCCCTGCCAATCGTGCGTTCGAGAAAATCGCGACGCTTCAGACGAACGTCGAGCGCGTGATCCGAGGAAAGTCCGAGGTGGTGCAGTACTGCATCGCCGCGCTGCTTTCGAAGGGCCACATCCTGCTCGAAGATGTTCCGGGGGTCGGCAAGACGACGCTGGCGCACGCGCTGGCGCGATCGCTCTCGCTCTCCTTTCAGCGAATTCAGTTCACCAGCGATCTTCTTCCTGCCGATATCGTCGGCGTGACGGTCTACAACCAGGACCAGCAGGAATTCGAGTTCATCTCCGGTCCGATTTTCACGAACGTGCTTCTGGCCGACGAAATCAATCGCGCCACGCCGAAATCGCAATCGGCGCTGCTGGAGGCGATGAGCGAGGGAATGATCAGCATCGAAAAGCGGCGGTTGCCGCTTCCCGACCCGTTCCTCGTGATTGCGACGCAAAATCCGATCGAGCATGTCGGAACGTATCCGCTGCCCGAATCCCAGCTCGATCGTTTTCTGATGAAGCTGACCATCGGATATCCGAATACGCTCGACGAAAAGAAGTTGCTCCGCGCCGGCGGCGCACAGGACGCGCTCGATCATCTCGAGCCGGTGCTGGAGGCGCAGGAAGTGATGGAGCTGCAGGAGCGCGTCGCGACCATCCACGTCAACGAGTCGCTGGTCGATTACCTCATGCACATCGTGCACACCACGCGCAACCACCCCGAGGTGTCCATCGGCGTCTCGACGCGCGGCGCGCTGACATATTTCAAATCGTGTCAGGCGCTGGCAATGGTCAGCGGACGCGATTTCGTCATCCCGGAAGACATCAAACGCCTGGCGGGACCGGTGCTCTCCCATCGCATCGTGATGAAGGACCGCCGCACCGCACGCGGCGACTCCACCCCAGAAACGAAATTCATTTCGCGTATTCTGGGCGAGATCCCAGTCCCGCGGTGAACGGATGGGGGCAGGCCTACCCTTTACCCTTTTTTCTTCGGCTTGTAGAAAAAGAGAAAAGCGCACCGCGCACTTCTGTCACGTTTTTTTCTACAGGCTGGAGAAAAAAGGTAAAAGGGTAGGCCTGATCCCATGAACACGTTCGAGTTCGACGGCGTCGTTCGTCTCACCAAAATCGGCATCACGTTTCTCATCTTCACGATCTTCATCGGATTCGCCGCCATCAACACCGGCAACAACGCGCTCTACATCGCGCTGTCGTTCATGCTGGGGTGTGTGCTGCTGTCAGGGATCGCATCAAAGGGCGGACTCAAGCATCTGCACGTGAACTTCGACAACATCCAGGAAGCGTGGGCGGGTCGGGCGGCGGAGGGGAGGCTGCACATCGCGAACCGCTCGCGGATCTGGAATGTTCGCGACGTCATCGTCACTTCGTCACAATTATCGTCACCGATTTTCATATCAATTATAAACCGGCGCTCGGAGGTGGCGGTGGACGCGCAGCTTCTTTTTCAGAGGCGCGGCCTGGTGCAACTCAACACGCTCGATCTCTACACCCGCTATCCGTTCGGATTCTTCTTCAAGAAGCGACGCGTGCGGATTCGGGGTGAGGTCGTCGTCTTTCCGCGCCTGCTCGACCTCGCGATCTCCGACGATCGATTCCGACCGGTGGAAGGGGAGCTGCATCCGTCGAATCGCCCCGGCATCGGATCCGACGTCCATTCATTCCGCGACTACGTGAGAGGCGACTCGGTCCGCCAGATCTATTGGCGAAAATCGGCCAGCATGGGCCGCTGGATCATGAAGCAGACCGAGATCGAGGCCGCGCGCATCGTCCATGTGGTCGTCGATCCATACAAATCGCGCGGCGCGTCCGACGACGATTTCGAACAGATGGTCAGCGAGGCGGCGACCTTCATCTACGACGCGCTGCACCGAAATCTCGATGTGATGCTGTCGTTGCCGCGCGCGACCTTGCGCACCCGAACGACGGAATCGCCAGCCGCGGTCTTCCGCGCGCTGGCGCTGCTTGAACCATCGCACGAGCCGATTGCGCAGACCATTGACCGCCACAGCGTCGTGTTCGCGGTCAGGAGGGACGATGAACGCGCGAGCGCGTGAGATCGAGCTCCTCGCTTTGACGATGCTGGCGGCCTTACCGCTGTACGTCACGCAGACGATCTCCGCCGCGCCACTCATCGCCTTTCACTTCGCGATGGCGGCCATCACGTTCCGGGTGATGACAGGCGGCAGCCGGCAGCTCATTCCTTCGGTTGTGCTTCGCGCCCTCGGAATCGCGTACGTTTTCTTTTACGTGATCGATGCCGCCGTCATTTCGCGCAGCGCGATTGCGGCCTCGACTCATCTGGTGCTCTTCATCGCGGTGTACCAGGCCATGGAGTCGGGCAGACAGCGTATCGAGGGACAACGTTTGCTGACCGCTTCGCTCATCTTCGTGGCCAGCGTCGCGACCGCAACCCACATCACCATCCTGCCCTTCGTGGTCATCTTTGGATTCCTTCTGTTCCGGCAGCTCATCCATCTGAGTCATTCCGACAGCGTCGAGCTGGTGACGACGCGCGCGATCGAGCCGCCGTCGAATCGCGCCGCGGGGTTCTACGTCTGCGGGACCACGGTCATCGGAATCCTTTTGTTTCCGATTCTTCCGCGCGTTCGCAACCCCCTCGTTCCGGGCATGGTGGGATCGCTGACGTCGGCATCCACCGGCTTGAGCGACTCCATCAACCTCAACGAGCAGCGCACCATCGTTCCCGACGCCACCGTGGTGAGCCGGGTGTGGATGGGGCAGGAAGCCATTCCGTTTTTCACACCGCTGCGGCTGAAAGGGATGATCTACGAGCGCTTCCAGGACAACAAATGGCTGCAGGGAGTGCGCGACATCGCGCCGGTGCAGATGCGCAACGGCGTGGCGCAAATCGCGCGGCCGTCGGGTTTCAACAGGCGCGCCACCGTGCAGCAGCGATTCATTGTCGGCACGCGCCTGTTTCTTCCGGCCGGCACTTACGCAGTCATAGGCGTGCCGCAGATTTACGAATATCCGCGGCGCGACATCTACACCGCCTGGCAGACCCGCGGTGATTTGATCAACTACGACGTCGAGATGGCCTGGACCACCAATCCGCTGCGCATCCAGCGCGTGCCGGTCACGAACTATCCGGTCACGCCGCCGGTCCTGGCCATGGCGCGGCAGTTGGCGGGCGGCCAGACCGATCCGATGAAACAGGCCGCGCGCATCGAGTCGTATCTCTCGACGAAATTTCAATACCTGCCCAACCCCGCCCAGATCGGACGCCGCATGACCGTCGATGATTTTCTGCTGCGCGAGCATCGCGGGCATTGTGAATACTTCGCGGCGGGGATGGTCGCGCTGATGACGGCGCTGGATGTGCCGGCGCGAATCGTCGGTGGTTTCTACGGCGGCAAGCTGAATCCGCTGACGGGATACTTCGTGGTCCGCCGCGAAGACGCGCATGCGTGGGTCGAGGTGTACGACGGCAACGGATGGCGCACATTCGATCCGACGCCGGCAGACCTTCGCCCCGGCAGTGCGCAAAGCGGCCTGTTGCGCGCGTACGCCTCGGCCCTCAACGATTCCGTGAATTATTTCTGGGACCGCTACATCCTGACCTTCGGCCTGGGCGACCAGATCGCCCTGGCGGCCGAGCTTTTCGGCAGAACGCGCAACATGCTGGTCGGCGCGAGGCACTCCGCCCGCCGCACCGCGGCCCAGATCTTCAGCTTCCGCTATCTGATGGTTCTGGCGGGCTTCATCGCTTTCTCGATGATCGTGTATGTGATCGCGCAGCGCCGTCGGCCGGCGTTCGAATTGCTCCGCGATCACCTCCGCGCCTGCGGCATCGAAGTGGGAGCGTCGATGACCATGGAAGAAGCGCTGATCGAACTGCACCGCACGCAACCGGAAATCGCGGCGGCCTTCGCGCCGCTGATCGCGCTGTACGAGGAAGAGCAATTCTCGCCGCACGGCCGCCCCGCGCGCGAGGTCATCCGGCAGCGTCTGGCGGAGCTCCGCTCAGTGCGGGCCTGACGGCAATCGCCGCGGGTTGTGCATGAGCGCGATCATCTCGCGCACCGCCTTGTCCAATCCGACCAGGGCCGCGCGCGCGATGATGGAGTGCCCGATGTTCAGCTCCTCGATGTCTTCATTGATCGCGATGGCATCGATGTTTCGGTAATTCAAACCGTGACCGGCCAGGACGACCAGTCCCATCTTCCGCGCTGCCTTGGCGGCGGTGTTGATTTTTTCCAGCTCCGCCGCCCAGCTTCCGCGGATCCACCCTTCGGTGAACTTTCCGGTGTTGATCTCGATTTTCGGCGCGCGAATTTTCTGGCACTGCCGGATCTGCTCGAGATCGGGATCGACGAAGATCGAAACGTCGATGGCGGAATCGATCAGTTGCCGGACGATCTTCTCCAGATTGCCCGCGTGCAGCACGACGTCCAACCCTCCCTCGGTGGTCAGCTCGTCGCGGCGTTCGGGGACCAGCGTCACCTGATGCGGCTTGATGGTCTGCGCCACCCGGGCCATCTCGGGTGTGCTCGCCATTTCGATGTTGAGATGTGTTGAAACCGTGCGGCGCAGGATCTCGACGTCGCGGTCCTGAATGTGACGGCGATCCGCCCGCAGATGCACCGTGATTCCCTGCGCGCCGGCCAGCTCGCACATCACCGCCGCCGCAACCGGATCGGGCTCGTCGGACTTGCGGACCTCGCGAATAGTCGCGATGTGGTCGATGTTCACTGCCAAGCGCATGAGGTTAGGTTAACAGTTAAACCATGCTTTATCGCTTCGAAAATATCGAGAAGAGCTACGGCCCGCACGACGTGCTGCGCGGCGTGACATGGCAGCACAACCCGGGCGAGAAAGTCGGCCTGGTCGGCCGCAACGGCGCCGGAAAGACGACCCTCTTCAAGCTTCTGCTCAAGGAAGAGGAGCCCGATCGCGGGGAGATCATTCGCGCTTCCGGTCTGACCATCGGTCACGTCAGTCAACATCTCGACGCCGAGCAGGGGGTGACGCTTTTCGATTACGTCGAGACAGCCTTCGCGGAGGTGTTGGCGATCGAACAGAAGATGCGGTTGATCGAGCACGATCTCTCCGACGCCACGCGCGAAGATCACCATCGTCTCCTCGAAAAATATGCCGGGCTGCAGCACGACTACGAGCACGCCAACGGCTACACCCTGCATGCGGAAGTCGAACGCGTGCTCAGCGGCGTCGGATTCGAAAAGTCGGATCGGGAGCGGCCCATTCACGAGTTCAGCGGCGGGCAGCAGAACCGCGCCATGCTCGCGCGCGTGCTGCTCACCAAAGTCGATCTGCTGCTGCTCGACGAGCCCACCAACCATCTCGATCTCAACGGCATCGAGTTTCTCGAAGAGTTCCTGCAGTCATTCAAAGGCAGCTTTGTGCTGATTTCGCACGATCGAACATTTCTCAATCGCACCATCGAAAAGATCGTCGAGCTGGCGCATGGGAAATTGATCGAGTATCACGGCAACTACGAGCGCTTCCTGCAGCTGCGCCAGGAGCGCGTCGAGAAGATGGCGGTCGATTACGACCGGCGGCAGGAGTTCATCGAGCGCACGCAGGAGTTCATCCGACGCAACATCGCGGGGCAGAAGACCAAGCAGGCCAAGTCGCGGCGCAAGATGCTCAACCGGCTCGATGAGCTCGAGCGGCCGGAGACTGACCAGACGTTCGCAAATTTTCGGCTGGAGGCCGGCCCGCGTTCCGGCGCCATCTCGCTCACCGTCGACCGCGTCACGGCAGGCTACGAAGACAAACCGATCGTCAACAACCTCAGCATGGTGATCCGCCGCGGCGAGCGTTACGCGATCATGGGGCCGAACGGTTCCGGGAAATCGACGCTGTTGAAGACATTTGCGGGACGCCTGCAGCCGCTGAGCGGCACGATCGCTCACGGCCACAACGTCCATGTCGGCTACTACGATCAGACGCTGGGCGACCTCGATCCGAAGGGCAGCGTGATCGATGAGGTCTGGAACCTCGATCATTCGCAGACCGAGGAGCAGGTGAGGGGTTATCTGGCGCAGTTTTCGTTCTTCGATGAGGACGTGTTCAAGAAGACTCGCGATCTATCGGGCGGCGAACGCGGTCGGCTGGCGCTCGCGAAGATCATGTACGCCGGCGGCAATCTGATGCTGCTCGACGAGCCGACCAACCATCTGGATGTCTATACCCGTGAGGCGCTGGAAGCGGCGCTGGAGCGGTTCACGGGCGCGCTGGTGGTCGTGTCGCATGATCGCTACTTCATCGATCGCGTCGCCGAGAACATCATCCTCGTCGAGGATGGTCACGCCGAAGTGTATGCCGGCAACTACAGCGATCTGGTGGAGCGGATGAAGGCGGGGGTGGCGATGCCCCTCACCCCGGCCCTCTCCCCGCAAGCGGGGAGAGGGTGGCGCCAAGCGCCGGGTGAGGGGCCGAACAAGCGCGAGCAAAAAAAGCGCGACCGCCGCCTCAAAAAACTCGACGAGGAGATCGCGACGCTCGAGGAGCGCATCTCTGCCGCCGAGCGTGAGCGCGAGCGCAACGATCTGCTTCTGTGCAATGAAGAGGTCTATCGCGATGGCGAGCGCACCAAGAAGATTCAGGCGCAGAATGCCGATCTGAAGGCCATGATCGAGCTGCTGTACGGCAAATGGGAAGCGCTGGCGAAGGAAAAGGAATCGTGAAGGCTTCGATCATCGCGGTCGGCTCGGAGATGCTCGGGCCGACCCGCCTCGACACGAATTCTCTGAAGATCACGGCGGCCTTCGAGGATTTCGGTGTGAACGTCGCTCGCAAGAGCGTGGTCGGCGACCTTCTCCCCGATCTAGTCGACGAGATCCGCTACTCGCTTGACCACTCCGACATCCTCGTCATCACCGGCGGCCTCGGTCCCACCGAGGATGACATGACGCGCGATGCGCTGGTCGAGGCTTTCGGACTGCAGATAGAGATCGATCAGTCGATCGTCGACCGCATCGAGGCGCGTTTCAAAGCCCGCGGCTGGAAGATGCCCGAGGTCAACAAACGTCAGGCGAATGTTTTTCGCGGACAGACCACGCTGCGCAATGAGCGCGGCACCGCGCCCGGCTTTCTTCTTGCCGCTGGAGGAAAAGACGTTTGGGTTTTCCCGGGTGTGCCGCACGAGCTGGAATGGATGATCGAGACGTACCTCGTGCCGTGGCTGCAGCAGAAGACGGGCGGTCGGGCGCGACAGCGTCGCGTTCTCAAAATCGCAGGCATGACGGAGTCGGGCGTCGAAGAGAAGTTGAAGCCGTATTACGACGCGCACAACCATGAGCCGCTGACGATCCTCGCGACCAGCGGCACGATCGAGCTGCATCTGATCGCCGACGGCAGCGATGCGCAATCCGTCATCGCCGAGCGTGAAAAAGAATTAGTAACGATATTTAGTGACAAAATTTATGGGTACGACGGCGACACGCTGGAGTCGGTCATCGGCCGCATGCTGCTCGAGCGGCACGGGACGGTTTCGGTCGCGGAGTCATGCACCGGCGGCCTGCTTGCTTCGCGCATCACCGACGTGCCGGGAAGCTCCGGCTACTTCATGGGCGGCGCGGTCTGCTACACCGCCGACGCCAAGATGTTCATCGCGGGCGTCGATCCGGCGCTGATCCAGGAGTTCGGCGAGGTCTCGGAGCAGGTGGCGGTCGATCTG
>DASPZU010000122.1:0-8877 GCA_035636095.1 Thermoanaerobaculia bacterium
AGAACCTTCATCAGTCCGGCGATTTGTTCCTGCGCACAGGGCTCAACATTCCGGAGATCTTTCCGCTCAATCGCGGTGACCGCGCGCCGAACATTCGTTCAATGACCGGATACTCTCTCGGCACAGGCCTGCTCGGATCCGACTATCCCACCCGCATCATCGGCAACTACTACACCCTCAAAAACAACTTGACGTTGCTTCGCGGCAATCACGATCTCAAGTTCGGCACTTACCTCGGTCAGTTCCGAAAGGGGGAGGAGCTTCGTACCGCCGACAGCGGCGCTTTCACATTTTCCGACACCCGCTCGAAGGGGACCGGCATCGCGCTGGCCGATGCGCTTCTCGGCCTTTACGATCGCTACACCGAATCCGACGCTGCCCCGTTTGTCGACATGCGCTACAACCAGGTCGAGCTGTACGCTCAGGACCACTGGCAGATGCGGCCAAATCTGAGTCTGAACTTCGGCGTCCGCTACCAGTACATGCCCGGCGTGACCGAGCGTAACGACCGCATCGCGACCTTCGACCCGAGGCGATACGACCCCTCGCAGGCTCCGCAGATCGACTCACGCGGAAACCTCGTCCCGGGGACCGGAGTCACGGAGAACGGGATGCCGGTCGCCGGAATCGTCAAGGCCGGTGTGAACGGACCTCGCAGTCTCTACAAGAGCAGCGCGAAGAATATCGGACCGCGGCTGGGCTTCAACTGGGATCCGTGGAATTCGGGCCGGACCATGGTTCGGGGCGGCTTCGGCATCTTCTACGACCGGCCGGATTTCAACAGCACTCGCGATCAGGGGGCGTCGCCGCCATTCGTTCGAACGGTCGAGATCACCGGAGGAACCGTGGACAATCCGGGAGGAGGCGTTGCGAGCGCGGCGCCGCCGGGAGGCTTCGAGGCCCTGGCCACCGATTTCCCGATGCCGAAAGTCACGGCATACAGCTTCGGCGTGCAACGCGAGCTGCCGTGGAACATCGCGGCCGACGTGAGCTATGTCGGGAACAGTTCTCGCCATCTGCTCCGCGTTCGAGAGCTGAACTTCGTGACACCAGACTCTGTGACCGGTCTGGCTCCGACGCCGATCAATGCGAATCGGCCTTATCGCGGCTTCGGACGCATCGTCATCAATGAGACCAGCGGGCGATCGGACTACGACTCTCTGCAGGTCAGCATCGTTCGGCGATCGTCGATCGATTTCTCATTCGGGATTGCGTACACACTGTCGCGCTCGCGCGGTGACGCCGACAGCGAGGACTCCACATCGTCGGGAAGCCTGGCGCAGGATCCGCGCAATCCGGACGCCGAGTACGGCTATCAGGATTTCGATCGCCGGCATGTGTTGGCAGTCAACTACATCTATCGGCTGCCGTTCTTCCGATCGCAGGAAGGTCTGGCGGGGAGGGTTCTCGGGGGCTGGGAGCTTTCGGGAGTCACGCGTTATTACACCGGCCGCCGCCTGACTGTGACCGCTGGAACGAACACCTCGATCTTCGGCGACCAGGTCACGCTGCGCGCGAATTACGTTCCGGGACAGGACCCGAATGCGGCGCCTGCCGGCGGCAGGACTCAGGATCATTGGCTCAATACGGATGCATTCGCGCGACTTGCGCCTGGACAGCTCGGAACCGCGCCTCGAAACGGAATTGTCGGGCCGAACTACTTCAACACCGACCTTTCGTTATTCAAGGACATCCCGCTCGCAGCCAGGTCCAAAGTGCAGCTCCGAGTGGAAGTCTTCAACGTCTTCGACAAGAAGAACTATCGGACCATCGAGACGAACATGACCAGCACGCGCTTCGGCGCAGTGACGGACATCGAGCCGCCGCGCATCGTGCAACTGGGAGCCAAGTTCGCGTTCTGAGGATGTGGCACAGACACTCCTGTCTGTGCCGGCACAGGCAAGAGTGCCTGTGCCACACTCAGGCGGGAATTTCAGCCTGACGAGATCGCCCCGCGAAGATCGTCGCAGAGATGCCGGTAGTGCTGCTGCGAAGCTTGCAGCTCGCTGACCAATTCCCGGTAGCGCTCTTCGTCTCGCAGCGACGACAGCAGCGGATCGTTTTGCACGGCCGGGAGTGACGGGAAACCGCTGCGCACCACTGAGGTCAAATGGTCGAGCGACTCTTCGTTTCTGCCGAGGATGGCCAGCGCGCAGGCGACGTCCAACTCGGCATGATGAAAGTGCCCATACGCCTTTCGGTTCTGCATGGTGCGCTCGATGGCCTGCAGGGCTGCGGCTTCGTCTCCTTTTTTCGCCGCCAGCACGGCGCGCGCCGAATAAAAAAGCACCTCAGCGGGGAACTTGCGCGTCCCTCCTTCGATTGTTCTATCCGCTCCGGCGAGATCACCGATGTGCAGTTGCCAGAAAGCCGTAGCGTAGACTGCCCACGATGCCTCCACGCCTTCCAACGCTTCAAGGCTGGGTTGCAGTGCTTCGTAGTTTCCGTTCATCAATTCGCAGCTCACTACATGCATCCTGGCCACCATGTCGTCCGGACTGATGGCCAGCGCGCGCTTGTAGTTGAGTCGTGCGTCCTCGATCAGTCCGACGTGCCACAGGATTGTCCCCAGCCAGTCGAACCCCTCGAAGAGGTTGGGGCGTTCGGCCAGGGCGGTGACGACTTCACGAATGGCGAGCTCGTGCTGAAATCCATTCTGCGGTGTCCACGCCAGACGTGCCCGGAGGTAGTGCCCCTCCGGAATCTGAGGATCGAGCTGCAGCGCGCGTTCCGAGATTTCTTTTGCGCGCTCGTACCATTCGCCTTCGGGATCCCAGTTGAACGCCATTCTGCAATACGCATCGGCGAGACCGATCCAATTGAGCGGATTGTGGCGGTCAATTTCCGCCGCCCGTTCGAAGTACTCGATGGCGTTGTTCAATGATGGAATCGTTTCCGTCAGGAGGGCCACACGGCCCTTGACGTAGAGATCGACGGCGTCGCGCGCCACTGCCTGAGGGCCTCGTCCGATGCGCTGCTTCTCGGCCAGCGTCAACTCGAGCTGGAGCGCCTCCACGATCTTGTGCGACACCTCGTCCTGCATGGCGAAGATGTCGTCGACGGTCGTGTCGACCTTGGTGGACCAGATCGGCCGCTCTTCGGCTGCATCGATCAATTGCGCGCTCACACGCAGGCGTGAGCCGGCGCGTTGGAAGGTGCCGGCGACGATGAAGTCGACGCCGAGGTCATGGGCAGCGAGCACCGGATCGTCGTTGGCGTCGTGATAGCGCAGGATGGCCGCGGTCGGACGAACCAGGAGCGATCGGACCAGCGCCAGCTCGCTGGTGGTGGCGTCGGCCAGCGCGACGCCGAGGTATTCGCTTTCCGGATCGTCGGTCAGAGCGCGAAAAGGAAGCACCGCCAGCGATTGCTGCGATTGAGCGCGTTTGCGTCGGGAGATGGATCGCAAAGCCGAGATCACCCTGGAAGCGGCAGGCCGTTTGCGCGGCTCCTTGGCCAGCAGCCGCATGACCAGCTCGTCGATCGCGCGCGGAACGTCGGCGCGCAGTTGCCGCGGCGTGCACGGCTGTCGATCGAGAATCTCGGAAATCAGCACGGCATCTGTCTTTCCGGTGAACGGGTGACGGCTGGTGAGCATCTCGTACATCACCACGCCGAAGGCGTAGAAGTCGGAGCTCTCGGTAGCCGGCTCGCCGCGCAAAATCTCGGGGGCCATGTAAGGCACGGTGCCGGCAAACTTCGAGGAGTCGTCCTTCGATCGATGCGACGTCTGCTCCTCGGGCTCGCTGAAGGTGATCACCGCCAGCCCGAAGTCCATCACCTTGACGTGACCCGCGGGGGTGAGCATGACGTTGGCAGTCTTGACGTCGCGATGCACGATGCCGCGCGCGTGGGCCGCGGCAAGAGCCTCGGCGATCTCCAGCGCGTGTTGCACCACTTGCTCGACGCTGAGCGGACCATGGCCGATACGCTCATGCAATGTTTCGCCTTCCACGCGCTCCATGACGATCATCGGCTGCCCGTGGTGTTCCAGGACGTCGTGCACCGTGCAAATGAACGGGTGATCGAGCGCCGCCGCCGCGCGTGCTTCACGGAGAAACATCTTGCGTGAGTGGTCGCTGTCGAGGTGCGTGCTGGCGATGAACTTCACCGCCACGTTGCGGTTCAGCTTCTGATCATATGCGGAGAAGATCTCCCCCATCCCGCCCTGACCGAGTTTGCCGGTGATGCGGTACTGCCCGATCTGTTCGTTGAGCACGAGCGACTGATGGTAGCACCGGCTTTCGTGCCGTCTCTAGTTTGTCGGCTCGGCCACCTGGTTGCCCTCATCAATCGGATGGCAGAGACACGCTCTCTTCTCTGATACCCAGTTCATCGTTCCGCTCCAGTAATGGCTGGCCACCACCCACGACACTTTCCCGCTGATGGTCGCAACGGTGATGTTGGAGCGCGTGAGAACGTACACCGGAAGCGCGACTCTTTGCGACAAAGCAATGTCCTCTGGTGACGGCTCATTCGCCCACCGCGGATGGGTGTGCACAATGGCCACTGTCCCTTCCGGCGCCGATCCTCGAAATGTTGCGGAGTAGCTCCCGGTCTTCGGCGGCCAGAGTAGACAATCGAAGTGGTCGCCGCGGCGGACGATGAACGCTGCGATCTCGAGTTCTTTGCGATGGAGCGGCTTGAGCCATTCCAGATCGCTGGCGATTCGCAGCAGGTCATGGTTGTTGACAAGATCGCGGAACGGAAACTGCTCAGGAGGCGACGATATCGACAAACAGAGGATGAGAAAGGCGTGACCCATGACGCAGTCCTTTCGTTGTTGAAAGGAAGCTGCGTTGGGACTGGCGTCAGACTTCTACTGCGTTCTTATTTTCTTCTCATTTCTTCTTTGAGCCGCCGTCGAACCGCGGAATCGGTTCCGGTTGACGCCGCGGTTCCCTTTCTTCGCAAACTCGCGCGAACGCGTCCGAACCGAATGTCGTCTCCCGCGCGGACCGCTGTCGCGGATTCGATGCGCTGACCGTTGAGATACGTGCCGTTCTTGCTGTCCAGATCCTCGACCGTCGTGTCATCGCCCGCGATGAGAAGACGCGCATGGTGGCGCGACACCGACCAGTGATCGAGAACGACCGCGGCATCGTCGGAACGTCCGATGATGTTTTCGCCGTCGGTCAGCTCGAATCTTCGACCCTCGACCACGAGCGCAAATCGCTGTCGCCGAAGGCTTCTCTCCTCGGTCACGCCCGCCGCGAACAAAAAACCAAAACCGTATGCCGTTCTAATGATCCTGCGCTGATGATCGTCGAGCGCTGAGCGAAGCTGGTGCACCAGGCTATGAAGGCTCCCCGAGCCGACGTAGGAGTCTGGCCAAAGATGATCGTAGAGCTCCTTCTGCGAAATCGCCTGCGGCCGGCGCTCGATGAGCAGCGCCAGCAGTTGAAATGCTTTCGGCGGAAGCGGCAGCTCCTCCCCGTCGCGAAGGAGCTGACGCGTGGCCGTATCGACCAAAAAAGGCGGAAAACTGACGCGCATGGATATCGCCGAATTGTAGGCGAATCTCGACGGTGCATCGCTGCAGCACCCCAAAATCGGGCGCGAAGGGCATCACTGGTGCTCCGATTTGATCGGCTTGCAGCAGCAGGATTCGATCGTCTTTTTTGCCAGCTTGCAGTACAGCCTCCCGTCCGAGGTTTTCTTGCAGCAGCATTTCGCCATGTTCTTGCCGGTCAGTGAACAGGTCAGCGTGGGTTTCGGGGAATTCGCCGCAAACGTGACGGCGGCAAGACTCAGCAGGGCAACAGCGGCAAAGTGTTTCATGCGCGATTCCTTTCATCGGATTCGATCACATCGAGGATTGGACAAGCACTCGTCGACCCCTCACCCGAGCACGACGACGCGAGCGATCGTAGCGATTTGCGCATCTTTCGCAGCGATGCGATGCGCGCGTCGATCGCGGCAATCTTGGCTTCCGCTTCAGCTTTCACTTCAGAACAACTTCGCCGCGCATCGAGTCGCAGATCCAGGAGCTGCTTCACCTCGGTGAGTGAGAAGCCGAGGTCCTGCGCGCGTCGAATGAAGCGAATCCGGCGAGCGATCTCCTCATCGTACTGCCGCCGTCCAGCCGTGGGACGCCGCGGTTGAGGGATGAGTCGCTTGCGTTCGTAAAAGCGAACCGTTTCGACACCGACCCCCGATGCTTTTGCGACTTCGCCAATGGTCATACGGTCCTTACTTTACATCCCGTACTTCGGTACGGAGTCAAGCCGAGCGAGCGGATTCACCTGTGCTCACTTCTCGATCCAGCGCAGCTCCTGGCGCCCACGGATCCGAAACGATTCAATGATCCGCCGGCCCTCCGGCGAGAGAATCCAGTACGCGAGCGCTCTCGCATTTCGATGTTCTTCAGAGTCGGGGCGGCGCATCAGGATCACGGCGTAAATGTTGCGCAGCGTTGGGTCGCCGGCAAAGACAATGGCCAGATGCAGCGACGGAGCCAGTTGGTCGAATGTCGCGCGATCGCTGAGCGCGTAAGCTCGTAATTCGTCCGCTGAACGCAACAGATGCGCCATCGGCTGACCGATGGGAATGTAGTTCGGGTTTGATCCGGGTGAGACGCCGGCAGCGCGCCATAATGAAAGTTCCTTCATGTGTGTTCCCGACTGATCATTCCGCGACAGGAACTTGCTCGCTGTATCGTGAATTTTGTGGAATGCCTCGGCGGCGGAGTGAGCCTGCGACACACGCGCCGGATCTGCAGAGGGTCCCACGATGACGAAATCATTCCACATGAATTGCCGGTAGAGCTCCGGCCTCTCGTGCGCGACGAACATCCGCTCGGCGTCGGGATCATGCGTGATCGTCACGTCGACCTTCCCCTCCGACGCCAGCCTGAGCGCCCGGCCAGATCCGACCACGTACGCATTCAGCATGACTCCGGTTTGTCGTTTGAATTCGACGCGCATGACCTGCAGGAGTCCTGAACCATCGAGACTCGTCGTCGTGGCGATGGTCACGGAGCGTTGGTGCGGCTGGCAGTCGACCAGGATCGCGACCGCGAGCAACGCAATGCGTGTTGTCCGTCCCACTCAGTCGTTCTTCCGGCTGCCTCACAATCGCGCGCGGCGCAGGAGTTGCGCATTGACCGCGACGATGATCGTGCTCATCGACATCAACACAGCGCCCACAGCGGGCTGCAGCAAAATTCCCGAGGACGCCAACACTCCTGCGGCGAGCGGAATGGCCACGATGTTGTAGCCAGCCGCCCACCAGAGATTCTGAATCATCTTTCGGTACGTGGCCTTGCTCAGTGCGATGATCCGTGGCACGTCGCGCGGATCGCTCCGCACCAGCACCACATCGCCCGCCTCCACCGCCACGTCCGTACCAGCGCCGATGGCGATGCCGACGTCCGCGGTCAGGAGCGCCGGCGCATCATTGACCCCATCACCGACCATTGCCACGCGCCTTCCCTGCTGCTGCACTTCTTTGACTTTCGACGCTTTCTGCTCCGGCAACACCTCGGCGAACACCGTGTCGATTTCAAGCTCCTGGGCCACGGCGTTCGCGACCGCCTGAGCGTCGCCGGTCATCATGATGACCTCGATGCCTTGCTCGTGCAGCCGCCGCACGGCCTCGCGCGATTCCTCGCGAACGGCATCGGCCACCGCGAACACGGCAACCGGCACGCCCTGCTCGAGCATCGTAATCGCGGCCTGGCCGCGAGCTGCCGCGCGATCGATCGCCTCGCGGAGCGCCGGTTCGATCTCCGAGCTGAGAGTGCGAAGCAATGTCGGACCGCCCACGAGTAGTTCTTTCCCGTTCACGAATGCCCGCACACCTTTCCCGGGGATTGCCTGGAAGCGTTCGGCCCCGGGAACCGACAAGCCGCGATCCTCCGCGCTCTTCACGATGCCTTGGGCGATGGTGTGCTCCGAGTCGCGTTCCACTGCCGCGGCGAGAGCGAGTGCCTCATCCTGCGCGAGGCCCTCGCGGGTCGTGATCTCCACGACCCGGAACTCGCCCAGCGTGAGCGTTCCGGTTTTGTCAAAGAAAACAGCCGTCACATTGCGCGCTTCCTCGAGTCCGCGCCGGTCGCGCACCAGGAGTCCACTGCGAGCGCCGAGTGTGGTGGAAATCGCGATGACCAGCGGGATCGCCAGCCCGAGCGCGTGAGGGCATGCGATCACCAGCACCGTAACGACGCGCTCGATCACGAACGAAGCGTCCTTTCCTGCCACGAACCACGCCACCAGCGTCACGACTGCCGCGGCAACCGCGATGATGGTGAGAAGGAATGCCGCCCGATCCGCGAGCGCTTGCGCGCGCGAGCGCGAGCTCTGCGCTTGCCCAACCAGACGCATGATGCCCGCGAGCGCCGTTTTCTCTCCCGTCCCCGTGACTTCGATGCGCAGGGAGCCGGAGCCGTTCACGGTTCCCGCGATTACGTTGTCATTCGACCCCTTCGGGAGTGGCCGTGATTCGCCGGTGATCATCGACTCATTCACGTCGCTCGAGCCGTCTCGCACCACGCCATCCGCTGGAATACTTGCGCCGGGACGAATCAGCAACAGGTCTCCATCGCGGACCTCTGCAAGGCGAACGACCTCGGTGCGCTCGCCCACAATGCGTTCCGCGTTGTCGGGAAGAAGTTTGGCGAGTTCCTTGAGGGCGCCCTCGGCCTGAGCGATGGAGCGCATCTCGATCCAGTGGCCGAGGACCATGATCGCGATGAGGGTGGCCAGCTCCCACCACAGATCCATTCCCGGAAAGCCGAACGTCACGGCCAGACTGAACGTGAATGCGACGCCGATCGCCAGCGCGATGAGGGTCATCATTCCGGGCCGGCGGTCGGCGAGTTCGCCGACGGCTCCCTTGATGAACACCCAACCGCCATAGGCGAAGACGAGCGTGCCG